>RXJQ01000084.1 GCA_003963115.1 Burkholderiales bacterium
GCGGCAAATGCGCCAAGTGATGAACTTCACTGACCTCGACCACACCGATGTCCGCCAACGCAAAAATGCGGCGGCTTCTTCAGCGTATCCCTAGGCCTCGTGTGCACCCGACTGCTGTAAACGCCACATCTGCGCATAGCGCCCATTGACGGCCAGCAACTGCGGGTGCGTGCCGCGTTCGATGATGCGGCCTTGCTCCATCACCAGGATCTCGTGCGCATGCACGATGGTCGACAGCCGGTGCGCGATCACCAGCACGGTCTTGCCTTGCGCCACGGCCGACAGCTCGGCCTGGATGGCGCGCTCATTGGCCGAATCCAGCGCCGAGGTGGCTTCGTCGAACACGAGGATGGGCGGGTTCTTGAGCAGGGTGCGGGCAATGGCCACGCGTTGCTTCTCGCCTCCGGAGAGCTTCAAGCCGCGCTCGCCCACCATGGTCTCGTAGCCCTTGGGCGTGCTGCTGATGAAGTCGTGGATGTGCGCCGCCTTCGCCGCACCGATCACCTCTTCCTGCGAGGACTCAGGGCGGCCATAGGCGATGTTGTAGGCCACCGTGTCATTGAACAGCACGGTGTCTTGCGGGACGATGCCGATGCTGCGGCGCAGGCTGTCTTGCGTGAGGCGCTGGATGTCGTGGCCATTGACGGTGATGCGCCCGCCCTGCACATCGTAGAAGCGGTAGAGCAGCCGCGCCAGCGTCGACTTGCCCGAGCCCGAAGGCCCGACGACGGCCACGGTCTGACCCGCCGGGATCTCGAAGCTCACGTCATGCAGGATGGGCCGTGCCTTGTCATAGGCGAACTCGACGTGATCGAAACGAACGGAGGGCGCCCCCTTGATCAACAACGGCGTGGCATCAGGTGCATCGGCCACCTCGCGGTCGCGCTGCATCAGCGTGAACATCTTGTCCAGGTCGGTCAGGGCCTGCTTGATCTCGCGGTAGATCACCCCCAGGAAGTTCAAGGGGATGTAGAGCTGGATCATGAAGGCGTTGACCATGACCAGATCCCCCACCGTCATGCGCCCGACCACCACACCCTGCGTGGCACGCCACAGCATGGCGATCAGGCCGATGGCGATGATGCTCTGCTGGCCTGTGTTGAGCAGCGACAGCGTCTGCTGCGTTCGCACACCGGCCTTGCGCAGGCGCTCCAGGGCTTCGTCATAGCGGTGCGTCTCGAAGGCCTCGTTGTTGAAGTACTTGACCGTCTCGTAATTGAGCAGCGAGTCAATCGCCCGCGTGTGAGCTTTGGAATCGAGTTCGTTCATCTCGCGCCGAAAGCGCGTGCGCCATTGCGTGACGGACACCGTGAAGGTGATATAGACCACCAGCGCGGCCAGCGTGATCCACGCAAACACCATGTCGAACTTGGTGGCCAGCAGCGTCAGCACCAGCGTGACCTCAATGAGCGTGGGCACGATGCTGTAGAGCGAGTAGGAGATCAGCGAATGCACGGCGCGCGTGCCGCGCTCGATGTCGCGGGTCATGCCACCGGTCTGGCGCTCCAGGTGGAAGCGCAGGCTCAAGGCATGCAGATGCGAGAACACCTGCAGCGAGATGCTGCGTGCCGCGCCTTCGGTGGCCTTGGCGAAGACCAGTTCGCGCAGCTCCGTGAACACCGAGGTCGACAGGCGCAGCAGCCCATACGCCACCAGCAGGCCCACCGGGACCACCAACATGGCCTGGGCGCTGTCGGGGTGCGGGGCCAGCTTGTCGATCAGGTTCTTGAGCAGCAGGGGCACGCCCACATTGGCCACCTTGGCCCCGATCATGAACGACAGTGCCAGGACCACACGGCCCTTGTAGGCCCACAGATAAGGCCACAGTCTGGCCAGCGTGTCACGGTCTGAGCGGCGGCTTTCCGTGGTGGATGTCGGGTTTTCCGAAGCGGGGGCGTGTGCGAAGCGGCGCATTCTGAAACAATGCTCTTTTGATGTTGTAGTGGTCGATTGTCGACCGGTTTGCCCATGACTGTTGCGCCCCCACCCAATACCTTGCTGACCCCGCCTGACCTGCACCCCGAGATGGAGCTGGTCATGCGCGTGATGCCCATGCCCAAGGATGCCAACGGCAATGGCGACATCTTCGGTGGCTGGATCATGTCGCAGGTGGACCTGGCCGGTTGCGTGCTGCCGGCCCGCGTGTCGCGCGGCCGCGTGACCACCGTGGCGGTCAACGAGTTCGTGTTTCGCAATGCGGTGTCGATCGGCGACCTGCTGTCTTTTTATGCCCGCGTCGCGCGCATTGGCAACACCTCGATCACCGTGCACGTCGAGGTCTGGGCAGAACGCCGTCCCGCCGACCCCATGCTGGTCAAGGTCACCGAAGCCAATGTCACCTACGTGGCCATCGACCGCGATGGCCGCCCTCGCCCGGCGCGCCCCGTCTGACCCGGCTTTGCCACGGGCACCCTGGTACTGTCCCGGGAACCGGGCGGCCCGCAAGGTGTCAAACTGTTCATCCATTCACAGCCCTCACCACCATGCCTTATCGCCAGACTCCTCGCCGCCCCGCTTCCCCTCATGTCGCCCGCGCCCGCGCCATCCCGCTGGAGAGCCCGCGTGAGCGCCGCCAGCGTCAACTGGCGATGCGCGTCATGGGTGCGCTGGTCGGCCTCACGCTGGTGGCCGGTGGCCTGTTGACCGCGTTCAATGCGCATGCGGGCACCACCGCGCAGGCCACTGCCTCGGCTGCTTCGGCCGCCGCCGCCACGCACGGCACCGTGCAATCGGTACAGGCCGTGCAGGTCAAGGGCAAAGGCAGTGGCGTGGGCGTGGTGGCTGGCGCCGTGCTGGGTGGCCTGGTGGGCAACCAGATGGGCAAGGGCACCGGCAACACCGTGATGACGGTGGGCGGCGCTGTGGCCGGTGGCTATGCCGGCAACGAGGTCGAGAAGAACGTGAAGAAGCACACCGTGTACAAGACCACGGTCAAGCTCGACGATGGCACGGTGCACGAGTACACCGTCAGCCAGCAGTTCGCCGTGGGCGCCAAGGTCAATGTGTCGGGCAAGAAGCTGACCGCCGCCGCCAACTGAACACCACCCGCTTGATGCGTCTCAAGCCCTGCCCACGCGCGGGGCACGCGGTTCATGCGAGGATCACAGGATGGACGCTTTGAACCCCTCTTTGCCCGATCAGGTTCCCGCCACGCTGCAACAGCAAGGCTGGGCCTTGATCGGTGCCACCCATCTGCTGCCCTGGCTTCAGGCCGACCAGGCCATGGCCGATACCCTGCACGCCAGCTGGAACGACCTGCCGCCCGACCAGCACCTGCGCGATGGCGGCCGCTACCGCTTTCGCCGCCACAGCTGCTTCACCCTGGAGACGGCCAGCGGCCAGCTCACCCAGACACCGCACCGCGCCCACTGGCAACCGGTGACCTACAACGCCCTGCATGGCGGCTTCGAGCGTCTGTTCCAGCCCATAGAGCCGGCCATCTGCGAGCACCCCATGTGGCAGGCGCTGCTGCGTTCACTGGGCGGCCTGCTGGCCCAATGCAAGCCCGTGTCGACCTGGTACATCGAAGCCCACCAGTTCCGCGTGGACACCACCGGCGGCATCGGCCGCCCGACCCCCGAAGGCGCCCACCGTGATGGCGTGGACTTCGTGGCCGTGGTCATGCTGGACCGCCATGCCGTCAAAGGCGGCGAGACCCGCGTCTTCGAAGCCGACGGCCCGCATGGCGTGCGCTTCACGCTGCAAGAGCCCTGGAGCACACTGCTGCTGGACGACGCCCGCGTCATCCACGAGTCCACGCCCATTCAGCCCGTGGGCGAACACGGCTGGCGCGACACCCTGGTGCTCACTTTCCGACAGGGCGGCTTCCAAGGCCCCCACTGACGCCGCCCTGCCTTGACGCAACTGGGCAGCTGCCGCTCACCTCGATCTCGCTGGCCGTGAGGCTGCGGCTGGCATCGAAGGCCTGGCCATGGACCTCGACGCAGACACCATTGGCCAGCGAGCCGCCTTCGATGGCTGTGCCGCCATTGAAGGCCACCTTCACACCCCGCACCACGAAGGTCGCGCTGCCCAACTGGCTGACCGTGCCATGCAGCTCGACGCCACGGTCCTCCTGGTCGATCTGGTCTTGCGTGGCCAGATCCGCCGCCACCAGCACCCCGGCCCGCAAGCGTCCTTCGATGCGCACCCGCTGGCCCAGGGTCAAGCCAGTCACCGACGACAGCCGGCTCGCGTCCACCGTCGCGCCATCGACCTTCATCACGCCATTGACCGGCAGCTCCGTGACCAGGCCTTCGAGACGCGCATCATCGACGTCCTGCACCAGCGCCTTGTCCACCGCGATGCGCGTGGCCATCCATTCACCGTTGACCTTCGAGCTGCCAAACCAGATGCGCAGCTGCGTGCCGGACGTCACGCCTGCCGGCAACCCGACGCCGCCATAGGCCACGCGCACGCCGCCCTCCGTACCCACATAGATGAACTGGCTGTCGACATGGTCCACCATGCTGACGATCTTGTACGTCGAAGGCGCGGTCAGCATGTCGATGCGCGTGGCCGTGTAGCCACCGGCTGCATCCGACAGGCCATGGACTTCCACCACATCGCCCACTTGGAGCGAAGCAGGCTGGACCGTCTTGGCATTGAGCTGCACCATCTGCCCCAGCACCGTGATGGTGGCCGCCGTGCTGTCGACTTCGCTGATCGGCCCGACCAGGCTGCTGCCATAACGGACCTTGTAGGCCGTGGCCACCGGTGTGCCGCCATCGCTGGCCGGCACCACACCCGAGCCGCTGACCTCGACGACCATGCCCAGCATGACCTCGGCCGCATCGTGCACGGTGCTCTCCAGCACATCGTCATCGCGGTGGATGGTGGCCGTGCTCACGTCATAGCGCACCTTGTTGACGATGATGGAGCCCAGGCCCGAGACCGGGCCATTCGTGTAGGAGCCTGTGCCGCCCGAGCCCACGCCGCTGCCATTGGCCTGCGTGTCACCGCCGCCACTGCCACCACAGCTGGCCATCAGCAGGACGATGCCTCCCAGCATCAGCGCCATGCGCAATCGAAGGGCTTTCAGCATGTCATTTTCCTTTGGGCAGACGGCGTGGCACCGCGTCGCCAGAGCCGCTGGCACCCGGCGTCTGGGCCGGATCCTGATGGTAGGTAAACAGGCCCAGGCGCACCCGGCGCGTGGCCACCTCCGCGTGCTCGGCATCCGACTGGACGCGCTGCTCCAGCAGCGGCACGGCCTCGGCCACCAAGGCCTTCCAATGCTTGCGGGCCAGCGCACGGACCTGCTCGACCGAGTCCTCCGACAGGCCTTGCGCAAAGACAGCCTGCTCGAAGTGGGCCGGCTCATCGAGCAGCACATTGTCGACCGCTGCATGCAGGTGGTCGCCCACGTTGTCGCCCAGGAAAGCCACCATGCGCTGCCAATCGCCACGGGGCGCGAAGGCTTCCTGCAGCAGGTGCACGGTGTCGGTTTCGGCATCCCAGCGGGCCAGATGCAGCCGGCACAGCTCGTCGAGCAGGGTGCGCGGGTGCACGTCCTGCGTCACCGATCGGGCCAGCGCCTCGAAGCTCATCCCCTCATCGCCTTGCCGAGGCAGGGCCCGGGGTTTGCCCCTGACGCGCAACTGCTTGTCCGAGATCCAGCGCGTGAACAGCTGCGACACCACCGAGGCAGCCGCCGGCTGCGGTGCGCCCGCATCGGACTGCGTCAGCCGCGTCACCTCGCGGCGGTTGATACCGGTGGCTGCGCTGATGCGGCTGACCAGCCGGTGCGCCGGCAGGCCCTGCGCCAGTTGCGCCTCCTGCGCCGCCCGCACGAAGGCCTGCTTGAGCGACTCCTCCACCACGGCGAACGTCAACCCCTTGGCCACGGCCAGATCCGCCAAAGGCGCGAGCACGGACTGGATGGCATCCAGCAGGGCATCGTGAT
Source organism: Burkholderiales bacterium (assembly GCA_003963115.1). Classification (GTDB taxonomy): domain Bacteria; phylum Pseudomonadota; class Gammaproteobacteria; order Burkholderiales; family Burkholderiaceae_C; genus Aquabacterium. The sequence continues at coordinate 5,906 of RXJQ01000084.1, forward strand.
CGGTGGGAGGAGAAGAGCCTGCTGAGGAAGCCATCAGTGAAAGCGCGCCGTACCTTGGGCCCCAACAAAAATGGGCCTTTAAACCATTTTAGTTCATGCACGCGGCGCGTGCTCAGGACTGATGCCAATCCTTGTGGGGACCGGGCCGAAGATAGGCGTCGGCCACGATGACCTTGTCCCGCCCGGCCCGTTTGGCTGCGTACAGGCTCTGGTCGGCCCGCGCGATCACATCCGCCCAATCCTCTTCCTGGTGGCGCGTCTGCGCCAGGCCGATGCTGATGGTCACGCTCAGCCGCACGCCTTCGCCCACGTTCACGTCCAGGCGCGCCACCTGCTGGCGCAAGCGCTCCGCCACCTGGCGCGCGTCTTCCAGGTCGGCGGTGGCCAGCACGATGAGAAATTCCTCGCCACCGATGCGACCCACGCGGTCGCCCTCGCGCAGATGGGCGCACAGCAGGTGCGCGACCTGACGCAGGACCTCGTCGCCCGCGCCATGCCCGTAGCGGTCGTTGATGCTCTTGAAGTGATCGACGTCGCACATCAGCAGGCACAGGCTCTGGTTGGCCTGCCGACGGTCCCGGTGCTGCGTTTCCAGATGCGCCAGGATGGCGCGGCGATTGAGCAGGCCCGTCAGCGCGTCGCGCTCAGCCATGTCGGCCAGCTTCACTTCCAGCGCCTTGCGCTCGGTGATATCGAGGATGGTGCCGACGATGCCCAGCACCTGGCCATCGGTGTCGTACAGCACCGCCTTGTGGAACACGACGTGGCGGCGCTCGCCATCACAGCGCTTGATCTGGGACTCGTAGCGCTCCTCGCCACCGGCTTGCAGCAAAGCCGCATCGGCATCGAAGTGATGCTGGGCATATTCCTGGGGCGAGATGTCGAACACGGTCAGGCCGATGATCTCGCGCCGGCGCCGCCCGATGAGCCTGGCAAAAGCGCGGTTGCAGGCCTGGTAGGTGCCTGTCGCGTCCTTGAAGAAGATGGGGGTGGGCAGAGCATCCAGGACGGGCTGAACCAGCTCAGGCAACAAGTGGGAGATCTGCAATTCACCCGCCCCTCAAGGACAAACGATATCGGACATTATCAATGTAACAATCGAAATGTCACGTGCAGGTTTCACGCTTTGCCGGCACCCACCCAGCGCTGGAGTTGCAGGGTCACTAAAGTGGCCGCGCTGGTCACGCCCATCGCGGCAAAGGTCCTGACCAGCGCACACGTCTGTTGCTGCAAGGCCGGCTGTTCAACCATGGCGGACCTTGTGCTTGCTCAGTTCAAGCCATCAACATGTCATCAGCACTTGGAGAAGTCGGGCTTGCGCTTTTCCATCACCGCGCTGATGGCTTCCTTGGCGGCCGGGCCACGCAGCAACTCGCCGAAGTGCTTGAACTCATCGACCATGATCGCGCTCAGTTGCGTCTGCGACTGCTTCATCAAGGCCTTGGTCACGCGCAGCGAGGTGATGGGCTTGGCTGCCAGCTTGGCGGCCTGGGCCTGGGCGTAGCTGTTGACCTCGTGCGGCGGCAGGATGCGGTTGATGAGGCCCATCTCCAACGCCTCTTCGGCGTAGAAGGCCTCGCCCAGCATGAGCTTTTCGGCGGCCTTGGGGTAGCCCACGATCTGGGCCAGCAGCAGGCTGGAACCGGCCTCGGGACACAGGCCCAGGTTCACGAAGGGCAGGCTGAAGGCAGCGTTGTCGCCGGCATAGACCAGGTCGCAATGCAGCAGCAAGGTCGTGCCGATGCCCACGGCCGCACCGGCCACGGCGGCGATCACGGGCTTGGGAAAGCTGCGCAGTGCATCCAGAAAGCGCATCACCGGCGGCGTTTCGCCACCAGGCTGCTGCACAGGCGGGTTGTTGAGGAAGTCGCCCAGGTCGTTGCCGGCCGTGAAGATCTCGACGGCACCCTGGATCACGGCCACGCGCACGCTGTCGTCGCTGGCGGCGGCTTCCAGCTCATCGGCCAGGCGGCTGTACATCGCCGTGGTGATGGCGTTCTTCTTGTCCAGACGGTTGAAGGTCAGTGTCAGTACACCAGCTTCACGATGCTGCAGGATGTCGCTCATGGGCCTTAAGTCTCCAGGGTATGCAAATTCTCGGGAGACTGAATTAGACGCCAGTTTCGGGTGGTTTGGGCGACAACCCCCAGCAGCGCGCACGACAAAAACAAAGGCCCGGCGAGAGGCCGGGCCCGCATGACGTCATGCGAAAAACGCGGCGCCTATTGCAGTACGTATTGCGCCACGTATTGCACTACAGCAGGCCGCCGCTCACTGCCGCAAATCAAAGACCAAGCAAGGCGTACAAGGCATTGCTGATGGTGCTGAACAGCGCGATGCCTTCAGCGTTCTGCACCGTGCGCTGGGTTTCATAGGCGCGCATCACGGGCTGGCTCGGGTCCAGCAGGTTGTCGACGAAGGCACCGACGTTCGGAATGTTGAGCTCCTTGATGCCCGTGCCGCTGAAGGTCGCCGTGGTCAGGGTGTGGGACTTGATGAAGTCGCGGCCATAAGGCACGTAGTAGCCCGTGTTGCTGTAGGGCTTCATGGCATCGATCCAGGGGCCGATCTCCTGCACCCACTTGGCATGCAGCAGCGCATCGCGCTTGGCCCCGGCCGGCGTGGCGGCGATCTCGGGATAGAACTTGGTGTACGAGAAGGACGAGAAAACCGCGTCGCACTGGAACAGCGCATAGCCCAGCCGGTCTTGCGGGAAGACCTTGGCCAGGCCAGTGGTCAGGCTGCCGAGGTTGTCGATGTTGCCGGCCGTCGGGAAGGTCGCGATCATGCGCGAGGCCAGGCCCTCGTCGCCATCGAGGCCCCAGGCCACACGGATCTTGTTGTGCAGCAAGACAGACGGCGCCTGATCGGGTGTGGCATTGCGGTTCACCTGGAACAGCGGGCCCGAGTCGGCCATCAGGGCGGACTGCTTGGGCTGGTCGGCCAGACGGATCAGGCCATACATCGCGGTGGCACCCACGCCGCCAGCCGAGAAACCCGTGACCAGCAGTTGATCCTGCTTGGGCAAGTAACGCCCCACCCAGTTGGCCACGGCCTCGCCATTCTTGAAGCCACGGTGGTAATAGGTGATGGGCTTGGTGGGGTCGGCATCGCCATACACGGCGACCTTGTTGCCGGTGTGCACGTCACCCGTGCAGTAAGGCGCGTAGATGATGTTCCAGCTTTGCGTCTGCACCTTTTGCAGCGGGTGGTTGCGCGAGGTGAAGGGCGTGATCAGGCCGCCCAGCGCCAGCCCCGTGCTCATGTAGTTGGTGGGGATGCCCTTGTAGTTGGTCGCACCCAGCACGCCATCCTTCATCTGACAGGCGTTCTGCTCCCAGCACGCACCGCCGCCTTCGAACATGATCACGGTCTTGTTCGCATTGGCGGCCGTGGTGGTGCGGTTGACGAAGAAGCGATAGGGCGTGCCGTTGCCACAGCTGGCACCCGATTCGGCCGGCGCCTCAATGGTTTCCCACTTGTTGAACGAAGCGGGCGCCGGGCCCACATTGCCGGTGGTGTTGGGCACCCAGGGCGCGGCGGCAGCCCAGGCAGACGAGGCCAGGGACGAGGCGAAAACAGTTGCCAGGGCCATCAGCCCCTGCTGCACGATGTGGCGTTGCATGGTTTGTCTCCGGGCTCGTCACACCCCATCGCACCATGCGCGGCAGGCCAGGACATCACCCAATCAATTCGTCACGCATTTTGATCATTCGATTAACGCGCAACATCGGTGCTTACATCATAGCCTGATCAGGGGGCGCGTTATCCCGCAGTGCCAGGGCCGTTCAACCAGTTGAGTGCCATGGGCCACAGGCGCTCGGCTGCGCTGGACTTGAACAGGCCGAAGTGCCCGATCTGCTTCATGCCCAGTTGATGCGGGTGCAGGTGCTCGAAGTGCACGGGCGCCTTCTCATACAGGCGATACAGGCGGCGGATGCCTTCGGGGCTGAGCAGCTCGTCGTCATCGAGGATCACGGCCGTGATGGGCACGCCGACCTGCGCATAGCGGGCGCGCACGGCCTGCCCTTCGGCGCCCAGGTAGTCTGGATGCAGGCACCACTTGCGCCATTGCCACATGGCGGCGGCCGGCAGGTCGCCGATGGCGCCCAGTTTCTTGCCCGGGAAGTAGCCCGCCAGGCGAATGCCCACTGGTGCCAGCACCCACCACAGAATGGGCGCCTGCAGCCGCACCTTGGGTGCATTGAAGCGCCAGTAGCCATTGCCGCTGGCCACAGTCAGCACACGCTCGAAACGCTCGGGCTGCGGCAGCCAACCGAACAACTGGCCGCCCAGACTGTGCCCCAGATAGGTATGAGGCACATCAGGCCAACGTGCGCAGAAGGCATCGACGATTGCCGGCAAATCCTTGGTGGCCCAGTCCGTGATGCTGGCCTTGTAGCCGCGCAGATTGGGCGGTGCTGACTCGCCTGTGCCTCGCCAGTCGAAGCTCATCACGGCCACGCCTTGCGAAGCCAGCCAGTTGGCGAAGGCCTCGTAGAAGCGCTGCGGCACGCCCATGGCAGCGGCGATCAGCACGGCGCGCCGCACCTCGCCATCGTCGGGTTCATAGACCCGGGCAGCAAGCTCGCGACCATCAGCGGTGTGCACCCGCAGTGTCTGTGTCGTCATCTTGTTGTCTCCTGATGCGATCGATCAAGCCGATGAGGCGCATGGCCGTCGTCGGTGTGGATGTGGCTTTGTTTGGTGTCTTTGCGTTGGGTGGCTTCTGAGCGAGACCAGGGGGACGGCAAGGTTGAGGCGCGCCCCAAAACACCAAGCAAAGCCAGGCGGTTGAGTGAGGTCGGGGATGAGGGCGGCTAGTGTTGTGTCCTGCAAATAACTGGCATTAATCTTGAATGCCATGCGGTATCTTGGGAACGGAGATACCGCGATGAGAACAGGCCGACCAAA
>RXJQ01000041.1 GCA_003963115.1 Burkholderiales bacterium
TGCAACTCACCGTACGGCAGGTAGCGGATCCCCAACTCGGATACTCGGCTGAACGCAGGTCTGGCCAACTGTTGTTTGACTTCGTCGCGTCGGCTGTCAGGCGCAACGAGGAACAGGACACTGGATGCCCCCACATCACTGCCCAGGGCCAGATCCAGCATGCGCACGATCCCCGAGTAGATGGACGTGGAGTGCTCCACCTCAAAGGCCGCCGCCACGCTGGCCGCCCCCTTCTCCAGCCAGATCACGTCAATGAGGCGAACCGCATCACCCCGCGTGCTGACGTTCAGGGGCAGATCCGCCAGGCAGCCATCGCCCAGGCGCCCGCCGCCGTAGGCCCGGCCACGGTCATTGGAGGCGACCCAGACATCAAAGCCCAAGGCCAGGCCCAGATCCCTCAGTCGTCCCTGGATGTCGGTGTGGGTGGCATCGCTTTCCGCGTCACGCTGCCACTGCTTTTGCGCAGCGGACGATTCCTCGCGAACCTTGTTGAGATCGGCTTCCCAAAGTGCTCTGGATTGCGACATGGCATCCGGGTCATCCAGCCTGGGCGGCGCGGCATACCGTCCATTGCCCACATCGAACATCAAACCGGCCAGCGCACCCAGGTCATTGGACAGTTGTTGACGGTGCGCCTGGTTGAGCCGAACCAAGCCCTCTCGCATGGACAGGTAATGATCCCACCGCCCAAGCTTGACATTGGCCCCCGTCACCGCGTTGTAGCCTCGGACGATGGCCGTGTTGAAGGGTGAAACCAGCGTGGGGTGGATGAAGTACAGGAGGTTGGCCACAGCAGGCCCCAGGCCTTTGATCTGCAGTGCATCGATGCGCTGAATCGCCTCGATGATCGATTCGATCGTGTCGCAGCAATCGCAGGCGTCGAGCAAACGAGCAAAGGCCTTTTGGTTGGCCGCGTTTTCATAGATGTCGGGAATGCGCAGCTTGGGTTTCCACAGGAAGGCGTGGTCGGCCCCCTTGAAAATCTGGCGCTGTTCGGCCACCGAGCCCACCACCGTCTCCAGCGACGAGCCTCGGTAGGCATTGCCGAAGGTGCCCGCATCGATGTCGCGAACCACCTGTCCGATGCCTCGGCGGATCGAGCGGAAGTTCTTGAGCCGCTCCTCCCACAGAAACCAGGTGTTGTAGGTGCTGTGCGGATCGCTCTTCCAATGGTCGATCAGGACGGTCAGGGTGTCATGCATGTGATCAAGCAGGTGGCTATGGTTGTGGCTACGGGGATGGTTGGCGCGCCCACAAGGCTGGGCGCAGCAGCACCAACGCCAGTATCGCCACCAATGGCGCCGTCAGCCAACCATAGCTGTGCTGGGCAGCAACACCGAACAGCCATCCACCGACAGCCGAACCCACGATCTGGCCCACGCTGCTGGCGGCGGCCAGCCCCCCCATCGTGACACCCAGCCTGTCACGCTCGGCGCCCGCCGCGACATAGGCGATCACGGGCAGCACCAGGCCTGTGCCAGCCGAGGTCAGGCTGACGCCCAGGTACATCCAGGCCTCGGCCCGATGCCAGGCAAGCAAGGCCAAACCGGTGATGGCCAGCAACAGCCCGACGCAGATGAGTTTGCGCGGCGGGGTCCGCTCCAGCAGTTCAGAGAAAAACAGCACGGCATTGACACCGAGCATCACCAGGCTGCATTCGGCAAACATCATCGACACCTGGCGCGAGCTCAGATCGGGATGCTGCTGACCTTACAACATGATGCCGACCTCAAACCCCGACAAGGCAAACATGACCAAGGTGTCGAGCCCACACAGCGCAGCGAAGCCTTCGGCCTTGTCACTGACATGCTCAGGCCTGGACGATGGCGGTGTCTTGGGCGAATGAGGCAAGGTCCAGATCTGCCCTGCCATCGTCGCAGCACCCAGCAAAGCCGAGAGCACCACCACGATCTGGGGCGCCGATATCCCGCGCAAGGCACCCTGGCTGATCCAGTCGGCCGCCGCGTTCAACCACGGGCCAAACAGGAATCCGATCAGCGACACGGCACCGAGCCAGGCGAAGCGACGTGCACGCTGCCATGGCCGAGTGTGCTCCGCGATCAAGGCAGACACCACGGGAATGACTGCCGCAACAAAGAATCCGCTGGTGCACCGCAAGGCATACAACCCCGACAGCCCCGCCAACGATGGCGCCAGCAACAAGAGCAGGCTCGCCACATAGCCCGCCAAGCCCATGATCAGGATCGGCTTGCGCCCCACGCGGTCAGAGACCAGCCCCCAAAATGGTGCCCCCATTAATACTCCGAACGCATACACCCCTGTGATGAACCCCACATGGTCGGCGATGTCACTGGCTGCAGCATCAGGCCTGGCCAGCGCCAGCCAGGTCGGCAGCAAAGGCATCAAGGCCCCATAACCCGTGGACACCACCAGGATGGCGGCAGCCAGCCATGCCAATTGCATGCGCCCTAATTCGCCCTGGACATTGGAGGTTTCTGGAAGTTGGTCCTGCATGAAGCAAATGTAATGTCAGCGTCATGCTGCAGATAACTACGCGAGCCTATCCTGCAAATGTGCTGACGCGTGGATGCTGCCCGAAGAGCCTGCAGTGTCCATCCGCAGCTTCGAAGCCGCCAGCAAACAGGAGATCCAGCATGCGCAGATTTGTCGGATTGCAACGCCGCCAGTGGTTGGTGGGCGCATTGGTCCTCGCCACAGTGGGCGCCTGGGCCCAGCCTGATGGCCCGATCGTCGAAGTATGGAAAGACCCCCAATGCGGGTGCTGCAAGGACTGGGTTGCCCACATGGAAAAAGCCGGCTTCGTTGTCCGAGTGCATGAGACAGGCAACGTCGGCGCGCGCAAGCGCCTGGGCATCCCCGACAAGCTGGGCTCCTGCCACACGGCCAGCGTCGGCGGCTACGCGCTGGAGGGGCATGTCCCTGCACGCGATGTCCAGCGCTTGCTGAAAGAAAAACCCCGTGCTGTTGGCCTGACGGTGCCCGGCATGCCAGTGGGGTCGCCAGGCATGGATGGTCCAGCCTATGGCAACCGTTTGGTTCCCCATGATGTGTTGCTGGTCCAAGCAGATGGCCGCAGCACGGTGTACCAAAGCTACCGCTGATCTACCGGACAACGTCCTTTCCCCTTTTCTATTGGAGCCTGAACATGAACACCATCGATCTTGAAGTCCAGGGCATGAGTTGCGGCTCGTGCGTCAAGCACGTCACTCAGGCACTGCAGACACTGAGCGGCGTGCAGCACGTGGACGTGAGCCTGCAGTCCGGCCACGTCAAGGTGAGCGGTGCTTTGGCCACCGATGGCCTGCCCATCATCTCAGCCCTGAATGCGGCAGGCTACCCGGCCAAGCTGTCCACCTCAGCCTTGCCTGTGCAGGGCAAGCCATCTGGCGGCTGTGGCAGCACCGGCAAAGCCAAGGGTGGATGCTGCTGTGGATGATGGCCAAATCAACACAGAACGTGTCCTCACAGGACCACTGGCGCGTCCGGTAGTTCATTGTGGGCATGTTGTCCGTGCGAAGGAAAATGCCGAGAAAGGTGCTGCGCCACCGCACCAATGCAGGTGATGGCGCCTTGTTCGTATTGGTCGCTGCGAAACGCAGCCTCCATGTCCCGGCACAGCGCCTCCCAACCGCCTGGTCCGACGCGGGCATGGATGCCCCGATCGGCCACGATTTCGACGCGCCGATCGGCCAGCAACAGGTAGATCAGCACACCGCTGTTGTGCTCGGTGTCCCAGATTCTCAACAGCGAGAAGACCTCGATGGCCCTTTCGTGTGCGGACTGGCCTTTCAGCAAAGGCACGCCATCGAGTGCGCCTTCCACCACAAAGCGAATCTCGCCTGCATGGCAGACTTCGGCCGCCTTGATCGCCTGCTCGATGGCGTGCATGGACTTGGGCGGGAAGGCCCGGTGGACACGCCGACGTGTGGTCGTCATGTGCGACACGATCCTGGAGAGTTTGCTCATCACCATCTCCCTGACGCACCGCCGCCGCCGAAACCACCGCCACCACCTCCAAAGCCCCCACCGCCGCCATAGCCTCGATGACCGCGCCCGCCCATGGCCGCCAGCAAGCCCATGCCCCCAGCCAGCGAGAAGACCAGAGACATGACCCCGGCTGCCAAGGCCAGTGACAATGCGCCCGCCATGAACCAGGTCACCCCAGCCACCACGCCACCTGTGACCAAGGCACCGGGCAAGCGGCCCAGCCAGGCGCGCAAGATGCTGCCCAAGCCCAGCGCCAGGATGATCGCCACGGGTGCGAACTGCTGCACATCGTTGGCGCCCTGGTCGGGCCGCTCCTGCGGGGCAGGCAGAGGTTCACCATCGACCACACGGATGATCTGATCGACGCCCGCAGCGATGCCACCCGCAAAATCCTGTTGCTTGAAGCGAGGCACGATGACCTCACTGATGATGCGCTTGGACGTCGCGTCGTTGAGCGCGCCCTCCAGGCCGTAGCCAACCTCGATGCGCAAGGTGCGGTCTTCTTTGGCCACCACCAGAATGGCGCCATCGTCCACTTTCTTGCGCCCGATCTTCCACTGCTCGGCCACACGCAAGGCGAACTGCTCGATGGGCTCAGGCGCCGTGGTGGGCACGATCAGCACAGCCAATTGGGAGCCTTTTCGGGTCTCAAAGGCTTGCAGCGTTTGGCTCAAGCTGGCTTGTTGCTCAGCGCTCAGTGTGCTGGTTTGATCAACCACGCGCCCGCTCAGGGGCGGCACGGGCACTTGCGCACCGGCCAGCGCCGACCACCAGAGCGAGATGGCAAGCAGCAGCGCCCTTGCCATGGTGGGTGTCACTTCGACGCCCCGGCCGCAGCGCCAAAGTCCACAGCGGGCGGCTTGGAGATTTCCTTTTCGTTCTCAACGGCGAAGTTGGGCTTTTCCTTGTAGCCCATGACCATGGCCGTGAGGTTCGAGGGGAAGGTGCGCACCGTCACGTTGTAGTCCTGGACCGACTTGATGTAGCGATTGCGCGCCACGGTAATGCGGTTTTCCGTGCCTTCTAGCTGAGCCTGCAAATCCCGAAAGCCCTGGTTCGCGCGCAGTGTCGGGTAGTTCTCGGTCACCACCAGCAAGCGAGACAAGGCGCCAGACAACTCACCTTGGGCCTGCTGGAATTTCTGGAAGGCTTGCGGGTCGTTGACCAGCTCCGGCGTGGCCTGGATGGACGTGGCCTTGGCACGCGCCTCCACCACCTTGGTCAGCGTGCCCTGCTCGAAGTTGGCCTCGCCCTTGACCGTGTTGACCAGGTTGGGCACCAGATCGGCTCGCCGCTGGTACTGGTTCACAACCTCCGACCAGCTTGCCTTGATCTGCTCGTCGGTGGTTTGGAAGGTGTTGTAGCCGCAACCGCTCAGGCTCAGGGCCGCTGCGGTCATCGTGATGGCGATCAGCTTGCGCATGTCATTGCTCCAAATGGGATGTTGAGTTAAAGGTCTTGAACGCCTTGGCAGAAGTACTGCTGGAACAGGGTCTCGCCCATGGCGTCGCGCAGGTGCCGCCCGTTGTCCATGACATCGGCCACGCCCTTGGCCGCTTGGGCCTGGGCTTTGAGGAATGCGTTGCTGGGCTCAGCAGGCTGTCTGTTGTCTTTGACCCAGGCCGCCCAAGGTGCGAGGGATGCGGTCAATGGGTTGAGCGCCGTCGCAAAGACATAGCGCTGCACGCGCATGGGATGCATCCACTTTTGGATGGCCGCACCCCAAGGGTTGGCCCAGGTGCGCACCCATGGGCTGACCCAGTTCGCATAGGCCGACTCGTTGATTTCCGAGACCTGGCGCACCTTCTCGAAGGCTTGCCTGGGGTAGGCGTAGTGCACATCCTCCACCTGCCGCTCCTCGTAATGCACGCGTGCCGCACCGCGAGACCCCTCTGACTCATCAGCGGAGTCAATGACCATCTGGTAAAGACCGGGCGGCTGGGTTTCGATGCGCTCTAACTCCTGCAGGATCGCGTGGTGCTCATGACGCGCGACACTGGCCGACACGAAGATGCCCAGGTGTCCCACGTGCCGATTGATCAGGTACACGATACGCTGCCCGGCATCCTTGAGTGCCTGAGTGCTGGGGTAGACAGCGGGAATCCAGTTGAGCGCCTGATGTGGCGGGGTGATGTTGTCGGCGCTGGATGCAAAGATCACCACCGGGTGACGGATGCGGCGCAGGTCGGCCACACAGTGCTCGCAGATGCGCATCAGGCCTTGTTCCAACTGGTCCCCGATGAACAGGTTCTCCACGATGGTCTTGATCTCTTCACGGCTCAAGAAGTAGTAGCCGCTCCACCAGCGCTCGAAATCCAGGAAGCGCTCACGCTCCGTGTCCACCTGAGAGAACAACTGGTAGTTCTTGGTGAAATACGAGTGCGCCGGGTTCAAGCTCTCGAAGTTCTGCACCAGCCAGGCGCCATCAAAAAGGCCATTGCCCAAGTCCGATGTGAAGTGGGACAACCAGGCACCGCCCAGAAAGGCCCCAGCCAGCCGCATGGGGTTCACGTCAGAGGCCCCCGCCCAATACGACAGTGGCGAGCCGTTCATCACCACTGGCCCGGCGGTGCCTTCGCAGTCAGCGGCCAGCAGCGCCACGGCCCAGCCACCCTGGCAGTTGCCGTACAGAGCCGGCGCCACACCCTCATGCAGCTCGCACACCTTTGCCACGAAGCAGCGCAAGGTGTGGTGGACATCGGCCAGCGTTTGCTCAGGTCGAGGCTCAGGGAAAAACACCACGAAATAAACCGCCCGGCCATCGGCCAAGGCCATGCCCACTTCGGAGTCGCGCTTGAACCCGCCGATACCAGGACCATGACCGGCACGGGGGTCCACCACCAGGATGGGCCGGTGATCGGGCGAGACCTTGGTTGGCTCATCTTCATTGGAGGGGAGGATGCGCAACAAGGCGTAGTTCACCGGTACAGCGAACTGTCTGGCGTCCAGCACCACCTCGTGCGCGAAATCCAGCAAGGGCGGCATCCCAGCCGCTTCGTGGGCCAGCATGTTGTCGGCACGCTGGCGTAGCGTGTCCATGAACAGGATCGAGCGCTGAACCACGTCGATCTGGTAGCGAAACAATTGCTCGGCCAGGCTTTGGTGCTCGCCCGTCGCAAGCGCGTCGGGCGCATGGGCCATGTTGGTCAAGGCTTTGGCTTCTCCAACCCCCACAGCTTGCCGATCAACTCCCGAAGCCTTTGCTGGCCTGGAGGACTTTCGGGGTTTCAAGGTGGCGCTCATCAGCGTCTCACACCTTGGCCGAACGCAGGCGAAGCGCATTGCCAATCACAGAGACCGAACTCAGTGCCATCGCCGCGCTGGCCACGATGGGACTGAGCAAGATGCCCAGGAAGGGATACAGCACGCCAGCGGCCAGCGGCACGCCCAAGAAGTTGTAGATGAAGGCAAAGAACAGGTTCTGGCGGATGTTGCGCATGGTGGCCTGGCTCAACTCGCGTGCCTTGGCGATGCCGCGCAAGTCGCCCTTGACCAGCACGATGCGTGCGCTGCTCATGGCCACATCGGTGCCAGTGCCCATGGCGATGCCGACATTGGCCTGGGCCAGCGCAGGCGCGTCGTTCACACCATCGCCCGCCATGGCCACAATGCGCCCTTGGTCCTGCAAAGCCTTGACGTGCTTGTACTTGTCTTCAGGCATCACGCCCGCCTTGACGTCGTCCAGACCCAGGAGCTTGCCCACGGCGGCGGCCGTCACCGGGTTGTCGCCCGTGAGCATGACGATGCGAACGCCTGAGGCCTTGAGCATGGCAATCGCTTCCGCCGTGGACGCCTTGATGGCGTCGGCCACACCCACATAGCCCGCCAGCTTCGATCCTGCCGCCAGGTACATCACGGTCTGACCTTGCAGCCGCAAGACTTCCACATCCTTGTCAACCGACGAGGTGTCGACCTGCTCGGACGCGAGCAAGCGTGCGTTGCCCAGCAACACGGTTTGGCCGTCAATGACGCCGCGCACGCCCTGCCCCGTCACCGCATCAAAGCCGGACACAGCCGACAGCGTCACGCCATCGGTTTGAGCGCGGCCCACGATGGCGGTGGCCAGGGGATGTTCGCTGAGCTTTTCCAGGCTCGCAGCCCAGGCCAGCACCTGCTGTTTGTCAAATCCATCGGCGGCCACCACGGTCTGTACCGTGGGCTTGCCCTCGGTGAGCGTGCCGGTCTTGTCTACCACCAGGGTATCGACCTTTTCCATCAACTCCAGGGCTTCGGCATCCTTGATGAGCACGCCTTCTTTGGCCCCGCGCCCCACACCCACGATGATGGACACGGGCGTGGCCAGACCCAGCGCACAGGGGCAGGCAATGATCAACACCGAAACAGCGACCAGCAGCGCGTTGGCCAGCGCAGGAGCAGGCCCGAATGCCGCCCAGACCAGCGCGGCCACCAAGGCAATGGCCAGCACCGACAGCACAAACCAGCCAGAGACCTGATCGGCCAGCTTCTGGATGGGCGCACGTGAACGCCCCGCTTCGGCCACCATCTGAACGATGCGGGCCAGCAGCGTCTCAGACCCGACACGCTCGGCCCGCATTGTGAACGAGCCAGTCTGGTTGACCGTGGCCCCCGTGACCTTGCTGCCCGGCACCTTCTCGGCAGGAATGGGCTCGCCCGTGATCATGGACTCGTCGATGCTGGACTTGCCATCCAGCACCACCCCGTCCACCGGCACCTTGCTACCCGGCTTGACCCGCAGGGTGTCACCCACCACCACTTGCTCCAGCGGCACCTCGGCCTCCACGCCATCTGCACCGATGCGGATGGCCGTGTTGGCCGCCAGACCCAGCAGATCCTTGATGGCGGAGTTGGTGCGCGAGCGAGCGCGCAGCTCCAGCACCTGCCCCAGCAGGACCAGGGTCACGATCACAGCCGCAGCCTCAAAGTACAGCGGCAGGCCGTGCTCGGTCAAAAAGGCTTGAGGCAACGACTCGGGCAACAAGATGGCATAGACGCTGAACAGGTAGGCCGCCCCGATGCCAATCGCAATCAGGCTGAACATGTTGAGCTGCCACGTGACGAACGAGCGCCAACCACGTGCAAAGAAGGGCCAACCGCCCCACAGCACCACAGGTGTGGCCAGCAAGGCTTGCACACATTGAGACCAACTGACCTTGAGCAAGTGCGGCCAGCCCAACTGCGTCGCCAGGCCATCGACCACCTCGTCAACCCAGGCAGCCAGATTAAACGGGAAGAACTCGTGCATCGCCATCATCAGCAAAGGCACGGTCAAGACCATCGAGAACCAGAAGCGCTGCGTCATCGAGCGCAACTCGGGGTTGTCGTCTTCGCCCACGGTCGGCAGCAAGGGCTCCAGGTTCATGCCACAGATCGGGCAATTGCCGGGGTGATCCTGGCGGATCTGCGGATGCATCGGGCAGGTGTAGACCGTGCCTGGTGCTACAGCGGTGACGGGGCCACTCGGCGCACCTGGCGCAGTTGGCGCACGGTGGTGCGCATGGCCTTGCGCAGAACTCGGCTTTGGCTCGATGTACCGATGCGGCTCTTTGCTGAATTTACCCAGGCAGTTGCTGCTGCAAAAGTAATACGGCCTGCCCGCGTATTCCTGCTTGTGCGGTGAGGCCGTCGTGACGGGCATGCCGCACACCGGATCGGTCAACGCCTGATTGGCCGTCGCAGGTGCAACCGATGCCACAGCAGCGTGATCGTGATCGCAGCCTTCGTGCGCCGATCCGTGCTCATGCTCACCGTGCCCACCATGTTGATGGCCCTCGTGGCCGTGAGCCGCATCCCCCCCGTGGTGATGGTGTGCATGGGGATCGGAGTGCTCTTTGCTGGTGGGTTGCTCGGACGTCATCGTGATTCCAGTTCTTCTTGTTGTTGATCAGCCTACGAGGCGGCTGCGCAGGCGAGGCAGGAAGCGCGGTGTGACCGCCGCATAGTCACGCCAGGTCGAGCCAAAAGCGCGTTCGGAGTCCTTCTCCTCAGTCAGAGACAGGCGCACGTACATCACAGTGAGCACCGGGAACATCAACACTGTCAGTACGGTAGGCCACTGAAGCAGGAAGCCAAACATGATCAGCTCGAAAGCAACGTATTGCGGATGCCTGATGCGCCCGTAAGGGCCTGTGCTGGCCATCGAGCCACGGCGCTGTGCGTGGAAGAGCACCCGCCAAGCGGCCGACAGCAACCAGAAGCCGCAGCCGATGAAGACCAAGCTCAACATGTGAACCCCGTCTGTGTGGGGATCTCCATGTTGACCGGTGAGCGTCCACCACAGGTGACCCGCGTCATGCGACAGCAAATTGACGTTGGGATAGCGGGCCTGCAACCACCCCGACAGCAGATAGATGGTCAAGGGGAAGCCATACATCTCGACAAACAAGGCGACGATGAAGGCCGAGAACGCGCTGAAGCTGCGCCAATCCCTCTTGGTTTGCGGCTTGAAGAAGCTGAAGGCAAAGGCGATGAAGATGGCCGAATTGAGGGCCACCAGCCCCCACAGGCCGTAAGCGGGCATGTTGTCATGCGTCATGGCCGATCTCCAGTTTGGGGCACTGGTGAATCGTTTTGCTCACCTGTGCTGCCATGCTGATGTGGGCCGTGATGACCATGACCATGACCGTGGTGCATGAACACATGCATCAAGGGGCAAGCCAACAGCAGCAGATAGGGCCAACTACCGGCCACGTGTTGCCAGTGTTCACGCAGGACATAGAAAGCGGCGATCAAGGCCAGCATCGCCACGGCGACACCCACGGGGCTCTTGAAGAACGATGCGGATGAGCCTTCAGGCCCCGTGCCGTGTTCATGCTGATGGTCCATAGCGACTCCTGATGTTCAGATGGTTGACGGGCGCACAAGCGAAGACGTTGCGGCGGGCACCCCACCACAACGCCGCGTCGGCTTTACTTGCTTGCAGCGTCCTGCATCGGCTTGGCACCCATCTTGGAGCCCATGCCCATGCCAGGCTTCATGTCGCCACCAGGAGCAGAAGCGCCCATGCCTTGAGCGCCCATCATTCCCATATTGCCGCTCTTGTCCATGCCGCCGTTTTTGTCCATGTGCTCATGCATCTCTTTCATGTGCTTGTCCATGAGCTTCTGGCGCTTGGCGGGGTCCTTGGTGCCGTGGATCTTCTTCATCTCCTTTTGATGCTTGTCGTGCATCTCGTGCATGCCCTCCATGCCGCCCATCCCGGCTGGTTTGGAGGCCATGTCGGCGGATGGCACCGGTGCAACTGCTGAGGCCGCAGCCTGGGGATGGTGGGCCTTGTGGTCCTCTTCTTTGGTTTGGGCCGAAGCGTTACCAATGGCGACCAAAGCCAGCATCAGGGAGGAAATCAGTTTCGTGGGGGTGTGCATGTCATGCTCCTTGTTCGTCAGCTTGCAACATTGAGGTCAGGATCGACCCCTTTGGTTTGACCACGCGCATCAGGTGGTTGGCATCAGCTTAGAGCGCGGCGCTGTCCGCCGAATTACCGCAACATTACGATCCCGTCATGTTCCAGTACTTCGGCTATCGACATGCATCACGTTTGATTCATGTCAATGTTTGTGATTCTCATGACCTTCGCCGTGAGACGCCAAGGGCGTGAAACGCGCTTGCTGTTCGTCTTGCCCTGTCAGCTTGATCTTCACTACAGCCTTCAGATCCGGCTCCGATGCATAGATCGCGTGACCCGTCAACTTGTTGTCGCCATCAGGCGTCAGTACAGCGTTGACCTTGGCTTTGCCGGATAGCAATGTGATGGATCCAGAGGCACCAGCGGTCGGGGTTTTGGTACCGGCATGGTCCGTCACATAGACCGCGATGGCGTTGTCCTTGGCGGCCTTGCTGTCTTTGACGAGCACCAGCTCGTAGTGGCTGGCGCCTGCCATGCGCAACTGGCCGCCATGGGGCGCCGTCATCATGTCCAAGTCGTGCTCGCTGTGTGCATGGGCCAGCGGCGCCAGCAGAACACCCAAGGTCAGGCCCGCAGCCAGGGCAAGGGTTTTGATCGCTTTCATGGTGAATATCCTTTTCTCTTGCTTGGTCAAAATTGCGTTGTCGTCAACGCGGTCAATAGCTCTCGCCCGAGTGGGCGCTCAGCAGGTGCGCCAGGGGTTTGCGCCCCCAGAGCCAAAACATCAAGGGGGTGAGCACGGTGTCCAGCACCGTCGAGCTGATCAGCCCGCCAAAGATCACCACAGCCACGGGGTGCAGCACCTCCTTGCCGGGCGCGTTGGCCGACATCAGAAGCGGCACCAGCGCGAACGCCGCCACCAGGGCTGTCATCAGCACCGGCGTCAGCCGCTCCAACGAACCGCGCACGATCAGGGGTTGGCCGAACTGCTCGCCCTCCAGCGCGCACAGGTTGATGTAGTGGCTGATCTTGAGGATGCCGTTGCGCGTGGCGATGCCTGTGAGCGTGATGAAGCCCACCAGGGCCGCCACCGACAGGGCCTGCCCAGAGATCCACAAAGCCACCACGCTGCCCACCAGGGCCAGTGGGATGTTGCCCATGATGATGGCCGTGAGCACCACCGAGCGGTAACGGCTGTACAGCACCATGAAAATCAGCACCAGCGAGATGGCTGCCAGCAGCGCCATGAGCTGGGCCGCTTGCTCCTGGGCCTGAAACTGACCTTCCAAGGCCGTGAAGTAGCCTTCAGGCAAAGGCTTGGATGCGATCTCCGCACGGATGGCTTTCACCACCTCGGCCAGGTCACGCCCATCGGTGTTGGCCGAGATGACGATGCGGCGGCGCGCGTTCTCGCGGCTGATCTGGTTGGGGCCGTCGGCGTCCTCGATCTGGGCCAGTTGAGGCAGGGGCACTCGGCCGGTGGGCGTTTCGATCAGCAAGTTGGCCAGGTCGGTTGCACCACGCTGGTTGTCGGGCAAACGCACCAACAGGTCAAAACGGCGATTGCCCTCCACGACCTGGGTGATGCGCTCGCCTTCGATCATCTCTTGCAAGGACCGCAGCAAAGTGCCCGGCGCCACCCCCAAGCGCGCGGCCTGGTCGTAGTCGATGCGGATCTTGATCTGCGGGATCAGCACCTGCTTTTCGATCTGCAGGTCGGTGATGCCTGTGATGCGACTGAGCCGGGACTGCATGTCACCCGCCAGGCCACGCAAGGTGTCCAGGTCATCACCATAGATCTTCAGGGCGATCTGGGCGCGCACGCCGGACAGGAGGTGGTCCAGGCGATGGGAGATGGGTTGCCCCACGTTACTGACGGCGGGCAACACCGCCAGGCGGGTGCGCAGGTCCGCGATGATTTCTTCACGCGAACGGGCCGAGGGCTTGAGGTCCACGTCCATCTCGGAGGAATGCACCCCTTCGGCGTGCTCGTCCAGCTCGGCGCGGCCCGTGCGACGCCCCACCTGGGTCACCTCCGGCACGCTGGCCATGATCTGCTCGGCCATGGTACCAATGCGATCCGACTCGGCCAGAGAGGTGCCCGGGTTGAGCAGCAAACTGACCGTGAGCGTGCCCTCGTTGAACGGTGGCAGGAAGGCGCGAGGCATCCAGGCCATGGACGCGCCCGCCAGCACCACGGCCACGGCCGCGATCGACAGCAGCACGCGGCTGTGCTGGAAAGACCAGTTCAGCAAGCGCGTGTCTCCGCGCTTAAGCCAGCGCACCAAGGGGCTGTCGCCATGGCCCTCCAGCTTGAGCTTAGGCAAGAGGTAGTAGGCCATCACGGGCGTGAGCGTGACCGACACAATCATGCTGGCCAGGATGGACACGATGTATGCCATGCCCAGTGGCGTGAACAACCGGCCTTCGATACCAGGCAAAACGAACAGCGGCACGAACACCAGCACGATGATCAGCGTGGCGTACACGATGGCCGAGCGCACCTCCAGCGTGGCATGTGCGATGACCTCGATCACCGGGCGCGGCGTGGGCAAGGCCTGGTTGAGCCTCAGGCGGCGCAGCACGTTCTCCACACCCACCACAGCGTCGTCCACCAGCTCGCCAATCGCAATGGCCAGGCCTCCCAGGGTCATGGTGTTGATCGACAGGCCCATGTAGTGGAACACCAGCGCGGTCACCAGCAGAGACAGCGGTATGGCCATCAGCGAGATCACCGTGGTGCGCACATTGAGCAGGAAGAGGAACAGCACAACGGCCACCAGGATGGCGCCATCGCGCAAGGCCTCTTCGACGTTGTTCACCGAATGCTCGATGAAGTCCGCCTGCTTGAACAGGAACTGCGGTACAGCCAGCCCATGTGGGCGGGCTTTGGCCAGATCGCCCATGGCCTGTTCCACCGCCCGGGTGACGGTCACGCTATCGGCGCTAGGCTGCTTCTGCACGGACAGGATGACGGCGGGTTTGCCGTTGTAGCTGGCATCACCTCGCTTGGTGGCCGCAGCCACTTTGACGTCCGCCAGTTGTTTGAGCAGGATGGGCTGCCCGTTGCGCACGGTGACCACGAGGTTTTGCAGATCCTCGATGCGGCTGGTTCGCCCGATCTGGCGGATCAGGTATTCGCGGCCGTTGGCTTCCAGAAAGCCGCCACTGGTGTTGGCGCCGAAATCCTGCAAGGCCGTGGCCAGCTTTTCTCGCTCCACGCCCAGGGCCATCAATTGCTCGGGCTTGAGCTCAACGCGGTACTGGCGCACTTCGCCACCGATCGGGATGACCTGGGCCACGCCTGGGATGGTCAGCAAGCGGGGCCGCATCACCCAGTCGGCATATTCGCGCACCTGCATCGGACTGACCACGGCCGGATCGGCTGGCAAGGCGATCAGCATGATCTCGCCCATGATGGAAGAGATCGGGCCCAACTGCGGCACGATGCCGGGTGGCAACTGGTCACGCACCAGGTTCAGCCGCTCGTTGACCTGCTGGCGATTGCGGTAGATGTCAGTGCCCCAGTCGAACTCGACGTTGACCACGGACAGGCCAATGCCCGAGACCGAACGCACCCGGGTCACTCCCGGCATGCCATTCATGCTGGACTCGACCGGCAAGGTCACCAACTGCTCGACCTCTTCCGGGGCCATGCCACCGGCTTCGGTCATCAGGGTGACGGTGGGTTTGTTAAGGTCTGGGAAGACATCCACGGGCATCTGACGCACGGTCAGCACCCCGTAGAGCACCAGGAGCATGGAGACGACCAGAACGATCAGCCGCTGCTTGAGGCTGCTGTGAATGAGGAAATCGAACACGGTGTTCCCTTGGTGTGTTGACGCTCAGCGCACTTGGGCCAGCAAGCTGGCACCTTGGGTCACGATGCGATCGTGCTCACCCAGGCCCGAAGTCACCACCACGGTGCGGGCATCCAGCGGCTGGGTGTGTACAACCTTGGGGGCAAAGCGCTCAGGCGTCTGGTGCAGCCAGACCACCGTGTCACCCGCAGCGTTGCGGCTCAGCGCGGCTTGCGGCACGGCCACGCCTTGCACGGCCCGTGCGGTCTTGGCGGTCACCTTGAGCGTTTGCCCGATGGCCACGGGCGCATCGGCCTGGGTCACCCGAAACAACAAAGGCATGGCCTGGTCGCGCAACTGGCGCCCACCGCCCATGAACTGCAAGGCCAGCGTCCCGCCAGGGATGGCGGCACTGGCATGGCTGAGCCCTTGGGTGAGCGCCGCGTCGTAGGCCAAGGCCTCGACCACCAGGCGTGTGGGGTTGACCACCTCAAACAGCACGTCCTTGGCGTCCACCACCTGGCCGATGACCACGCTGGATGACACCACCGTGCCACTGACGGGCGACAACAATGCCTCCGGGGCACTCACGCTGGCACCGATGGCGGCGCGGCGCTTCTTGAGGGCATCGCGCTCATACCTGGCGGCCTCGATGTCCTTTTGCGGCACCGCGCCTTCCAGTTGTTCATAGCGGGCCAGCTTGCGCTCGGCCACAGCGTATTGCGCCTCCAACTCGGCCAGTGCGGACTGCTGATTGCCCCGGTCCAGACTGCTGGTGGCGGGACGCAGGTAGGCGAGCACCTGGCCTTTGGCCACAGACTGACCCAAGACCGGCAAGCCCTGAGGACCGGGCTCGATGCGACCACCTTGTGTGGCCTGGACACGGCCGCCCGCATTCGGGTCAGCCAGCACGCGGCCGTTCAACTCAACGGCCACGGCATGGCTTTGAACCTGCGCCAGCAGCGTCTGGATGCCCAATCGATGCTGCACAGCCTTGGGCACCCACAGGCTCCCATCAGGCTGGCGCTGAGGTGCGCTGACATCCGATGACGACACCACGCCAACGACGGCAACGGCCTTGGGCTTGGCATCCCCGTGGTCTTCGTCGCCATGGGCGTGTGCGATCGGCGAAAGCACTGCGGCGACCATGATGGCCAGTGCAGCTTGAGTGAAAGATATCTTCATAAGCTCAGCCTTCAATCGGTGAGGTGCCTGGGCGGCGGCGCCATGCCCATCCGGCGATGATCAGCACCAGGGCCGAACCGGCGGCCCAGCCTCCCAACTTGCGCCAGGCAGGGGCCGATTCAGGCGAAGAAGTAGATGCCGAAGCCTTTGGGGCCTCGTATTGCAGCGAAGCTTCGAGCAAATCAGCCCCGTCGTCGGTCTGCACCGACACCGTCAGCGGGTAACGCCCTGGCTTGGCAAAGGCCTGGCCTGCAACGGTGTACACACCCGCCTCCACCTGTTTGGCCACGGCTTTGAACGCCCCGCTTTCCACCTCGACGGTGGCGCCGGCAACGGGCGCGTTGGTGGCAAAGCGGTCCAGGTACAAGGTCAACACGGGCGGGACAGTGGGGTGGTCGTGTTCCGGTTCGCCAGATGCATGAGCGCCCGTCAGCACCATCACCAACTCGAAATCATCGGTCTGAGCCACAGCGCGTGGCGCCTGCCCCACTTGAACCGGCGCAGCCGCAGCCTCGCCATGGTCTTCGCCGCCATGGGCCCCCGCCGTCAGCGCGCCACATGCGAGCGCGCAGGAAATCAATGTTCTTTTCAAGGCAATACCCCTTGGGCTTGAAGAAGTCGAGACTGCGCCAGGGAGTGGGCCGTCTCTTGACGTTTGAACCAGGCCTGCGCTTCATGGGAGGCAGCGCGGGCGCGCATCAGGGTGGGCAGATCGGACTCACCCAACTCGAACGAGCGCTGCGCCAGGTTCAAGTTGTCTGCGGTCAAGGCCTGACGCTCACGCGCCATGTCCAACTGCCGCTGGGCCAGGTCCAACTCGCTTTGCGCTCTGAGCGCCTCTTGCTGCGTGCGGGTTTGAGCAAGGGTCAACTCCGCTTCAGCCTGCGCCAGTTCTGCTCTCGCTGCAGCTCCGTCCTGGCGCACCCTGGCACCAGAAGACAGAGGGATGGTCAGCTTCACCCCCACGGCCTGGTCATACGGCGTCATGCCGTCGCCGCGTTGGTTGGTCCACCTCACGGCAATCTCGGGCGCATCGCGCTGGCTGGCATCCACCAGCGCCAGGCGACTCCGTGCAACCTCGGCGATCGCCTGCAAGGCGCGCAATTGGGGATGCAATGACAGGCGCGATGCTTCCACGTCCTGCGCCTGTGCGGTTTCAGCCGGAAGTGCAACTGGAGCGTCCGCCCCCGTGAGCGTGCGATAGGTCTGCATCGCTTGCTGCAAGCCGCTGTCGGCGTCGAGCACCTCGGCCTGGGCTGCCAGGCGTTCGGTCTTGACCAGGTTCGCATCCACACGGGCCAGATCGCCAGTCTTGAACCGGCGCAACACGCTACCCTCCAAAGCCTGCGCGGTTTCCAGTCGCTGATGCGCCAGCGCTGCCGCATCACGTGCCGCAGCCACCCGCCACCAGGCTTCGCGCACCTCGGCAGCCAGTTGCAGCTTCAGGCTGGCGTTCCTCGCATCCAGTTCGACCGCCGCCTTTTCTGCCAGGGATTCGCGCGCGCTCCTTTGTCCTGGCAACCAGAGGGGCGTGGCCAACTCTACTTCCCACTCACGGCGCCCGGTGTTTTGGTTGAGACGGTCGTTCAAGTGGTTGAGCGACACGGATGCTGGCCCTGGCGTCAAACCTCGCGCAAGGTCCAGGCCTGCCTGTGCTTCAGCTTGCCTGGCGCTCAGGGCAACGGCCTGAGGCGCGCGGGCCCAAGCCGCATCCAGCGCCTGGGTCATAGTCTGCGCCACCACGCCGCGCCCCGAGGTCAGCCCCATCAATAAGCAAAACATCCAGGCGGCTTGGGCATGTCTACGCTTGCTCAGCATGTCACGGTCTTTCACGGTTCCCGTTTTGGAATGCCGCGATCATGCGCAACCCCACCCAACAATCGAGTTACCAGAACATGACAATGTTGTAATGTTCAGCTCATCTTTCAGACAGCCGCCGTTCGCTACAGTGCGGCTGTCGCCTCGGTGATCTGTGTGTTTTGAATGGGAGATGCCCTCGTGAAATTGCTCGTCGTCGAGGATGAAAGCAAAACCGCCGACTACCTCCGGCAAGGGCTGATGGAGGCCGGTTTTGTGGTGGATCTTGCACGCACTGGTCTGGATGGCCACCACCTGGCCATGACCGAGCCTTATGACCTGATCGTGCTGGATGTGATGCTGCCTGATGTGGATGGCTGGCGGATCTTGCAATCCCTGCGCGAAGCGGGTAAGCAGACGCCCGTGCTCTTTCTGACCGCCAGAGACAGCGTGGAAGACCGCGTCAAAGGCCTGGAGTTGGGTGCCGACGACTACCTGGTCAAACCCTTTGCCTTTGCCGAGTTGCTGGCACGTGTGCGCACCCTAATGCGCCGGGGCAGCACGCCTGTGCAATCAGACCGCCTGCAGGTGGCCGACCTTGTACTGGACCTGGCCAAACGCCGTGCCATGCGGGGCACGGCGCGCATCAACCTCACCGGCAAGGAGTTCTCGCTGCTAGAGCTGTTGGTCCGCCGCCAGGGCGAAGTCCTGCCGCGCTCTCTGATCGCCTCCCAGGTTTGGGACATGAACTTTGACAGCGACACCAACGTCATCGACGTGGCCATCCGCCGCTTGCGCGCCAAGATCGATGACAACTTCGAACCCAAACTGATCTACACCGTGCGAGGCATGGGCTACAGCCTGGAAGCACCCGATGAGGCGTGATCTTGTACGGCTGCTTCCGGCATCTCTGGCCTTTCGCTTGACTGTGTCAATTGGTATCACAGTCACAGCGATGTTTGGATTCCTGGGTTTGGGCATTCAACACATGGTCGACAGAGGACTCACAGGGCAACATGTAGAGGAGCTTTGTGCGGAGCACGCCCTGGGAGGGGCCGATGATGTCTGACGTTGTGCAGCATCGACCAGCATCGCTGGCATTGCGCTTGACCGTCTCCATCGGTATCGCGATCACGCTGGTTTTTTGGACCCTGGGCTGGATCATCCAGAACTCGATCGAACAACACTTCATGCAGCAAGATGTGGAAGAGCTGGAGGTGGTGGCGCATTCTGTTGAACAAGTGCTCACAAACATGCCCGACGCTGCGCCTGAGCAGGACATTGCCCATCGGCTGGCAGGTGCCGTCAGCGGCCACCATGGCATGTACTACCTGGTCGCCGATGGCGCCGGTCGCACCCTATTTGCCACACCGGGACCCAAGATGGAAGTCCTGATACAAACCCGGTCTGCCGCATCAGGCGTGGATGCCAGTCAGTTGCATGTGTGGCAGGAGCAAGACCAGTCCTACCGTGGTGCTGTCGTGCGCACACAAGCCACGCAAAGCACTGCGCAGTCGTACACGATCGTCGTGGCCACTGCCACCGGCTTTCATGAACACTTTCTCGTGAGCTTTCGGCGCACGGTCTGGCTGACCATGGCCGTAGCAAGCTTGCTCGCCATCGGGGCGACCTGGCTAGCTGTTTATCGCGGTCACGCACCACTGCGCGATATGAGCGAGCG
Source organism: Burkholderiales bacterium (assembly GCA_003963115.1). Lineage (GTDB taxonomy): Bacteria > Pseudomonadota > Gammaproteobacteria > Burkholderiales > Burkholderiaceae_C > Aquabacterium. The sequence goes on from RXJQ01000041.1 coordinate 19,757, forward strand.
TATACGCGGCATCTCTGCCGACCAGCTTCACCTGAGGCTTGACCCTAAGGAGGTACCTATTGAGTTATCAGGTCTGGCTGCATCCTTCAATTCGATGCTGGAACATATCGAACAAGACTTCAAGCGCCTGAGCAATTTCTCGGCGGACATCGCCCACGAGCTGCGCACCCCCGTCACTAACCTGACCACACAAACCCAGGTCTTGCTGTCACAAACTCGCGGCGCGGATACCTACCGCGAAGTGCTTTACTCGAACTTGGAAGAGTATGACCGCATGGCCAAGATGATCAGCGACATGCTCTACCTGGCACAGACAGATAACCAACTGATCAAGCCAGACCTGGTAGACGTGGACATGGCCGCCGAACTGGACGCGCTGTTCGAGTATTTCGAGCCTTGGGCCGAGGAACGTCACATTCAATTGAAGCGCACAGGTCAGATGCCCAGGGTGAGGGGTGACAGACTGATGATCCGACGCGCATTGAGCAACTTGCTCTCCAACGCCATCCGCCACACAAACGGCGAACAGGCTGTGACTGTATCGCTTCGGCAGGACCAACAATCAGTGGTGATCACCGTATCCAATCCGGGTGACACCATCGCGCCCGAGCACCTGCCCCACCTCTTTGATCGCTTCTACCGGGTGGACCCGTCCAGGCAACGCAATGGTGATGGTGCGGGCTTGGGTCTGGCCATCGTCAAGTCCATCGCGGAGGCCCATGGTGGTGAGATTGCCGTCCGATCCAGCAATGGCAACACGGCCTTTGAGTTCCGCCTGCCCTGTGTGTTGAACTGAGCTTGCTCAGTGGTTTCTGAGCATGACCGACTCGGGCAACGCAGGCATCGCTTCAGTGCTCCACCACAACCAGGGAGAGGCACCGGCCGCTCGTACAACACGCTCCTTTTCCGCTCGCTCCTTGGGCGGCATGAAGGCACTGATGACGTGCAAAGGCAGCGGCAGTGGTCCCGCGTCCAATAACAAGGCATTCGGAAATGCTGCGGCGCTCCTGGCGTCGTAGCGCAGAGGTTTGACAAAACGTCTGCCCTGATCCACCAGGGCATGCACCAGCGGCAACTCGTGCACACCTTCAATCGGAATCCAATGCTCACTGGTCAGCATCAAGCTGGCCGCATCGATCTCATAGGTGTGCTCCCTGCGTGCCCGGATCAGCGCCGCAAACACCAGACGCACCTTGTGTCCGCTGTCGGCATCGCGCGCTTCGAACAACGACGCGAACACACGCTCAATGCGCTCCCAAGTCTTGGTGCCCACCAACAAAGGGGCATCGGGCATGTGCTTGACCCAGACGCGACGGCCTAAGGTGGTGGCCTCGCAGAGCTTGAATTCACCGATGACCACGGCCAGAGGGCTTTGGCCTTCATGGGGTCGCAAGACAGCCAGCTTGTGTCGCCGACGTTGCGCCGCCTCGAATTTGCTGGCCTCGTTGAAGGCCTCGGGCACATAGAGCCGCTCACTCAGCCCCACGCCTTTGACCACCACGTCCTCGGCGGCATGCATCAGGTATTTGTGCAACACCCCCTGATTGCGCTTGCCGGCCATGGCCGGGCTCCATCGGTTGAAACCCGCTCGCTCAAACAGGAAATGCATCAGGGCATGCAAGCTCATGCGCCGCCGGGGCGCCTCCACCTCGGTCACCCCTTGCGCTTCACCCCTCACCAGGCTTCGACCTGCCGTGCGCACCCATGGAAAGTCCACGCGCAACTGGATCTGCCCGGGCACCAACTCCAGAACGGCCTCACCCACCAACTCGCCCAGGCCTGATTGCTGGCACTCCGGCTCAAACGAAGGGCACGACGGGTGGTGCCGACACCCCGTATCCGGCATGCGCTTGACGACAAACAGACGGTGTCGCGCCACGTACATCTCCACCCCACCCGGGATGCACAGACACCGAGGGCGCTCTGGTGTTTCGTACACGTGGGCCAGCAGCTCCTGAATGTCCGAGGCATTCGCTTCCACCACCCGCCCCTTGATGGAAAAGCGCTGAATGTCACCCTCTGCGATGTTTGGGGGCACCATGATGTTCACACCAGTTCATCAAGCAGTTGCTCAATGGTCGGCTTATGGCGTGCCAGCAGCTCGCGCACCGCACTGCGTTCGCTGATGCCCAGAATCAAGCCGACATCATCCTCATCGGCGCCACGCTCGTACAAGCGCGCAACCACCGTCCGCCGCACCGACAGCGCCGTCACATCTTTCATTCCACCATAGCGAAACAGCTTGCGGTATGTTTCCAGGATCGGTCGACACAGAAACCGGCGCTGACCGGCTTCACCATAGGGCGTGATCTTGAAGCCCAACCCCGTGGGCGACAGGAACAAGCGGCTGAAAGGGTCCAGCCCGCGGTAGGCATCCATCTGCCCCACGCCCAACTTCTGCTCAAGACGCTCCTGCAGATAGTGCGACAGGGCATCGTCCAGGCGCGTGCTGACGAAGTACAGCGGCCTGGCCTTTTGGGTGATGGCCACCTCGGCCCGCATCTCAGAGCGTCGCCGAACACTGCCGTCTGCGTGCAAGTAGTCACGCACCTCCAGCCTGGCGATCTCCAGCGGACGAGCACCTGTGGAAAACAGAAGGTAGAACAGTGCAAGGTCGTGCCAAGGGTTGGCACTGCGCGCCTTGATACGCTTGCTTGCCTGAATGATTTCATCGGCAGTCAGAATACGGTTCGACCGATGATCATCTGGCCGTTTTGGATCAAAGGCCTCCAAGGCCACAAGGATCGCGTCCTTGTGCTGGCGCAAGCGGCGCACAAAGGCGGCGCCGTCTTCGTTCAAGCCTTCGATACCGGCAACCTGGCTAAGCCTGACGGCAATCGCCTTGATCCTCCGCTCCACGGCGGTGCGGGTCACCCCGAAGCAGCCCGCCACCGCTTCGTACGTTCCGCCTTCGACCACCGCGATCAGCATCCTGATCGACTGGGCAACGGTATCCCCATCCTGTTCTGGCTCTGGTTCGCATGACATGACCCTCTCCCTCTTTCGTTCCCCTTCCCTCGTGCCTAACTGCATCTTGATGCTCTGCCCCTCGATGGGTTTTCACCAGTCAAATGGGCCGATGAAGACGGGGGCTTTCGGCATCTGACGGGCCCGGACGGCCATGGCCAGATCAGCGCGAAGGTGGCTTTCACCAAGCAATTTCTGTGGCATCGACGTAGGCATCAGAAATTGCGCCATGCGCAATCGCGGCACAAACACAACGATCTGGCGGTGCGTTGCTTCATCGCAAATGAAACCTGTGCACCGAGACCGCACCAACAAGCACCAGCTTGTGATCGCCAAACCTACTGGCCTTGCGCTGCAATCCATTGCCTGATGTCTTCGACCCGCCAAACCGTGACGCGAGGAGACAGCTTGACGGGTTCAGGAAAGGTGCGCGTTTGCACACGTCGCCACAGCGTGGACTTGGATATTGGGATGAATTGCAGCACCTGCGCCTGCCTCAGGAAGCCCACTTGAGGCAGCGTGAGGGCATGAATTGGAGGAAGCGAGGCTGCCGCAGGCAACGCCGCAGCCGCCCGACTGGTTGACGTGGTTCGGGGCATGATCTGGCCTCGTCATGGCGTGAGCCAATGCAAGACATGACCTGCTCTGTAGCGGCCGCGCTAGGTCAAAGTTGCGCAAACCGGTAGGAACGCTGAACTCAAGCAGCACACCGTCGGCGTTCCGGTCGCACGGTGCAGCAATGTCAGGCAGGCAGGTATCGACTGCGACGCCGCCGCAATGCGGCGAGTGCACACCCGAAACCAGGCATGCAGGGCCCTCTGTCCATTGGGGCTTGATCACCGTATCAGCGCGATTGAGATCCATCAATCCTCAAGCCCGGCCTCATTTCGCAACGCCCCTTGATGTCGTCCGTTTGCGCGTGGCAAGTACAAGATCGGTCGCACTTGGTAAGCCTGCGGCTCAATCTGGATCGCTCACATCGGCTGTTGCAGCCACGGCCACCGGCCCAGGCTCAACGATAGATCCCCCACTGTCTGGCAAGCCCTCTTGAGCGGATGCGTCTTCATGACCTGAAGAGGCCTCCAGATCCTGTGCCGCGACGGCCTGACCGCCGTCGCCGATGCCGCCCTGTCGCGTGCCCATGGCATTCATGCGGCGGCGCAATCCAATCGCAAAGTTGCGGGCACCATTGGCCACATCACGCACCTGGCGCTTCAACGCGGCGCGCTGGATGTCCACGGCCTGGGCCGTGATGACCTCGTGGATTTCGAGGGTCTGCAGCAGAGGCATCAACTGATCCAGCTTGCCCAGCACCTCCAGGAAGCGCCGCCCCGATGACGACAACACCCCAACCTCCACGTCCAGGGCCACCGTGTCATAGGTCGCCACGCTGGTGATGCCATGAGCCTTGAACAAAGCTTCCGCACCATCAATCGCACTGTTCAGGCTCTCGTTGACGGCGTCGAGTTGCGCCCGAATAGTGGCCTCCACCTTGGCGATGTCATCGTGGTCCAGGCGAGTGCGTGCAATCACCGAAATGAAGTGTGTGTTGAGTTGCAGTGTGTTGAAGAGGCGCACAAAAAAGCGCTTGCCTTCGGCGCTGGTGAAGCGCGTGGGCATCTTCACGCTGGCAGCCTCGATGCGTCGGAAGTCGGCTTTGGTTTCTTTGGCCAGGATGCGGGCGTTGACCCCGCCTTGGTCCACCTTGACGATCTGTATGTCAGACA
>RXJQ01000003.1 GCA_003963115.1 Burkholderiales bacterium
TGCGGGCTATCGTCCTGGCTTGGCTAAGGCGTTCAGCCAGTGACTCACGCTGTCAGGTCACGCTGGCTGCCGCGTGAGGCAATTATTCAGGGACGACTAGGTGGCTTTGGCAGGGCACGCTGACGATGGCGGAGCGGGGCTTCAGCAATTGGTAAGGGAATTGGCAATCAAGTCCCGACCTTTTGAAACGCGACATCGGGAGCCATGCCCTTGAGCGACAAGAAACCCTCATGCAGTTCCGCAATGCGTCTGCGAGAAAATACAGTGAATGGCCGCTTCGCGGCAACCAACCTGCGACATCGGCCAGGAACTGCCTTCTATGCACGACAGCTTTCAGGTCGGGTCATTAAAGGGCCATTTAGTCATCGAAGTTGCTGAGGGATCGAGCTCAAGTGTTCAGTTCCCGACATGCGCCCGAAGGTGTTTTATGAAACTTAATATGTCCGTGATGTGGCCCATCGCAGCTTCTATGTTGCTAAAGCTTGGCTCGAGCTATGCGGCCGAACCAATATGGAGCGAGAATCTTGAAACGCACTATGGCTCGGTGAGCGTTGGTGAAATCGGCCCAGCATTCATGCACAACGCGCTATTGGTCGATGGCAAGAAGGTCTTTGTTGGTCCGAGTGACGCAATTGTGCTTTGGCGTGCCTATCGACTTGCAAATGCAGATGCAGTTCTATTCAGTACAGGTTGTATGGGGTCTTCTTGCGGTGAACCGGATCATCTTTATTTTTTAATCCTGGGGCAAGGCAAGAAGCCGCAGATCATCTCAAATCCCGATTTCTATTCGGCCGATAGTGAGGTCAATCCGGATGCTATTCCTAAGCGTCGAAATCTGAGCCTCGATCTCGGTTTCGAAAATGGACTCAAAAAGTGGGCCGAGCTCAAAGCCTCTCGGGTTGTCGTCCACCGTGACCCCAGCAATGCCAGCATGGCCATTTCGGATTGCGAATGGATTCATGCGGTAACGGTTAAAAGCTGCACCCAGGCATTAGCAAACTCGGTGGGGGTTGCCTGTGCATCTGATGTTCCCACTGGATCGGATTTAACAGAGATGAGTAATCTCACTAGCTTGGCGCATAAACCCGGGTTCAACTCCGTCTCTTTGAAGGCGATTTGTCGTACTCAGTGTGAGACAGGTGTTCAGACTTCACTAAAGACGTTCATGGAAAACGTTTGCGGTATCAAATAAGTTATGAAATCCCGGTTGAAGGGTAATTTCGGGCTACCGATATCTGAACTTGGAGCTCCATTCAAGATCGATTTTTTGGCGATTGCTACCAGGCTGTAGCGTGAACGTCTGGATTCTGGCGCCTAATCGGGGAACACAGATGTCGCTGATGGGTCGGCAGCACCAATTCGCCGACACAAGGACCGGTCGGTGGCATTGCAGCCACGCTGCGGGCCACAGCTGGCGTGCCTGTTCATGGACGTGGCGTGGCAACCTCGCCTCAAACACCGTTCGGCAGGGTTCACTGCCCAGGTGCTCGGAGACGCTGGCGCCAATCATTTACACCAAATTTTCACCAGCAAAAAAGAAAAGCACTTAGCGGTCACGCTAAGTGCTTGATTTATTTCATATTTTTGGTGGGCGGTGCAGGGTTCGAACCTGCGACCCCTGCCGTGTGAAGGCAGTGCTCTACCGCTGAGCTAACCGCCCGAAACTGGTTCGGGTTTGCCAATCAGGTGCGCGATTGGCCAAGACCATGACTATAGCACAACTTCCAAGGTCTTCCACAACGTTTTTCCGCCGCTGGCTTTATCCAGGTCCGCCAGGGATTTCTCGAAGGCTTCGGCCTCCTCATCGCTCGGCTTGATCACAGGCAGATCAAAGGCGCTGAAGTCGATGGCGGCCAACTCCTGCATGCCCTGCCCTTCGCCGCCTTCGGACGCTTCGCTGTCGATCAGCAAGGCATCCTGGCCGCGGGTCATGTTGATGTAGACCTCGGAGAGCAACTCCGCATCCATCAAGGCGCCGTGCAACGTGCGATGCGAGTTGTCGACCTCCAGGCGTCGGCACAGTGCGTCCAGTGAGTTGGACTTGCCAGGGAACATCTCGCGCGCCATCGTCAGGCTGTCGATCACGCCAGACACATAGTCGGTGAACGGGCCCTTGTTCAGTCGCTTGAACTCGGCGTTCAGAAAGCCGATGTCGAAGCTCGCGTTGTGGATGATGACTTCGGCATCACGGCAGTAGTCGATGATCTCGTCGACCAGGGCCGCGAACACCGGCTTGTCGGCCAGGAACTCGTCGGTCAGGCCGTGGATCTTGACGGCGTCCTCGTGGTTGGGGCGCTCGGGGTTGATGTAGAAGTGCAGGTGCCGACCAGTCAGGCGTCGGTTGACCATTTCCACGCATCCGATTTCAATGATGCGGTCGCCCGACTCGGGGCTCAGGCCGGTGGTTTCGGTGTCGAGAAAGATCTGTCTGGACATGCTTAGCTATAACGTCGGTGAGTCAGTGGGCCGGCGCCGGGCCGCCCCAAGCCGGCCGCTCCCCCTGGGGGACGCGAACGCAGTGAGCTAGGGGTCAATGATTTTCCCTCGCGTGGTTGATCGTGTACTTCGGGATCTCAACAGTCAGATCCTGATTGGCCACGATGGCCTGGCAGCTCAAGCGCGAGTTGGCTTCCAAGCCCCAGGCCTTGTCCAGCAGGTCTTCTTCCGTTTCATCCAGCTCATTGAGGCTCTTGAAGCCTTCGCGCACGATCACATGGCAGGTCGTGCAGGCCGCGCTCATGTCGCAGGCATGCTCGATCTCGATGTGGTTCTCCAGCAAGGCCTCGCAGATGCTGGTGCCCGGCGCAACCGTGATCTCCTTGCCTAGGGGGCACAAGGTGGCATGGGGCAGGATCTTGATGATGGGCATGTTGGTGTGGATGAGACGGTTCAAACTTGGTCGACTTTGCGCCCGGCCAGCGCCTGGCGGATGCTGCGGTTCATGCGTTCAGCGGCAAAGGCCTCCGTGCCTTGAGCCAAAGCCTTGGTGGCCGACTCCAGCGCATCCAGGTCGCCACGGTCGCAACGTGACCCGATCTGGACCATCAGGGCATCGATCTCGGCGCGTTGTTCGGGGCTGAGCAAGTCGCCATCGGCGGCCAGCGCGGTGCGCGTGGCTTCCAGCATGCGCTCGGCCTCGACTCGGGCTTCACGCAAGGCGCGGTCCTTCATGTCGGCAGCGGCCGTGGTGAAGCCCTCACGCAGCATGTTGGCAACCTGCTCGTCGCTCAAGCCATAGCTGGGCTTGACCACCACTGCTGCTTCGACACCAGACAGCTGCTCCTTGGCCGACACGCTCAAGAGACCATCGGCATCCACCTGGAAGCTCACGCGGATGCGCGCCGCCCCTGCGGCCATGGGCGGGATGCCACGCAGCTCGAAGCGCGCCAGTGAACGGCAATGCTCGACCTGCTCGCGCTCGCCTTGCACCACATGCACGGCCAGCGCGGTCTGACCATCCTTGAAGGTGGTGAAGTCCTGCGCACGGGCGCAAGGGATCGGCGTGTTGCGCGGAACGATGCGCTCCACCAGACCGCCCATGGTCTCCAGGCCCAAGGACAGCGGCAACACATCCAGTAACAGCAGCTCACCTTGCACGTTGTTGCCCGCCAGTTGATTGGCCTGGATGGCCGCACCCAGTGCCACCACCTCATCGGGGTTCAGGTCGGTCAACGGTGTCTGACCAAAGAAGGCACCCACGGCATCGCGCACGGCGGGCATGCGGGTCGAGCCACCCACCATCACCACACCCTTGACCTCATCGGGCTTGACCTTGGCATCGCGCAGCACGCGCTTGACCGAAGCCAGTGATTTGTCGATCAGGGGTTTGGCCAGGGCAGCCAGGCGCTCGCGCGTGAGGCTCACCGACAGCATGCCGCCAGACAAGGCGCAGCTGAGGTGCGCACTGCCATCGGTGGACAGCTTTTCTTTCGTGCGACGTGCAGCCACCAGCACGCTACGCTTGTCTTGGGGTGTGACCGCCTGCATCTTGGCGTCAAGCAGTGCCGCGTCGGCCAGGAGGTGATCGATGTCGTCGCCACCGAGGGCCGAGTCACCGCCTGTGGCCACGACTTCGAACACACCTCGGCTAAGCTGCAACAGTGAGATGTCGAAGGTACCGCCACCCAGGTCATAGATGGCATACAGGCCCTCCGCACCGTTGTCCAGACCGTAGGCGATGGCCGCAGCCGTGGGCTCGTTGAGCAGGCGCAGCACATTGAGGCCGGCCATCTGCGCCGCGTCCTTGGTGGCCTGGCGCTGGGCGTCATCGAAGTAAGCCGGCACCGTGATCACGGCGCCAAAGAGGTCATCATTGAAGGTGTCTTCAGCACGCTGACGCAGGCTGGCCAGGATCTCGGCCGACACCTCGACAGGTGACTTCACGCCATCCACCGTGCGCACACCCACCATGCCGGGCTGGTCTTCGAACTGATACGGCAAGCGGCCAGGGTCGACCAGATCAGACAGCTTGCGGCCCATGAAGCGCTTGACCGAGACGATGGTGTTTAGCGGATCCTCGGCTTGGGCCGACATGGCCTCATAGCCAATCTGGCGGCGCGTGCGCCCCTTGTCGTCGACCAGATAGCGCACGGCCGACGGCAGGATCACCCGGCCCTGCTCATCGGGCAGGCACTCGGCCGAGCCATGTCGCACAGCCGCCACCAGCGAGTGCGTGGTGCCCAGGTCGATGCCGACCGCGATGCGGCGCTGATGAGGGTCGGGCGATTGCCCCGGTTCGGAAATTTGCAGCAAGGCCATGGGTAATCAGCAAGCAGTCTCAGCTGGCGTCTTCATATTGTTCGAGTCGGGCATCGATCTCTTCCAGCAAGCGATCGATGAACATGAGGGCGCGCACTTCCTGCGCGGCGGCGGCGGCGTTGGCATCCACATCCAGCAGTTGCGTGACGCGGGCCAGGCGAGCCTTGCGCTGGCCGGTGACCTCGTCGGACAAGGCCTCGACTTGCGCCTGGCCAGCCGCTTCTTCGAGTGCCTCGCGCCACTGCATCTGCTGCATCAGGAATTCGCCGGGCATGGCCGTGTTGTTCTGCGCTTGCACGGGCACGCCAGCCAGCTCGCACAGATAGGCTGCCCGCTTGAGCGGATCCTTCAGCCGTTGATGCGCCTCGTTGACCCGCACCGCCCACTGCATGGCCACGCGCTGCGACGCGGCGCCTTCGGCCGCAAAGCGGTCAGGGTGGACCTGTGCCTGCATGGCCTTCCAGGCCGCGTCCAGCTTGGCGCGGTCCAGCGTGAAGGCCTTTTCGAGGCCCAGGAGGGTGAAATCGTCTGCGTCGATGTTCATGGCCACAACAACCCGTCAAAAAGAGAAACCCCACCACATGGTGAGGCCTCATTCAACGCAAGGCGCATGCCTTGCCACGCGAACTCAGATGCGGAAGGATTCCCCGCAGCCACAACGGTCACGCTCGTTGGGATTATTGAATTTGAAGCCTTCGTTGAGGCCTTCGCGCACAAAGTCGAGTTCGGTGCCGTCGATGTAAGGCAGGCTCTTGGGGTCGACCAGGATCTTGACGCCCAGGTCTTCGAAGACGATGTCCTCGGGCGCGATCTCGTCGGCGAACTCGATCTTGTAAGCCAGGCCCGAGCAGCCCGTGGTCTTGACGCCCAGGCGCACACCCACGCCCTTGCCGCGACGGGTCAGGTAGCGGGTGATGTGGCGCGCAGCCGCCTCGGTCAGGCCAACCTTCATGTTGGCGTTGATCTCGGCAATCTGCGCCAGCGGGCCTTTTTCAGGGCCCGAGGTGCAGGAGGCGGTGGCTTGTTCAGGCTGCATGCTTGGCCTTGTAGTCGGTGACGGCGGCTTTGATCGCATCTTCCGCCAGGATCGAGCAATGGATCTTGACCGGGGGCAAAGCCAGCTCTTCGGCGATCTGCGTGTTCTTGATCGACAGGGCTTCGTCCAGGGTCTTGCCACGCACCCACTCGGTCACCAGCGAACTGGACGCGATGGCGGAGCCGCAGCCATAGGTCTTGAAACGGGCATCTTCGATCACGCCGGTGCTCGGGTTGACCTTGATCTGCAGCTTCATCACGTCGCCACAAGCCGGCGCACCGACCATGCCGGTGCCCACCCCTTCGTCGCCCTTGTCGAAAGAGCCGACGTTGCGAGGGTTTTCATAGTGGTCGATGACCTTGTCGCTGTATGCCATGGTGATACTCCAAAATCTCTCAAAGAACGTTGATTGCGTTACCGCAATCGTGTAAGTGGCGGCGAGGCCAGCGCCGGGCCGCCCCAAGCGTCCGGCCTCGCACCCCTCGGGGGTGGCTGCGGTACCCCGCAGCCGGGGCGGACACTCCTAGTGTGCAGCCCATTGAATAGTGCTGATGTCGATACCGTCTTTGTACATGTCCCACAGCGGCGACAGTTCACGCAGTTTCGCCACACGGTCCTTGAGCGTGGCGATCACGTAGTCAACTTCCTCTTCCGTGGTGAAGCGGCCAATGGTCATGCGCAGCGAGCTGTGGGCCAGCTCGTCGCTGCGGCCCAGGGCTCGCAGTACATAGCTGGGCTCCAGGCTGGCCGAGGTACAGGCCGAACCTGAAGACACGGCGATGCCCTTGATGCCCATGATCAGCGACTCGCCTTCCACATAGTTGAACGAGACGTTCAGGTTGTGGGGCACGCGGTGCGTCAAGTCGCCATTGACGAAGATCTGCTCGATGCCTTGAAGGCCAGCCAGCAGGCGCTCCTGCAGGGCCTTGATGCGGGGCATCTCGGCGACCATCTCTTCCTTGGCGATGCGGAAGGCCTCGCCCATGCCGACGATCTGGTGCGTGGGCAGCGTGCCCGAGCGCATGCCACGCTCGTGGCCGCCACCGTGCATCTGTGCCTCGATGCGGATACGGGGCTTGCGGCGCACATACAGCGCACCGATGCCCTTGGGACCGTAGGTCTTGTGCGAGGCCAGGCTCATCAGGTCGACGGGCAGCTTGTTGAGATCGATCTCGACCTTGCCTGTGGCCTGAGCCGCATCCACGTGGAAGATGATGCCCTTCTCACGGCAGATCTGGCCGATGGTGGCCACGTCCTGGATCACGCCGATCTCGTTGTTGACCAGCATGACGGACGCGAGGATGGTGTCGGGGCGGATGGCGGCCTTGAAGGCCTCCAGGTCCAGCAGGCCATCGTCCTTGACGTCCAGGTAGGTGGCATCAAAGCCCTGGCGCTCGAGTTCGCGCACGGTATCGAGCACAGCCTTGTGCTCGGTCTTGACCGTGATGATGTGCTTGCCGCGGCCCTGGTAGAAATGGGCTGCGCCCTTGAGTGCCAGGTTGTTGGACTCGGTGGCGCCCGATGTCCAGACGATTTCGCGGGGATCGGCGCCGATCAGCTCGGCCACCTGGACACGGGCCTTCTCGACCGCCTCTTCAGCTTCCCAACCGTAGGCGTGGGTGCGCGAAGCGGGGTTGCCGAAATGCTCGCGCAGCCAGGGGATCATGGCATCCACGACGCGGGGGTCGACCGGCGTGGTCGCGCCGTAGTCCATGTAAATCGGGAAGTGAGGGGTCATGTCCATAGTGGGGACTCAACAAACAAGCTGGCGCCAACCCATGTCACATGGCAACACAGGCGGCTGCTGGCGAAAACAAAAAGTCAATGCAGCGGCAAACCCACGATTATCGAGGACACCGCCCGGGGTACGCAAACCCCGAGAGACGGTGACCCTTCACTTCGTGAGGGCGGCCCCTAGCGCAAACACCGAGTTGGGGGCCGTCACCTTGATGGGCTTGACCACCGGCTGGGTGGAAATGGCGCGCTTGACGGGCTGCGCCTCGACCGAGACACCTTTGGCGAGCTGGTCTTCCACCAGCTTGCGCAAGCTGATGGAATCGAGGTACTCGATCATCTTGTTGTTCAGGCTGGTCCAAAGGTCGTGCGTCATGCAACGGCCACCGTCCTCGCCCATGCAGTTTTCCTTGCCGCCGCAACCGGTCGCGTCGATGGGCTCGTCCACCGCCACGATGATGTCGGCCACGGTGATGTCGTCGGCCTTGCGGCCCAGCGAGTAGCCGCCGCCAGGGCCACGGGTGCTTTCGACCAGCTCATGACGGCGCAATTTGCCGAACAGCTGTTCGAGGTAGGACAGGGAAATTTGCTGCCGCTGGCTGATGGCAGCCAGGGCCACGGGGCCGGTGTGCTCACGCAGAGCCAGATCGATCATCGCCGTCACGGCAAAACGGCCTTTGGTAGTCAGACGCATCGCTTCTCTCCTTTGTCAGGGCCTCAGACGACACCTTTCGCGGCAGGGGTTGGCCTGTGGGTGGCTCGTCAGGATCGCCGACTCGCCAGGGGTGTCTCATTCCAGAGTGCTGGCTCAATCATAAGGTAGTCGACTGATTTAGTCAACTTAAACCAAGGGAGTTCCCTAAGGTTCTAGCGATCGGGCCCATAGGCTTGATCTATCAAGATCCGGGCCAGCGTGAAGTCCTACCGAAGGCCTGGGCGATCAGGCACGCGGTGTGACAGAACCGACAAGCTCTTGTCGCAAATGTTCGACCAAGCCATCGCAGGCCTGCTCAACCAACTCCAGCACGAACTCAAAACCGGCCGGGCCACCGTAGTACGGGTCCGGAACAATCTGGGCCCCCGCGTGAGGTGAGTTAACCGGCAGGAATTCGGTCAGGCGGCGGAGCTTGCGTCGCATGACCGGATCCACGGGACAGTTTTCTTCCAGGATCAGGAGGTTGTCAAGGTCCATGGCCAGCAGGAGGTCGAAATCCTGGAAATCCTGATCGCGAACCTTGCGCGCGCGCAGGCGGCCCAACTCGTAGCCGCGCTTGCTGGCCACGTCCTGCGAGCGCTCGTCGGGCGGACTGCCCACGTGGTAGGCGTGCGTGCCGGCCGAATCGACCGCCACCACCTCACCCAGCCCGGCTTGTGCCAGCTTGTGGCGCAGCACGGCCTCGGCCGTCGGGCTGCGGCAGATATTGCCCATGCAAACCATGAGCACCCGGTAACGGGTGGTCGATGACACTTCAAGCGACTTGGATCTGGACGAGAAGAAAAAGGCCATGGGCTACGGAATCAAGCACGACAGCCCCTATTGTCCCAGCCAGATGTGTCAAGCGCGGGCTCTCCGGGTCACATCACGTGGGCTGACGGCGAGACGCGGTGCAAGGGCATGCTGGATCCGGACACGTACATGGTGCCGTCTTCGTCCAGATCAAGGTGCTCACCGGTGGAGAGTTTGTACTCGACCTCGCCGGTCGGCTCCCACTGGGTCTGCATGTCCAGCAGGTTGTCCACGTGGGTCAGGTGTTCGTAGGCATGAACCTTGTACGTGGCACCGTGCATGTCCTGCACGCGGAAGGTTTCGAGGCGATGAAGTTTCTTGTCCATGACGCGCTCCTTCAATCCATCCGGCCGGGCCCTCGCCCGACTCGTTTTGATTGTGCGCCTCGTCATCACGCTTGACCAGCATCGGGCTTGACCGGACACAAAGCCCGATGTACTTCCAATGCATTCGGTGCGGCCTATTTCCGCGCCGCCTGTATGGGTACGACATTGTCGTGCACCACGGCACCGAAGGCCTGCTCCTTGAGCAGGGCCAGTTGATCGCGCAAGCGGGCGGCCTTCTCGAACTCCAGGTTGCGTGCGGCTTCCAGCATCTCCTTTTCGAGCTGCTTGATGCGCTTGCTGAGGTCTTTCTCGGACAAGCCCTCGCTGCCCTCCATGGATTTGACCAGGGCTTCGGCGGCGCGCAGATCGTCCTTGGCGGCGTTGGACATCACGCCATCGATGAGCTCCTTGACCTTCTTGTTGATGGTGCGCGGGGTGATGCCATGGGCTTCGTTGTGCGCGATCTGCTTGTTGCGACGGCGCTCGGTTTCAGCCATGGCCTTGCGCATGGACTCGGTGATCCTGTCGGCGTAGAGGATGGCGTGCCCACCGGCATTGCGCGCAGCGCGGCCAATGGTCTGGATGAGGCTGCGTTCGGCGCGCAGGAAGCCTTCCTTGTCGGCATCGAGGATGGCCACGAGCGATACCTCAGGGATGTCCAGGCCCTCGCGCAGCAGGTTGATGCCCACGAGCACATCGAAGGTGCCCAGGCGCAGGTCGCGCAGGATCTCGACGCGCTCGACTGTGTCGATGTCGGAGTGCAGGTAGCGCACTTTGACGCCGTTTTCGGTGAGGTAGTCGGTGAGCTGCTCGGCCATGCGCTTGGTCAGCGTGGTGATGAGCACGCGCTCGTTCTTCTCGACGCGGATGCGGATTTCCTGCAGCACGTCATCCACCTGGTGCGTGGCGGGACGCACTTCCACGACCGGGTCGACCAGGCCTGTGGGCCGCACCACCTGCTCGACCACCTGGCCCGCGTGCTGCTGCTCATAAGCGGCCGGCGTGGCGGTCACGAACACGCACTGGCGCATCTTGCGCTCGAACTCCTCGAACTTGAGCGGACGGTTGTCCAGCGCGGACGGCAGGCGAAAGCCGAACTCCACCAGCGTGGTCTTGCGCGAGCGGTCGCCGTTGTACATGGCGCTGAGCTGGCCGATCATCACGTGGCTCTCGTCAAGGAACATCAGCGAGTCGGGCGGCATGTAATCCACCAGCGTAGGCGGCGGGTCGCCTGGGCGTGCGCCGGATAAATGCCGGGTGTAGTTCTCGATGCCCTTGCAGTGGCCGACCTCTTGCAGCATCTCCAGGTCGAAGCGGGTGCGCTGCTCCAGGCGTTGGGCCTCCACGAGCTTGCCGTCGCCCACGAGTTGCTTGACGCGTTCGTTGAGCTCCTGCTTGATCGTCTCGATGGCAGCGAGCACGCGTTCACGCGGCGTGACGTAGTGGCTGGACGGGTAGATGGTGAAGCGGGGGATCTTCTGGCGGATGCGGCCCGTGAGGGGATCGAACAGTTGGATGGAATCGATCTCGTCGTCGAACAGCTCGATGCGCACGGCCAGCTCGCTGTGTTCGGCAGGGAAGACATCGATGGTGTCGCCGCGCACGCGGAAGGTGCCGCGTCCGAAGTCCATGTCATTGCGCTGGTACTGCATGCGGATGAGCTGGGCGATCACATCGCGCTGACCCATCTTGTCGCCCACACGGGCGATCAACACCATCTGCATGTAGTCCTCGGGCTTGCCGATACCGTAGATGGCCGACACGGTGGCCACGATGACCACGTCGCGGCGCTCCAGCAGGCTCTTGGTTGCGCTCAGCCGCATCTGCTCGATGGCCTCGTTGATGGCGCTGTCTTTCTCGATAAAGAGGTCGCGCTGGGGCACGTAGGCTTCGGGCTGGTAGTAGTCGTAGTAGCTGACGAAATACTCGACCGCGTTTCTAGGAAAGAACTCGCGGAACTCGGCGTAGAGCTGCGCGGCCAGGGTCTTGTTGGGTGCAAACACGATGGCTGGGCGCCCCATGCGGGCAATCACGTTGGCCATGGTGTAGGTCTTGCCGGAGCCCGTCACACCCAGCAGCGTCTGGTAGGACAAGCCATCTCCGATGCCCTCGCACAGTTGCGCGATGGCCGTGGGCTGGTCGCCTGCAGGCGGATAGGGCTGGAAGAGCTCGAAAGGCGAGTCGGGAAACGCCACGAACTCGCCTGTTTCAGGCTGGGATCCCGACTCATTTGACGAATCTTTGGCAGTGGCGAGGTCGATCGGCTCAGACATCGGGGTCACAGTTCGATAAAATAAAGGGTTTGCCTGATTTCACGACTTGAACTGAAGGACGTCCCTACAGTTGACCTTGCCGTGATTTCGCGCTCGAATCTTTCAGCTTACCGCAACCTAACTGCATCCACACTGCACCGACCGGAGACTGCTTGCATGGCCTCGCTGTTCGCATCCGTTGAGATGGCCCCCCGTGACCCCATCCTGGGCCTCAACGAACAATTCAATGCCGACCCCAACCCCAACAAGGTGAATCTGGGCGTGGGCGTCTACACCGACGACAAGGGCAAGCTGCCGCTGCTCAAGTGCGTGGCCGCCGCTGAAAAGCAGATGCTCGAAGCACCCAAGGCTCGCGGCTACCTGCCCATCGATGGCATCGTGGCCTATGACAAGGCTGTGCAAGGCCTGGTGTTCGGTGCCGAGCACCCCGCCGTGAAGGCGGGTCGCATCTCGACGGCGCAAGCCATCGGTGGCACGGGCGGCCTCAAGCTGGGCGCCGACTTCCTCAAGCGCCTGAACCCCAATGCCCAGGTGCTGATCTCGGACCCGAGCTGGGAGAACCACCGCGCCCTGTTCGAATCGGCCGGTTTCCCGGTGGACGTGTACCCCTACTACGATGCCGCCAACCGTGGCATCAACGTGGAAGGCATGCTGGCCAAGCTCAAGGCCTCGCCTGCCGGCACCATCGTGCTGCTGCACGCCTGCTGCCACAATCCGACCGGCTACGACCTGACCGAGACACAGTGGGACGAAGTCATCGCCATCTGCAAGGCCGGCGGCTTGGTGCCTTTCCTGGACATGGCCTATCAAGGTTTCGGCAATGGCATCGCGGAAGACGGCGCCACGGTCATCAAGTTCCTGGATGCCGGCCTGAGCTTCTTCGTGTCCACCAGCTTCTCCAAGAGCTTCTCGCTGTATGGCGAGCGCGTGGGCGCCCTGAGCATCGTGAGCGAAACGGCTGAAGAAGCCGCCCGCGTGCTGAGCCAGCTCAAGCGCGTGATCCGCACCAACTACTCCAACCCGCCCACGCACGGCGCTCAAGTGGTCGCTGCCGTGCTGACCAGCCCCGAGCTGCGCAAGATGTGGGAAGACGAGCTGGCCGAGATGCGTGACCGCATCAAGATCATGCGCTCAGCCCTGGTGGAGGAACTGAAGGCCGCTGGCGTGCAGGGCGATCTGGGCTACATTACCCGCCAGAAGGGCATGTTCAGCTACTCGGGCCTGAACGCCGCGCAGATGCAGCGCCTGCGTTCCGAGTTCGGCATCTATGGTGTGGACTCCGGCCGCATCTGTGTGGCCGCGCTGAACACGGGCAACATCAAGGCCGTGGCGGCTGCGATCAAGGCGGTGATGTAAGCCCTGGCTTGCCTCATTCGCATGCATGAGCAGGGAGGCTTGGGCCTCCCTTTTTCATTGGCGAGCCTCAGCGCAGTTGCCGCAAGGCCTGTCGGGCTTCAGGCCAGGCGGGTTGCAGGGCCACCAGATCCCGGAGCAAGGCGCGCGCATCGGCCGGGTCGGTCTGCGCCAAGGCCATGGCCATGCCCACCAGAGGCTCGTAGGCGGGACGGAAGTCCGGGCTGGTCCGCAGCACATCCAGCAAAGGCGCACGCACCTGATCCAGCATGGCGTGGACGTCGGCGGTGGGCTGGATATGCTGGCCCGCTTCGAGGAACTGATTGCGGGCCAGCCAGTAGTCGGCCAGGCGCTTGCTCAAGGCAGGGTCGGCCTGCGGCGACGACAGCACGTCTTCAGGCGATGCGCGCCACTCCTGTAGAAGGGCCATCAGGCGCTCTGCTGGTTGCGTCTGCGGGGCGTAGGTGATACGGGGCGCCTTGTAAGCCACCACGGGCAGATCGTCGGTGTTGGCGCGCACGTCAAAGGCGAAGCGGTTGAGCGCATCCGCTCCGGCCACCACGCTGCCCAGCAAGGCCAGTTCGTCATGGATGCCAAATGCTGCGGGGCTTCTGGGCATGACGTTGCGGGCCAGCCTGGAACGCAGCGCAGCCACATCGAACAGGCCATCGTCGTGGCGGCCGACCAGGCCGATGACCGGGGTCTCCAGGCTGTTGTTGGCCAGGATGGCCATGCCACGCGGATAAACCAGCATGAAGGACTGAACAATGCTGCGCAGTGTGGCCGTGTCCAGCTGATGCAGCGGCAGCCACTGGCAGAACAGGCCGTCCTCATTCAGGCGGGCCTTGACCGCACGGAAATGCTCGACGGTGTAGAGTGCACCTGAGCCACTGCGGGCGGGCTGGAAATTGTCGGCGATGACCAGATCGTAGTGCTCGCTCGTCGTGCGCACATAGCGACGCGCATCGGCCGGCATCACGTGGAGACGCTCGTTGGGGGCATCGCGGTCGAACACGCGCGCGAAATGGCGGGAGGCCTGGATGACCTCTGGCAACAGCTCCACGGCATCGACCGACAGCGCGGGGTCTTCGGCTGCCGTCCCTGAAGTCACGCCGGTACCCAGGCCCAGGAACAAGGCGCGGTGCGGCGACGCGTGCAGCAACATGGGCAAGATGGCTTGCCGGCCATCAACCATCAAGGTGGCTGAGCTGCCCTCTTGCTGGCGGTTGTTGATGCGCAAGCGGGCCACGCCATCGGCGTCTTCGACCACGCTGACGGCGGCCATGACGCCATCCTGGTAGCTCAGCACGTGACCGCCTTCAGGGATGGTGATGAAAGCCAGGGGCGGTGCCAACAGGGCCACGAGCAAGGCCAGTGCAGCAGGCAGCACCAGCCAAGGCATGGTTGGTTCTGCGGAGGCATCGTCACCGGCACGCCAGCGTGTCAGGGCCATGTACGCGACAGGCAGCAGCATCAAGGCCCACTTGGGCCCCAAGGCCGGTGCCAGCAGCACGCCGAAGACCAAGGGCGCGGCTGCGGCACCCAAGGTGTTGACGCCCAGGGCTTTGCCAAAACCGATGCCTTGTGTACAAGCCTGGTCGCTCAGGTGGCTGAACAAGGCGCCCATCGCCACGGTTGGCAAAGCGAAGGCCATGATGGCGATGCCAGCCTCGCCCGCCACGGCGGCGGCCATGCTGTCGCCCAGCACGTGGTGCAGGGATGTCAACAGCCACTCGCTGCCCCAGAGGCTGCAAGCACCCAGCACGCAAGCAATGGCCAGGCCCCACAGCAAGCGGTCTGTCCAGGCACGAACATCTTGCTCCCCCTCGGTCTGGTCGCCTTGCGTGCGACGCTGGTAGGCCGCCGCACCCAGTGCCGTGCCGATCAGGTAGACCGCCAGCAGCATGGCAAAGGTATAGACCGTGTCTTCGGCCACCTGACTGAGCACGCGCACCACCAGCACCTCGTAGCCAATGCCCAGCAGGCCCGTCAGGGCCAGTTGCCACAAGAGCATTCGGCCCGCCTTGGTAGCGGCCGGCAGCTTCACTCGCTCGTCTTCAGCGCTCATTGGTGTCGATGGCGAGGCTGCGCCAAAGGCCAGCCAGGCTGCCACGGCGCACAGCAGGTTCAACATCACGCACAGGCCTGCGGTGCGCGACAGGCCCACACCCGGGACCAGCCAGAAAGCCGTGGCCAGCACGCCCAGTACCGCCCCCAGTGTGTTGCTGGCGTAATAGGAAGCAATGGACCGGCGCACGCTTGTTGGATTGGCATGTTCGGTGGGCAAGGCCTCCCGCAACTGCAGCGTCATCACCCGCTCGATGGCAGGCAGCGTGGCGCCCATGGCCATGGTTGCCGGCAACAGCAGACCCAGCGTACCAACAAAGGCCCAAGTCCATTGACTGAGCGGCGACGGCTGCGTGCCCATGGCGCTGAGCAAGACATCGCTGGCCATGGGCATCAGCCACAACAGGGTCACGCCCCACAAGGCAATCAGCAACTCGCAGGCGGCATACCAGTGTGCCGGCCGCTGGCTGCGCTCGATGCGGCCTCCCAACCACAGCGCGCCCAGCGCGATCCCGCCAAAGAAAGCGGCCACGACGGCCAGCACAGCAGCCGACTCGTGCCCCAGCCACAAGGCGCATTGCTGCGTCCAGACCAGTTGATAGCCCAGCCCCGCGAAACCCGAGGCCAGCATGAGCAGCCAAGCCACCGGGCGATGCCATGTGGCCGCCTGCGCCCCGTCTTGAGCCACGCCCTCGACGGGCGAGTCCTCAACCGCTGAACTTGACGACATAGCCCCAGGAGTCCAGTCGAGCGGGAATGGCATTGAAGGCCAGCGAGATGCGGCGCTCCCCTTCGTTGGGCGGCACGGCGTGCATCAGAAAGCTGGGGAACAGCGCCATGTCACCTGCTTGCGGCATGGGGCTGATCCATTTCTCGGCGTTGTAGGGGCCCGTCACCACGCCTTCGTGGTCGTTCTTGAACGAGAAGTCGTGCCCGCCAGGCGACTTCATGAACACGGTACGAGACGAGTTGTGCGTGGGTGTCAGGTACAGCACACCGGAGATGAAGCTGTTGGCATGGTTGTGCATCGCCTGACGACCACCCTGGTCCAGCACATTGACCCACATCTCCTTGATGGCCCAGGCCATGCGCTCACCAAACAGCAGCGCCCCGAACTCACCGAGCTTGGGCGTGACCAGCCCGGCCACATCGACCAGCAAGGGGCTGTCGGTGGGCTTGAGCATCTGCGTGTGCGACAGATTGGCCGAGGCGTTGTTGTCTTGCAGGGCCATGCCGCTGAAGTGCGCCACCAGGCCATCAACCAGCCCCTTGGGGATCAGGCCCGGACAACGCATGAAGGGCGTGGGAAACAGGGGGATGATTTCGTCAGGAGGATGGGCCATGATCGAATCGCCTCTCAATACAACAGCCGTTCAGGCAAAGATGGCCGCCACGCGGCTCCAGGCCCAGTAGGAGGCCACGGAGCCGATGCCATACAGTGCCACCGGTCGAGCCTTTAGCATCAGCGGCCACTTCGATAGCGCACGCCACACCGCCCAGGCTGCGCCCACGGTCATCAACTGGCCGATCTCCACACCGACATTGAAGGTCAGCAAGGCCACGAGCATGTGGTTCTCGGGCAGACCGATTTCCTTGAGCGCACCGGCAAAGCCCAGGCCATGAACAAGGCCGAACAGGAAGGCCACCAGCGAGGGCCAACGCCTGGCAATGGTCTGCTCCTTGTGCAAGGCCTCGCCCGCTACCAGCACGATGGACAAGGCAATCGAAGCCTCCACAGGTGGCGGCCTCAGAACCAGCCAGCCCAAGGCACTGAGGATCAGCGTCAGGCTGTGCGCGGCTGTGAAGGCCGTGATCGTCCACAGCAGGCGACGGTTGAAGCCAACCAGGAAAAGCAGGCCAATGACGAACAGCAGGTGATCCACGCCCTGCAGGATGTGCTCGATGCCCAGCACCACGTAGGCAGAGGCGATTTCGCCCATGCCTCGGCGGTCATCTGCCGCGCCATAGAGCTGCACGCTGGTCTGGCTGGATGTGAGCGTGTAGACGCGTGACTGCCCGTCGCGCCAGTACACCTTGATCAGCGCCGCGGAGAAGCCGTCGCCAATGCCCTTCACAGCCAAGGTGCCCTGCAAGCCGTCTTCACCGCAATGCAGCTGGTTGCCGTCTTCATGGCAGTTCTCGGGCCACACGGGTGTGAGCACTTCATTGGCTGGGCGCTTTTCGGTCGCGCCCCATTGCCAGACGAACTCACCGGGCGTTGTCTCACGCACCTGCATCTCGGCCATGCTCATTTCATGTGCCTGCGCCGGCCCTGTTGTGGCCAGTCCAGTCAAGCCAATCAGCAAGCCGGCGGCAAGGCGCCGCAACCAGCCGCCATGCAAGCCCGGCTTCATTTCGCAGCCCCTTCGTACCTGATCTTGTACTTCTTCATCAAGGTCCGCACGGCCGCGCTGCGCTGCTCGGCCAAGGTGGCATCCGTCCAGTCCTGCATGACCACTGGGCGCAGGACTTCATAAACGGCCGGTTTGCCATGGCTGATGGTCTCGACCCGCACGGCATGCCAGCCGTCCTTGGCCTTCAATGCCGACCAGGCACCAGGCGTGGCAGCAGCCAGAGCCTTGGCGAAGTCCGGGCCATAGCTTTGTTCAAGATTGGATTGAGGCCGGCCTTTGAACACGCGCAAGCCAGCTTCCAGATCGCCGCCATTGCCTGTGTTCAATGTCGCCACGAAAGCCCGCACACGCGCTTCAGACAACTCGCCCGACAGCACGGCCTCCTGGAAGTCATAGCGAGGCGGCTCATCGTATTTGGCCCGATGGGCCTCGAACCACTCGCGCAGCAGCTTGTCATCCGCCTTCGGCAACTTGGTGTTGGCGTCGATCACGCTCAGGGCCTTGAAGATCACACGCTCGCGGATGGCCGTGTCGCCCTTGTCGACCTGCAAAGCGAGGCCTTCGCGGTACAGCACTTCGTTGTCGAGCCAGACCCGCCGCAAGGCTTCGAGCTCCTTGGAATCGGGCTCGCGACCGCGGCTGGCCTTGAACAGCTGCCTGGCCTCATCGTCCACGGCCTTGCCCACCACGATGCTCTGGGGATCGTCGCTGCGCGTGACCAGGTAATGGTCGACACCGAACAGCAGGCCACCCAGGATCAGGAAATGAAGCAAGGGCTCACGAAGCCAGCGGGGGCTGGAGGACGACGAGCCGGTATCGACCGGTCGCGGGCTGGTGCCAAGCGCCAGGACGTCCTCATTGACGGAAGCGGAAGACGAAGAAGACATGGTGGTACTGCTTTTCATCAAAAAACATGGCCTAGGGGCCGCTGAGCCAACTCATTCTGACCAAGAAAAATGACACCGCGCTGACGAAGCGCGGTGTCATTCACAAGAGATCAGCGAAGGATCAGGGTGTCGCTCAGTTCACGCCAGCCACGATGGTGGAACCGTTCACTTCGACGTAGATCGGGTTGCTGTAGAACCAGAGGTCAGACCAGGCTGCCACGTCGTAAGCCACCATCTTCTGGCCGCTGACAACAGGCAGGTGGGCCGGGCAACCGTCGATCAGGCCCGAAGCCGCTGTCCAGGTGACCGCGTTGGTCGGCACATTGGTGCCCACGGTCGTGCAGGGAATGCGCAGCTGGCTGCTGGCCGAGGTCGTGTTCGTGTAGAAGTCCGACAGCGGGTTGCCGCTGGCATCGGTCTCATACGGCACGGCGGCGGGCAGGTTGGAGCCACGCAGACGCACGTATTGAGAAGCCTGCACAGCAGGGATGCGGAAGGTCATCTTCAGGAACGGGGTGCCGTCCACGCTGGAGGTGGCCACGGTCCAGGCCGACGCGCCCGCAGCAGCGCTGAACGTCTTCAGCAAGGCAGCGGTCGTGTTCTTGGCAGCAGCGGGCACCACAGACAGGTCGGCCGTCGTGCCATCGGTGTGCAGCCAGTTGGTGTTGCGCGGCCATTCACCAGCATAGTCAGCCGAACCGGGTTGACGATAGCCCGTCACCAAGCCACGGATCACGTCGATGTGGTCCAGCACGGGCATGTTCAGCGGCTGGTTCACACCGATCTGCATCAGCGAGGGGTTGGGGAAGGAGTAAGGCGAGTTGTTGGCGCCAGCAGGATCACGCGCCACGATGGACACGATGATGTCGGCACCGGGACGCACAACCAGCTTCTCGCCCATGGTGGCGCAACCGGTGGCGCTCACGTCTTTGTTCTTCGTGGCGGCATCCAATGCCAAGGCTTCGACCGAGGCGTTGGTGCGGGCACCCAGACCAGCATAGGACGAGCAGGCCACGAAGGACAGGCGATCGATCAGCTGACCGGACGACGCCCAGTTGTTGCCGGTACGCAGGCCATCGACGATGGTCTGAGGACGCAGCTTGTCAGTGCCATTGCGCACCATGGTGTAGTTGCGCTGGTACTCACCAGGCTGGAAGTCCTGCGTGGAGCGGCGGTCATCCGGGCCAAAGATACCGCGGTTGTGCCAGTCGGAGCTGGCGAAGAACCACCAGTTGCGGCCTTCACCCAGCAGGGCATCCCACACGCCACCGATCACGGCACCGTACACGCCGGTACCGCCGTAGGTCGTGCCGCCCACCGAGTCCACATTGACGGTAGAACCGGTAAAGCCGTTGCGCAGCTGCTTGTACTCACCACGCTCGGACGACGCACCATGACCAGGCTGGGTCTCGAAGCCGAAGGCCACGTTGGGCGCGGTGTTGTTGAAGTCACGCAGGCTTTCGACATTGAAGCCGTTGTTGCTGTCCGGGTTGAAGGGACCAGCGCGCTCCAAGTGAGCGGGGATGTAGTAGCTGCCAGTACCGTGGTTCTGCGCCATCCACTTCAGGGCTTCCAGGGTCTTGTTGTGGCCCTTGGTGCCCACACCACTGCCCACGCCGCTGCCCGAGGGCATCAGCTTCATGGCAGTGGCATTCCAGCTCGGATCGGCGCCATTGAGGCTGCCGGTCACCGAGCAGTTCCACTGGTTGGTGGTGCCACGGCTGGTGTCGGTATCGCCACGGTCAAAGCAGTAGCTCCATTGAGCCAACGCGTTGGCATTGCCCAGGGCAGTGTAGCCAGGGGTGGTGGGCAGAACGGCCGTGTCCAGCGAAGCGGGCATCTGGCCGGTGATCACCGACATCGATGTGTGCTCGTGACCGGCCACAACGGACTCCATGCCGATGAACAGCGGCGTGTTGTTCAAGGCGCTGAGGTATTCAACGACCTGGTATTGGTACTCCTGCAGCGATTGCCAACGCCACATGTTGCCGCTGGCAGCGGCGCCGTCACCCTTCAAATTGGCAGAGCCGATGCTGGCAGCCCAAGTGGTGTTGGGACCTTGGCCTACCACGTAGGGATAGGCCGGCGTGCTCAGCGAAGCGTCTTCGACCAGCGTGCAGTTGCGGTTGCCATTGCCGCCGTGGCCGGCTTGCACGAACCAGTCCAGACCCCAGTTGCCGGGGTTCTTGTCCGTGGCCTTCTTGATCAGTTTCTGCATCGAGATGGTGCCATCCGAGCAGGTGGTGTGGTTGTGGAAGTCGCCTGCGACGTAGTTGCCGGCGACCTTGGTGGCGGCCGTGGCGGCCGTGGGTGCGACCAGCGAGGTCGTGGTGCCCAGGAAGGTCACAACCGCGAGGGCAACCTGGTGCTTGTTGAAACGAGATTGCATGGACTGCTCCATAAAACAGAGAAGTGGGGAGAGGATGGATGGGGATTGCGTGCCTGCCGCCAAACAAAGCACGAGCCTCTTGCACCGACGCCACACAGGCAGCAGCGCATCAAGACCGTGAACTCAGCCTAAAGAGCCCAAGTGACTCGACCGTGAACGAACTCGGCCATCCATGCGCCGAACGCACCACACAAGCGGCTCCAGGGGCTGATTCACAACACCAATGTCCGGCATTCAGATGGCGCCGGTAAACAAGTCAGTTATTAACTGACAACGTCAACGCTGGCCCGAGCGGCAACCAGACTGGAAAGCGCCCCCCGCTCGGCACACCAGGGCCGTCACACACCTGTCGCCATAGGCCTTTAGCCTCAAGTCGGTTTTTGTTGTCTGCTGCCGCCCCCTCAAGCAACACCTTTTTTCTCTTGGAGTACGTCATGAAGCTGTCTTCTGCTTTGACTTTGCTTGCCCTCGCCGCAGCACCTGCCCTGTCGTCCGCCGCCACGCCTTTCCTGGTGGACTTCGAAAAGAACTGGTCCTACGGTGAAGCCGTGGACAACACCTACGCCGCCAGCGGCGTCACCTTCACCAATGTGCTGGGTTTCTCGAACGACCCCGCCTTCGGTTCGTCGTACTACAGCAATGCCCCCTCGCCCCTGGGCGTGGCCATGGCCCAGCTCGACGGCACGGTGAACACCACGGCCTACATCAATGTGGCCAATGGCGTTGACGGCCTGCTGTCCTTCTACTATGCCTCGCCCGTGGACATCGTAGGCGCGGTCAAGGCCTACTCGGGTCTGAATGGCACCGGCACCCTGCTGGGCACGTTCAACATGGTGGCCAACGGCTCGTCTTATGACGTGTGGACGCCGGTGAACTTCAGCTTCTCCGGCACCGCCCTGTCCTTCGACATCACGGCCTCGGCCAATGCCGCTGGCTTCGACAACATCAGCGCCGTGCCCGAGCCCTCGTCCATGGGACTGATCCTGGCCGCGCTGGGTTTGATCGGTCTGGTCTCCACACGCCGCAAGCAAGCCTGATCAAGGCCTTCGCCGGCAACAAAAAACCCCGCCTTGGCGGGGTTTTGCTTCTTTTGGGCTCGAACACAATTTGCATCGGCGATGCTCAGCCCAGCTTGATGATCTTGGCCACCGAAGGCACACCTGCGCTATTGAACACGAAGAGCATGTAGTAGCCGGGAGGCGCCACCGTGGCCGATGCCGGCGTGGTCACCGTCAGGTTCGTGCCCGAGGCCGTGAAGCTCAGGTTGATGAAGCGCTGGTCGAAGTCCACCGTGTGGGTCACCGAGCCTGTTCTCACCAGCGTGACCTTGCTGACACCGGCAACATCAGCCGTCACCTTGATGGCTTGCCCCCAGCTCATCGTGGCAGGTGCCGAGGTGATGCTGGGGCGGGCAGCCAAGGTGGCCGTCCAGTCCTGCTGGTACAAATACGGCGGCGTGTAAATCTCGCCGTTGAGGTTGATGACCGGGCCCGGTGCACCACCACCTGCAGTCAACACACGGCCATCGGGCAGCAACATGGACACAGAGTGGTAGAGCCGCATCTTGGCTGCCGTGGCCGCCGTGGTCCAGCCATTGTTGGCTGGGTTCCAGATCTTGGCTGTGTAGGCCACGCCGTTGGCCACATTGGACACCATCGAGCCACCACTGACGAACACCTTGCCATCGGCCATCACCGTGGCGGAGCCGTGGTAGCGGTCCTGCCCCACACCGGCCACGTTGGTGGACTTGGGCGTGGCGCCGTTGATGTCGATCACCACGGCCTTGTTGAGCTTGCGGAAGGACAGGATCTTGCCCGGAGCAAACATCACGCTGGTGAGGTATTCATCGCTGGCCGCCAGTGTCAGGCTGGTGGTCTCCAGCTTGCCTGTTCCGGTCGGGTCCAGGTAGTAGGTGCCGCCCCATTTGGTGGCGATGAAAACCTTGCCGTTGGGCGCCTGCCAGGCACGGGGGTAGCTCCAGTTCTTGACGCCATAGGCATCGTCGCTGACAGCGGATGTCAGGCTGCGCCAGCCCGATCCTTCGGTGTAGACCTCGGGCGTGGGCACGGCGGTATTGGGGTCGGCGCGACCACCCAGCACCAGCACCTCACCCGCAGCGGTGGTCAGCACCGTGGGGTACCAGCGCAAGTAGGTCATCGGCTGCTGTGCCGAATACAGTGCCGAAGAGCGGTAGTCGAACAGGTTGACGTCGTTGACGGAGTAGTTGCGCACGCCATTGACGGTCTTGTCCCCCCCGGTCAGCAAGACGGCGCCACTGGCCGGCAGCACAACCTGGCCGCTGCAGAAGGTGTCCGTGCCCGTGGTGTTGGGCAGCGTGAGGTGCGAGTCGGTGCCCGTGCCTTTGGCGGGATCCCAGACGTCGTATGTAAATTGCCCGGTCTGGTTGCCCTTGCCGTCCGTGCCGTAGCCCAGCACGCGGCCATCGGGCAGCAGGACGACGTGGATGGGAATGAGGGGCCAGTTCACCACAGGGCCGAAAGAGCCCTTGACGTAGGTATCCAGGGCAGCCTGCACCGGCATGAGGGGCCAGGCCGTCAGCCCCAGCAAGGCGACACGGGCTGCGGCCTGGCGCAATCCGGCATAAGGTGGCAACTTGATGTTCATCATGACCTCTCTGAGCACGTTTCTAGAAAACTGGTGACCCGGACGCCAATGTTTCACAATAAGAAACACGGCGTAATGAAACGTTAACTTAATTGCGTGAAAACCAGTAGATCGGCGCCCCCCCAATCCGGGGTTGCCCACCCCCTGCTTTAATGGGGCAAAGCACGGCGCAAACCGGACGCCGTTAAATGACAAAGGCGTGTGGAAAATGCACGTTGTTCGTGCCCTTGTTGCCTTGCTCTAAAGACCCAAAGAAGTGCAAATATTGAAAAACTCAACTATGCTGCACTGCACCATGCTGTTGAAAACGGGTGTTCTCACCTTCATGTGTTCGCACTAGCAGTCCCAAAAGGCAAAAGGCCACGCCATGCTCTATCAGATCTACGAAACCAACCGCGCCTGGATCAGCCCCTTCTCCGAATTCGCCAGCGCCGCGTCCAAGCTCTACAGCAACCCCCTGTCGCCCCTGGCGCAGCTGCCCTCGGCGCACCGTGTCTCGGCCGGCTTCGATCTGATCCACCGCCTGACCAAGGAATACGAAAAGCCCGAGTTCGGCATCAACAGCGTGACCGTTCAGGGCACCGACGTCGTCATCCAGGAACAGGTCGTCGAAGAAAAGCCTTTCTGCAAGCTGCTGCGCTTCAAGCGCTTCACCGATGACGCCAAGCTGCTCGAAAAGATGCGCGACCAGCCTTCCGTGCTGGTGGTGGCACCGCTGTCGGGTCACCACTCGACCCTGCTGCGCGACACCGTGCGCACCCTGCTGCAGGACCACAAGGTCTACATCACCGACTGGATCGACGCCCGCATGGTGCCGCTCGAAGACGGCCCCTTCCACCTGGATGACTACGTCAACTACGTGCAGGACTTCATCCGCAAGATCGGCCCCAATGTGCATGTGATCTCGGTGTGCCAACCCACGGTGCCCGTGCTGGCTGCCGTCTCGCTGATGGCCAGCCGCGGCGAGGCGACGCCCAAGACCATGACCATGATGGGCGGCCCGATCGACGCGCGCAAATCGCCCACGGCGGTCAACAACCTGGCCATGAACAAGAGCTTCGAGTGGTTCGAGACCAATGTGATCTACCGTGTGCCGCCCAACTACCCCGGCGCCTCGCGTCGCGTGTACCCGGGTTTCCTGCAGCACACGGGTTTCGTGGCCATGAACCCTGATCGTCACGCCAATTCGCACTACGATTACTTCCTGGACCTGGTGCGCGGCGATGGCGACAGCGCCGATGCCCACCGCCAGTTCTACGACGAGTACAACGCCGTGCTGGACATGCCTGCCGAGTACTACCTCGACACCATCAAGACCGTGTTCCAGGACTTCGCCCTGGTCAACGGCACCTGGAAGGTCCGCAACCCCAAGGGCAAGGACGAACTGGTCAAGCCGCAGGACATCAAGACCACGGCCCTGCTGACCGTGGAAGGCGAGCTGGACGACATCTCTGGCGCAGGCCAGACCGCCGCCGCGCACGAGCTGTGCACGGGCATCCCCAAGACGCGTCACAAGCACTATGACGTGGTGGGCGCCGGTCACTATGGCATCTTCTCCGGCCGCCGCTGGCGCGAGCAGGCCTACCCCGAGATCCGCGCCTTCATCCTGGCCCACAACAAGTGAGCCAGTGAGACCGAAGCCCCGCACGTGCGTGTCACGGCGCGGGGCTTGTACACTGCGGCGCCATCATGCTGGACGCCGACAAGATCAACGACCTTTTGCCGCAGACGCAATGCACGCGCTGCGGCTATCCCGACTGCGCGCACTACGCCCAGGCCATCTCAAAGGGCGAGGCGGGCATCAATCAGTGCCCGCCCGGTGGTGCCGAGGGCATCAAGCGCCTGGCGCAACTGACCGGCCTGCCTGAACTGCCTTTGAGTGAAGCCCATGGTCTGGAGGGCCCGCGCACGATGGCTGTGATCGACGAGGACTGGTGCATCGGCTGCACCTTGTGCATCAAGGCCTGCCCGGTCGACGCCATCATCGGCACCAACAAGCACATGCACACGGTCATCGAAGACCAGTGCACAGGCTGCGAACTGTGCATCCCGGTGTGCCCGGTGGACTGCATCTCGCTGGTGCCTGCGCACAGAGCTCAGCCCGCACCAACCGGTTGGGCGGCATGGCCACGGGAGCTGGCAGACCAGGCCCGGCAACGCTACACCTTTCACCAGGTCCGCATAGAGCGTGCCAGGGGCGAGCAGGAGGCGCGCTTGCAGGCCAAGGCCGAACACAAGCTGGCGCATCTGGAAGAGGCCTCCAAGCTGACCGACCCGGTTGAGCTCGACAAGAAGCGGGCGGTCATCGAAGCCGCTTTGGCGCGTGCACGCGCACGACGTCAGCAGCCCTGAGGCATCAGAGCCGCGGTGCCAAATGCACCAATGCAGACAATTCGCGGCACCAGACTGCACTACTTTGGCAGCGAAGGGTTTCCACACCATTCATACAAGTGGTCGCACCGTGAAAATTTGTGCAAACACGCGGTCATGCGTGGCTGCAACACCCCCGCTTGTGGGGTCACTCCTCTGACACAGCTGGCCCGCAAAATGCATCATCGGTGTCATGGCCAGCCTCAGCGCTGCAGGCCATGAA
Organism: Burkholderiales bacterium; assembly: GCA_003963115.1. Classification (GTDB taxonomy): domain Bacteria; phylum Pseudomonadota; class Gammaproteobacteria; order Burkholderiales; family Burkholderiaceae_C; genus Aquabacterium. The sequence continues at coordinate 25,903 of RXJQ01000003.1, forward strand.
GTGGAGATGCCATGCGCGCTTTGATGAACCTTGCCATTGAACCTGCCCTGCGAATTTTCGAGGTCTCGACCCTGGTCGTGATCACCCCTTCTCAGCAGGCGGTCAAACGCGTTCTCAAGGTCCTGGCCGACACCCCCGTCGGTGCGATTCAGATTGTGCGCGATCGTTATCCCAAGTCGCGCGCCCACGAGGTGTTGTCCTGCCACCTGCTGGACGCCCGGGCGGCCTGACTGGCAAGCCGCCCTCCCCCAACCTTGACGGCCTCCTGGCGGTCAGGGGCTTGCGTCCATTGACAGCCACGAGATGCTGTCGGATGCTCGCGCTGTAAGAAGTAGCAGGGCTCGTACGACCATGCACGCATGAAGCTTGGCGCCGTGGGCCGCCAAGACATGTATTGCTGTCGGGATTCCCCTCATGCCACCTTCTTCTCCCGTGACGGGCGCCAGCCTGCTGGAACGCTACCTGCCCATCCGCGCAACCAGCGAGGCCTTGTGCCGCCCCTTGGCCGTGGAAGACCACGTGCCGCAACCGGTGGTCTATGCCAGCCCGCCCAAATGGCATCTGGCTCACACGAGCTGGTTCTTCGAGACCTTCGTGCTGGCTCGCGTGCGGCCCAAACAGTCCCCATGGCATCCCCGCTATGCCTATCTCTTCAACAGCTATTACGAAACCGTGGGCGAGCGGGTTGCGCGCCAACACAGAGGCCACCTGAGCCGCCCAACGGTTGATGAGATCTTGCACTATCGGCAGCACATCGACGAATGCATGGTGGCCTGCCTGCGCGAAAACCTGAGCCATGAGGTGATGGAACTGATCGAGCTGGGCCTGCAACATGAGCAACAGCATCAGGAACTGCTGCTCACCGACATCAAGGCCATCCTGGGCGGCAACCCATTGCAGCCGCCTTATGCCAGCGGCCAGGTCGCGACATGGAACCTGGTGGATGAGCACCGCGCCACCGGCATGCAAGATGAGTCTGATTGGCTGGACATGGAGGGTGGTCTGCATGCCATGGGGCATGAAGGCGCAGGCTTTGCCTTTGACAACGAAGGCGGCCGGCACCTGCAGCACTTGCGGCCCTTTCAGATCCAGCGCCAGTTGGTCGACAACCTGGCCTACCTGGCCTTCATCGAAGACCGCGGCTACCAGCGCCCCGAGCTCTGGCACGCCGAAGGCTGGGACTGGCTGCAAGCCGAAGGCATCGAGGCGCCCATGTACTGGTCTCGCGATGAGCACGCCGTGCTAGGCTGGGCACACTACACCTTGACCGGGCCTCAAGCGCTGCTGCCTGGCACGCCCGTCACCCACATCAGCCACTATGAAGCACATGCCTTCGCGCAATGGGCTGGCTGTCGTCTGCCCACCGAGTTCGAATGGGAAGCGGCCCAGTCGCGCCTGCAATGGGGACAGCGTTGGGAATGGACCGCCAGTGCCTACCTGCCCTACCCCGGCTTTCGCCAGGCACCCGGCGCGGTCGGCGAATACAACGGCAAGTTCATGGCCAATCAGATGGTGCTGCGAGGCGCCTCCTTCGCGACGCCGCCAGGCCATGCGCGCGCCACCTACCGCAACTTCTTCCACCCGCCGATGCGCTGGCAGTACACGGGTTTGCGGCTGGCTCGCGATTGAAGACCATGCCAAAGATTCAACCTTGACGAGGCCCCCACATGTCGAACGCCCCCCCGCTCAATGAGCTGACCCTGCGCGTCATTGCCGGCTTGAAGCAGACGCCCAAACGCCTGCCCGCCATGTACTTCTACGACGAGGAGGGCTCCAGGCTGTTCCAGCGCATCATGCAATTGCCGGGCTACTATCTGACCGAGGCCGAGCGCGAGATCCTGACCCGCCAGTGGCCACGCTTGCTGGATGCTTTCGCACCCGATGGCCGCCCCTTCGAGCTGATCGAGCTGGGCAGCGGTGATGGCAGCAAGACCCTCGACCTGTGCGCGGCCTTCGCCCATGCCAAGGCAGACTTCGTCTACGTCCCCGTCGACATCTCGCCTCACGCACTCAACAGCCTGATCAGGAACTTCGATCAGCGCCTGCCAGGCCAGCAGGTGCGACCGCGCATGGGCGACTACTTCTATGGGTGGCACAGGCACAGCGACACGCACCGCCAGATCGTGATGTTCATGGGCAGCAACCTGGGCAACATGGATCGGGACGAGGCCCTGGGCTTTCTGCGCATGATCCGCAGCCACATGCAGGAAGGCGACGGCCTGTTGCTGGGCCTGGATCTGATGAAGAACCCGCACACCCTGCTGAACGCCTACAACGACCCTGATGGCGTGACGGCCGCCTTCAACCTCAACCTGCTCACGCGGCTCAACCGCGAGCTGGGCATGAACTTCCGGCTGGATCGCTTCAGTCACTACGCCAGCTACTCACCACTCGACGGCGCGGCCCGCAGCTTCCTGGTCAGCCAGGACTCGCAGACCGTGCACAGCACCCGTGTGGATTTGTCGCTGCGCTTCGAGGCCGGCGAGGTCATCTACACCGAGCAATCCCAGAAGTACAACCAGGCCATGATCCAGCAGATGGCACAGGACAGCGGCTTCGCTCCCGCACTGCACCTGCAAGATCCGCAAGGCCGCTACTGCGTGAGCTTCTGGCAGGCCATCAAGCCCGCGATAGTCAGGCACATGCTGCCGAACGCCAGCCATGCATAGGGCCACAGCAAAGGCATCCCGACCAGGATCAGGCCATCGTTGCCACCGGGGATGAGCAGGCTGCCCAGGCCCATGAATGCGCCACCCAGCAGGCAACGCAACCACAGGCTCGCGGGCACACGGCCACGCAAGTGCCAGGTCCACTTGCCCGCCCGCCAGCCGCCCAGCGCGGCACCGCCGAACAAGGCGGCTGCCAGCAGGGCCCGCATCCAGGTCTCGCGGGCCATGCCGGCCGCCCACTCGCTGAGCAGTTCGGTGTAGGCCCAAGGCCCGGCCATCAACATCATGGCCAGAAAGCTCAGGCCGATCACGATGGTGGCGGGCGCAGGTCGCCACAAGGCCGCCGCCATGTGGCGGGCGCGCTGGAAGATGGACCGTGTACTGGTTTCGCAAGACGTCCTCGACCAGGCCCGCAAGCCACCCACGCTCACACGCACCACCAGCACAACCACCAGCAAGACCACAGCCCACCCAGGCAGGGCCAGCGCCGGCGCCATCTGAGGCGACACCGGTGCTGCCATGCTGGCCAGCACGCGCAGGAACAACCAACACCCGACAAAGAAGCCCAGAGGGGTGGCCACATAAGCCCACTCCCCATTGGACCAGCGCGCAATCGCACCGAACACGCAAGCCCGGTTGACATAGGCCCCACCGCCCAGCAGCACCCCGCCCAGCACGGTGCGCCAGCCAGCTTCATGCCCCATTGGCAGAGGCACCTGCCAGCCAGCATGGCGCAACAACAGCGCACCCAGACCCACCCACAGCGCAGCTTCGGCTAGGCTGCCAAGCCGCTGCGCCCGGCGCTGGTTCACCACCTCGTCCACCGCAGCCACCGTGCAGGTGGCACCACGCTGGATGGCGAAGCCCATCAGCGCGGCAAACACAATGCTGCCAGGCAGCAGCAGGGCCATGCGTGCGTCCATGATGATCTGCCTTGCTCGCGGTCAGCGGATGTCGTGGATCACCACGCCGTCGCGTGGGTCCACGGCCTGCCGCCAGGGCGCTTGCTCGATGGCCCGCAGTGCATCTGCATGCCCCGCGGCCCAACGTGCGGTGATGCCCCGGTGCGTGAAGTCGATGTCCTTGGTCTGGTCCTCGTTGGGCAGGCGAGGCGCGGTCAATTGCACCATGTGCATGGTCGTGCCGCAGCCCCACGAGGCCAGCTCCTTCACATCGGGATCACGATGGCATTCATCGGGCAAATGCTTGACCAGCTCGCGGATGATGTGGCGCAGCTTGTGGATCTTCTGCTGCTCGGCCACATGGCTGGCAGACCGGCTGGAGAACTGGATGTCCTTCTGGCGCCCATTGATCTGCCAGAGCGTTTCAGGTTCGGGACCCAGCGGGTTCCACAACTGAACCGAAAAGATCACCGAGTCCCGGCGCGGGTTGTCATCGAGCACGACTTCGGTCGGTGTGTTGGAGTAGATGCCGCCATCCCAGTACGGTTCACCGTCGATGCGCACGGCCGGGAAAGCTGGCGGCAAGGCACCGGAAGCCATGACGTGCGCCAAGTGCAAGGGTGCGCGCTTGCTATCAAAGTAGGTCATGGCACCGGTGCGGGCATTCACGGCACCCACGGTCAGGCGCGTCGCCAGGCTGTCGAGGTAATCGGTGTCGATGAGATCCGTCAGCGTCTCTTGCAAGGGGGCCGTGCTGTAGTAGGCTGCGTGCTCGATGCCCACGGGCGCATGCGCACCCATCATGCCGGCCACGCTGGGCCGAAAGAAGCCCGGCAGACCACCACTGATGGTGCGCAGGTTGCTCATGACCTGGTTCACCCAGGCACCTGCCACACCGCCCTGGCCAGCGCCAAACCAGGCGGAGCCCTCGATCTCCATGCGGTCCCAGAACGCGTGCAGGCGCGCCATGCGCTGCTCGGGCGGGTTGCCCGCGATGATGGCGCCATTGATCGCCCCGATCGAGGTGCCCACCACCCAGTCGGGCTCGATGCCGGCCTCGTGCATCGCCTGGTACACGCCCAGCTGATAGGCACCCAGTGCGCCGCCGCCTTGCAGCACCAGCACCACCTGGCCAGGCAAGTCATGAGATTGGGTTTGTTTCGGGATCGCATTGGTCTTGGCCATGACGGCTTCTCCTGTCTGCCTTTGTTGATCGAGTGTGTGCTTTTCGCGGTTCAAGTCAATGCCACCGCTTCACGCAGGCGGCGCCTCGTGCGATGCAGCATCACCGACAGGTTGCCCGCGCTGATGCCGAGCGTCTTGCAGACCTCCTGAGTATCGAGCTCCATGCAGTCCCGCAGCACGAAGGCCTTGGCTTGCTGTGCGGGCAGCGACCGCAGGCAGGCATCGAAACGAATCAGCATCTGCTTTTCCTGCACGCAAGCGGCCGGGTCACGCCATTCGACGGCCGCGTGGCCAGGCTGCACCCCGTCATCGGGCAACTCGTCGCCCTCATCGCTGGGCAGGCTCGTGATGGCCTGCGAACCATGGTGGCGCAACTGGTCCACCAGCTTGTGCTTGAGTACGCCAACCAGCCAGGTACGCAGTTGCGAATGCCCCGCAAAGGCCATGGGCCGCTCCAGCGCCGCCAGGATGGTGTCCGACACGGCATCTTCGGCCCAAGCCTCGTTACGCAGCTTGCGGCGCGCCAGGCTCACCAGTTGCGGCCGCAACGCCGCCACCTGTTCATTGAAGTTCTGATACATGACGGCCTCGCTCAGTGCAGGGTCCAGCCGCCATCCATCGCAATGGCGGCACCGGTCATCGACGCGGCCTGCTCCGAGGCCAGGAACACGGCCAGGGCGGCCAGCTCTTCCACCTGCACAAAGGCCTTGCGTGCCTGGTGCGAGAGCATCACATCACGCACCACCTGCTCAGGCGATATGCCATGCACCTTGGCCTGGTCGGCGATCTGCTGCTCCACAAGCGGCGTCTTGACGTAGCCCGGGCAGATGGTATTGCTGGTAATGCCATCGTTGGCCACCTCGATGGCCACGGTCTTGGACAGCCCGATCAGGCCGTGTTTGGCCGCCACATAGGCCGACTTGAACGGCGAGGCCGTCAGGCCATGGGCCGAGGCCACATTGATGATGCGGCCAAAGCCCCGCGCCTTCATGCCGGGCAGCACGGCCTTGATGAGGTGGTAGGCCGACGAGAGGTTGATCGCGATGATCGCGTCCCATTTCTCATCGGGGAAGGACTCGATGGGCGCCACATGCTGCACACCCGCGTTGTTGACGATGATGTCCACCTGGCCGAAGACCTCGATGGCCAGCCTGGCCAGCGCACGCACCTGTTCGGGCTTGCTCATGTCGGCCGGGTCGTAGAGGACCTTGACGCCAAAGGTACTGGCCATCTCCTGGCGGATCTGCTCGATCTCCTCGGCCCGGCCAAAGCCGTTGAGGACGACGTTGGCGCCCTGCGCGGCAAAAGCGCGCGCGATGCCCAGGCCGATGCCCGAAGTGGAGCCGGTGACGATGACGGAACGGTTTTTCAACATGGTGCTCTCCTAGCATTGCGTGGTGGAATCGACTTCATGGGTGCGCGTGAAGCGCAGGTGGGTGATGTCGGCGGGGAAGAACAGGCTCCAGGTCCACTCGACCCAGATGCGCAGCTTTCGCCCGAAGCTGGGCATGCGTGACAGGTAATAGGCCCGCCACAGGAGCCAAGCCGACAGTCCGCTCAGGTGCAGGCCGAAGGCATCGGCCACACCCTTGTGGTGGCCCGTTGTGGCCATCATTCCTTTGGATCTGTAGCTGAAAGGCTGTGTGGTGTGGCCCTTGAGATGCGCCACCAGGTTGTCGGCCAGATGCCGCGCCTGGGCCACCGCGAACTGCGCCGTGGGTGGCGACACGCCGCCGTCCACGGCATTGGGCACGGCCGCGCAGTCACCCAGCGCCCAGACATCGCGCGCAGTGTCCACAGCGCAATCGGGCAAGGTCTGGATGCGGCCCCGCAGCACCGGCAAGCCCAGTTGCTGAGCCACCGGATTGATGCGCGTGCCCACGGTGCAGATCACGGTCCGTGCCGACAGTCGACTGCCGTCGGCCAAGGTGACGCTGCTACCGTCCACCTGCACCACACGCGCACCAACCCGCACGTCCACGCCGCGCTGCATGAGCGAACGACCGGCGGCCAGGCCAAGTGGTGCGGGCAACTCCGGCAAGAGGCGCTCACCGTCGTGCAGCAGGGTCACGCTCAACTCGCCACACCGGATACCAGGGTAGTAGCGCTGCCCTTCGCGCATGAAGTCGGCCAGGGCACCGGCCACCTCCACACCAGAAAAGCCGCCACCCACCACCACGATGTGGCCATGCTCGCGGCGAGCCGGGTCGCCCTCTTCGCACAGTTCCACACTGGCCATGCGCTGCAAGACCTTGTTGCGGATGTGCAAGGCGTCACCCACCAGTTTTAAGGGCAGGCCGTGCTCGGCCATGCCGGGGAGGATGTCAATGTGGGCTCTCGTGCCGAAGGCCAGCACCAGGTGTGCAAAGCGCAGGTCCAACTGCCCCGTCAAGGTCGTGCAACGCAGGCGCCTGGCACTGCGCTCCACCTCGGTCAAACGCCCCATGATGAAGCGGGTGCGCGTGAGCATCGGGCGCAGGGGCGCGATCACATGTTCCGGGAACACCGCCGCGCCCACCACTTCCGGCAGCATGGGGTTGAAGGTGGTGTAACTCTCCTCGCTGATCAGCACCAGTTGCCAGTCCTGCGGCAATCGCTTTTCCAGCGCGCGCACCAGGGTGGTTCCCGCGAAGCCGCCGCCCACCACCACAAGGGTCCTGTCCTGCATGATCGCCTCCATCCGTTTTCAATGGAGCGAAGCTTAGAAAGCCAGCGCTTGCGTGGGAAATGGGATGAATTCATCATGCGATACACAGCGGTTATGAGCGTATGGCTACACTCGCTGCCACGAGCCCCCAATCACCCCGAAATGCGCTGCCCTCAGGAGGAAAAACCGCATGGAGCTCTACCAGATCCGCTATTTCCTGGCCGTGGTCGACACCCAGAATTTCACGCGGGCGTCGGAGCGCTGCTTCGTTTCCCAGCCTGCCTTGACCAAGGCCATCAAGCGCCTGGAAGAAGTCATGGGCGGGCGCCTGTTCGACCGCACCCGCAGCCCCGTGGTATTGACCGATCTGGGCCGCGCCGTGCTGCCCAATTTCAGGCAGATCTTCGAGACGGCCAACCAGACCCGTGAGCAGGCCCGCCGCCTCTCGCGCGAGCAAAAGGAGCTGGTGCGCATTGGCGTGATGTGCACCATCGACTTCGACATGATCCTGCCCGGCTTCGCCCAGTGCCAGGATGGCCCGCTGTCCATCGACATGAGCTTTCGCGAAGGCAACCTCGAAGCCCTCACCGACGCGCTGGACCGCAACGACATCGACCTGGGCGTGATGTGCTCCCCCTACGAAACACCCAAGCGATTCACCACCCAGCCGCTGTTTCGCGAGCACTATGTGGTGGCCATCGGCAACGACCACCGTTTCAACGGCCGCACGCACATCGACATGAGCGAGCTCAACCGAGAACGCTATTGCGAGCGCATCCACTGCGAGTTCTCGAACTACATTGAGCGCCTGATGCGTGACCGGGGCGTGGATGTCGACGTCGTGCAGCAGTCGCCTCGCGAGGACTGGATCCAGGCCATGGTGCGCTCGAACTTCGGGATCGCCTTCATGCCCGAGTCCATCGCGCGCGAAGCCGGCCTGGCCTTCGTCTACACAGGAGATTGCGTGATCGAACGCGAGGTCAGTATCCTGCTGCAGGCGGAGCAGCCGGTGTCGCCCGCCCAGCAGGCCGTCGTCGATTCGCTGGCGGCCTACAACTGGGTTCCCGCAGACTGAATCACCCTGGCTTGGTCGACATCAAGGGCCCACCGCGAAAGCCGCCCCAAAATCCCCTAAGCTCCATGCCTTGACAGCCCTGCAAGAAAGGTTTTCCGTGATGACTGCCGCCACGTCTTCTCCGCTGCGCCGCTTGGCCCTGGCTGGTTCTGCCCTGGCCTTGGCCACGTCCCTCACCGGCTGCGGCTACAACGACTTCCAGCGCCTGGACGAACAGACCAAGTCCGCCTGGTCCGAGGTGCTCAACCAGTACCAACGCCGTGCCGACCTCGTTCCCAACATCGTGGCCACGGTCAAGGGCGAAGCCGCTTTCGAGCAGGACACACTCACCAAGGTGGTTGAAGCCCGCGCAAAGGCCACGAGCATCCAGGCCACGCCCGAGCTGATCAACAACCCCGAAGCCTTCAACAAGTTCCAGCAAGCGCAAGGCGAGTTGTCGGGCGCCTTGTCACGCCTGCTGGTGGTCAGCGAGAACTACCCCAGCCTCAAGGCCAACCAGGGCTTCCAGGACCTGCGCGTGCAGCTCGAAGGCACCGAAAACCGCATCACCGTGGCCCGCAACCGCTACATCAAGTCCGTGCAGGACTACAACGTGCTGGCCCGCAGCTTCCCCTCGAACCTCACGGCCATGGTCTTCCACTACGAGGTCAAACCCAACTTCACGGTGCAGAACGAAGCGCAGATCTCGACGCCGCCCACGGTGGACTTCAACAAGAAGTGAGGCAGGGCGTGCTCAACCTTGGCGCCCGTTTCTGGGTGGCGCTGATCGCCAGCCTCCTGTGGCTGCTGACCACACCAAGCTGGGCAGACACCACCAGCGACGTGCTGCCCGTGCCGCCCTTGAGCGGCCACGTCATCGACCAGAGCCAGACGCTCACGCCCGCTCAGACTCAGGCACTGGAGCAAAAGCTCGCGGGCTTCGAGCAGGCCCACGGCACCCAGCTCGTCGTGCTGCTGGTGCCCACCACACAGCCCGAAGACATCGCGGCCTATGCGCAGCGCGTGGGCGATACCTGGAAGATCGGCCGACGCGACGTGGGCGATGGCCTGTTGCTGATCGTGGCCAAGCAGGACCACCGCATCCGCATTGAGGTGGCCAAAGCCCTGGAAGGCGCCGTGCCTGATCTCGCCGCCAGCCGCATCATCGAGCAGGCCATCAAGCCAGCCTTCCAGGCGGGCGACTATGCAGGCGGCCTCAACCAGGGCGTGGACCAGTTGATCGCCCGCGTCCAGGGCGAGAACCTGCCCTTGCCATCCGCTCCGCCTCAAGCTCGACGCGGCCACGGCAACGATGGCTTTCAGCTCAACGACCTGCTGGTCTTCGGCCTGATCGGCGTGCCCATCATCTTCGGCATCCTCAGCAGCATCTTCGGACGCAAGGCAGGCGCCTTCGCGACAGGCGTGATCAGCGGTGGCCTGGTCTGGCTGGTGACAGCCAGCATCGCCCTGGGGCTGGTCGCGTGGGTGCTGTCCGCGCTGTTTGCGCTGGCCTTCGGTTCCGGCGGGCGTGGCGGCCCCGGCGGCTGGGGTGGCCCGCCCATGGGAGGGGGCTGGGGCGGCGGTGGATGGGGTGGAGGCGGCTCATCGGGTGGCGGCTGGTCATCCGGCGGTGGCGGCGATTTCGGTGGCGGCGGCGCCTCCGGCAGGTGGTGAGGTAAGGCCCATGAACACGATCACACGCTGGTTCACCCACCTCTGGCTGGATGCGGCCGACGCGCGCCGAAGGCTCACCGTGCCAGGCCTGCAAAGGCTGGAGCAAGCCGTGCGCGACAGCGAGGCACGCCATATGGGTGAACTGCGCCTGTGCGTCGAAGCCGGTCTGAGCGCTTCGGCCCTGTGGCATGGCGTGAGCTCGCGCGACCGCGCCGTCACACTCTTTAGCCAGTTGCGCGTCTGGGACACCGAGCACAACAACGGTGTGCTCATCTACCTGCTGCTCGCCGAGCGGCGCATCGAGATCCTGGCCGACCGTGGCCTGCATGCGCGCACGAGCCCGGAGGCCTGGCAGGACATCACCCTGCAGCTGTCAACGGCACTGCAAGCCGGCCGCTTCGAAGACGGCCTCACGCAGGCCGTCCAGGCCGTGGGCGAGATATTGCGCCAGCATTTCCCTTTGCAGGCCGGCCGCCCCAACCTCAACGAACTGCCGGACGCCGTCGTGCTGATTTAGTCCTGTGTCATCATGCTCGCGCTCAAACAGGAGGCTCCCATGCGCACGTCCCCGCTCAAGCTCGCCAGTCTGATCCTGCTCGCGTCCACCGCCCTGCAAGCCCACGCCGAATCGCCCCCGATCAAGCCCGGCTTGTGGGAGATGACGACCGTGTCGCGCGAGGTCAATGGCAAGACCATGCCCGACATGTCGGCGCAGATGGCCGAGAACATGAAGAAGCTGCCGCCCGAGATGCGGGCCCGCATGGAAGAGCAGATGAAAGCCCGCGGCGTGCAAATGACGCCCGGCGCAGGTGGCCAGATGGCGGTGCGCATGTGCATCACCAAGGACATGCTGGACCGCAACCAGTGGCAAAAAACCGAGGGCAATTGCAAGAACACCGAGATGTCGCACAGCGGCGCCACCTGGAGCTGGAAGTTCAGCTGCACGCAGCCGCCCAGTGATGGCGAAGGCAGCACCACCTTCACCAGCAGCGATGCCTACAACAGCGACATCCACATCAACACGCAACACAATGGCCAAGCCCAGACCATGCACATGAAGCACCAGGCCAAGTGGCTGGGCAGCGACTGCGGCGGGCTCCAGCCCATCAAACCGATGGAGCCGCCAGCCAAGCCATGAGCACCTTGATGAAGCCGGCCGACATCCAGGCCTTTTTCGAAACCCTGCAGGCTGCCAACCCTCACCCGGAAACCGAGCTGGCCTACACCACGCCCTTCGAGTTGCTGACCGCCGTGCTGCTGTCGGCCCAGGCCACCGATGTGGGCGTGAACAAGGCCACGGCCAAGCTCTATCCGGTGGCCAACTCGCCGCAACAGATCCTCGATCTGGGCATGGATGGCCTGTGCGACTACATCAAGACCATCGGCCTGTACAAGAGCAAGGCCAAGCACCTGATGGAGACCTGCCGCATCCTCATCGAGCGGCATGGTGGCGAAGTGCCTCGCACGCGCGAAGAACTGGAAGCCCTGCCAGGCGTGGGCCGCAAGACCGCCAACGTGGTGCTCAACGTGGCCTTTGGCGAACCCACCATGGCCGTGGACACGCACATCTTCCGCGTTGGCAACCGCACCGGGCTGGCCCCGGGCAAGACGCCGCTGGAGGTCGAGCACAAGCTGCTCAAGCGCGTGCCAGCGGACTTCATGGTGCACGCCCACCATTGGCTGATCTTGCACGGGCGCTATGTCTGCCAGGCCCGCAAGCCACGCTGCTGGGAGTGCGGTGTCAGCGCCTGGTGCAAGTTCAAGCCCAAGACGGCCGCGCCCACTTGAGGCGCAGCCTGGACAAGCGCCCTATCAGCCCATGCGGCGGCGGCGCAATGCCAGCCCGGTGAACACCAGGCCCACCGTCATCAGCCCGCTGCTCGTGGGCTCTGGCACGGCAGCAGCCAAGGCATGCCCCACGGCGTCATGCACGAAGGCGGTGGGGTGCACCTTGTCGAACAGGTAGTACTGATCGGGGTTGGCACACAGCGGCGCGCTGTTGTTGGCGCCGGTGTAGTCGCCCGTCCAGCAGCGGTCCACCACATCGCCACCCGACGCCGCGATGCCCGCGCGCACGCCAGCCAGCAGCGTGGGCGTGTCGAAGATGGTCAGGTTCATGCCGGGGCTGACGGCCTGCAGCTTGTTCAACTGCGTGTTCAGGGCCGCGTTGAAACTGGTGCTCAACGAGGTCAGCAGCGGTGCAGGCAAGGCACCCGACGTGCCATAGAAGGTCGTGGCCAGATCAGGCAGCAGCGGCACCAGGAAATCGCGCGCACCGGCACCGTACAGGGTGCCCACCTCGGTCACGAGATTGGTCACTGCCGTGGTGACGACGCCCGAGATATTGCTGAAGTTGCCGCCGTTGATGGTGGCCAGGAAATCGTTGCCGCCGCCCCAGACCACGTACAGCGACTGGGCATCGGCCGGGCCCTGGGCCGCGAAGTTATTGACCTGACTGAGCAGGCCGGTGTTGGCCACCAGCGGGTTCTGGGCCTGGAACTGGTTGCCCGTGCCCGTCAAGGCGCCGCCATAGGCGTAGTCAACCAAAGGCAGGCCCAGTTGCGTCGCCATCACTTCCACCGCCACGGGGCCATTGCTGAAGCGGCCGTTGACATACGGCGCGCCCGGCACGGCGCCACCGAACTTCTGGGCCAGGTTGCCGTTGTCGGACAGGCTGTCACCGAACACGACCACGCGGTCATAGGCTTGGGCAGACGTGGCCGACAAAACGGCGATCAAGGCGATGCTGGCAGCGGCCACGGCACGACGAATGGGCATAGGCAGACCCTCTTTGCTGTTGGTGTGATGAAAAGATGAAAGCGGCGACGATATCACCGCCCCGCCTTTCACACGGGGATTCGGACACCCCTAGGAGAGGGAATGCGCCAGCCCGACTTGTATCGTGGGGTAACGCAAGGTCAGTCGAAGCTCGGTTTTGAGCCGCTGGTTGTGCAAGCGCCGAGACTCGCTCATGAAGCTCATCTGCACGGGGCTCAGGCTGGCCAGGGCCTCGGCTCGGCTGACCCGGGGTGGCCGAGGCAAACCAAAGTGGTCGGCCACCCAGTCGAAGTAGTCGCCCATGCGCATCTCGGTGTCATCGCTGGCGTGCACCACGCGGCCAGGGCGACCTCGCCACAAGGCTGCCTGGCAGGCACGCGCCAGGTCATCGGCATGGATGTGGTTGGTATACACGTCATCCTCGCGTGCCAGCACAGGGCTGCCCTTGCGCACACGCTCGCGCGGGTCGCCGCCATCACGGTCCAGCGCATAGATGCCGGGGATGCGCAGGATGCTCGCCCGTGTGCCCACACGCAAGGCCTGCCTGCGTCCCCACCAGCGCACACGCGCTTCGGCGTCCACCCTGCGGCGCGCGCGGTCGGTGGCCGGTGCCAGTGCGCGGGTCTCGTCAAACAGGTCGCCCTGCGCGTCGCCATACACGCCCGTGGTGCTGCCATAGACCAGCGCTTTCGCAGCGCCCCGCCGCACCAGTGCCGCCAGCAGATGGGCCGTGCGCGGATCGCTCGCCCCGGCGCCAGGCGGCGGCGCCAGATGCAAGACCCGGGTGGCCAGGCCCGCCAGGCGCGCGAGCCCCTGCGGCTCATCCAGATTGCCCAGCAGGGGCACGATGCCCAATGCCCGCAGCGACGCCGCCTTGTCCGGCGACGAGGTCAGCGCCAGCACCCGGCAGCGAGGGCGCAAACCCGCCACCACACGCTGTCCCACATCCCCACAGCCGACGATCAGCACGCGCGTTTGACGAAACCGGGCATGGCGTGCAGGTTGGGGATAGAACATGGCGGGGGTCCGGGGCGAGTCTGAGCGAAAATCGACCCTGTCATTCTGAGGCCACCGAGGTTTGTGTTCATGAGCTTTTCCGTCACCATCGCCCCCAGCGGACGCGCCTTCACCATGCAGCGCGACGAGACGGTGCTCAGCGCCGCCATCAATGCGGGTGTCGGCCTGCCCTATGGCTGCAAGGACGGCGCCTGCGGCTCATGCAAGTGCAAGCTGCTGGAAGGCCGCGTGATCCATGGCGCCCACCAGCACAAGGCCCTGAGCGAGGCCGAGGAGCAAGCCGGCTACCTGCTCACCTGCTGCGCCACGCCGCAGACCGATCTGCTCATTGAAGCCAAGCAGGTGGTAGGCGTGGGCGACCACCCACCCGTTAAGATGCCGACCCGCTTGACCAGCCTCACACGCGTCGCGCCGGATGTGATGGTGCTGCGCCTGCAACTGCCGGCCACGAACAACTTCGGATTCCGTGCGGGCCAGTACATCGAGTTCATCCTCAGGGACGGACACCGCCGCAGCTACTCCATGGCCAATGCACCGCATGCCGTCAAGGAAGCGGGCATCAATGGCTTGGAGCTGCACATCCGCCACATGCCTGGCGGCGTGTTCACCGACTACGTTTTTGGTGGCATGAAAGAGAAAGACATCCTGCGGGTCGAGGGCCCCTTCGGCACCTTCTTCCTGCGTGAAGAATCGGAGCGCCCCATCGTGCTGCTGGCCTCGGGCACGGGCTTTGCGCCCGTCAAGGCCATGATCGAAGACATGCGCCACAAAGGCCTCACGCGCCCCACGGTGCTGTATTGGGGCTGCCGCAGCAAGGTCGACCTTTATCTGCACGACTGGGCCGAGCTGCAGGCCGCCGAGCTGCCCTGGCTACGCTACGTGCCCGTGCTGTCCGAAGCCAAGCCCGAAGACAACTGGACGGGCCGCACAGGCCTGGTCCACCAGGCGGTGCTCGCCGACCTGCCCGACCTGTCCGGCCGCGAGGTCTATGCCTGCGGTGCACCCATCATGGTCTCGTCAGCCCGCGCCGATTTCATCGCCCGGGCCGGTCTGCCCGAGGAATACTTCTACGCCGACGCCTTCACCAGCGAAGCCGACAAACACGGCGACTGACCACCTTCACATCCTGCAAGGAGCCCCTGCATGAGCTACGACAACAACAACATCTTCGCCAAGATCCTGCGCCGCGAGATCCCCTGCATCAAGCTGTATGAAGACGAGCACACCCTGGCCTTCATGGACATCATGCCGCAGACCGACGGCCACGCCCTGGTGATTCCCAAGGCGTCCGCCGTGACCCTGTTCGACCTGCCCGACGAGGCCGCCGCCGCCTGCATGCGCACCGTGCGCAAGATCGGCAACGCGCAGAAGCAGGGCCTGGGTGCCGACGGTGTCGTGCTGATGCAACTGAACGGCCCCGGCGCCGGCCAGACCGTGCCGCACTTCCACATCCACGTCATCCCGGGCTCCATCGGCGACCTGCGCCGCCCCCACGCCACCGTGATGGCCGACCAGAACCACCTCAAGGCCCTGGCCGCCAGGATCGTGGCCGCGCTGGCGTGAACGAACACCGTGCAAAGTACAGGGGTGTACAAAGCGGGTAGGTGTACGCCCCCTTGTCCGCGCTGGAAGCGCGCGCTTACACTGGGTACTCTGCCCGAGGGATCAGTTTTGGGCAATGCTCTGGGGCCAACCCAGCTGATTGGCGCGCATGCTGCGACCCAGTTCCTACTTCACATCACTGCGTTTCCGCTTGCTGGCGGTCAGTGTGATCGTCGTGCTGGTGCTGTCGCTGGCCACCATGTGGAATACGGCCCGTGCGCTCACTCAGATCTCGATCGACGACCTGAGCGTGAGCATCCGCCAGACCGCCGAAACGCTCAACCTGGCCATTGCGCCCCACACCTCCATCAACGACCTGCGGACCATCCAGGTCTATCTGGACGAGCTGGTGGATGGCGCAGACAGCCGCATCGTCTACCTCGCGGTGGTCGATGACGAGCAGCACCTCATCCTGCGCACCCGGCGCACGCCCCCCACCCTGCCTGACCCGACCGTTCCGCTGGAGCAGCAGATTGCCACGGGCGTGGCCCACGTCAGCCAGCCCGTCTTGCTGTATGGCAACCGCGTCGGCCATTTGCGTTATGGCCTGTCGACAGCTTCCTACAACGAGATCCGCGACAAGGTGATCCGGCACAACGTGCTGGTGCTGCTGATCGCGCTGGGCATCCTCTTCATCCTGATCGGTCTGGTGGGCCTGCGCATGAACCGGCGCGTGCAGCCGCTGATCGATGCGACCAAGGCACTGGCCTCGGGTGACATGGCGGCAAGGGCACCACTGGCTGGCCGTGATGAGATCTCCTACCTCGCTGCGGTGTTCAACAAGATGGCCCATGCCGTGCAAGAACGCATTGCAGACGCCGAAGTGCGTCAGGCCGAGATCATCGCGCTCAACGACCAGCTGGAGCAGCGCGTGCAGGAACGCACCGCCGACCTGCAGGAAATGGTCAAGAGCCTGGAGAGCTTCAACCGGGCCGTGTCGCACGACCTGCGCGGCCCGCTGGGCGGCATCTCTGGCCTGGCCCAACTCGCGGCCCAGGCCCTGGACCGCCACGATGATTCGGTGGCCCGCTCCGCGCTGCCGGTGATCGCCAGGCAGGCCCAGGTCACCGAAAGCATGCTCAACAGCCTCTTGATGCTGGCACGGGTGGGCGACGTCACCATCGAGCATCAGGCCGTGTCGCTCAATGAGATGGTCAAGGACGTGATCGACCAGTTGACGGTGTCCAGCCAGGGGCTGCCCATGCCGCGCTTCGTGCTGCATGACCTGCCGACCATTGAGACCGACCCGGCCCTGCTGCGTCCGGCCCTGCTCAATCTGATCGGCAACGCCGTCAAGTTCAGTGCCAAGAGCGCCCAACCGACCGTGGAGATCGGCGCCCTGGCCGGCGAAGAAAGCGGCTTTCGCACCGTCTACATCAAGGACAACGGCCCCGGCTTCGACCCTGAGCTGGTCGACACCCTGTTCACGCCCTTCGTGCGCCTGCATGGCGATCAATACGAAGGCCATGGCGTGGGCCTGAGCATCGTGCGCCGGGCCATCCACAAGCTGGGTGGCGGCGTGTGGGCCAAGGCCCAGCCGGGCATGGGCGCGACCTTCTATTTCACCTTGCCGCAGTCAGCGTCGCTGGCCACACAAGACAGACTCTTGGCGGGCAGCCGGCATGCGGCTTAAACGGCTTCAGCGACTTAAGGATGCACTGAAAAAGGTCCGCTGACTGGCGTACGACTTGCATGCCTGTGCTTCAGCACAGGAGGCCATATGAAGCAGCAAACCCTCGCAAT
>RXJQ01000051.1 GCA_003963115.1 Burkholderiales bacterium
CGGCAAATGCGCCAAGTGATGAACTTCACTGACCTCGACCACACCGATGTCCGCCAACGCAAAAATGCGGCGGCTTCTTCAGCGTATCCCTAGGCCTTACTGATTTTTCACTTCGAAGGCGATTGGCTGAGCTAGGTACAAGTGCACGTGTGTTTCGACTAGGCACCAGCCTTGAGCACCGAAGAAGTCGGGCAATGGATGCCATCAGTGACTACATCGCTGAACATCCGACGTGCTCAAGAGCGGACATCCATCGAGACTGCAAAGCAGCGGTGTCGTGGATCCGTGCAAATGATCCTGGCCTATTTTCGCTGGCGGTTGAATCGCTCGATGACCAGCGGTCCCGTCAACAGCAATTGATATTTGCTTAGACAGATGGCGCCACGCCGCAGGCAGTGAGTTATTTCCTTACAACCTGTGGTACGTTACCCATAACGTCAAATGTTACAAGCGGTAGGGGGTCGATGATGGAGTCCGTACGTCCGTACGAGAGCCCAAGGTGGCAAAAGGACCTGGAAAGGTTCGTGCCTCTCAAGAGTCAGTTCGTACTGTCTGGCAACGTCCGAGATCAGCAAATTGCGGAGGTTTCTCCGGGCGTCGTGACGGCACAACCCCTACCTCAGTTGCTTACGGCAAGCCTTCGCCGAGCGGGGTACGAACACGCCATCCTCTATGAACCCATATTGGGCTTCAGTTGCCTCACGCAGCCAGGAGAAGACCCTGCTCCCGCCGAATCGATATTGACACAGCTAGGCCTCGTCGTCGCCAATGGCCGCGCCTCGGGTGGTATTGACATGCTTTCGTCAGTCTTGGAACAATTGGTCGAAAGACAAGGTGAGCCCGTCGCACTCATTGTGGATTTCGCTGCCAGGTTGATTGCTCGTCCATCGGACTTGACCAGCGCCGAGCAACAGCTGTTTACAAGGGCGTTGATGCTCTCGCATAAGGCCCGCAGCCGTCCGGCTGGCCCTGATCGCAAGCCCTATTTCAACTCCGTCGTCTGGATCACCGAACGTGAAGGCGACCTGCCTGATTGGCTCCTGGTTGGCAACCCCAGGATTCGCCACATTCCCATTTCACGCCCTGATGGCGGTGCGCGAAGAGCGCTGGCTTCTGCGCTTCTCCGTCCGCTGGCTAGCGCCGCAAATGCCGATCAAACACTGATTCAGAAATCCGTCGATGCCTTTGTTGAAGGCACTGAGGGCATGCTGCTGCTAGACATGAATGCCATCGCGCTGTTGGCCAAAGTGGAGTGCGTCCCCTTAGACAAGATCGCTGATGCAGTTCGTCGCTACAAAGTGGGTGTCACTGAAGACCCTTGGCTAAAGATCGACCGTGACAAGATCAGAAACGCCGAGACGTTTGTCCGTCACCGCGTCAAAGGTCAAGCCGATGCTGTCACGCACATGCTTGACATCGTCAAGCGCGCTATGACTGGCGTGGGGGGCAGCAAACGAGGCGGACGCCCTAGAGGCGTTGCCTTTCTTGCCGGTCCAACAGGCGTAGGCAAAACTGAACTTGCCAAGACGATGACAAGCCTGCTGTTCGGCGATGAGAGCGCATACATCCGCTTCGACATGTCCGAGTTCAGCGCAGAACATGCCGATCAACGCTTGATCGGCGCGCCACCTGGCTATGTGGGGTACGACGCAGGCGGCGAGCTCACCAACGCGATTCGCGAAAAGCCATTCAGCGTTGTGCTCTTCGATGAGATAGAGAAAGCCCATCCCAGAGTCTTGGACAAGTTTCTCCAAATACTCGACGATGGCGTTCTGACATCAGGTCGCGGCGATCGGGTTTACTTCTCCGAAGCGCTCATCATCTTCACTTCAAACCTCGGCATTTATAAAGCCACCGATGGGGGAGAACGCGTTCCAAACGTCTCTTCATCGGAGCCCTACCCAGTTGTGAAAGAGCGGGTTCTATCTGAGATAGACCGACACTTCAAGCTGGTCCTAAACCGTCCAGAAATCCTGAACCGAATTGGCGAGAACATCATCGTCTTCGACTTCATCAGGGAAGATGTTGCAACACAGATATTTGAGCAAATGGTTACGAGCATCGAAGCCGATTTGCAGTCTCAAGGGCTGACGATCAGCATCTGTGACACGGCCAAAGATAGCCTCCGCTCACTCTGCTTGAATGATCTATCCAATGGTGGGCGTGGCATCCGCAACCAAGTAGAGGCCCACTTGGTGAACCCACTTTCCCGCGCGTTGTTTGACCTGGATGCCAAGACCGGTGCACGACTTCGAGTCGATACCCTCGGCGAGGGGCAGATCACACTGATCGAGGAGTGAGCATGAGGCTCGCCCTTTCTCGCATCCACTTCCCCGTCACAACGCTGGGGCCTGGTCGACGTATAGGCATCTGGTTCCAAGGGTGTTCGATTCGATGCGAAGGTTGCATCTCAAGAGATACATGGCGGTTTCGCGAAGGTGACGTTATGCCAGATGACGTCGTGCAGCGTCTCGCTCCCTGGCTGGACGAATGCGACGGCGTCACGATATCGGGAGGTGAGCCTTTCGACCAGGCTGCTGCATTGTTCGAGCTGCTAAAAAGGATCAAGGCTCACAAGAGCACGGCCAATGTGCTCGTCTACAGTGGCTACGGGCTAGCGAGGCTGGACGCGTATCAAGAACTGCGTACCGGTCTGATTGATACACTGATCACTGACCCGTATGTCAGAGACGCTGATCAAACAAAAAATCTCAGAGGCAGCGATAACCAGCAACTTCACTGCCTCACCGAATTGGGGGAGGCAGTCTTCGCTCGTTGTGAACGCCACCTGAGTGACGCGGACAAGAATCTGGACGTGATGTTTGATGACGATGGAACCGTGTGGTTAGCCGGAATTCCGCGCAAGGGAGACATGACTCTACTCGCAGCACTGCTGCGCGAGAACGGCCATGTTGCGCACATAACAGAAGCACCAAGACTTGTATGAATGACAAGACGCTTGTTCGGTTCTGCCCGAACTGCCAAACGGAGCGCGCCCTCACAGAGATGTTCTGCGAAGGCACGATTGGCGTCAACCGATGTGACTGGAACTTGCTGGATGTGTCCATACGCCCCTCGGGCTGGCGTCCAACGCAAGTGATTCCGGCTGAAGCCCCACAACAACCAGTCAGCCTCACATGTACCAATGGCCATGCCATGGAAGCGGGTGACCTGATGTGCTCGGTCTGTGGCGCAGATCCTGCTCAAACAGACACTGGCACAGCGCCCTCCATGCAGCCAACGCCCGAACAGACGGAAGAAACCGTCATCGGCGGTTGGCGAGTCCTTCGTTCCATCAGCAGTGCAGTTGGATTGCGTGATCGCTACTTGGTCGAAGAAGCAGACTCAGATCGAAGAGGCGTGTTAACGCTGTACCACCATGGTGCCGAGCCTGACCCTGCGGTCTACGACGCGCTGCGTCGCGTATCGCTAGAGCACGTTCCGGATATCTTCGCAACTGGCCGTTGGAATGAACGCGCCTTCGAGGTCGCTGAAGAGCTAACCGGCGGCACGTTGGCAGACCTCGGCATCGTCGCCGATGACGCAGCTTCTGTTCGTCGAATTGTCTATGAACTTGGCAAGGCGCTGGATGCACTGGCAGAGGTAGGTCTTCGGCATCGCGATATCCGACCGGGGACGCTGCTGGTTCGCAACCGCGATCCATTGGACCTCGTCATTGGTGGCTTTGGATCCGCTCGCCTTTCCGAGTTCGACCTGGACATTGTTTCTCCGCTGGAGGTGACCAGGTACATGGCACCTGAGGCCGTGGCAGGAGGCGTCGCGGCCGCATCTGACTGGTGGAGCCTGGGAATCGTGCTCTTGGAGCAGATCACCCGAGGAGCTTGTTTTGACGGCATCAACCAGCACGCGTTCCTCATTCACGTT
Organism: Burkholderiales bacterium; assembly: GCA_003963115.1. Taxonomy (GTDB): domain Bacteria; phylum Pseudomonadota; class Gammaproteobacteria; order Burkholderiales; family Burkholderiaceae_C; genus Aquabacterium. The sequence goes on from RXJQ01000051.1 coordinate 3,886, forward strand.
CTCTCTAACGGAGCCCCCTTACCGGACGGGCTCCCAGCGGACATCGAAGTACTACTCAGTGGCCTGCTCGCACGAGACCGACATCAACGTTGGAAATGGCCGGAAGTGCAGGCCTGGCTTGATGGCAATGCGCCCTACGCCCCTCCTCTGGCAGCCCACGGAACAGAGCAACACCGAGGCCCACACCTCACGCTAGGCGGTAAGCCATATTTCACGCCGCAGACCTATGCCTTGGCCGCAGCGGAAGCCGCCAATTGGTCAGAAGCTCAAGACCACCTCAATCGCGGCAGCATCACGACCTGGACTCAAGACGCGGCATTCCCACCGCTAGTCTTGGCTGGACTTCGCCGCATCGCCAAGATCGACACCATTGACGAGGACTCTCGTCTTTTGGTTGCGCTGAAGGTGCTCAACCCAGAAATGCCTCCGATCCATCGAGGTGACATCGTCACACCGAAATGGCTTCTAGATCATCCGATCGAAGGGTACGAGATGATGTCTGGCGCAGTGCCAGATTTGCTTGCAGAACTTGATGCAGAGAACTGGCTGCTGAGGCTCAAGTCTCGCGCCATCGCAGTTCGGACGCGCGCCCACAACTTGTCCATAGAGCTTGATGAGGACACCCTTCGCATCAATTTGCTGGGCACGTCACGCGCTCGCCTTGCTGCTGAATGGGAGGAGAGGAGAAAGTTTCTTCCTGATTCCGAGCATCATGGATTGCTAAATCTATTGGAGCGACGCAGTGTCAGTGAGGAAGACCTCATCGTTGTCCTTAGCGCGGCGATCAGTCAGTTCCGATCATGTGATGCCATCGTCAATGAGTCAAAGAGCCTGGCCCAACAGGCAGGCATCTTGGTATTCGATGAAGCCGCCGCCCAGGACGTCATTCAATGGCCTCGCGGCGAGATACTGCAAGCTGTCGCTGAGCGCATCGAAGGCTTCGCCAAGTGTGCGTTCGCACTGCTGAACGAATGGGCAGACCAGTTCAGACTGGAAAAGCGCCTTCCTCTGGCCAAGGCACTTGTTTTGCTGTCTGTGCCACAAGAGCAATGGCAGGAGCCCCAGAAGCAGCAGTACGTCGCTCAGATCCTGGACTTCTTTGAAAAGAAGGTCGTCAGCGCCGTCTTGCGAGGCCCGCTGGTGCGAATGACCATTGCAAAGAGTTCGCCAAGAGTAGATCTACCTGAGCTTCAAACAAACCGACTTGATGCCCACGCGTTGCTCAATCACCTGATTCAACGCAGCGAACGTTCAATCACGCTGGACCCGGCCGCACTCGACAGGCCGGATAGCTCGACTGGCTACAGACTCCAGAGCCTAGAACGCCACAACCAGCTCTACAAGCGCGACACTGGGATAGACGGCCTGTACCTGGGATTCCCCTTCGTGCTGACCAAGGACGGCAAGGCCAGCTCAAGCACACGAATCGCACCAGTACTGCTATGGCCGGTTCGCTTGCATCACGAGGTAGGCACGCGAGGCAATGCAACGCTAAGCTTTGACAACGACCGTGAGGAGGTTCGTCTCAACCCAGCGCTCGAAGCCATCTTGGGGCCTGAGGCAGCAAAGTCATGGCAGCAAGCGGCAGCAGAGGTTCTAGGCCGATCGGCGTTGACGGCCGCTGACGTGATCGATGCGTTTGGCACCCTCGCCGCCCCACGCGCCCGAGTGCTCGGCCCACTGCCAGGGCCCAAGACACAAGTGGCTCCACGGAGTATCGAGCTGGATTGCTCAGCCGTTCTGTTCCATGTGACTTTCATGGGGCAAGCCATTGGTGAAGACATTCGCACACTGAAAGAGCGGTCGCCTGCGGGCACGGGGCTGGAAACCGCACTGCGTTTGAATTCGAAACCGCACGATGAAGCAAGATCACCTGACGCGTCTCGGGAAGTCGATCGATTTTTCACGGTCCACAGCGATCCATCACAAGAAGAAGCCGTCTTGCTCGGTCGAGAGGCCCCGGGCCTTTTGGTGGAAGGGCCACCAGGCACAGGCAAGAGCCAAACAATCGTCAACATGGTGTGCGACGCCATCGGGCGAAAGCAAAGCCTTTTGATCGTCTGCCAAAAGCACGCTGCACTCGAAGTGGTGTGCAAGCGCCTCATTGCTGAGGGTCTGGGGCAACGCATTGTCATGGTCAATGACGTGAACCGAGACCGGATGCCGATCATTCGGATGGTGCGCGAGCAACTTGAAGAGCTCGCTCGGCGCAATGCGGACCCTGCGGCAGCGGTTCGTCGAAAGCGCGAGGCGACAGCCGCCCGAATAGAAGCGCTTGAAGGGGCCGTCGATAGGCATCACGAGGCGCTCCACCATGTCGATGACCGAATTGGGACTAGCTACCGAACACTGCTGAGCGAGTTGATTCGGCTGGAGGAACCCGCCCCTCCCCTCGACGTTCCAGCACTTCGTCCGCTCTTGGAGCGGGTCAATGTAGGCGACCTGGCCTCACTGGAAGAGGAGCTCGCACCGTTGGTCCGCCACTGGTTACCAGCGAAGTACGAAGGAAGCGCGCTAGCCCAGCTTTTGCCCTTTACACCTGATCAAGCCACGCTGGCGGACTTCACCGAGGCATTCAAGTGCTTTGCGCAGTGCGAAGCACTGAGGGCCGATGTGCTGATGACCCGGTCAAGCAGCTTCGAAGTGGACGACCCTTCACCACATCGAACTTGGCTGGCTACGCATGGTCATGAGTTCCTAGAACTTCCCGACGACCAAAGACTGACCTTGGCCAGGTGGTTGCCTTTGTTCCGTCACGCAGATATGCCCGGCAACCGTCTGCTTACGGATCTATCAACCCTCCGAGACAATCTGTCTTCATGCCGATCTGCCGATCACGACGACAAGTTGTCGTCTGCGTTGACCAAAGTAGCGGCAGACCAGCTCACCAAGTTGAAGGATCTCGCGACCGAGGCCATCACGCCAAGCGGGTTTCTTGCCAAGCTCAATCCGTTCAGAGCTCTAAGGAAGAAGCAAGTCGTTCAATTTCTCAAGGAGCTGGGGGATACAACAACGCCACCACGCTTCGAAACGCTGGTATCCGCTGCAGCGCTTGAACTAAAGTGGCGCCCCCTGCGCGCTCGCCTCATTGAGATCCATGCGCAACTCAAGCTTCCCGATATCGACGCGGATGCAGGACTGTCGCTATTGCCGACGGTGATTCGAACGCTTGAACGCGTGACAAAGACATCAGAGCTCGCAGCCCACTTGTCTCTCGCTCCATGGCCCGAGCGCATGGATGAGGCCGTCGCGCGCGGGTCCAAAGATGCGGTCTTAAAGCTCTTCGCCGAATTCGATGCCGCATTTGCCCGATTCGAAGTTCGATCAGAGAGCCAAAAGGCACTCAAGAGACTAGAGAGCTGGATGCACTCAGACTGGGTTGCTATCAGTTCGAAGGCCATTTTGGCCAATGAGATCAATGCCAAGAGCGTCAAGTCAATTGACGCGGCACTACCCTCCCTGCCTGCGTACCAGTATTTCCGAGGACGAGCGCAACGGCTCAGCCCACTGGCCGTCTCGACCTTCGCTGCAATGCGGGCCAGAGAAGCTCAACTCGAAGTTGTGCCAGCGTATGAGCTTGAAGAACTCACACGAAGGATCATCAACAGAGAAGCTCGACTTGGCTGGAAAAACAGCTTCGAGCAGTCCACGCCAGAGCTGGCCTTCGAGAGGCACGAGCTTGAAAACAAAATCGCCAGCCTTGAAGCCCTCGACGTTGAGATGCGATCACTCAACCGCGAGTTGTTGAAGGACGACTTCGAGCCCGGGACCATCAAGCCACTGAAGGCTTGGGAGGACATCACACGCCTGACAGGGCAACGCGCTCGACGTCTGCGAGAGTTCATCGACATGGGCAGCAGCCTTGGACTCATGAAGCTCCGTCCGATCTGGCTGATGAATCCTGATGTCGCAAGCCGCGTTCTTCCACTCAAAGCAGCGTTGTTCGACAAGGTGATCTATGACGAGGCATCTCAGATGACCGTCGAGTTCGCCTTACCCTCTCTGTTCAGGGCAAGAGTGACCATCGTTAGCGGGGACGAAAAACAAATGCCGCCTACAGCATTCTTCTCCAGCAAGATCGAAAGCGATGAGGCCCAGGCGTTTGATGGCGACATGCCGGACGAAGATGCTACGGAGGAGGAGCGCGACAGCTTTGATGAGACCTGGAACCGCAGGGAAATCAAAGATTGCCCCGACCTCCTTCAACTTGCCCGCACGTGCCTGCCCAACGCAAGGCTTCAGATTCACTATCGATCGGCGTACCGGGAACTGATCAACTACTCCAACGCGGCGTTCTATGGGAACGACTTGAGCGTACCTGTCCGCCACCCAGACTCCACAGTTCTGAGCGCCAAGCCCATTGAGATGGTTCGAGTCGATGGCATCTATCACGATCAAACCAACCCGGATGAAGCCAACAAGGTCGTGGAGTTGTTGGCGGACATGTGGAAGAAGCCTTATGCACAGCGGCCATCCGTTGGTGTCGTGACCTTCAACCGAAAGCAAGCTGACCTCATTGAGGAGGCACTTGAACTGCGCGCAGAACAAGATCCGGACTTCCGCGAAGCCTATCGACTAGAGTGCGAGCGCAATGAAGACGGCGAAGACATGGGGGTGTTCGTCAAGAACGTTGAGAATGTACAGGGCGATGAGCGCGACGTGATCGTCTTCTCGTCGACGTTTGGACGAAACCAGCAAGGCACGTTCAGAAGGAACTTTGGGGTGCTGGGCCAAAAAGGTGGCGAACGCCGCCTGAACGTCGCAGTCACCCGATCACGGCAGAAGATTGTCATGGTGACCTCCATGCCGATCTCGGACATCTCCGACATCCTGACCACCAGGCGCCCACCGGCCACACCCCGTGATTTCCTGCAGGGATATATGGAATACGCGCGCGCGATATCTGGTGGCGAGTTCAGCTCTGCGCGGACACTGCTCTCAAGGCTCACCATCTCAAGAGAAAGTACAGCCCCACAGAAGCGGCAGCGATCCGACGATGGATTCTTCGATGCCGTGGGAGAGTTCCTGCGCTCCATGGAGCTGAATATCAAAGCATCGGAAGAAGACGATGCCTTTGGCCTTGACTACGCAGTAGAACACCCCGACACCGGATTGTTCGCCATCGGTATCGAATGTGATGCGCCGAGGCATGCCCTACTCACTCGCGCCCGAGCGCGAGAGGTTTGGCGCCCCAAGGTCTTGAAACGTGCCATCCCTGTGGTGCACCGGGTTTCATCGCATGGCTGGTACCACAACGGCGCCGATGAACGCAGCCGACTCGCTGAGGCGGTGAAAACAGCTTTGCGCACGGAGGTGGCGGCATGAGTGGGCCCAAGGTAGTGCGGGTAGTGACCCGGGAGGAGTTGGTGGCTCTAGGAGAGTCCGTGCTGGCTCGATTGGATCAAGCACTGGCTATGTGGCGAGACCAGTGCTCTCAGCTGGGGCAGATTACCGATGAAGATCTGAACAAGGCCGTGTCGCGGCGCGACGCGCTGGAAGCGCTTCTTCGTGCCGATCAATTTCAAGCGTTCACGAAAGGCGCGACCGGTGAAATCGGATTTCTGCAATCCAATGTTGAAGCACGGCGTCAGGCGGCGATTGAAGCCAAAGCAAGGGAACGCTCAAGGAACGAGTCTGGACGCCAGAACGCCAAGGCACTGGCCAAAGCATTGCGAGCGAAGTCTGGCGAAATAGAAACTGACTTGATCGCTGAGCTCGAAAGCGTAGCCACAGGGAAGCTGTCCATCGCAGCGATCGACCAATTGTTGGCCAGGGGCATCCAGTTACTTTCACGTCGAGAAGCCAGTCAGTTGACCGAAGCGCAACGTCAACTCGCCAGCCGCCTGGCATCTGGTGTAGCCACGCAAACTTTGGATCAGTGGAAAGCCACTCAGGTCAAGATTGATCCGCGCCAGGAGGCGCTGCACCGGCTGATCACTGAGTTGGACATGTTGGGTGACGTCAGCGCCTCGGAGGGGTTGAACACGCACTTGGCATCGTTGACGCAAAGTGGTGACCCGTCACAACAAGCAATGCGCCTGGACAGCCTGCTTATTGATGCCCGCAACGCCAAGGCAAATGCCGTTGCCCTTGATCAGGCCGCAAAGGAACTCCAACTGCTGGCAGCCGAGTTAAAGTCTGCTGGAATCGACGCGGCGAGCTGGCAGACAAGAGTTGAACAAGCATGCCAACAGAAGTCTACGGAAACACTCCGCCAGTTAGTAGATGAGGGTCGGGGCGAGCTTTCTGACGCGCTGCGATCTAAAGCGGCACTTGCTCGCAGGCACGCTGTGCTTCATGGATTGGCCAAGCTGGGCTACTCAGTACAAGAAGGCATGTCGACCACATTGGCCCAGGATGGCCGCTTGGTCATCAAGAAGCCGGACATGCCGGGCTACGGCATTGAAGTAGCAGGGGGAACAGCCAACGAAAGGCTGCAAGTTCGCGCGGTTGCGCTGTCTGCATCGAGAGATACGACTCGCGACCTTGACGCCGAATCCAGATGGTGCCAAGACTTCACAAGGCTGCAGGCTGAACTGCGAATCAATGGCAATGAACTCGTGATTGAGAAGGCTCTGAGGTTGCCCTTGATTGCCGGAGTTCTTAACTCATCGATTACGCGGCCTTCTTGTGCTGTGCCGCGTGCCAGCGTTGCTCGTACTGCATCGG
>RXJQ01000046.1 GCA_003963115.1 Burkholderiales bacterium
TGCCCGAACCGGCCGCTTCGGTGAAGGTCGGGTTGGAGGCCGTGGCCGTCAGCGTGGGTGCATCGTTGGTGGCCACGACAGAAACAGTGGAGGCCACGGACAAGGTGGTGGTGTCCACGCCGCCGTTGCTGGTGCCACCGTTGTCCTTGATCTGGGTGAGGGTGAAGGTGCGGGTGCCAGCTGTGGGTGTGTCGGTGGCGGTGTTTTGGTAGGTGATGCCGTTGACCAGCGTCTGCGTGTTGGCCGTCGAGATGCCCGAAGCCGAGGTGAGCACAACAGTGGCGGTGCCAGAAGAGATGGTCACCGAGTAGCTCATGCCATTGGTGGCGGTGGTGCCCGAGCTGTTGCCACCCAGGGTGATGGCGGTGCCGTCCACCGAGATCTTCTCGTTGGCCCCATCGACCAGGCCGCCGACGGTGAAGGTCAGCGAGGTGATGGTCTGGCCCGCTTCGATCGTGCTCACGGATGTGCCACTGAACACGGCGACGGCTGCAGCCTGTGTGCCCAAACCTGGCGCCTCGGTGAAGGTCGGGTTGGTGGCTGTGGCCGTCAGCGTGGGGGCATCATTGACCGACACCACTGTGATGGCCACCGAGTCGCTGTCCGTGAGCGGGCCGCCTGTACCTGTGTTGCCCTGGTCCGATGTCGTGATCGACAAGGATGCCGAACCGTTGTAGTTGCCTGTCGGCGAGTAGCTCATACCGGCCAGGGCGGTATTGATCGCGCTGATGGTGCCGGTAAACGTCATCGTCGAATTGGCTGTGCCCGATCCCACAGAGAAGCTCAGCCCCGTGGTGCCCGACAAGGTCAAGGTGCCATTGGTGACGGTGAGCGTGACCTGCATGCTGCCGCTGCCCGCGTCCACATCCGAGATCGACACCAGGTTGCCGTTGCCGGACGAGAACACCAAAGCCGTGTCTTCATTGACGCTCTGTGCACCCGGCACTGAGTTGACCGGCGGATCGTCAACGGCCGTCACCGTGACCGACACATCGTTGTTCGCACTGGCCTGGCCTAGCGCGTTGGTGGACACGAAGCGCACTGTGCGCGTGGTCGTCGAAGGGTTGGCCGTGTTGGTGTTCTGGTAGGTGATGTTCTTGACCAGCGCTGTCACCGCGGCGTTGGTGGCGCTGCTGTTGAATGTGATCACCAGGTTGGCACCGCTGCTGCCACCTGTGTAGGTGCCAATGACCGTGCCCCCATATGTCACGTTGGTGCCGCTGATCCCGATTTGGCCGGCGCCCGTACCCTGGTTGCGTATGGCCAATGCATCTTCCGAACTGGTGCTGCCCGATACGAAAGACACGGTCAGGTTGCCACCGTTGTAGAGCGTCTCGTCGCTCATCGCCACTGTGGCGGCGGTGCCCTGGTCGATGACCTGTGCGGACTGGTCTTCCGTGAAGGCCAGCGTGTCGCCCGACAGGTTGGCCACCACCGGCGCGTTCTGATACCAGACGTAGGTGAAGTTCTCGCGGTAGTTGAAAGCCGTGTTGGTGTCGATCACCGTCACGCTACCCCAGGCGCTGCCATCCCACGCGGCCATGTTCAGGCCATTGGTGTTGTCCTGCACGCCCAGCATGATGGTGTTGGAGTAGGGGTCGGCGTACAGCTTGCTGATGTAGGGGATGTCGGTGCCGCCCACGCTGGGGCCTGTGCCCTCGGCCGACCATCCACCACCAGATGTCCAAGTGCGGTAGTAAACGTTGGGCCCGCTGGACTTGCCATAGACGGCCAGCAGATCGCCGGACTGGCTCTCGAAAGCCACAGCCATGGTGGCATGGTGGTCCGGGATGTCCAGGCCCGACGTCGTGGCCAGCAGCGTCGAGCCCCATGCGCTGCCATCCCAGACCGCGAGCCAGGTTTCGTTGACAGCGTCCTTGACGGCAATGGCAATGCGATTGCTCGTTGGGTCGGATGCAATCGCGGTGTTGTAGACGTCCGAAGCCACCGTGACGCCACCAGGTGCAGTTACAGTGCCTTCGCTGCCCCAATTGCTGCCGTTCCAGACCCGGTACTGCACGCTGGACGAATCCGATGCCGAGTTGTCGTAGATCACCATGGCATGGCCGCTGCGCTGCTCGTAGGCCACGTTCAACTCGAAGTACTGTTTGTTGGTATTGGACCCCAGGGTCTGCGAGTTGCCCCAGCTGCTGCCGTTCCAGACCACGGCGTACTGGTTGTTGCTGCCGGCCGTGGTTTCAACTGCCAGCACCATGTCATGGCCATTGGGGTTGGCCGCCAGCTTCATGTGCACGGGTTCACCGCTGATCGGTGCCGTGATCGTGTTGATGGCCGACCAGCTCGTGCCATCCCAGGTGGCGTAAGACAGGCCTGTGGTGCCGGTGTTGCCGTTGTCCCAGACCAGCATGGCATTGCCACTGATCTGGTCATAGGCTACGGCAAAGCTGTCGTACATCGAAGCCGTTGCGCTGGGGCTGGCCACCGGTATGGAGATGAGGGACGACCAACTGCTGCCGTTCCAGATGCCCGCGAGGATCTTCCCTGATGCGTCCGCCGAGCCGATGTAGATGATCTCGTTGCGCGTGGGCGCTTGTGCCGCGGCGATCATCGAGATGTCGTCGCTGAAATTCAGGCCATTGGTGCCTGGGTCGCTCCACCCGGCGGCAGTCCAGTCCGCATAAGCCTGGTAGAAGCGGTCGTTGTCGTTCCAGATCAGCTTGCCGCGCGGCGCGTTGGCTGGCGCCACGGCCTGAACGGCCTTGGAGAACTCCGAGGCGCCGATGAAGGACGTCTCGATATTGGCTACAGCCGTGATCCAGTCGCCGACGCTGACACCGGTGACGGTCACGGAGAAGGCGGCATCGCCTGTGCCGGCGGTCGTCGTGACCGAAGCTGCTGCCAGATAGGTCTTGCCTTCGCCATAGCCGGAGGCGTCCTTGCTTGGGCTGGTGAAGAACTCGATATAGATCGTGTCCGGCCCCTGGTACCAGTCGATCGAGCCCGTGATCTTGGTGCTCGTACCATTGGTGACCACGGATGTGATCACCGGATAGTTGTTCAGGTAGTTGGCACCGCCGTCGCCGTCGTTGTAGTCGTTGAGCGTGACGCCATCGTTGTTGAGGTCGATGCCCAGGCCGGTATTGCTGTAGATCGAGTTGCGGTAGAAGAGGTTGTTCACGCCGGCGGCGACGGCGATACCCGCGCCGCCATTGCCCGCGATGATGTTGCCGTCTCCCGAGGTCTTGCCTCCGATGGTGGCGTAGCTGGCATTGATGTAGATGCCGGCAGCGCCGTTACCCAGCAGGGTCGTGCCATCCGCGGCCACACCGATGTAGTTGCCCTTGACGACATGGCCACCTGTTGGCGATGTCTCGATGTCGATGCCGTAGTTGGTGTTGCCCGAGATGATGTTGCGATAGCCGCTGCCATTGCCGCCAATGGTGGAGGCCGAGCTTGTGCGTACCTCGATCCCCGAGCCCGTGTTGGCCAGCTTGGCCGTGCCGCTGGCGTTCAGGCCAATGATGTTGCCCTGGATGACATCACTGGTGTTGGCCGCGTAGATGCCGCCCAGGTCATTGCCCGATATCAGGTTGCCTGCGCCCGCCGCCGAGCCGCCGATGGTGGCGGTTCCGGCATCGTCCAGGTAGATGCCATAACGCGTGTTGCCCAGGTCCACGGTGCCGGTCACGTCTGTGCCGATGTAGTTGCCCTGGATGGTGACGGTGCCCGTGGTTGTCACCCAGATGCCTTCACGCGTGTGGCCCGAGATCACATTGCCCGCGCCCGCAGCGGTGCCCCCAATCGTCACATTGGTAGACGAGGTCTCGATCATGATCCCGTAGTTCGGGTTCGTGGTGCTGAACACCGATGTGCCAGCCGAATTCAGACCAATGTAGTTGCCCTTGACGGTTGTGCCATCTGCGCCGGTGGCCATGTAGATGTTGTAGCCGCCGGTGTTGCCAGAGATCACATTGCGGTCGGCTGTCGTGGTGCCGCCAATCAGGGTGTTGGCGCCGTAGGTGACAATGCCGGCCGTGGTATTGCCAAATCCGGCACCCTTGTTGCTGCCGTCGGCATTGAAGCTGCCTATGAAGTTGCCGACGACGGTGTTGTTGTTCGAACCTGACTCGATGTAGATGCCGTAGGACGTGAAGTTGCGGATCAGCAAGCCACGTATCGTGCTGCTGCCACCGGTGTTGGTCAGGTCCAGCCCATACGCTGCGGCGTCGTTGCCGTCGAGCACGACGGTGTGCAGTCCGCCAGCGACATAGCCGCTTTGCGTGGACGCGTCAATGATGACGCCCTGGGTGATCGTTGGCGGGGCCGAGGTTAGCGTGATGATGTATGCGCCAGCATCACTGCCTGCGCCAGCCGTGCCCGAAGCAATGTTGAAGGAGATGGTGTCGACACCGGGCGTGTTATTGGCGGCGATCAGGGCTTCTCTCAGCGAGACCTTGCCGTCTGTGCCACCGTTGGCGCCATTGAGCTGCTCTGCGTTGAAGCTGGTGCCCAGGCCGGTGTCATTGGTGTCGGCCGTGGTGGTGACGATCAAGGTCGAAGGCACATCGGTGACCGTGACCGCAATGGCCTGCGTGTCCGTCAGCGTGCCGTCACTGGCTTGCACAATGACGTCATACACATTGTTGGCACCAACGTCGGTGGGGTTCTCGTAATCGGGTGCGCTGACAAAGGTCAGCACGCCAGTGCTGGCGTTGATCGTGAACTTGGCGGCATCGGCCCCACCGGAGATGGAGTAGGTGATGGTGTCGCCATCGGCATCGGTTGAGGTGACCGTGGTCACGGCGGTGGTGTTTTCTGGGATGCTGACGGAGGCCGAGGCACCGCCACCATTGCTGCTGATGACAGGTGCATTGTCGACCTGGTAGCGTTGCGCGAAGACGCCGGCCGCGTCACCCGTGCCATTGCCGTTCCATATCACCACGCCATAGTGGTTGCGCAGCGCCACACTGGGTATGCCTTGCGCGTTGGCGGTGGTTGTGTTGACCAACTGATCCGTACCCGACGAGGCGTTGCCCGACGCGTCATATTGCTTGAGGTAGACCCCCGTCCCCGATCCATCTTGCAGATTGCTCTGCCAGGTCACGACGAAGCTGCCCGTGACGATGTCTGTGGCCACGCTGGGCGCAGTCTGCACGTCGGCGGTGACCGTATTGACCAGGAACTCAGATCCTTGCTTGACACCCGAAGAGTTGTAGCGCTGGCCGAAGATGTCTTCCGTGCCGCTCTGAGTGCTGGACCACACCACGATGAAGTTGCCGGAGTTGTCCATGCCCACGCTGGAGAGGGACTGCGTGCCGGTCGTGGTCGTGTTGACCGTGAAGTTGGAGCCTTGGGCCGTGCGAGAGCTGTTGTAGCGTTGGCCCAGGATGTTGCCGCTGGTGTCGGTCCATGTGACCACGAAAGCGCCTGAGCCGTTCATGGCCACGTAAGGGTCTGTCGTTCCTGAACCCGCTGCACTGGTGACGGCGGTGCCCGAGTTCAAAGCTGTGCCTGAGCTGTTGTACTCGCGGAAGTAGATGTCGTTGGCGATGAACGTCACATTGGCGGTCTGCCAGGCGATCACGAAGTTGCCCGAATCGTCCATGGCCACCGATGGGTTGCTGACTGGCGCAGATGGGTAGATGGATGTACCCACGTTGATGTTGCCGCCCTGCGCCGTACCTGCCGAGTTGTAGCGCTGCGCGTAGATCGTGTTGCCCGAATCCCAGACCACGACGAAGTTGCCGTTCTTGTCCATGGCCACCTGGGAGTTGTTGCCCGATGCCACGGTGAATTCCGAACCGGTCTTGGCGCCAGCCGAAGTGAACAACTGCCCCTTGATCGAGCCGCTCTGGTTCCAGATCGCCACGAAGTTGCCCGAGTTGTCCATGGCCACCTGGCGATTGGTGTTCGTGGCTTGGGTACCCGATGTGGTGGTGTTGACCAGGGTTTCGCTGCCCTGGGCTGTGGCGGTCAGCACACCTTGCCAGCCGCCCTGTGTCTGGGCAGTAAGGACTGTGGTGGCTTCAATGTGGCCATCTGCGTATTCCAGCGTCCAGTCGCCACCCAGGCTGTTTGAGCCCGTCAGGTTCTCGCTGGCCGCTACGTCAGCGCCGGTCAGCAGGGCCAGGTTGTCCACGAAGTTTTGGCCCGCAGCCGTTTGCGCCACATCGCAGCCATAGATGAGGATGTCGGCGTTCTGTGTGAGCGCACTTTGCCAGCTGCTGATCTGCTGCAGGTGGCTGATCAAGGTGCTGTTGTTCAGCCAGGTGTCACCAAGCTGGATGCTGCCGTCCGAGCCGTGGCTGATCAGGTGCAGGGCAGCAATGTCATGGCGCCCTTGAAGCACCTCGGTGATCTGGGCCACGCCGTCCTTGTCCGCATCCAGGTAGTGGATCTCCAGCGTGTGCTGGCCGTCCTGCTGGGCCATGATCTGCGCCACAAGCTGCTGTGCATTGGGCACGTGGCTGTCGATGAAGACCAGTTCCGTCTTGGTGGTGGAGGTCGGTGCAGCCGTGCCGGACGCGGGGGCGGTCTTGGCGGTGGTTGACGCGTCAGCATGAGGCGTGGCTGCGATGGGTGGCAAGACCTGCTGAATGGCGGTACTGCTGGACGTGCTGCCAGCTGCGGAGGCGGCCAAGGCCGGGTCCAGCAACTGGGCTGCATCGGCACTGAAGAGGATGCGGGGCTCCAGCTCTTCCACGCGGCCATCGAAGCGGGGTTCGCGGGCCTTGCTCTTGCTGGCAGGCTGCCAGGTGATCAACGCGAACAGAGACCAGGCCTTGCGCTTCATGCGGCCTTCCTGCCATGCCTGGCACAGCGGTTTGTCTCGGTTGACGCGGACATGGACAACACCCCTCAGGGCCCTGCACACACGAGCCCATGCACGACCCCAGCGTCACTTCTGAGGGCCTGTCCGAATATTGAGGTGTCCGCAGAGGGTTTAACGCTTGAAAAGCGTGACATCGGCACGCTTTTCCTCAACTGCCGCACGTTTAAGCTGCGCCGGCGGTCCGAGGCATCAAGGGTTCCCTCTGTGGCCTCAATGCGGCCTCAAGTACCTCGGCTTATCGGACGAAAACCAGCCATGCCTCGCCTTGACGCCGCCGCATGACCGCTTCGCTCTCCTCGCTGCCATCCTCTCAAGCCACCGCAGCCGCGGTCGGCCAGGACGCGGCGGAGCTGCGTCGCCATGGCCTGAGGCGCTTCTGGCTGGCGCTGCCGTCTTATGTGGCGGTGCTGACCCTGCTGTGGATGGGGGCCTATCTGGGCTCGGTCAAGATGGGGGTGGTCTGGGCGCTGACAGGCACCATGGTCAGCGCCCTGGTGGCCATCTACGTGACCGTGCGCCAGGGCTGGGCCGTGCACTCCCAGGATCCTATGCTGGCGTTCACGCAGGCCTCGTTCAGCATCGCGTTGGTGGCCATCGGCTATGCCCTGCTGGATGATCTGCGCAGCACGGCCCTCTTGTGGCTGAGCGTGATCGTGGTGTTCGATCTGTGGCGGCTGCCTCGTCAGCAAGTGCGGCTGGCCATGGGCTTGTGCGTGGTCCTGCCCATGCTGGCCACCTTGTCGCGCCATTTCTGGCATCCCGTGCCGCTGGACTGGTTTCACGAGGTCTTCACTTTGCTCATCCTGGCGGTCGTGCTGCCGGTGCTCTATGCGGTGTCGGGCCAGGCCCGTGCGGCGCGCAGGCGGCATGCCAGCCAGAAGCAGCAGATGGCGCAGACACTGGATCGGCTGCATCAGCTGTCCATGCGTGATGGCCTCACGGGCCTCTACAACCGCCGCCACATGCTGACCTTGCTGGAAGATGAGGCCCGTCGCAGCCGTCGCAGCGGGCGCCCCTTCACGCTGGCCTTGCTGGACCTCGACTTCTTCAAGCGCGTCAATGACGAGCATGGCCATGCCGTGGGCGATGCGGTGTTGCGCGCCTTTGCACAGATCGTCAGAGAGGTGTTTCCCGATCCCGCCGACATGTTCGCCCGTTGGGGCGGCGAGGAGTTCCTGTTGCTGCAGGCCGAGACCAGCAATGGCCAGACCCTGGCGGCCCTGCAGCGCTTGCAGGCGGCGTGCCGGCAACATGACTGGACGCGCTATGCGCCGGGCCTGTACGTGAGCTTCTCGGCCGGGGTGTGCCAGCACCAGCGCCAGGGTGCCGTTGACCACTCCCTGGAGCTGGCCGACAAGGCCTTGTATACGGCCAAGGCAGAGGGGCGTGACCGCGTGATCGTGCATGGTCCTCTTCAAGAAGACTATCGGGATGGCGTGCGTGCCACCCGCGCGGCGCACAAGCCCATGCAAGCGGGGCAGGGGAACGAACTGTCGGACCTGGGCCTGCCCACCTGGACCGGGCTGGTGGGCGTCGACAGTGAGGCGACGGCCCCCGATGACCATGCAGATGGCCCAGCGCACCGCCGGCGACTTCATTGGCGTGCGCGCCTGCTGAACCTGGTTTATGGCTCGAACAGCAAGATCCGGCCGGCCATGACCTTGTGGACGCTCAATCTGTGTGTGTACCTGAGTTCGATCGCCGGCTTCCTGTTCTACGTGATTCCTTTGGGTGTGCTGAGCCGCCATCAGGCCATGCTCTTCGTGGCGCACAACGTGGTCGCCATCGTCGTGCCTTACCTCATGCTGCGTAGCGGTCTGACGCTCAACTGGCGCGATCCCTACTTTGTCTTGCCGCAGGTGCTGTGGGGAGGCACCGGCGTGATGATCGGCTACGGCATGATGCCCTCCACCAGCCCGACCACGCTGCAGATGATCTGCCTGAGCCTGGTGTTCGGCTTCACCAGCCTGCAGCCCAGACAGACCATCCTGCTGGGGCGCTATTACGTGCTGGTGATGCTGGGCGTGTTGCTGACCCGCGTCGGGCTGGATCCCGCTGGCTTCAATCCTCGCAAGGAAGGGCTCGAAGTGGCCATGACCTGCATGGTGCTGTGGATCCTGACCTTGCAATCGCACCGGCTCAGCATCATCCGCGAACGCGTGCGTGAAGAGAAACGGGAGCTGGCTTCGGCCACCGAGCGCGTCAGCCAGATCATGACCCGCGACCCGCTCACAGGGCTGTTCAACCGCCAGTACATGCAGGTGCTGCTGGAGCGCGAGTGCGCGCGGCATCACCGTTCGGGTACGGCCTTCAGCGTGGCCCTGATCGATCTGGACCACTTCAAATCCGTCAACGACCGGCATGGCCATGCCGTGGGTGACGAGGTGCTGATCGGCTTTGCAAAAGCAGCCCGTGCCCATCTGCGCGACAGCGATGTGCTGTGCCGCTGGGGCGGCGAGGAGTTCCTCGTTCTGCTGGTGGGCGCAGACCCCGGCAGCAATGGCGTGATGGCCATGACACGTCTGCGCGATGCCCTGGCCGGCCAACTTCTGTGCGCCGACATGCCGCAGCTGCTGGTGACCTTCTCGGCCGGTGTGGCCGAACACCTGCCCGATGAGCCGATCGCCCGGACCCTGCAGCGTGCCGACGAGGCGCTCTACGCGGCGAAGGCGGCGGGGCGCGATGGCTGCCAGCTGTCCGAGCCCGCGTCACGATGGCCCGATGCCGTCCCCCAGCAGGCCTCGGCCTGAGTGGTGGTGCTGAGCTGGTGTGATCGGATAGCCTGTCAGTCCCAGCGACGGCGGCGGCCCCAGTAGCCGTCGTCTTCATAGACCGGTGGGGGAGGCGGCGCGTAGCTTACGGGGGCGACGGCCACAGGTGCTGCAGGTGCCGCCACCATCGGCGTCACCGTGACCTGAACCGGGATGGTGTTGCCGGGCTCTTGCGGCATCTGAGTGGTGAAGCGCTGGCCGGCATACTCGTAGACCACGCTGTAGGCCATGACGCGGTTCTCGTAGCTGACTTGCTGACCGCATTGGCGCACCGTGCTGACGGTGCCCTGGCGGCCGTCGTTCTCGACATGGTCACCCAGGATGGCGCCGCCGAAGATGCCCAGACCTGTGGTGAGCACCCTGCCCGAACCCTTGCCGATCGCATTGCCCGCAGCACCGCCCGCGATGGCGCCCAGCAAGGCCCCTGCGCCGGACGAACGCGGCGGGTTGACACGCTGCTCGTCCTGGCAGACCTCGCGCGGCACGCCGACCTGGCCGATGACCGGGGTGGCCGACACCACCTTGGCCTGCACCGTCAGCGAGGTGCTGCTGGGTGCGCCCACCACCTCGCCGACGCGGGGGCCGGCAAAGGCGGTCGTGGCCATGGCCAGACTGCCCAAAGCGAGGGCGCAGGTCAATCTGGGGGCAAAGAAAGCGGAAGGTGTTCGCATGATGGTCTCCTGGGAGAGCTGGGCAGCCCCGCTTCGGGGTGCCTGTGCGTTCAACGACGTGCCTGCGCGCCGCGATGACAGGGTGCAGGTGAAGTTTGCGTAAAGCTAGTGTTGTGTCCTGCAAATAAATGGCATTAATCTTGAATGCCATGCGGTATCTTGGGAACGGAGATACCGCGATGAGAACAGGCCGACCAAAGACCGAACTGTTGCTGACGGACGAGG
>RXJQ01000063.1 GCA_003963115.1 Burkholderiales bacterium
GTGAACTGCCAACCGTTCAAATGGACTGCTACCGCTGATTCGATCCTGGAGAAGCTACACCGACTTTGCTCACGTATCAGCGGGACGGGACACTAGTGCGGCCAGTGTCTGGCCTATTGCAGCATGTCAAGTATCAAAGCGTTTCTCTCGTTGCATGGTTTTTAGCGCCATTGAGTCCTGGGCAAACATCGTCTACGCGCGACGTTCGACGCGAGTTCTCAGTACCCACTTGACGAATTCAAACCACAAGACGCTGGCGAACACAGCGCCGATGCCGCCCACCAGGGCTGGAAGCGGGGGCGCGACAAACGCGAACAGGCGAGCGATCTCCGGCAACCCGAAAATGCATGACAGCAACACCATGGTCGCAAAGGCAATCCATGTGAACGATCGATTCGCAGCCCCAGAACGATTCAGTGCGGCCCGAGTCCAATATCGGTTCACAAAGATGAGCCCAAGGTTAGACATCACCATGACGAAAAAGGTCAATGCACGTGCCACCTCATCTGAAGCGCAGTAGATTTGCGCGATCTTGAACACAGCCACAAGAACAGCCAGCAGGCCTGCTCCCTGCCACAGACCTCGCATGAGCACGGTTGTATCGAACAGGCGGGCATCTATGGCGCGGGGCGGGACGCGCATGGCATCTGCTTCAAGCGGTTCGGCCTCGAAGACAACAGAGCAAGCCGGGTCGATGATCAGTTGAAGAAAAAGGATGTGAACGGGCATCAGCAAGGAGGGCCACCCCAGCATGACAGGCAGAATCGACAGCCCGACGATGGGCACATGGACCGCCACGACAAAGGTGATGGCCTTGCGCAGGTTGGCAAATACGCGTCTGCCATACCGCACCGCCGTGACCAGCGAACCGAAGTCGTCGTTGACGAGAACCAGAGACGCAGCCTCGCGCGCCACATCGGTTCCGCGTGCCCCCATCGCCACGCCGATGTGCGCTGCCTTGAGCGCAGGCGCATCGTTGACGCCATCGCCGGTCATGGCCACGATGTCCCCCTGGGCCCGAAACGCCTGCACCAGGCGCAACTTCTGGTCGGGCTGCACCCTGCAAAAAACGTGTGTGTCCGCCAGCCTGCCGCGCAGTTGCACCTCGCTCAACACGGCCAACTCGCTGCCTGTCATCACGCGGCCATCGCCAGGGATGCCAGCCTGCCTGGCAATGGCCTGAGCCGTAGCGGGATGATCCCCCGTGATCATCACCACGCGGATGCCGGCCTCTTGGCAAGTCTTGATTGCCTGCGGCACGTCCCGACGAACGGGGTCCTCCAATGCCACCAGGCCCAGGAACTCGAAATCGAAGTCGTGTTGATTGACGGGTAGTTCGCTTGCCGCAAATGTTGCTCTGGCCACGCCCAGCACGCGTAAACCGTCTTGAGCCATGGTCGCTACCTGCTCAGCAATGACCGAGGCTCGCGAGGCGTCCAGATGACACAGATCGACGATCGCCTCCGGTGCGCCCTTGGCTGCGATCATGCGTTCGGAGCGGTCAGGCGATTGCCAGACGCGGGACATCGCCAGCATCTCTCCGGAAAGGGGGTAGTCATCCACCAGCGTCCAGTCCTCATGCAGGTGTTCCGTATGGGCCAGCAGGCGTTGGCCCGATTCGCTGATCGCCAGCTCCATGGGATCAAAGGCCCGCCGATGGCTGGCCAGCACGGCGAACTCCAGCAATTCATGCAGATCGTCCTGCAACGGCGAGGTGGCAGCGTCGTTGCAGTCGTACGCAGACACCTCGGACCAAAGCCGACGGACTGCCATGCGGTTGGCGGTCAGGGTGCCTGTCTTGTCGACGCACAACACAGTGGTCGCGCCCAACAATTCCACGGCGGGGATGCTGCGTGCCAACACATGCTCCCGTGTCAGACGCCATGCACCCAGACCAAGAAACAGCGTCATCACAACGGGCAATTCTTCAGGCAGCACGGCCATGGCAAGCGTCAGACCGGCCAGAAGGCTATGGAGCCCATCATGGGTTCTGAACCAGTATGCGCAGCCCAGCCCTGCAGCCAAAATCAAACCACCTATGGCCACGCGGTTCACAACGCCTTTTGTCTCCCGTTGAATGGGCGTAGCTTCTTGGCCCAGGCCTTCGAGCGACTGACCGATGCGGCCCAATGCGCTGCGAGCACCTGTGGCGATGACCAGTCCTCGCGCCGTGCCTTGCGTGATCAGGCCGCCGGAAAAAACACGCCCATCGTCTCCAGGCACTGAAGCCGTTTTGCCCACAGGGACAGACTCTCCGGTCAGCATGGACTCGTCGACACTCAGATTGGCGGCTTCCACAAGCTGCATGTCTGCAGGTACACGATCACCTTCTGCCAGCAACACGATGTCACCACAGACCAGTGCGCTGCTGGCGATCTTGCGCGACATGCCATCGCGCACCACCAAAGCCTGGGGACTGGAGAGATCCTTCAGCGCCTCCAGCGACCGCTCGGTCCGCCGCTGCTGAACGAAAGTGATCCCCATGACCACGAACACGAAGCCCAGCAACATGAGCGCTTCGTGCCGATCTCCGAGAGCCAAGTAGATCGCGCCGCAGGCCACAAGCAGGACGAACATGGGCTCGGCGACAACCTGCCCAAGAAGGCGCAGGGTACTTCGCTGTCGATCCACAGTCAGTGCATTGGCACCGTCTCTTGCCAATCTCGCTTGCGCTTCGATTTCGCTCAGGCCATCAGGCATACAGGAAGACTCCATTGAACCTCATGACCCAGCTTCACGCCATGCCGCTCGCACCGTGTTTCAGATCCGGGGCTTCCATGGATCGACGTGCGTCATGACGTTCAACACGCGGTGGCGCTCCAGTATGCGCTTGCGTGCTGCCACAGCGATGTCGTGACCGGCTTCGACCGAGATCGAGGCATCAATCTCTACGTGCACGTCAACCACCATCAGATCTCCCATTTTCCGGGTACGAATGTCATGCGCACCTTGGACCCCGGGTGTGCTTAGCAATGTACGTTCAATGGCCTGCACTTCGGCCTCATCTGCAGAACGGTCCATGAGGTCGTGCAAAGCGTCCCACGCAAAGGCAAACCCCATCTTGATGATCATCAATCCAACTACCAGGGCCGCGATCGGATCCAGAATCGGATAGCCAGCCAGATTGCCGGCAATGCCCAGGCCCACGACCAGAGAGGATGCCGCGTCAGAGCGGGCATGCCAGGCGTTGGCCACCAGCATGCCCGACTTCACGCGCTTGGCCGTGGCCAGCATGTAGCGAAACAGCAGCTCCTTGGCCACGAGCGCGGCAGCCGCTACGTACAAGGCCACGATGCTGACGGCCGGCACCGCCTCGGGCGCTTCCAGCTTCTTGATCGCCGACCACAGCATGCCCACGCCTACCGCAAGCAGCAGCAAACCCAGTACCAAAGACGCCGCAGTTTCATAGCGCTGGTGCCCATAGGGGTGGTCTTTGTCGGCGTCCTTCTTGCTGTGGTGGCTGGCCAGCAGGACGACAAAATCGGCCAGCAGATCCGACAGGGAGTGGATGCCATCCGCAACCAAGCCCTGAGACCTGGCCAGGATACCCACTGTCACTTGAGTAACGGTCAGGATCACATTGACGCCCACGCTGACCCAGGCGCTGCGGCTGGCTGCTTCTGCGCGCGCCCTCTTGTCGCTCTCGGATTCTTCGATTGGTCCGCTCGCTTCATGGAGATTCATGGTGTTTCCATCATGGTCATGTTGTGCGCGAACACCCTCTTAGCTCAAATGAAAGTTCACCAGCGTGTCGTATGACCTCGCTTCGCCGGGGTGCCCTGCCAGATTCATCGGAATGGAGGCAAACGAAACGAGGATGACGAAAGTCAGCGTAGCACCGACAACCCCAAAAAACTGCGCCAGAAAATTGCGTAACTCGATATGCATGATGTCCCCGTCTGAGCGGAAGTGGCTGATGGCCGGATCTTCATGGCGGCACCTTAAGGCTTTCTGAACTGGCGTCTCCGAGAGGGGCGCGTTCGCGCTTAAGAAAGCGATAAGACTCCGGTTGGATCATGAGCATCAAGGAGTTGCCATGAACACAGGAATCTCTACCCGATTGATGGCAGCTGTGGTCCTGACCGCAGCTGGCTGGAGCGAGCTTGCCACTGCGGCAACGCCGGCTCAATTGCTGGCGCAGTACAACGCCCAGGCGGCGGCGCCCTCCTCTGCGGAGAGGGGCGGGATCTTGTTTACCAGCCGCCATGCAAGCAACTGGAGCTGTGCTTCTTGCCACGGCGTGCAACCGACCGGCCTCGGTCAACACGCCGCGACGGGACGCCCCATTCAAGCTCTGGCGCCCGCGTTCAATCCGGAACGATTCACCGATGCCGCCAAGGTCGAAAAGTGGTTCAGGCGCAATTGCAAGGACGTGCTGGGCCGTGAATGCAGCGCCTCCGAGAAGGCTGACGTGTTGAGCTGGCTCATCAGTCTCAAGCCCTGAAGCCAGCAACCCACAAGGATTTGACATGCCGACCAAGCTCAAATGGACAGCCAGACGCATGGCGCCGCTCCTGCTTGCCTTGCTGTGCCTGCCCTGGCCCATTTACGCGGAAGACGACGAGGGTGAGCGGTTCGCCTCGGTGCCATTGCTACCCCTCTATAAGCAGGAATGTTCGGCATGCCATGTGGCCTATCCACCCGGTTTGCTGCCAGCGCAGTCCTGGCGGCGACTCATGAGCGGCCTGCCGCGCCATTTCGGCACGGATGCCTCGCTGGACGCAACAAGTGTCAAGCAGATCTCTGACTGGCTGGGAAAGCATGCCGCTCCTTCAGCGTATGGCGCTTGGGCCACGCCAACAGAGGACCGCATCACCCGATCTGCCTGGTTCGGTCGCCAACACAATGAGATACCAGCCAGGACTTGGAAGTTACCTGCCGTCAAAAGCGCGGCCAACTGCGCAGCCTGTCATACACGGGCAGATCAAGGAGATTTCAATGAACGATACGTCCGCATCCCTCGCTGAGCCGCTGAGCAAGACCCCGAGCCGAAACCAACTGGTGTGGGACGCCCCGGTTCGGGTTTTTCACTGGCTCATGGTGATCAGTTTTGCCGGCGCCTATTTCACAGCTGAAAGCGAGCATTGGCGCCAGGTCCATGTGACCTTGGGCTACACCATGGCCGGGCTGGTCGCTTTCCGCATCTTTTGGGGCGTGGCGGGGACGCGATACGCCCGCTTTGTCAACTTCGTGCGGGGCCCATCTGCGGTGCTGCACTATGTGCGAAGCATGGTGCAAGGCCGTCCAGAACGCCATCTCGGCCACAACCCGGCGGGAGCATGGGCCATCATGGGGTTGCTGGCATTGACACTGGCGGTTGCGGGATCAGGCTACGCCAACTACGCCAGCATGGGTGGGGAGTGGCTGGAGGAAGTGCATGAGTTGCTCGCCAACGCGATGCTCGCCATGGTGGGGCTGCATGTCGCTGGTGTACTGATCAGCAGCTGGCTGCATCGCGAGAACCTGATAGCGGCCATGATTGACGGACGCAAGGCCTCAGAGCCCGCTGACGAGAAGGCTGAGCCCGTCAATCCATGGTCTGTGCTGGCTGCACTGCTGGCGGCCGTCACGGCCTTCTGGTGGTGGCAATATCAAGGGACACTGTCCCAAGCGGCTGCAACTGACACTCAGATATTGAACACGTCGCCCCCACTCAAGCACGCCGATCGTGATGACGATGACTGAGCACCCGACAACCCGACAAAATAGCGACCATGCGAGTACTGCTGGCTGAAGACGACATGTTGCTTGGCGATGGTTTGCGTGCCGGCTTGCGCCAGCACGGCTTCCAGGTGGATTGGGTCCGCGATGGCCAAGCGGCCGAGCGCGAATTGCGTGCGCAGCCCTATGCTGCGGCCATCCTTGACCTGGGACTGCCACTCAAAGATGGCATGGCCGTCCTGGCCGAGGTGCGGCGCGCCAATGTGATGCTGCCCATCCTGATCTTGACGGCCCGTGACACCGTACCCGATCGCGTCAAAGGGCTGGACGTCGGTGCGGACGACTATGTGGTCAAGCCCGTTGATCTTCAGGAACTGGCTGCTCGATTGCGCGCGTTGGTGAGGCGTGCTCACGGCCAACCGCAGGACAAGCTGCAGATTCAGGACATCACACTCGATCCGGCCGCGATGCAAGTCCAACAAGCTGGCAAGCCCGTTGCGCTGTCAGCGCGAGAGTTCGATCTGCTTCATGCCCTCATGCTCAATGCCGACCGCGTCCTTTCGCGCGAGCAGCTCGAACAGCATTTGTACAGTTGGGGAAAAGAAGTCGACAGCAATGCCGTCGAGGTGCACATCCATCACCTGCGACGCAAATTGGGCGGATCACTGGTTCAGACCGTTCGTGGCGTAGGCTACATGCTGCCGCGCGGAGATCGCTCATCGTGAAGATCATGCCCGCATCCCTTCAGGGACGCCTCTTGATCGTTGTGATCAGCGTGGTCATGGCGGTCTGGACCTTGATCGTGTCGATGACCTGGTTCGACGCGCGCCACGAACTCGACGAACTGCTGGATAGCCATTTGGCGCAGGGAGCCGCCCTCCTGATTGCGCAGCAAACGCGAGAAGCAGGGGAAGAAGAACACGACCTTGACTCACCTGTCCTGCACCGCTATGCACCCAAGGTGGCCTTTCAAGTCTTTCACGAAGGTCATCTGACCATGCGCTCGGCCAATGCGCCAGGCTCCCCCATGATCCCGCTTGAGACGCACCATTCAGGCAGCTTCGCAAGCGTCGCCATCGGTGGTCAGATGTGGCGCGTCTTCGTCGCGCAAGGTGGCGATCGCGATGTGACGGTCATCGTGGGCGAGCAGATGGCATCCAGGATGTCTATTCTCCGGGCAGTGCTACGCAGCATGCTGTGGCCCATGATTCTGGCCCTGCCCTTGCTGACGGGTGCAGCATGGTGGGCGGTGTCACGTGGCCTGTCTCCGCTGCGCGGCTTGGCTCACACCTTGATGCAAAGGCACCCTCGATCCTTGCAGCCATTGGAGGTAGACGACGCCCCCTCCGAAATGCAACCTGCCATCAAAGCCTTGAATGAACTGTTTGACCGCATCACAGCTCTGATGGCGGCAGATAGCCGCTTCACGGCCGATGCCGCACATGAACTGCGCACCCCCATTGCGGCCACGCGCATGCAGGCCCAGGTCGCGCTGGGCGAAGCAGATGAGGCAGCCAGACGGCATGCCCTGGAAGCAACGATCGCCGGATGTGACCGTGCGAACAGACTGATTGAGCAATTGCTCACGCTGTCGAGGCTTGACGCCAGCGCTGCTCCCGATACATCACGCTTGAACCTCAGTGATCTGGTGCGCAGCGTCGTGGCTGAATTGGCGCCGCTGGCGCTGCGCAAGCAGCAGTCAATCGAGGTTGCGGCAGAAGGCGACTGTGCCGTGAATGGCGAGCCCACACTGCTGGCGGTACTCATACGCAATATTGTCGACAACGCCATCCGGTACAGCCCCAGCGACGCCATCCTGAAAGTCAGCGTGATGCCTCAAGATGGCCAGATCGCTCTGCGCGTGGAGGACAGCGGCCCAGGCATGCTCGACAAGCATCTGCAACGCGTAGGTGATCGCTTCTTTCGTGTTCTCGGATCGGGGCAGGAAGGCAGCGGCTTGGGGCTGTCCATCGTGCAACGCATAGCTGCCGCACACGGAGCAAAGGTGAGTTGCAGTCGTTCGACCAACCTTGGAGGGCTGGCGGTCGATGTGGTGTTTTCGAGCGCCTAGACCGGATGAAGCGAGGTTGGGCGTTACAGCGTCCGTGCTGTCACGCGCGTCGACGACGTGCGACTGCCCACAGCCAAAGCAAACCCACGCCCGCCATCGCTGCGGCCGAAGGCTCAGGAACCGCAGAACCAAGCGAGATGAACGATATCGTCGTGGTATTGCCGGCACCCAGAGGTCCAAAGTTGATGCCGACAAAGGCCTCGTTGAACTTGAGCGTGGTCAGCGAGGCAGGCAATTGCGTGCTGGAGAAGGCTTGGCCCGTGTTATCTACAAAGCCCAGGTAGATGTAATTGGGGGTAAGTCCAGCAAAACTGCCTGATGAAGGATTCGGCCCCTGGCCATTGAGCGGGTTGAAGGTGTACAGCGAGTCTCCGACGGGAATGCTGTTGGGCGGCTGAACGTTGTTGAACAATGTGAGGGTGCCCGGCACGCTTTCTGTCACCGTTTGACCACCGATCGTCATGGACAGCTGCGAGAAACCCAATGGATAGATGGTTTGTGTGCCGTTGTAGTAGGGAGTGTCTCCGCTTGATAACGCCGTTGGATCGTAGGTAAACACACCTGTGAAGGGCGTGCCGGCGGCAATGCCACCCATTGCCAGTGACGTGGCACCTGAGAACGTGACGGTGGCAGCCACAGCCTGCGCGCCCATGGTCGCACCATAGAGGGCAAGACACAGCAGGGTGAAGGACGAAGGTGAAAGTTGTCTTGGCATCTCAATCTCCCGGCATATGGTCAATATGGCGTTGCAGCGCAACGCTGGGGCGCGCGCCCAATCGGAATCAACGGGAATCAACGGCCGCGCGGTCTGCGAGCACCCCAGATGGGCGTCAGGCCGAGCAGGGACAATTGCATGCCGTCAGCTTCTGGCACCGGCGATACGGCCGTCGTGTCCGTCAGGGTGAAGGCCAGGTTGCCCGGCGCCTTCAGGAACATAGCTTGCCCGACGATGTAGTGCAGGTGAAACCCACTGCCTTGCCCAGACCCAGCCCATGAAAATGGCTTCGCCGTGTAGTTGTTGACCACAGTCAGGCCGTAGGTGGGCTGACTGCCGCTGAGCGTGACCTTAGACGGCAGGTCGATGTCGTACTCGAACAGGCCACCGGCCAACGCGGTCTTGTGAACTTGCTGCGGCCCATACAACGAAGTGGGCAGGAGGTTTGTGGCAAAGCCACCGCTCGTTTGCGCCCAGTTCGCACCGCACGAGAAGCAGGTCGCGGGAAACAGATCCACTGCAAAAGAGCCGTCCGCATCAGACCCATACCAGCTGATTCGATTGAATTGAACGTCAGCAGGCACCTGGAAATAGGCCCAAGCCTCCATGTCGCTGTCGATTGCCCAGTTGAAGCCAGGATCGGAAGGGTTGTTGAAAACCGCCGACGTGTCTGCCAGCGCAGCCGAGGGCGCCTGGTTGTACACGTCGACCGCAGCCCAGCTCTGCGAGGCTGCCAGGCCGGCCACAGCAATCACCCATGCCCGCCAGCGCAACGTCCATGCATTCATTTCGCTCAACCTCCCTGCCAAGTCCCGACCTACGGGCGTGTTCGACGAACACGCGCTGGCCATGATGATATGGGATTTTTGCACATTTATGACGGATATTCGGGTCATGCGTTGGTCACAAGAAGGCTGGATCTGACCTTTTGCGCAACAGCCATCACGTACCTGAACAAGCCTTCTTTGGTAGCCAGCGCAGCCACGGCAACCCACCGCTCGCATATGGCAGCAACTCAGCTACGCCGAGACCTTCTTCTGCGGCCTGCCGGTCTGACTTGCGCAGCTGAGACCTTCTGGTCAGGTTCCTCCTCCACGCATCTAGACCGGCGCTATGTGACGAACGAGTCCAAGGCAAAGGAGTTGGATTAAGGCACGTTGGACCGAGTGTCCGACCCGTACACGGCCATGTCCTTGCGGCTTCAAGAAGCCTTCGGCTTGCGCCATGAGGAAAGCATCAAGATCCAGCCAGGCTGGGCTGACAGAGGCGACGTGCTAACGCTCAAGTCCACATGGACCAAGGGCTGCAAGGAGCGCGACATCCCGATCCGCAATGAGACGCAGCGGGACTTGTTGAACCAAGCCAAAGCGCTCGCAAGCGAAGGCAGCCTGATCCCGACCGAGATGTCCTACAAGGATCAGCTAAACCGCTTCAAGGCACAGACAGCCTTCGCGGGCATCGACCGTGTTCACGGCTTTCGCCACGCTTATGCGCAAGCGCGCTATGCCGAGTTGACGGGTTGGAAGGCGCCAGCCGCAGGCGGGCTGACATCCAAGCAACTAAGTCTGGAAGAGAAGGCTATCGACCGGCAAGCGCGGCTCACCATCTCGCGTGAGTTGGGGCACGAGAGAGAGCAAATCACCGCCATTTATTTAGGTCAGTCCGCTGTTATGCGCAGCAAGGCATCCCCTGTAAGCACATTGCCAACGGCCAGCCAGAAGGTGAACTGCACATAA
>RXJQ01000076.1 GCA_003963115.1 Burkholderiales bacterium
GTGAACTGCCAACCGTTCAAATGGACTGCTACCGCTGATTCGATCCTGGAGAAGCTACACCGACTTTGCTCACGTATCAGCGGGACGGGACACTAGTTGAGAGTGGACACGGATTGGCTCCGCAGTCATGACTGGCACCTAGCAAGGCAGCAAAAGGCTGGGAGCAGCCGGATACCACTCGTCGATCTCATCGCAATACAAGCGCTGGGTCGGATGCCGTCAGCGGTCATTCACCACGGCCGGCGATCGACCCTGAGTTGCCGTTCGCCCTAGCCAGGCAGCCAGTCTGAGAGCGGTCGTTGACCTAAGTAAACGGCCTTCCGTGAAGTCTGAGGCGATTCACACTTAAATCGACCCGCCGAAAAAACTCAACTTTTAGTCATCTCACGTCAGCTGAGACTCCGGTTGCCCAGTTGCATCCCCCGAAGCAGCGGCTGGCCATGGCCAAGTAGCTCCGCTTGTCGGCGCAATGGATTTCGAGGGAATACCCCCAAAACCTAGGGATGGCCCTCTATTTGCTGCAACTCGACACTAAAGCGGGAGGTCAGCATGAAGCTATTCATTTTCGGTGCCGGTTGTGATTCGTGGCAGTGTCTTGCGTACAAATTTCTGCTGGTTATTTGCCTGGTCGCCGCGGCAGATTCGGTAATGGCACAGCAGGGGTCTGGTGGTCCGCAGGCCCAATTGTTCTCTCTCGCTTCGACGTCACCGGGTCGTGGGAGCCAGCAGACGAACATTGTCGGCTGGTCTGCAGCCAATGATGCCTCTATCTCGACCGCAGGCAGCGAGGACACCATCGGCACGGCAAGTGCCTGGGCTGCGAGCAACGGCAACGGTAGCTTGGGCATCAAGGTATCCGCGACGGACTCACCCACCAGCAGCCAGGGAATCTCTAGGGTGGTCGCCTTTGGCCAAGCCGGGTGGGACGACACCTTGATCTTCAACGCCCCAGGCATGGCTGGGCGACCAGGCACATGGGCGGGACTTCTAACACTAGAAGGCACTGGCTCGGCAAGTGCGCAGATCCCCAGCGCCGCCACCGGCATCAGTCTGGAAGCCGACTTCAAGATGCCGGGGATCAGCCTGGGCAGTCATTCTCTGTTTGCGACCACGAATTGCGTCCCGGATTCCGGATTCAATCTTTGCATGGTCGCGAGTTCCAACGCCGGCTTCTCGGGAAACGGGACTTGGAGTCTGCCCTTCAGCATACCTATCATCTTTGGTCAGACCATGGATCTCAACCTCGTCTGGCAGATGGCCGTGCGACTCACCGTTTGTGCTACGTGCTCGGAATCAGCTGCATTCGATTTCAGCCACACGCTGAAATTGGGTGGCCCGACGACCCTGCTTGATGCAAACAACCAGGTTGTCAGCGACTACCAGTTGTCCAGCGCTTCAGGTTTCAATTATGCGAGCCCGCTCGCGGTGCCTGAACCCGCCCCGGCAATGCAGTTGCTTGTCGGTCTGATACTCATCCTATTGTTCGGTGCCGGCCGTACCAGCGTCAGTGGCCGACCGAGGGCGATGCACCGAGCGCACAACCAGCCGCCGGTTCTCTGACTTAACGTGGAATGCCCCCCCGATGGACGTGACTACGCCTGGCCAGACGCTGGCCGGGGAGTATGACGCTCAATAGCTGCCCTTCGCGAGCACCTGCTTCTGGCCGAGTCGAGCCCGCCAGCTTTCGGAATTACTCGCCCAAAACCGGCCGTTCAGGACGTGTCCCCTGAGCGACTGCTCTCGGGCGATGAAGCTGGGCGAGGGGGCACCCGCACCCGGCCACAACCGGCCGTTCGCCACCGACCGCTTTCGGGTGGCCGGGACGACGAGCAGCGCCGGTCAAGTCAAGTCCGCGTGCGCGGCCGCGCGTCGCAAGCATTCGGCTCGCGCCGTTTGATCCGTCGGGCTGTCGCGGTCGACTGGTTTGGTGTGTCTTCACACCGGGTCATAATCTGCTGGCCACAGTCGGGTAGGGTTCGTGGCAGGTGACGCAGCTCACTAATTTCATGGCTGGGGACTGAGTTTACGCATTCAACAATACCGGGCCAGTGGGAGGCCGTGTGAAGATCGACCCCTTTGATCATCTGGTCAGCCAAATCTACGAGGCCGCGCAGTGCCCCACACATTGGCCTCAGGTCTTCGAATTGCTCAGACGGCAGGTGAGTCTGGATGGCTGGAACCTCTTCCGAGCCAACCGTGCTGACGACACGGCGCTGCCCGTCTTCTTCTCAATCGGGGGCGATGCTATCCGTGCTGGGGCGCAACAGAGCTACCTGGACTATTACTTCTCGGTCGATCCCCGCACAGCCTTCGTGCGCGACGGAGCGCCCGGCCAGCTCTTCGACTGCAACCGCACCTTTGATCAGCGGTACGTGTCGCGCAACGAGTTCTACCAGGACTTTCTGATCCCGGAGGGCTTGCGCTACACCTTGGGAAGTTTGGCCTGCCAAACACAGCAGCACGACTACGTCATTGGCCTGTTGCGAGGACCGGATCGAGGCTTGTTTACAGGCGAGGATCAGACGCTGGTGCAGCGACTCCTTCCACATATCCAACGCTCGCTGCGCTTGATGGACAGCATTCAAGCCCAGACGCAGCATGCCTCAACGGCCGAACAAGCCTTGGCAACCACACCGATGGCCGTCATCGGGATCGATCGTACCGGACGGCTGCAGCACTGCAATGCTCGCGCCGAGAAGATGCTTCGGGACGGGGTGCCGGTTCGCATGCGACATGGCCGGCTGGTGGCCGCAGACCTTGCTCAGCGAAGCGCGCTCGTAGCCGCAATCGAGCAGTGCGCCCGGTCATCCCAACCGACATCCCTGTTGTTGCTGCAGGACACACCGAAGTTGCAGCGTTTCAGCGTCACGCTCATGCCGACTCTAGGTGAGTCCATTCTGACAGGGGTATCCCTCCCACACAGCCTGCTGTGCCTGATCGCTCCGCTGGATCGCAGACGGGTCGCCACCGCACGTCAACTCATCGCGCTGTTTGGCTTGTCACCGGCCGAGGCACGGCTGGCACGGGCGATTGCGATGGGCGACACCCTTGAATCTCATGCGCACGCGATGGGCACCAAGCTCACCACGGTCAAGACGCAATTTCGTTCCGTGCTAACGAAAACAGGATGTGATCGGCAATCATCCCTGGTCCGCTTGATTGCTGCCATCCCCGTCGCCCGAGAGGTGGATCCCATCCGCTGACGAAAGAATCCCAGCGCATCAAAGGCACCGCAGAAGCCGATCATCCGAATAGATGATGGTTCGTGTGAATGAACCCGCTACGATGATTGGCGCGTGACTTTGGGCGGGTCGAGCGACATCCAAGACGAAATTGAGATTCGGCTCGCAGGAGTCATCTCAATATTCAGCAAGTACGAGGAACCTGGGTTGGCCTCATCCTTTCGAATGAAGCGTTTAGGAGACCTCTGAGGAATACTCTATTCGGTAAGCACTTGAGTTCTAGGGTACGTGGCACACGGAGTGTTTTGGTAATCATGAGCTATTCGGCTCATGTTGGAAACAGCCCGAACG
This sequence comes from Burkholderiales bacterium, assembly GCA_003963115.1. Classification (GTDB taxonomy): domain Bacteria; phylum Pseudomonadota; class Gammaproteobacteria; order Burkholderiales; family Burkholderiaceae_C; genus Aquabacterium. The sequence continues at coordinate 3,534 of RXJQ01000076.1, forward strand.
GCAGAGTACTCGGTGGTATCTGAGACTGTGGGGAGTATTTAGATTGGAATGACTTTAAAGAAGGGAGGTTCTCATGTATTCATCAACAATCGCACGCATTGCTCTCGGCCTCTCGGCCCTGATCCTCTGTCCGCAGGACATTGCAGCTGGCCCGCTGGCTTAACTGCTCAATAGCCACCTTATCTGGTGCCATATTTAAATTAAATAGGAGTCTGCATGAAACGCACATTGACCGCGATGGCGGCTGCCTTGTCCACCCTGATTGCTGGTTGCGGCGGCGGCGGATCTGATAACAGCTCTAACGCAGGATCATCAAGTGCCAGTGACACTGGTGGCAGCGCGACCACGACATCTTCCTCCAGCTTGGTCCTCAGCGGTGTGGCCGCCACTGGCGCGGCACTGACTAACACCATAGTCACAGCCCAATGCACCAGCGGTAGCGGCACAGCCACGCAAGCGGCAGGCACCACCAACGGCAGCTTCACTGTGACCATCGTCAGTGGCACCCTGCCCTGCGTGCTCACGGCCACAGGCAAGAACAGCGCGGGCCAGACGGTCACGCTGCATGCCGTCACGACCACGACCACGGCCGACATCACTCCCTTGACCGAACTGCTGGTGGCGCAGCTCACCGGCAAGGACCCGAGCACTTATGTGGCCAACCTCAATACGAGCACCCTGGCTGGCACCATCACTACCGCGAGCATCAACAGTGCTCAGAGCGCGGTACTCACCACGCTGAAAGACGCAGGCGTCGACACCACAGGCGTGACTGACATCGTGGGGGGCACCATCTCGGCCGGTTCAGGCGCCGGTTATGACGGCGTGCTCGACAATCTGGCTACGGCCTTGGCGGCATCGGGCTCGACGCTGAGGTCCGTCACCAATTCAGTTGCCAGCGGTTCGGCCGGGGCATCTGCCAGCACCTTGGCCACTGGCGCGACTGCTTCCACCAGTGTCAGCGCTGCCTCGCTACCTGCCGATCTGCTGCTCAAGCCTCATGCGAGCAACTGCATGGCCTTGCGCAGCACCAACTACTGGGTGGTACTGTCTGCCCGTCACGGTAGCAATGCCGTCGCGCACCTGAGGGTGGATGCTGTCAATTTGACAGTGACCGACTTGGACGACAACTCCGTCGACACCCTCACGGCCAACGGCAACTGCCGCTATACCTCCACCGACGGACATGACATTCTGGTGTCGCCTGCCGGTGTGCTGGTGGCGCGGGCCAAAGGCGGCTCGATAGATGCGAGCAACAGCTACCACCTGGCAGTGGGCGTGCCCGAGCAAACCCACACCATAGCTGAACTGGCCGGAACCTGGGGTGCGGTCGGCACGGACACCAACGATGGCGGAAAGACTTGGTTTGCCGAATACGCCAGGTTTGCTTATGCGGCAGACGGTAGCCGTCAGGTCCTTGACGGCTTCAGCTACGACACGAACACGGCCATCACGGGCGCCCACACCGTATCGACCTCGCTGAATGCCGATGGCAGTTTCAATGCAGTTCCCACCGTGGGAAACTGGCAGGATCGCTTCTTTCTCTACCGCGCGGGCGATGGCACCTTGTTTGACATTGCCTACAACGTGAAGACTGGCGATGCACCCAATGGCGACGGCAGCATCGCATTCGCAGTCAAGCAGCCGCCGCTGGCCCTGCCCAAAGTGGGCGATATGGATACTGTCATCGGTGTGGGCTTCAACATGGTCGACCAGCTGTCGCCCACCGCCATCGGCTCGATTTCATCGACCCACACGATCGTATCGGTGGATCCCAGCACCAACAGCTTCGTGCGCAAATCTGGGCCTACCGCAGGTGCGACATATAGCCAGACGCTCAACATCAATACACCTCTGACGGGTTTCATCCATTGGCCAACAATCTCTAGTGCGCCCGTCAGCGATGGTACGACGGTCAACTTGCGTGAGAGCGTCCAGTTGCCTGCACTAGGCCTGGGCTTGAGGCTCAACATCAATCCCGCAGCGACGATCAACCATGTGACACAAACCGCCGAGCTGAGTATCACGGTGTCGCAGTAATGGGTGGCGTCTGCGTCTGAACGCCTGTAGTTTGGAAGTCAAATTTAATTCTTTTTGGAGTGACAAATGAAGTTGGTATGGACTGCCGCCCTCTCGCTGCTGGCCCTCAATGCAGCACAAGCTCAAACCAGCAGGTTGACTGTGCTGGGCCCACTCTATGGCGGAGTTTCTAGCTACAGCGCGGGGATCAATGATTCCGGACAAGTGGCGGGGTATTCCATGGGCAGCAATGGATATACCGCTGCTGTGTGGCCCGGCAATGGCGGGGTAGTTAGTTTAGGCACTCTGGGTGGCACCAGTAGTTTTAGTTATGCAATCAACAATGCTGGCCAAGTGGTCGGGGCTTCCAACATTGCGGATAATTCTGGAGCTCACGCAATCCTGTATGGTCCATGGACCGTTTCGAGCAATAGTCCCGGCTCCGACTTGGGAACACTCGGTGGCAGCGGGAGCTCAGCACAAGCTATCAACAATGCAGGTCAGGTGGTCGGGTGGTCCTCTACTTCTGGCAACGCGACAATACACGCCACCCTATGGAGCAATGGCGGGATAACTGATTTGGGATCGCTGGGTGGGAATCCCAGCCTTTCGTTTAGCCATGCATTTGGCATCAACGATAAGGGCCAAGTAGTTGGCGACTCAAATGCCTACCCAATCGTTCTTGACCACGCGACGCTTTGGAGCAATGGGCATATTACGGACTTGGGTACGCTGGGTGGCGCAAACAGCACAGCCCTTAGCATCAACAATAACGGTCAAGTCGCTGGCGAGGCTCAGACATCGGTGGGCGCATACCACGCTTTCCTTTGGAGTAACGGCGCAATCATCGACTTGGGCACGCTGGGTGGAGCGAACAGCTACGCTCATGCCATCAACAATGCCGGTGAGGTTGTCGGAACATCTGACACAAGTCTTGGGGAACGTGCATTCATTGAATCCGAAGGTGCTGGCATGGTTGACTTGAACAACTTCCTGGATGCCGATTCGAAGAATGCAGGCTGGGTGCTGACGGATGCAATGGGCATCAACAACCAAGGCCAAGTCACAGGTGAGGCCACCAACACCTTGACCAACCAGCAACGGGCTTACGTGTTGTCGCTCCCAGCGACGGCGGCCGTGCCTGAACCTGAATCGTATGCCTTGGCGTTCGTCGGCCTGGCTGTCATTTTCGGGGCCGTACGCCGCTCGACGAACACACAACCCGGCTCAGGCCACCTTAGCGTGAATGCTTCTTGAGGCACCCATCACATCCAGCGCGGATGGTTGAAACTTTTTGGGAGTTCGATGTGAAGTTTGCTTGCACACTGTTTGCTGTCGCGATGGCCACCGCCACCGTTGATGCAGTCGCCTCAACTGCTGCAGAGGTTCCTCAGATTGCACTGAGATATCAACAAACTGGCTGGGGCGTCCCCTATGGCTATGGCGGTGACAACATCGATACGCAAATCTCCTTGCCACTTGGACAGTCGGCCAGTTTCCAATATGGGCAGTTCGCGAGTTCGGCCACGCCGACACCCAGCCTGAGTCTTTCAGCATCCAGCTATATGAACAGTGATCCGTCAAACGCCACGGGCTTGGATAGCGCCATCAGTGCATCGCTTTCCTACTATTTTTCTGTGATTGGCCCCACCGGTTTAGCGAATAGCGCCGTGGACGTGCCCATTGACATCAGTGGGCAATACAGTCTGGCGGCCAAGAGTTTCCCGACTGCCTCTGCGCCTGACGCATATTCAGCAGTTAGCGTCAATGTGTTGCCGCTTGCGAGCGGGGCAGCTTTAAGTTTTGCAAAAACGTGTGAGGAGGGATTCACAGCTCCAGGGCAATGCGGCCAGGGATCGTTCAGTGGCACTGGTCTGTTGCAATTCGGTGGTGGCTTCAGCGGGCCCTATCAGGTCATCATGACCGCCAATGTTGAGTCCCACCTTGGGTATGGCGCCTCAGCTTATGTTGATCCATACATTCAAATTGACCCCACTTGGGCTGCGAGCAATCCTGGCTACTCCTTGGTATTCGACCCGGGCGTGGGCAATGCGCTGCCTGTTCCGGAACCCAGCACGCTGGCGTTGTCGGTGCTGGGGCTGCTGTCGATGATGGGCCTGGGACTGCGTCGCCGCGACAAGGCCAAGTCTCTGGCGCTGAATGGGCAACTCAATCTGGTCGCTGCAAGCACAAGAAATCTTCGCGGCGTCTGGACAGGCCGTTCGGCTATCAAGGGGTGCCTTCGCCAAGGGCATCTGATGACGCACCTTGCCGTGGTCATGGCGGCATGGCTGTTGTCGGCTCAGGCGAGCTATGCGCAAACGGGTTCGGTAGGCATGATCTCGACTTCAGCGCAATGGTCAGAAAGCACGGGCTATGTGACATCTGGCTCTACTGGTACTTTCATGCAGCCGCTTGGAAGCAGCTATCAGGATCCATTGGGTTGGGGCGGCATCTCGACTTCCGCTTTTCCAACACCTGCACTTTCGGTTTCGTCACAAAGCCGCGCCACCTTCACGGCCAATGGTTCTGAAACGTTCTACTCGGGAAGCGAAAACGCTGCTTCGTTGTATTACGACGTGACCGTCCGATCTGCAGCAGGTCAGACTGCTACGGCTGACGTGATCGTGCCCATCCTCATCAGCGGCCGATATTCGTACTCCGTTGATCAGGGCTCGCAGCCTGGTTCCCAAGCGACTGCGTTTATTGAGGCTTCGCTTGGTAGTGGAAATATCACGTCAGACTCAACATTTGACTTCAGGGTCGGAGATTGCGCTTCTGTTTTCGCCTGTACAAGCGATACACAGTCAAAGCCCTTTTCTGGCCAGGTAGGCATGTTGATTCAGGCGGGGTATGGCATCGGAACAGGGACCGTCTACATGGATGCTGGGACAATCGCTTACTCAGGCGGCTCAGCGACTGCCACGATTGATCCTTATGTTTACATTGACCCAAGCTGGTTGGCGTCTCACCCCGGGTACACGCTGGAGGTGACCGCTGGTGTTGGCAATGATTTGCTGCCCTCGGTCCCAGAACCTGACACCTTTGCGTTGTTGTTGACGGGCTGTGCAGCGCTTGGCTTCGCTAATCGCCGCATGAAGGGTTGACAAGACCGTATAGGAGTCTCGACAACGCTTCATGCTCACCAGTGAGGTAAGGTGGGCTCTCTGATAGCTCACTTCGCCAGTTCAGTAGTTGCTCTGGGTCAAGATTTGAGATCGTTGCTCGGCAGTACGAACGTCAGCTACCAGGCGACAAATCCGGCGTGGCGTATGTCCGTAGTGGGTCGATCGCCGGCGCTCTCGAATGACTGCTGCGCGGCTTCCAATGCCGGGGCCATGCTACAGCGCGACCGTTTAGGGTTGACCGGCCGCTCACGCTGCGAAGTTGTCTATCGAGCTGGTCCGTTGAGCGTCCACATTAGGCTGGTCAGAGTCATTCGCGCTCGGCAGCCTGGGCCGCTGCTTCGACCATGATCGGCCAATCGACGGGCAACGGCGCTTATGGCCGCAGCGCCTCTGAAACCTGCCACGCAACAAGAAGTGGCCATGACCTAATCATGAATGACCAGTCCGGCTTGAGGTGAGCGGGCGAAGCCGACCCATAACCGCATGGTGCATACACATGACACTGCCGGAAATCGGATTCATGCTGAGATCACTTTGTACACGCCGAAAGCGTTTACTGCGGATCAATGGTCCTACCCCGACTAAGAGGCAGGCTGAGCGGATGTCGTTGATTTGCGGCAACCGGTCGATGCTGCAGATGCCAAGGATCACCTTTCAGATTGGATGACTTCAAGCGCCGACAGGATAAGTGCCGCATCGTCTGCGGGCAATGCCCTCAAGTAGTTGAGCACCTTGGTTCGTGCGGGCTTCCAAAGCTGGGCAAACCATTTGACCGGCTGTTCCGTGTCCTCAATTTCGTCGAGCCAGGCTACGGCCTCTCCCTCTTCAAAGAAGACAGGGATATGGTCCAGGTAGACCCGTAACGACAACGATTCAGCTATTGCCGGAAGCGGCAGCGCTGCTGTACCGTCCACCATCGACATCAAAACTCTCGTTTCAAATGTTTGATCGTGAATTCCGGCTAAGCGACGCAGCACCGCATCTACGAGCGGCCTTGCATAGAAATCGAGAGGTGAGAGATTTGCGTCCAGAATTGCTAGGGCAACTGGAGCATCGCAAAGGGCGGCTCGAACGGCTCGGTCATCGGTTTCTCCAAAGCCGCATTCAAGCACGATGCCGGATTTCTCCCCTTCGTTCAGCCACGCTGTTGAATCACGAGCAAAACTGAGCCACTAAAGGGCATCCGTCACGTCCAAATTTGAGCCACGTTATCCCCATACCCTGCTGCTTTTTGCAGCAG
>RXJQ01000011.1 GCA_003963115.1 Burkholderiales bacterium
TACCTTTTCTGTCTCGGGGCTGAAAGCGCCGGCACTGCTTCAGCGAGCGGATTTGTCTTTCACCGAATTTCCGCCAACGCAGCAGCCCGTTCTATCACCGGTAGACAACAACGGCACCATTTCGTTGGTTCCCGAGCCTTCGGTAGCAAGTCTGGCGTTGACGGCCCTTGTCATAGCGGGTCTAGGGCGGTTGCGTGCGGGCAGGGTACGAGCGATCAGCAGGTAAAGCTCACACCTCACACGTTACGCAGTTGGCTGTAAGTAGCCCATTGCATGGCGCCGGTTCCCTACGAGTTGGCCCCGCGACTGCTTATTCAGTTTTCAGATGAAAGATGGCCGCTTTATAGCCAGATGGCTTATGAGCGAAAAATGGCTTTATCCCGGCATGCCCCCATACAAGGTTGTGAGGCCCGTGCCATTGTCGGAAATCCAGAAGGGGCGCGTGGGTGCAAACGAAATCCCCCAGGCGTTGACCAGATTCGGATCCTGGATCGCGGCTCGCCCAGGCAGGTCCGACACCAGATCGGTTTCAGAAAATGACACGGCCATGGCGGACGTGGCAGCGAAGACCATGAGGCCGCTCAGTAGCGCGGCGCGGCTCAGGCGTGTCAGGCCTGAGGACGGGCGCAGATGAGCTTGAGCAAGGCAAGTGGTAGGCGCGTTCATGTGGTTGGGCTCCTGCAGTTCAAAGTGGGCAGTTCAAGGTGGATGGGGACTGCTGCGGTGAATGCCGCCTCAACACCAAACGGTTCAAGGCCATCCGACGACCTGAGCTGATTCAGGCGGGCCCGCATTGAACCCATTCATCGCACAGCGGCATCAACCGACAAAGCACCCACAGGCCCGCACCATGACGCTCTTCAACACCGTGCCAAGCCGTCACGCCATATTCGCCCTGTTCGCCCTCATGCTGGGCCTCAGCATGAGGGCAACGGCCCTCGCTCTGCCTTCTTTCACCGTGGCCGACCTGGGCAACTTGCCCGCAGGCGGCCCCAGCCAAGCCTTGGGCCTGAACGGCACGGGCCTGGTGGCCGGTTCAGCCAATCTGAGCAACGGTGGCTTTCACGCGGTGCAGTTCGGCAGCCCGAACAAGGATTTGGGTGCGCAGGCGGGCGGCCTGAGCGTGGCCAACGCCATCAATGACAGCAACACCGCTGTGGGCTATGCCTACACCAGCACCAGTTCGTCTACCTACCATGCGGTGGTGTTTTCCGGCGGGCATGTGACTGACATCGGCACCTTGAACAGCGGCACCTTCAGCCTGGCCAATGGCATCAATGCTGCCGGTTTGGTGGTGGGCAATGGCGATGTCTATGGTGGCGCCAACAAGGGCTGGGTCTACCGCATCGGTATCAGCCGCAGCCCGAGTGCCCTGCCCACGTTGGGCGGGCTCAACAGCGCGGCGGCCGCCATCAACGACGATGGCTTGATCGTGGGCAGCGCCAACCTGCCAGGGCCTTATGCCGCAGGCGGCGCCAGTCATGCGGCTTCGTGGAGCAGCAATGGCGTGGTGTCCGACCTGGGCACATTGGCACCATCCAACCCGGATGCCAACAGCAATGCCACGGCCATCAGTGGCAATGGGCTGATCGCTGGCAGTTCAACGGCAACGGATGGCCTGGTGCACGCCTTCCTGATCAAGGCCGGCCTCATGCAGGATCTGGGCTTGATGCCCGGCACGGACATGACGGCGGCCACGGGTGTGAACAACAGCGGCGTGGTCATCGGCATCGCCAACATCCCGAAGCTCGACTACAAAGGCCGCCCCATACCAGGCAAGGGCACACGTGTGCCGTTCTATTACAGCGCGGGGAACATGGTCGACCTCAACACGCTGGTGACGGCACCAGGCTGGCACATCCTCAAGGCAGCAGCCCTCAATGAGGCAGGGCAGATCGCGGCCACGGCCAGTGGCCCCACGGGCATGCAGCACGCGGTGCTGCTGACACCGCACTGAGCCTTGCGTCAAAGGGGCATCACCAACCCTTGCCCAGTGTCTCGCCCGGCTCGTATACGTCCAGCAGCACATTGAAGGCGGCCAGGGCACCGTTGTCACCCGATGTGAACATGGCACGGCGTGCATCCAGCACCACCACGGGGTTGGGACCCAGCACGCGGGCCTGCCCACCGCTCAGCACAATCGCCGAGGACTCGCTGATGCCATACACGCCACCTTGCTTGCGGTGGGCCGCGATGCCATAGAGGCGCCCCCAGCGGCGATCGGTCTGCAATCGCGGCTCCAGGGCCGCACCGCGCAGCAAGCCCAGGCCCGGCTTGACGACGGCCGTGGCGGCCTTGAAGGCAGCAATGGCATCGTCTTCCGAATCGCCTTCGCCAATGGCATTGAAGTAGTCGCCCGCCGCAGCCGTCATGGCGCGCTCGAACATCACCACGTTCGCAACTTGGGTGGCCTTGGCGACCACGGCGCGCAGGTTTTTGTCAGCCAATGCCGCAGGCAGCAAGGACTGGTCGCCCCCCAGGAAAAGTACGCCTGATACGCCCTCGAACTGGCGCGCGTCCAGCACGCCTTGGCCCAGCACCACCACGCGCGGCATGCCGCCCGCCCAGCCCGCATCGGCCAGAGCCTGCGCATAGGTGCTGGCTGCAGCCTGTGCATCGGCCACGCTCGGATAAGCCGCCGCCACGATCACGATACCGCCTGGGCTTTGCCCCTTGTTGCGCTGCGCGGCCAGGCGCACGAACTCATGCAATACGGGGCCGCCGAGATCGTTCACGGCATCGCCAGAGAGCATCACTGTGGCGCGCAGGTTGGCGGTCGTCGGCTTGAGCAGCTCGGCACCATCGTCGCGCCACCACAGGCGCTGGCCGGCCAGCAAGGGCGTGCGCAAGGCCAGATCGAAGCCGATGGCCTGGCTGGGTGGCAACAGGTGGGTCAGCACCTTGCGTGCCGACAGGGCCGATTGCGCACCCAGCCACCGATGGCGTGCACCACCCGTGCGGAAGTCCACCACCACGGCAGACGACACACCCGACACCGCCCTCAGCCAGCGGTCATGGTTGATCACGGCGCCCGTGTCATAGTCCAGCCCCAGGCCGAGCAGACCGCCCTGCCCCAGCACGTCGGCAGTTTGTGCGGAGGCATTGAGCATGCGCCCCAGGCGACCGCGCGAATACACATGCTCATCGATCACCACCTGGTTGCTGCCCAGGTTCAAGCCCCGTTGCAGGGGCGTCTTGCCCAGCCAGAGGTCGATCGAAGCCTTTTGCAGACTGGTTGTGGCGTCACCGGCATCGGTGTAGCCGGCATTCATGAAGCGCGACTGGATGGCCGCGCCCGCACTGGTGCCGCCGATCACCACACCACGTCGGGCCAGGGCGCTCAAGGCCGATTCGGCAGGCGTACCAGCCAGGATGCGCATGGCATAGACCTGATCGCCGCCCGTGAAGAAGACCCCATCCAAGGTCCCACTGGACAGGCTTGCCACGATGGCGGGATCACGCGCATCGGTTGCCACGTACAACGGCGCCGACCCCACATGGCACCCTTGCGGGAAGCTGGCCTTGGCCCGGGCAGAGCGCGCGAGCACGGCCTCACACGCGGTCTGAAGCGCCCGCACATCGTCGACCAGGATGCCTGGATCCTCAGGTAGCACGGGGTCGTCGGCGAAAGCGGCTGGCAGCAACACGATGTCGATGCGGGGACCTTGGGCGTGTCGGATGACGTCTTGCACATAGCCCTCCAATGCGGTCTCGTAGCCGCCCCCGATGGGGTAGAGATGCGAGGACGACGGGCCATCGGCGGCATGTGCTGCGGTCAAAGCCGCCAGGCAAAGCGTGGCCAGTGCAGGCGCAATGCGCCAGATCGGTGCGGATGTCGGCATGGTGAACCCCTGAATTTCGGGGCAGCGTAACACGCGAGATGGGCATTTGTGTCGGCGGGCAAAGCGCCATTCGGATCAGCTCTCATGGGATTGAAAGCCTCCGCCAGGTCGCCAATCACGTATGCTTGTGCCCCATCATTCACGCCTGCCTCCACAAGGTTGCCTGACCATGCACATGCGCTCCATGCTCTGTTTGACGATGGCGCTGGCCGCCGCGGTGTTCACCCCCAGTGCCCTGGCCGGCAAGACGCTGGATGCCGTCAAGCAGCGCGGCCAGCTGCAATGCGGTGTCAGCACGGGTGTCGCGGGCTTTTCGGCGCCGGATGCCAAGGGCCGCTGGTTCGGCTTTGACGTAGATGTCTGCCGGGCAGTGGCGGCCGCCGTTCTGGGTGACCCCGAGAAGGTGAGCTTCACGCCGCTCAACGCGCAGCAACGCTTCACGGCCTTGCAGTCTGGCCAGATCGATGTGCTCTCGCGCAACACGTCCTGGACGCTGACCCGCGACGCATCGTTGGGCCTGAGCTTCACCGCCATCACCTACCTCGACGGCCAAGGCTTTCTGGTGCCCAAGAAGCTGAAAGTCGGCAGTGCCAAGCAGCTGAAGAACGCCCAGGTCTGCGTGCAGGCCGGCACCACCACCGAGAAGAACCTGGCCGACTACTCGCGCGCCAACAAGCTTGGCATCAAGCCCGTGGTGTTCGACACCTATGAGGCCGGCTACAAGGCACTGTTCGCCGGGCGCTGCCAGGCCTACACGGCTGACTCGTCTGCACTGGCCAGCATCCGCAACAAGGAAGCCCCCACCCCGGACGACTACCTGATCCTGCCCGAGCTGATCTCGAAAGAGCCTTTGGGCCCGGCCGTCCGACGTGGCGACGACGAGTGGTTCGCCATCGTCAGGTGGACGGTGTTCGCCTTGCAGGAGGCGGAGGAGCTGGGCATCACGCAGGCCAATGCCGACCAGATGAAAACCTCCACCGACCCGGCCATCCAGCGCCTCATGGGCACAGGCGAGGACATGGGCAAACTGCTGGGACTGGACAAGGCCTGGGCCTACAAGGCCGTGAAGGCCGTGGGCAACTACGGTGAGATGTTCGAACGCAACATCGGCTCAGGCTCCCCCCTCAAGCTGCCGCGTGGCGTGAACAAGCTCTGGAACCAGGGGGGCTTGATCTACCCTCCTCCCGTTCGTTGAGCAACGGGGCCATCTGAGGCATGCTCGAATTCTTATCCCAGCCTGCAGGCTTCGACATCGGCGAGACGGGCCTGCTCGTTTACGACGCGGCACAACCGCTGTGGCGTGCCTTGCTGGTGGGCCTGGGCAACACCATGCGGGTCTCGCTGCCCGCCTTGCTGCTGGCCACCACAATGGCCTTGCTGATCGCCCTGGCCCGCACATCCACGTCCCTCACATGGCGAAGGCTCGGCGCAACGTATGTGGAGCTGGTTCGCAACACGCCCTTGCTGCTGCAGTTGCTGGCCTGGTACTTCCTGTTGATCGAATGGCTGCCTGACTCCACTCATGCCCTGCACCTCCTGCCCAGCATCTTGTTGAGCAAGGGCGGCCTGGCCTTTCCCTGGTATGGCCCCGATGTCGACACCGGCATGTGGCAATGGAGCTGGCCGCATCAAGACACCTTCAATGTGGTGGGCGGTGCCGCCGTCACACCAGAGTACCTGGCACTGGCTCTGGCCTTGAGCCTCTATACCAGCGCCTTTTTGGCCGAGGTGATTCGAGGCGGCATCGAGGCGGTGCCCGCCAGCCTGATGGAGGCCGCCGAAACCCTGGGGGCCACACGCTTTCAGCAGATCACCCAGGTGCTGCTGCCACAGGCGCTGCGCACCATCGTGCCCTCGGCCACCAACCAGTTCCTCAACCTGATCAAGAACTCTTCGCTGGCGGTGGCCGTGGGCTACCCGGATCTGGTGTCGGTCGGCAACACCGCCTTGAACCAGACGGGCCGTGTGGTCGAGTGCGTGATGGTGATGATGTCGGTGTACCTGCTGCTGTCCCTGCTCACATCGGCCTTCATGAACTGGTTCAACACGCGCCATGCGCTCAAGGGTCCAGCCGCATGAGCAAGCTGTTCACACGCGCGCTATCGGCCATGGGCCTGTTGCTGTTGATCTGGCTGGCCTGGCGCGTCCTGCAATGGGGTGTGCTGCATGCCGTCTTCAGGCCTGACGCCAACGCGTGTCAGGCGCTGCTGCACCACGGCGCCTGCTGGGGTGTCGTGCCCGAGAAGATCCGCCCCATCCTGCTGGGCCACTACCCCTACGAAGAACAGTGGCGTCCCATCACGGCCTTGTGCGGTGCGGCCTTGCTCTGCCTTGTCGCCTGGGCGCTGGGTCTTCAGCGCATGGCCAGCCTCAAGGGCCTGCTGGGGTTCGCCGCTTATCTTTGTTTTATGACGCTACTCATGCGCGGTGGCGTGGCCGGTTTGTCGCCGGTGTCGTTCGATGCCTGGGGCGGCCTGCCCCTGACCTTGTGGTTGTTCGCCAGCAGCTGGCTCGTTTCAGTACCGGTGTCGATCGCGCTGGCATTGGCCCGTCGTGCTCGACGCGCCTGGCTCAGTTGGCCGGCCACAGTGTTGATCGAGGTGGTGCGCGGTGTGCCCCTGGTCACCTTGCTGTTCATGGCGGCGTTCCTGCTGCCTACGCTGACCTCGCAGGCGCACCCCATCGCTTTGGTTTGGCGGGCCATGCTGGCACTGACCCTGTTTTCCTCGGTGTACATGGCCGAGGTGGTTCGCGGTGGCTTGCAAACCGTTGCCACCGAGCAAAGTGAAGCCGCCACCATCCTGGGTGTGAGTTGGTGGCAGACGCAAAGGCTGGTGGTCCTGCCTCAGGCTTTGAGGGCGGTGCTGCCCGCGCTGATCGGGCATGCCATCGGGCTGCTCAAGGACAGCTCGCTGGTCATGGTGATCGGCCTGCATGAGCTCACGGGCGGCTTGTCGCTCAGCCTGGGAGGCGACCCGGTCTGGCGCCCCTATTACTTCGAGGCCTATATGGCCGTGGGCCTCATCTACGCCGCCATGTGCCTGAGCCTGTCGAGATTCGGGCGCAGCCTGGAAGCACGCTGGGTCAAAGGCTCACATTGATTCATCTGGCATCACAAAGGAAAAAGGCTCGCCACACAGGACGAGCCTTTCCACGCATTGCTGCGCCGCAAGAATCTGGGCTTTGATCAGACCTGTTGGTCTTCTTCAGCGCTTTCTTCGATGTCCGGAGCGGCATCCACTTCCTGGTCGAATGCCTGACCTTCGCTGCTGACCAGGGGGATCAGCGGCTTGTCCAGAGGACGGCAGACGCGGCTTTGCAGGCGGTTGAGACGCTCCGAGCGTTCCATGGCCTCCAGCACAGCCTGCGGGTCCATCATCAGGGCAAACGGGTTGGCATACAGACTTTGCTTTTGCATAAGGCCTCCGGGGTTGAAAGATGTCGTCGTGATGGGTATCACTGTAGGCATCCAGGCTTGGAGGCGGTAGTCGCCGAAGAACCAAACCTCCTGTCAGAAATTGTCTGACAAGGGTTTTCTGGGTGGTGTGGGCTAACCCTCAGTGCGAACGCACAAGCGAGAACAAATCCTCGAAGTTGTTCGATGTGATGCAGCCTAGGTCGTCAACATCCATGCCCTTGAGCTCGGCCAACAGCTTGGCCACGAGCGAAACATAGGCCGGCGAGTTGAGTTTGCCGCGGTGCGGTGCCGGCGCCAGATAGGGGCTGTCGGTCTCGATCAGGCAGCGCTCGATGGGCACCATGCGCGCAACCTCACGCAGGTCTGCCGCGTTCTTGAAGGTGAGGATGCCCGAAAAGGAAATGTGGAAGCCCAGGTCAAGCGCAGCGCGGGCCACCTCTTGTGTCTCGGTGAAGCAGTGGAACACGCCCCGCACCTTGCCCTGGCCTTCTTCCTTGAGGATGGCGATGGTGTCGGCGCTGGCCTCGCGCGTGTGGATCACCAGCGGCAGGCCTGTGTGCAGTGCAGCACGGATGTGCACGCGAAAACGCTCGCGTTGCCAGGCCATGTCTTCAACACTGCGGCCTTCCAGCCGGTAGTAGTCGAGCCCCGTTTCACCAATGCCCACCACACGCGGTAGCGCCGCACGCTCAATCAGGTCTTCCAGCGTGGGCTCCAGGATGCCTTCGTTGTCCGGGTGGACACCAACCGTGGCCCACATGTTGTCATAGCGCATGGCCAACGCATGGACCTGGGGGAACTCCTCCAGCGTCGTGCTGATGCACAGCGCGCGGTCGACGCCAGCGGCCTGCATGTCGGCGCGGACCTGGTCAAGGACTTCAGCGTACTGGGGAAAATTGAGGTGGCAGTGCGAATCGACAAACATGGCTGCGGCAAACAAAAAAGCGGGCTGGCTAGCCCGCTATTGTTGCTCAAGGCGATGCCCGAGTGGCCTCAGAGCGTTTGCGTCGGCTTGCTGGAGGAGATGTTGGTGCCCAGGATCTGCTCGATCTTCACGCGCAGCAAGCGGGTCTTGTCATCGCCAGGGAAGCGCACACCCACGCCCTGCGTGCGACCGCCAGAGGCATTGGCAGGCGTGATCCAGGCGATCTTGCCGGCCACCGGGTAGCGCTGGTTGTCTTCGGGCAGAGAGAGCAGCAGGTAGATGTCGTCGCCCAGGGTGTATTCACGCGTGGTGGGCACGAACAGGCCACCTTCGGTGAAGGCGGGAATGTAGGCGGCGTACAGCGCGCCCTTTTCGCGGAACACCAACTGGATCACGCTGGGGCGAGCCGCTGCGGAAGCTACCCCGGCCACGCCAGGTGTACCCAAGGCGGCGCCAATCCGGCCAGGCCCGGAGGGGGCGAACGCGGATGGCAGGGCTGTCGTCTGGAACTCACTCATCGTGGGGAAAGTGTAACGCCTCGGGGTCAGCGCAGGCTGTGAAATTGCCCTCATCCTGGCTCGTGTTTACTTCTGGAAACACCCTGATCCTGATTTGGCTCCCTGCACCCCGCGATCAGGCGGTCGGGTTGCCCCGGGACTGACGCGGCCGCATCACAGCACGAGCCTGAAGCAGCAAGGCCTCCACCTTGAGGTTCTGGTTCCAGGGGTGCTCGGCGTGGCGGCTGGTCTTGCTCAGCTCTTGCGCCCAGGTGGTCAGCAGATTCAGATCCGGTGCGGGCGGCAGGCTGGCGACCGGAAAGAAACGTGGCGCGGCGCCAGCGGCCACACAGGCCAGGTCGTGGCAGACCTTCTGCAAGGTGTCGACCACCAGCGGCAGCGACCATTGCGTCAGGATGGTGCCCGACCCATTGAGCAGGTCTTTCGGGATCTGCGGCCAATACCGTGCATCCAGGCCGAGCTGGTGACGGTCACGCGCGGTCAGGGGCTGGCCACCGGCCGCGTCCAGCAGCACACGGGCATCTGGCAGAGACAAGCCATCGATCTGTGACTGCAACCATTGGCTGGCCACCTCCGGCTGTGGCGTGGGCAGGCGCCAGGCCTGGCAGCGGCTGCGCACCGTGGGCAGCAGTTGGTCCAGCGCGGCCCCACTGAGCACGAAGCGCACCTGGCCAGGCGGCTCTTCCAGCGTCTTGAGCAGCGTGTTGGCGGCGATCAGGTTCATGCGCTCGGCCGGATGCAGCAACACCACCTTGGCACGGCCACGCGAGGCGGTCTGCTGCGAAAACTGGACGACGGCCCGGATGGCATCGACCTTGATCTCCTGGCTGAGCTTCTTGGCTTTGCCCGATGACTTCTCGGCCGTGTCAGCATCGTCTGCAGACGACTGCCAGCCCAGCGCAGCCTGCAAGGCCTCGGGCAGGACCACGACGAGATCCGGATGCGAGCCCGCGTTGATCAGGTGGCAGCTGGCGCAACGACCACAGGCCGGGGCGGACGGCTGGCCTACAGGCATGCTCTCGCACAGCCAGGCACGGGCCAGCTCCAGCGCGAATTCGAATTGCCCGACGCCCTCGGGGCCATGCAGCAGAACGGCATGGCTGTTGAGCTGCGCCAGGGCGCTCTCAAGCGCGGGCTGGAGCCAGGGCCACAGGACTGGACGGGTCTCGCTCACAGAAGGCCTTTGCTTCTCAGTTCGGCCTGGATCTGCTCGGCCACCAAGGCAGGCGCTTGATCTGCCTTGATCACCGCAAAGCGGCCAGGCTGGGCGCGTTGGCGGTCCAAGTAGGCGCCGCGCACACGCTCGAAGAAGGCACGGTCCATGGCCTCGAAACGATCGGGCTGGCGCGCTGCACTCAGGCGCTCGGCGGCCACGGCCGGGTCCAGATCGAAGAGCAGGGTCAGGTCGGGCTGCAGGCCTTGCTGCACCCAGCCCTCCAAGGTGCCCAGCACCTGGAGATCGAAGCCGCGCCCGCCGCCTTGATAGGCGAAGGTGGCATCGGTGAAGCGGTCGCACAGCACCCAGGCACCCCGTGCCAGAGCGGGCTCGATCACGGCCTTGATGTGGTCGCGCCGCGCACCGAAGACCAGCAAGGCCTCGGTCAGCGGGTCCATGGCGTCATGCAGGAACAGCGCCCGGAGCTTCTCGGCCAGGGGCGTGCCACCCGGTTCACGCGTACGGACGACCTCATGGCCCGCCTGCTTCCAGGCCTGCTCCAGCGCATCCATGTGGGTGGTCTTGCCGGCGCCGTCGATGCCCTCGAAGGTGATGAATCGACCCTTGTTGATGCTCATGGACTCTTTCCGGGGTTGCGTTGCGAGCGCTGGTACTGGTTGACGGCCCGATTATGCTCAGTGAGTGTGGCGCTGAAGGCACTGCTGCCGTCGCCCCTGGCCACGAAATACAGGGCCTTGGTGTCGGCTGGCCGCACCGCCGCCAGCAGTGCGGCCTTGCCCGGCATGGCAATCGGCGTGGGCGGCAAGCCGGCGCGGGTGTAGGTGTTGTAGGGCGTGTCGGTCTGCAGGTGGATCTTGCGCAGGTTGCCGTCGAACTGGTCGCCCAGGCCGTAGATCACCGAAGGGTCCGTCTGCAAGGGCATGCCGATGCGCAGGCGGTTGTGGAACACCCCGGAGATCATCGCGCGGTCCGCCTCGCGACCGGTTTCCTTTTCGACGATGGAGGCCAGCACCAGGGCGTCTTCAGGCGTTCTGAGCGCGGCATCGGCCTCGCGCTGTGCCCACACGGCGTCCAGGTGCTTTTGCATGGCTCGCAGGGCGCGCTTCATCACAGCCAGGTCGGTGCTGCCTTTGGCGTAGGAGTAGGTGTCTGGGAAGAAATGCCCTTCCGCCGGCACACCGGGCGCGCCCAGCAAGGCCATGATCTGCGCGTCCGGCAAGCCTGCCGTGCTCGGTTTCAAACCATCGGCCAGAGCCAGTTCGGTCCGAAAACGCTTGAAGGTCCAGCCTTCGATCAGGCGCACCACCGATAGCCGCTCGTCGCCACGCACCATCATGCGCAGCAGGTCACGTGGGGTGGCACCTTGGCTCAGCTCGTAGCTGCCCGCCTTGATCTGACGAGACTGCCCGGAGAAACGGAACCACTGGTAGAGCAGCCACGGCGAGGTCTCCACCCCGGCTTGGACCCATTCCTTGGCGATGTCTCGGGGCGTGCTGCCTGCCTCGACGGACAGCTCGACGGTGGGGTTGGCAAGACGCAGGGGCTGATTCAGCCACCAGGCCACAGCACCGGCCGCCGCCAGCACCAGGACAGCCAGCAGCACGAACAGGCCGCTCAAGACACCGCCCCGTTCGCCAGCACGGCCAAAGCCTTGTTGCCCTGCAAGATGCCGTCTGCGACGGGCCTTTTGCCGCACGACCTCAGTGGGATACACCCGGTGGAATTTATGAAGCATGACGGGCGTGATCATAATGAGCCCCATGAGCTCGATCCAACTTCCTGATCCAACTTCGTGGGGCGGCGCCCTGCTTTTGCCGAATCTGGGCATCATCCAGGTTGAAGGCGCCGATGCTGCCAGCTTCCTGCATGGGCAGCTTAGCCAAGACGTTGAGAGCCAACAGGCGAGTGAGGCGCGCCTGGCCGCCTACTGCTCGGCCAAGGGGCGCATGCTGGCCAGCACGCTGAACCTGCGCCCGCAGCCGGAGCAAATTTGGCTGCTGACAGACAGCCAGGTTCTTCCAGGACTGCTCAAGCGCCTGACCATGTTCGTGCTGCGCTCCAAGGCCAAACTGAGCGACATGAATGGCGCCTTGGCGGTCGTGGGCTTGCTGGGCGCACCGGCTGCGGCCCAACTGGGTGAAGCCGCCCCGGCTGTGGCGCCCTGGCAGGTGGCACCTCATGGAAGCGGCTGGCTGGTGGGGCTGCCTCAGGTACTGGGAGCCCAGCGTTGGTACTGGGTGGGCCCGTCGGCTCAAGCCCAGGCCATGGTGGCCGCCTTGCCTGCGGTTGAAAGCGGTGCCTGGAACTGGCTGGAGGTCATGAGTGGCATTCCGCGCATCGAACCCGCAACCGTGGAACAGTTCGTGCCCCAGATGGTGAATTTCGAGCTGATTGGCGGCGTGAACTTCAAGAAGGGTTGCTACCCCGGGCAAGAGGTGGTGGCGCGCAGCCAGTACCGGGGCACCACCAAGCGCCGTGCCTTCATCGTGCATGCCGAGCAGGCCTTGCAGGCCGGACAGGAAATTTTCAGCACGACAGACCCGGGGCAACCCGCCGGACTGGTGATCAACAGTGCGTCCGTGGGAAGCAGCCACAGCGCCTTGGTCGAGCTGAAGCTGGCTGCCCAAGGAGCCGACTTGCGTGCGCAATCGGCACAACCGGCAGAAGGCATGAAGCTGCAACTGGCCATGCCGCCCTATGAATTGCCCGCTGCGGACGAGGCCGCCTGATTGGTGTCGCTGAAGCCAGCGCCGCTATCGTCAAATCCTTAACGCAACAAGGCCTCGTTTGCGCCGCTTTGTTACCTCGGGTGACGATGTGGCGTCGCATCATGGGTTAACCTGCCCGCAGATGAGTTTGGAATGTCCGACGTGACCGAGGCGCTCTCCCTGTTTGTGTACTACCGGGTGGCCGCTGCCGATCAAGCCCTGGCAAAGGGGGCGATTGAATCGATGCAGCAGCGCCTGCGCGACGAGTACCCAGGCCTGCAGGCCCGCTTGATGCGGCGTGCCGATGGCCAGGCAGGAGCCCCGCAAGCCACATGGATGGAGGTGTATGAGCATCCTCCCCAGGGCGTGACGCCGGGCTGTCAGAACCGGCTGCATGAGCTTGTGAGTGCCCTGCCGCTCGCCCTGATCGGCGCCCGTCATGTAGAGACATTCTGCGATTTGTCTGCCGCCCCAGCAGGGGCCATCGATTCTCAGCAGTAAAGAGGTTTTGCGATGTGCCTGGTAGCCATGGCCCTTGATCAGAGCAGCCGTTTTCCCTTCGTGCTCGCGGCCAACCGTGACGAGTTCTATGACCGCGCCTCAACCCGGCTGGGCTGGTGGGAGCCGGAGGGCGGCGGCCCGGCCATCCTCGGCGGACGAGATCTGACCGCAGGTGGAACCTGGCTGGGGCTCACCGCGCAAGGGCGCCTTGGCCTGATCACCAACATCCGCAACCCGGGCCATGTCGATCCCAATGCACCGTCGCGCGGCCTGGTTGTGCCGCAATGGCTCAAGGGCGACACCTCTATGCCCATGCTGTGGCCACGTCTGGCCATCTCGGGTTACAACGGCTTCAACATGCTGGCCCTGGACTTCGCTGAAGGCGAGTGCTTCTGGGTCAACAACCGCAAGCTGTTCCCCGAGCGCCTGCAACGCGGGATTTTTGGCCTGTCCAATGCCATCTTGAACACGCCCTGGCCCAAGGTGCAGCAGCTCAAGGCCAAGCTCAAGCAGTCGGTGACCCACGCCGCCGATGCCGAAGAGCTGGCCAACCGCCTGTTCGAAGCCCTGGCCGACCCCACGCCAGCATCTGATGAACAACTGCCTCGCACGGGCGTGTCGCTTGAATGGGAGCGGCTGCTGTCTCCCGCCTTCATCAAATCCCCCGACGGCAAGTACGGTACGCGCTGCTCCACCCTCGTGATCACGGAACGGGTGCACAAGCGCCTCGTCACCCACGTGCTGGAGCGCACCTTTTCGCCGACATCCAGCATGGCTTTGCTGCGCCGGGTCACGCTCAAGAACTGGCCGCCCCGGCACACCATGACACCCACGGAAGTGGCCAAGCTGGACGCGACCTTGCCGCCGCCCGAGCTGCGTCAGGAAGAGGCCTTCGAAAGCAGCGCCGTCTCGGAGGAAGACAACCATGCGCTGCCGCCCGCCTCATCCGAGCCTGCCAAGCGCACTCGGGCGCGCAGCCTGATCAAGGGTGGTGGCCGCGCACGGCCCACGCTCAAAGTGTGAGTGTCATGCGCTGGTGGGGAATGCCCACCTCGTCAAAGACATCGCCCTCCGGCGTGAAACCATATCGGGCATAGAAAGCCTGGGCGCTGACCTGCGCATTCAGGCTCAGGTGTTCGACACCCAGCGCACGCGCCTGCGCCATCAAGGCCTGCAGGACCATGGCCCCCAGCCCTACGCCGCGGGCACTGCGCAGCACGGCCATGCGCCCGATCTTGGCATGGCCTGTCGGCTGACCTCGGTGGATCAGCCGCCCCGTGGCCAGGGGCAGCCCGGCCAGGTTGCCGGCCACGGCATGCGCAGCGCCCGCATCGTCATCGTCCCACTCCTCGGACTCGTCGATGGCCTGCTCCTGCACGAACACAGCCAGACGCACCGCACGCGCACCCGCCATCATCTGGTCCCAGCCGCCACATTGCACCTGGTAGACGGGCCGCTTTTGCGCCTGGGCCTCGATCTGCTCTCGCACCGCCTGCGGCACGGGTGCGGACTTGCCTGTCTCAAGGCTCGTGTGCACATACACGCTCTCGCCCGTGACAACAAGACGCCCTTGCGCCCACACAGCCCAGTTCATGGTCAAAGAAGAGTTGCCGATGCGCTCGCAGCGCACACCGATGTCCAGCCAGTCGTCCAGGCGGGCCGGTGCGTGATATTCCAAGGTGTTGCGCCGCGCATAGATGTCGCCCTGCTGGTGCTTCACGCCCTCCGGATACGGTAGACCAACCGCACGCCAGTATTCGGAGATGGCGACATCGAGATAGGTCAGGTAATGGCCATTGAAGACGACCTGCTGGGCGTCGACCTCTATCCAACGGACACGCAGGCGATGCAGGAAGCCGAAGTCTTTTTGTTGCATGAGACGGATCCCTTGTGGCAAGTGACCACGACAAGGTTGTTTTGCAAGCGCCATCATCTCCGATCCGGGCTGCTCAAAAGATGCATCGGCTTTGACTTTGCTGGCCACTTGCGCGATGACCAAGCGGCGGTGACTGCAGAAGAAAATGCTGCAGAAGCTGCAGCACTTCGCCAAACAAGGATTCATCGAGCGCATCGTAGTCGTGGTCTGTATCAATGGGCGCCACGACAATGCTGGGCGACAGCTTGTAGCGTGCGGCATCTCGCGCGCTGCCGTATTCGTCCCGGTTCCCCTGGATGACGAGAAAGGGCTTGCCGATGGCAGCAAGGCGCGCGGTCCGATAGGCCTCATCGGGGTTGTCCGGATGCTTGAAGGGATAGCCAAAACAAACCAGTTTCTTGACCGCAGGTTCGTCCGCCAAGCTGGCGGCTTTGATACCACCGGCCGAGTGCGAGACGATGAACACTTCTTGCGCGGGCAATTGGCGCATGAACCTGCGCAGGTCTTCTGCGTGGTCCGATACAAGTGGCAGCTTCTTGAAAATGAAGCCATGCCGTTTGGGATAGCGAATCTTCAGGCAAAGCCTGACGGCCTTTGTTGCCACGGCTGCGGCAACAGGAAGACTGGCGTCCAGCCGGTCCAGCCAGGCATGGCGAACCCTGGCCAAGGCAGCCTCCCTCAAACTGGCAAGCCATTGCCCGCGGCGCTCATACCAACAGACGGTCAAGCCCATTTGATGCAATGAAAGCAGCATGGCCTCGATGGAATTGGAGCGCTTGTCGACATTGTTGCGCCCAAGCATGAGAACAACAGGCCCCACATCCAGTGGCCCAAGGTGCAGGGCAACCAGATCCCCGAAATGGCTGAACCTCAATGGAAGCGAATGCTGGGCCATGGAAAGATTGTGATGGCCGGAAAGGCGAAAAGCCCGCTCGGTGTGCCGGGCGGGCTGATTTTTCACGGCCAAAGCCGTCCGTCAGCGCAATGTCAACGCAGTTCGCGGCGCAGGATCTTGCCCACAGGCGTCTTGGGCAGCTCTTCGTTGCGGAATTCGACGATGCGCGGGATCTTGTAGCCCGTCAGGTACTTGCGGCAGTGCTCGACCACAGCTTCCTTGGTCAGGCCAGGGTTGCGCGGCACGATGATGACCTTGACGCGCTCGCCAGCGACCTCATCGGGCACGCCCACGGCGGCGCATTCCTTGACGTCGGGGTGCATGGCCACCACGTCTTCGATTTCGTTCGGATAGACGTTGAAGCCCGAGACCAGGATCATGTCCTTCTTGCGGTCCACGATCTTCAGGAAGCCCTTCTCGTCCATCACGGCGATGTCGCCCGTGGCCAGCCAGCCTTCATCGTCGATGACCTTGGCGGTCTCTTCGGGGCGCTGCCAGTAGCCCTTCATGACCTGAGGACCACGCACGCACAACTCGCCTGGCTCACCGATGTTGGCCCAGGAGCCGTCATCGCGGCGGCAGCGCACTTCGGTCGATGGCACGGGCACGCCGATGGACCCGGTGAAGGTGGGGCCCGGCTTGCTGATGTCGACCGGTGCCTGCGTCACGATGGGCGAGCACTCGGTCAGGCCGTAGCCTTCCACGATGGCGTTGCCGGTGACTTCCTTCCAGCGCTCGGCGATGCTGCGTTGCAGGGCCATGCCGCCCGCGATGGACAGCTTGAGCTTGGAGAAATCGCGCTTGCGGAAATCGGGGTCATCCAGGAAGGACGAGTACAGCGTGTTCACGCAGGTGATGCCGCTGAAGTTCTCGTTCTTGAGGATCATCATCACGCGCTTGGTATCACGCGGGTTGGCGATCAGGATGTTGCGACCGCCCAGTGCCATGAAGATCAGGCAGTTCACGGTCAGCGAGAAGATGTGATAGAGCGGCAGCGGCGTGACCACGGTTTCGGTGTCGTCCGTGAGCTGCCCTTCGGCGAAGGCCAGAGCCTGCTGGCAGTTGGTCAGCACGTTGCGGTGGGTCAGCATGGCACCCTTGGCCACGCCGGTGGTGCCACCGGTGTACTGCAGAAAGGCCAGGTCATCGGGCTTGATGGCAGCAGGCTTGAATTTCACCTTGGCGCCGGCCTTGAGCACGTCGCGGATCCACAGGGCGCCGGGCAGGCTGTACTCGGGCACCATCTTCTGGACCTTGCGCAGTGCGAAATTCAGCGCGCGGCCCTTGAGGTTCAGGAAGCCGTCAGACAGCAGATCGCCGATCTGGGTCAGCACGATGCGCTTGACCTTGGTGCCGGGCAGCGCTTCTTGCAGCGTCTTGGCGAAGGTCTCCATCACGATGATGGTTTCAGCGCCACTGTCCTTGAGCTGGTGGTTCAGTTCGCGGGCCGTGTAAAGCGGGTTCACGTTGACCACCACGGCACCGATCTTCAGCACCGCGAACAGGCACACCGGGTACTGGAAGGTATTGGGCAGCATGATCGACACGCGGTCGCCCTGCTTGATGCCCTGGCTCTGCAACCAGCCTGCAAAGGCGTTCACCAGACGGTCCAGACGGTCATACGACATCTCGGTGCCAATGCTCACGAAACCGGGGCGGTTGCGGAACTTGTTGATGCACTCGTCGAAGTACTGGCCCAGCGAGCTGTACTTGTTGACGTCGATATCGTGGACCACACCCTGCACATAGGACGACAACCAGATGCGGTTGGTCGTGCCGTCGGGGTTGACGATGGACTGAGCGGGCGAAGCCGCCGCTGCGGCAGATTGGGTCATCCGGATCTCCTCATGTGCCTGCCTGGAACTGTCGGCAGGATGGGCTTTTTACCCGCACGCTCTTGGGGAAAAGGTGCGGGCTGCCAAGTCAAGTGACGGAGTGTATCAACCCGGGGGCAACTCTTAAGGGTTTTCGACCCCCGGGTACGAGGGAAATTAACGCTCGAGGATGGCGACCACGCCCTGGCCGCCGGCGGCGCAAATCGAGATCAGGCCACGGCCGGAACCGCGCTGGGCCAGCATCTTGGCCAGGGTGGCGACGATACGGCCACCGGTAGCGGCGAACGGGTGACCAGCGGCCAGCGAGGAGCCGTTGATGTTGAGCTTGCTGCGGTCGATCTTGCCCAGGGGCGCTTCCAGGCCCAGCTTTTCCTTGCAGTACTTGGCGTCTTCCCAGGCCTTCAGGGTGCACAGCACCTGCGCAGCGAAGGCTTCGTGAATTTCATAGAAATCGAAGTCTTGCAGGGTGATGCCGGCGCGGGCCAGCATGCGGGGTACGGCATAGGCCGGGGCCATGAGAAGGCCTTCCTTCTTGGGGCCGAAGAAGTCCACGGCAGCCACTTCGCTGAAGGTGATGTAGGCCAGCACGGGCAGGTTGTTGGCCTTGGCCCATTCCTCGCTGCCCAGCAGCACGGCGGAGGCGCCATCGGTCAGGGGCGTGGAGTTGGCCGGTGTCAGCGTGCCTTGGCCTGGGGCGATCTTTTTGTCGAAGCAGGGCTTGAGCGTGCGCAGCTTCTCGATGGTGATGCCCTCGCGCAGGTTGTTGTCCTTGCTCACGCCCTTGAACGGTGTCATCAGGTCGGCGAAGAAGCCTTCCTTGTAGGCGCGGGCCAAGTTGGTGTGCGAAGCCACGGCCAGTTGATCCTGCTCTTCGCGGGGAATCGACCATTCACGGGCCATCAATTCGGCGTGTTCGCCCATGGAGAAGCCTGTGCGGGGCTCGCCGTTCTTGGGGATATTGGGCTTGATCAGCATGCTGGGGCGGATCTTGGAGATCTGCGCCAGCTTCTGGCCGGTGGTCTTGCCACGGTTGGCTTCCAACAGGATCTTGCGCATCTTCTCGTTGACGCCAATGGGGGCATCAGACGTGGTGTCCACGCCGCCGCCGATGCCGCACTCGATATGGCCCAGGGCGATCTTGTTGGCCACCAGCATGATGGCTTCCAGGCCGGTGCCGCAAGCCTGTTGCAGGTCGTAGGCAGGCGTCTCGGGCGACAGGGTCGTCGACAGCACGGATTCGCGCACCAGGTTGAAGTCACGCGAGTGCTTCATCACGGCGCCGGCGGCCACATCGCCCAGGCGCTTGCCGTGCAGGTTGAAGCGGTCGACCAGGCCTTGCAGCGTGGCGGTCAGCATGTCCTGGTTGGAGACATGGGAGTAGACAGTGTTGGAACGGGCAAAAGGAATGCGGTTGCCACCGATGATGGCGACGCGGCGAACGGTGTTCATGAGAGGGTGTCCTTCTCGATTTGGATTCAGGTTGATATGGGGGCAACGACGTGGCAGGTCAAGGGATACCGAAAGTCAGTACGAAACCCGGCCACGCAGATGGGGCTTGTCGCCCTTGGCATTGCGAACTTCGAAAGTGGCGCCGTTCTCGCCGCGCACCGCCCACAGCGAGGCGCGCGATGGCAGGAACAGCGGCGTCTTGAACTCGACGTGTACCTCGGCGCGGTCGACATCCTCACGAGGCATCAGCGTGGACAGAGCCTTGGCCTTGGTCCACATGCCGTGCGCGATCGCCTTGCGAAAGCCCATGAACTTCGCTGTCAGCGAGAACATGTGGATCGGGTTGATGTCACCCGACACGCGGCCATAGGCTCGGCCGATGCCGCCAGACGCGAAGAAGTCGGCCTGGTGAGACAGCGTTTCCGCATCGCCCAACTCGCCAACATACTTCGGGCCCTTAGGGTTGCGGATGCCCATGCGCAGCAAGGTCCAGGTGCTTTCCCAGACCACTTCGCCGGCGCGGATGGCCTTGGCGTGCAGCGTGAAGACCTGGCCCTTGTCGTGGGTGTACAGCTCGCCGGTGCGCACCTCGTAGCGCAGCTCGTCGCCCACCTGGATGCGCTTGAGCAGCCGTGCGCTGTTGGCCAGGTGCACCAGGCCCATGCCGGGCCAAGGGAAGTTCTTGTTGCCGAACAACATCAAGGCCAGCGGGAAGGCCTCGATGTGCGGGTACAGCATGGGCACGCCGTGGGCCTTGGTAAAGCCGCACACGCGGGCATATGCGGCAACCCGTTTGGCATCGACCACCACCTTGGGGCGCACATAGGTGATCGCGGGCAGGGCTTCGACCGCGACCGGACGC
This sequence comes from Burkholderiales bacterium, assembly GCA_003963115.1. Classification (GTDB taxonomy): domain Bacteria; phylum Pseudomonadota; class Gammaproteobacteria; order Burkholderiales; family Burkholderiaceae_C; genus Aquabacterium. The sequence goes on from RXJQ01000011.1 coordinate 20,007, forward strand.
GTCCCCGGCCGAACCGTGCGCAGGTTCAGCGTGATCGGGTTGGGCAGTCGCTTGACTTCGATGATTTTCATGGGATCTTGGTCGATGTCCTGGATCAGGCGCCAATCAGGCTCTGGCCACACACGCGGATGACGTTGTTGGTGACACCGGCCGAAGCCGGGCTGGCGTACCAGGCGATGGCTTCGGCCACGTCCACCGGCTGACCGCCCTGGCTCATGGAGTTCATGCGGCGGCCGGCTTCGCGGATGGCGAACGGGATCGCGGCCGTCATCTGGGTTTCGATGAAGCCGGGGGCGACGGCGTTGATGGTGATGCCACGCTCGGCGTAGATCGGTGCGGAGCTGTTGACCATGCCGATCACGCCGGCCTTGGAGACGGCGTAGTTGGTCTGGCCCATGTTGCCGGCGATACCGGAGATGGAGGACACACAGATGATGCGACCGCCGCTCTTCATGGCGCCCGAGCTGACCAGGGCGTCATTGATGCGCTCCTGCGTCGACAGGTTCACGTTGACGACCAGCTGCCACAGGTGTTCCTTCATGTTGGCGATGGTCTTGTCGCGGGTGATGCCGGCGTTGTGCACGACCACGTCCCAGCCGCCCTGGGCCTTGGCCGCGTCGACCAGCTTTTGAGGCGCCTCAGCGGAGCCGATGTCCAGCGCCAGCGCGGTGCCACCCAGCTTCTTGGCGACTTCGTTGAGGCCTTCCTGGGCCTGGGGCACGTCCAGGCAGATCACATGGGCACCGTCACGCGCCATGACTTCGGCGATGGCCGCACCGATGCCGCGAGAGGCACCGGTCACCAGCACCTTCTTGCCTTCCAGCGGCTTGTTCCAGTCCTTGGGTGTCACCAGCTCACCGACAGGCTTGCCCACACGCATCACCTGGGCGGACACATACGCGGTCTTGGGCGACAGCAGGAAGCGCAGGGTCGACTCGATGTTGTTCTCAGCGCCTTCGGACACGTAGACCAGGTTGGCCACGATGCCCTTCTTCAACTCCTTCCCCAGCGAGCGGCTCAGGCCTTCGAGCGAGCGCTGAATGGTGGCCTTGCGGGGCGACTTGCATTCCTCAGGCGGACGGCCAATCACCAGCACGCGGCCGCAAGGCAGCACGGAGCGGGCGGCATCGTGGAAGAACCAGTAGAGCGCGTCAGACTGGGTGCTGTCTTCCAGACCCGTGGCGTCGAACACCAGGCACTTGACCTTCTCGCCAGGCTGGCCATTGCCGCCCCAGCGTCCCGTGGTCAGGCCGGCCTTGTTGGCCACCGACACCCATTGGGGCAGCTTCTCGTGAGCCAGGCTTTGCACGCCCATGCTCTTGAACGAGGCCGCGAGGCTCTCCAGCATTTGGGGCTCGCCGCCGCCACCGATCAGCACCGTACCCTGAACGACAGGTTGACCAGCCTTATAGCGCTCGAGCTGCAGCGGCTTGGGCAGGCCCAGGGCGTTGATGAGCTTGGCGCCCATGGCCGAGTTGGCGAAATCAAGGTAACCGTCTTTCATTTTGTGCACTCTTCGGTGTTGAAGCCCGCGGACGTGAACAGTCCCGTCAAGGCTGGTTGGTGGAGCGGCCTGCGCGAACGGCAAGCCAGCGGGCTGAACCTGCTCATGGTCTGAGAAGGCTCTCTTGTCATACCGGGGGACTGACAAGGGATCGGATGCATGGTCGAAAACAAGGCCAAGGAATCAGGAATGCGCCGAGGACACGGCTGCCGCATCGAAGGCGGCGCCCTGACCGATCATGGCCACGCCAGGCAGGTTGGCCATGGCGCCGAATTGCAAGGCGTCGGACGGCCCTGGCAGCGGTGCCTTGAGCGCCGCCACCATCAGCGAAGCCAGGCGCGAGAGGATCACCGCTTCGTGGTCGCCCTGCTGCTGCGTGAATTCGCGGATCAGGCGTTGCGTGTTGCCGCCGGCCAGGATGCCCGAGAGCGCGCCCATGGCGAAGTTCAGGCGAAAGCCCAGATCCTCGCGGCTCAGCTCGGGCAAGGCGCGCTGGAAGGCAAAGAAGAAGCGGCCCAGCGTCTGGATGTAGTGCGTGTTGATGAAGTCGCGCACAACCGGCGAGGGGTCGGTGTATGCACGCCCCAGGAAGTGCAGGTAGCGGTCCGCCATGGGTGCATCGCTGCGGAAAATGCGCACGGCCGGCAGGAAGAGCGCGACCAGGATGTGCTCGCAGGTCAGCTTGTCACCCAGGTTGGACTCGAAGGCGTCCAGCATGGCCACGCGTTGCTCGTTGAGAGGATCCAGACGGCGCGACAACACGGCCTGGATCAGGGCGTCCTTGCTGCCGAAGTGGTAGTTCACCGCAGCCAGGTTGACGTTGGCCGCACTGGTGATCTGGCGCATGGACATGGACTCGAACCCGCCCGAGACGAACAGGGTCTCAGCCGCGTCCAGGATGCGTGTCTTGGTATCGGCGGGCGACAGACGAGTCGAAGCCTGAGGCATGGTCAACGGGTCTCCAGGGTACTGACTGTACGAACGTTTCAAACGTCCGTTTTATCGTTGGGTGCGTATGGTATGCCAGGTCAACGCCTTTGACACACCCTTGACGCAGGAAAACCGTCGATTCCCCCAATTTCCGGGGGCACAAGACCACGTTAGTCGTGATTTATTCCCAAAAACCCGTCAGCCAGCCAGTCAGCCTGCAGCGCAGGGCCGCTTCGGCAGACGGATCCCCCAGACGACGGGCTGCACGCCTTTGACCTGAGGAGGCGGGATCAGGACCATGTCCGGGCTGTGCACCACGTCGGGCGGCAAACGCTCGGCCAGATAGCGCATAACCACGCTGCCCTTGGCCGCCATGTCAGCTTCGTCGATCCAGGGGCTGTTGGCCTTGTCACCGCCTTGCAGGACCTGGGGGAAGCCTGGCGCGTAGGCAGCCATCTGCCCACCTTCGAAGAACGGGGCATCGACATAACGCAAGACGCAACCCGGCGCAAGACGGCGCCAATCGGCCAACACCCGGTCAGCCAGTTCACGCGATGGGTAGCCCTGCACGGCGCCAGGCGCATGCAACCGGGCCCCGGCTGGCGACGCTGCCACCATCAGCGAAATGAGCTGCACCACCACTGCCACCAGCAAGAGCCTGCGTGCGGGCGAGCGGGCAAAGATGTGCCCGAACCAGGCCACCAGCACCATGGCCATGAACTGGAAGGTCTGCACGCCCCACTGCGCATGCAGCTTGGCTCCGCCCACCAGCCCCATGGCCAGGACGAACAGCAGCGGCACAAACAGCAGCCCCTGCGTCCACCCCTTGAGTTCGACGCTGGCCGTGGCCTCGCGCCGGCCATACCAGCTCACCACCCAGATCAGCAGCACCACCAGCGCCGGTGCCAGCATGCGCAACTCCGAGACCACGAACTGCCCCAGCCGCACCGACTCGCCTTCGCCCTCCCCGCTGCCCAGCTGGTGAGTGGCATAGGCCAGTGCATTGGTGTGCCCGGTGGCCATCCACAACAAGGGCACGGCGCAAACCAGCACCGTCAACACCAGCGCCATGGCCAGCCCCTTGCGTGCAGCCGGTGATGCCAAGGCACCGCTGCGCCACAAGGCCCACAGCACGCCCAGCAAGGGCACCAGCGCCTGGAGCTTGGTCGACATGGCCAGGCCTGCCGCCACACCTGTCATCGCCCAGCTCCATTGATCCTGTCGTTTCGCGGCACGCGCTGCGAAGTACACGGTCATCGCCACGGTCATCACCAGCACCGTGTTGTGGTTGTAGATCCAGGCTCGCCAGCCAAAGGGTTGCTGCAAGCCCCACAGGCAGGCCACGCACAGGGCCATGGTCGGCGTCATGAGCTCCCGGGCGGCCAGGTAGGTGAAGACCCCGGTCAGGCCGATGCACAGGGCTGAGAGCGCGTACAAGGTCGCAGGCTTGGCGGGCAGAAAGGTCTGCGCCAACAGGAACAGCCAGGTCGGCAGCGGCGGGTGCTTGGGATAGCCCAGTTGCCATGCGTGTGCCCACACGAACTGCTCGGCCATGTCGTGGTGCAAGGCCGTGTGCTGATGCGCCGCCAGCGCCACCCAGATGGCCACCAGCACCAGCATGCCCAGCGATATCAACCAGGGACGATCCAGCCAGGCCTCGTGACCGGGCTTGTCGCCGGGCGTGCCGTTGCTTGAATGAAGAGAGGGCGCTTTTGACATGGCGGGAAGTCTAAACGCGCTAAAGTTGCACCCACCCGAGTTAAACGTAAAGCGAGCGAGACACGCACATGGCCACCATCCTCTATCTCACCCAGATCCAGTTCGAGTTCGGCGCGATCAAGTTGCTGGCCAGCGAGTGTGAACGTGTCGGTATCCGCCGCCCTCTGGTCGTGACCGATGCAGGTGTGCGTGCGGCGGGCGTGCTGCAAAAGGCGCTGGATGCCCTGGCCGGCCTGCCTGTGACCGTGTTCGACCAGACGCCGCCCAACCCGACCGAGGCGTCCGTGCGCGCGGCACATGAGGTCTGGCAAGCCCATCAGTGCGATGGCCTGATCGCGGTGGGCGGCGGCTCCAGCATCGACCTGGCCAAGGGTTTGGCCATCGTGGCCACGCACCCTGGCCCGCTCACGACCTACGCCACCATCGAGGGCGGCTCGCCCAAGATCACGCCGCAGGCCGCGCCCCTCATTGCGGTTCCGACCACGGCTGGCACGGGCAGCGAGGTGGCACGCGGCGCCATCGTGATCGTGGACGATGGTCGCAAGCTAGGCTTCCACTCCTGGAACCTCATGCCCAAGGCCGCGATCTGCGATCCGGAATTGACGCTGGGGCTTCCCCCTTCGCTCACGGCCGCCACCGGCATGGATGCCATCGCCCACTGCATGGAAACCTTCATGGCGCCGGCTTTCAACCCGCCGGCAGATGGCATCGCGCTCGATGGCCTGGAGCGCGCCTGGGCCCACATCGAGCGCGCCACCAAGGACGGCAGCGACCGCGAAGCCCGCCTCAACATGATGAGCGCCTCCATGCAGGGTGCCATGGCCTTCCAGAAGGGCCTGGGCGCCGTGCACAGCCTCAGCCACAGCCTGGGCGGCGTGAACCCGAAGTTGCACCACGGCACGCTCAACGCCATGTTCCTGCCCGAGGTGATCAAGTTCAACGCGGCGGCCGAATCCATCCAGAAGGAGCGCCGCCTGGAGCGAATGGCCCATGTCATGGGCTTGCGACTGGCCGCAGATATCCCCGAGGCCATCCGCGACATGAACGCCCGTCTGGGCCTGCCCACTGGCCTGGCTGCGCTGGGCGTGCAAAAGGACTGGTTCGACAAGATCGTGACCGGCGCTCTGGCCGATCATTGCCACAAGACCAATCCGCGCATTGCGACGGCCGAGGACTACCTGGATTTGCTGTCGGCCTCGATGTGAAGCTCGTCAAGTGGCGGGTGAGGTGTCCGCTGCGTCGGTCTTGGACGCCTCCTCGGGCGTCAGACGCGTCACCATCACCTGGTCGATCTTGAAGCTGTCCACATCCATCACCTCGAAGCGCAGGCCGCCCCAGGTGACCGTGTCTGTGCGCTTGGGGATGCGGCGCAGCATCACCATCAGGAAGCCGGCCAGGGTCTCGTAGTCGCTCTGAAACGGCAGGCTGTCCAGGCTCAGGGCCCGCAACACGTCTTCGATGGGCGTGACGCCGTCGATCAGCCAGGAGTTGGCATCGCGCTGCACGATCTGTTCTTCGTCCAGCGGCGCCACCAGGCTGCCCATCACTGTGCTCATCACGTCGTTGATGGTGATGATGCCCACAACCAGGCTGTACTCGTTGACGATGACGGCGAAGTCCTCGTAGGCCTGCCTGAACTGCGTCAGCATCTCCGACAGCGTCAGGCGGTCAGGCACGATCAGCACCTTCTTGATCAGGCCGTCGGCGCGCAGCGTGATGGCCTGGTTGTTGAGCACGCGGCTGAGCAGGTCCTTGGAATCGAGGTAGCCCAGCACATGGTCGATGTCGCCATCGCACACCAGGTAGGTCGAGTGCGGGTACTGCTCGATGCGCACGCGGATCAGGCTCTCGCTGTCGTCCTGCAGGAAGTGGATGATGCTGTCGCGCGCCGTCATGGCGCTGGTCACCAGGCGGGTGTCCAGCTCGATCACGTTTTCGATGACGCGGTGCTCGGCGCCGGCCAGCACGCCTGCGTCGGCGCCGGCCTGGGCCATGGCCAGGATGTCGTCCGGCGTGATGGCTTCGTCACGCCGATCGGGCAGGCCGAGAATCTTGAACATGGCGTCGGTGAGTCGCGTGAAGAGCCACACGATGGGCCGGAACAAGCGCAACACGCTGTGCATGGGGCCCACGACTTTCACGGCCACCTGCTCGGGCGCCGTCATGCCCAGGCGCTTAGGAAAGAGGTCGGCAAGCAGGATGAACAGGCTGGTCACCAGCACGAAGGACAGCACCGAGCTCAGCGTCTCGGCGTGCGCCGGCGGGACTGGCAACCGCTGCAGCAGGGGCAGGAGCAAGGGGGCGAAAGCCCCCTCACCGACCACGCCACCCAGGATGGCCACGGTGTTCATGCCGATCTGGATGGCGGTGAAGAAATCCCCCGGGGCCTCCTGCACGTCCAGCACACGCTGCGCACGCACGTCGCCCAACTCGGCCATCTGCCGCAGACGCAGGCGACGTGCCGCCGCCACCGCGAGTTCGGAGATGGAGAAGAAGGCGCTGGCCGCGATCAAGGCGGCGATCAGCAGAAGGCTGGTGATGGGATCCATGCAGGCAAGTGTAGCGAAGCGCCTGGCTGGCGCTCACCCGAGAAGCTCACAGCGGCCTGAGCACGTCAACCGGACAGCCCTTGCGCAACCAGTCCTGCCATTCATCGGCCAGCGCTTCGGCCTGGCTCACGGCTTGCGTCCAGGCCTTGATGCGCTGGTCGTACGACAGCTTGGCGAAGTCCTTGCGATCTGGCAATTTGCCGCCTGGCAGGCCCGCCACCCATTGCGGGCTGGGCGCCAGCAGCACCATGTTGTCCAGCCAGGCGCTGGCGCGGTGTCGCCACTTCAAGGCCTTGTCCAGCCAGCCCGGCACCACCTGGCGCTGGAAGTGCGGATACAGCACCAGGCCCTGGTCCATGGCCGAGTAGTGCCAGTGGAAGTGGTAGTCCACAATGCCGCCGTCCCAGTGGGAACCATGCGCTGCGCCGGGGATGTCGTGCACAGCCTCCAGCATGAAGGGGATGCTGCATGAGGCCAGCATGGCCGGCAGAAAGTTGGCCTGATCGAGCTCCACGCGGCCCGTGGGCAGGTCGTTCAAGGGAACGGGCAAGGCCTCGCCCGCGCTGGAAAACACCGTGCGCTCCAGGAACAGGCCCACGGCCTTGCGGCTCAGCGCATTGCCCAGCGCCAGGCCGGTGAAGCCAATTGCCGTCCGAGGCGGCGTGCCATGACGCAGCACCTGCCTGCCGCGCGAGGTCAGCACGTGAAGCCGAAAGCGCGGGTGGCGCAACACGCTCTCCACCTCCTTGCCAAAGAAGGAGGTGAGCGTCTCGGTGAAGCCCGCCGTGATGCGCCGGGCTGAGGGCATCTTGCGGCCCACCTCGGGCTCGATGTGCTGCTGGATGTAGCCATGCGCAAGATTACGAAACGCCTGGGCGGCGTCAGGCATGGCGGCGCAAGCCATGCGCCACGCGCCGATCGACGCCCCCACGAGGTGCACCGTGTGGCCGCCCTGCGGCAGCCAGTGACCGAAAAGATGCTGATCCAGATGATTGAGGATCAAGCCTTTCGGACCACCCGCTGCGGCGGGGACCAGGCGCACGTCCTGCGGCGACAGGCCATGGGCCTCGATGTGCCGACGCGCGCGCTCGCCGACATGGATATGCAATGCCTTCATGGACAAGCAGAATAGCCCAGAGCGCCGCGACCTGAGGCTCGCTGCGGCGGATGGCCTTGTCAGGCGCCGGCCTGCCGGCGAAAGCCACATGCCACAATGGACGCCACCAACGCATGGTGCCGCTTGCAGTCATGAGCCCCACGACCCGTCGTCCCATCAACATCCCTGTGCGTGTGGAGCCCGCCGTGCGGCCTGTGCACACGCACGATCATGCACATGCCGATGGCGATTGCTGCGCGCCAACTGACATGGCCCAGCCCCCGGCTGCACCACAAGCCGCACCAACGGGCTCGGAGAAGGTCCGCTTTCAGATCGACAAGATGGACTGCCCGACCGAAGAGCGGCTGATCCGCAACCGGCTGGAGCCCATGCCGGGCGTGGTGCGCCTGGACTTCAACCTCCTCAGCCGAGAGCTGACCGTCTTCCACAAGTTGCCAGACACCCAAGGCCTGCAAGCTGCCCTGACCGAGCTGGACATGGCGCCGCGCGTGATGAGCGAGGATCAGGCCCCGGAGCCCTTGCCTCAAGCCCTGCCCTTGGATATGCAGCTGCAATTGGCGCTGGCCGGCCTGGCCGCGCTCGGTGCCGAGTACGTGGACTGGACTTCGCCACGCGGACAAGGCTGGATCATGGCCATGCTGGCTGCGCTGGCCGTGGCCTTGCGCGGCGGCCCCACCCTCAAGAAGGGCTGGATCGCGTTGCGTCACGGCACGCTCAACATCTACTTCCTGATGAGCCTGGCTGTCACAGGTGCGGTGGCGATCGGCAAGTGGTCCGAGGCCGCGATGGTGATCGTGCTGTTTGCCGTGGCCGAGGCCATCGAGGCGGTCTCGCTGGAGCGCGCGCGCAAAGCGATCCAGTCTCTGAGTGCCTTGGCACCTGACCAGGCCTCGGTGATGCGGCAGGGGCAATGGCAGACCTGCCCGGTCGCCGAGGTCCAGGCCCATGAACGCATCCTGATCCGAACTGGCGAACGCGTTCCCTTGGACGCGCAGGTGCTCCAAGGCCGAGCAGCGGTCAACGAAGCACCCATCACCGGCGAGAGCATGCCCGTCGACAAGCTACCAGGCGACGCGCTCTACGCCGGCACCATCCTCGCCGATGGCGTGCTCGAAGCGAAGGTCACGGCCACCGCCGGCCACCGCACGCTGGACCGCATTGCCGCTGCCATCCAGGGCGCGCAGTCTCAACGCGCGCCCACCCAGCGTTTCGTGGACCAGTTCGCGCGCTACTACACCCCGGCCGTGGTCATGCTGGCCGCGCTGGTGGCTGCGTTGGGGCCCTGGCTGGTGGGTGGCGGCGCATTCCATTGGTTCTACCAGGCCCTGGTGCTGCTGGTGATCGCCTGCCCCTGCGCGCTGGTGGTGTCTACCCCGGTCACCGTGGTCAGCGGGCTGGCCAATGCCGCGCGGCTGGGCATCCTGATCAAGGGCGGTGCGTACCTGGAACAAGGGCGCCTGATCAAGGCCGTGGCACTGGACAAAACCGGTACGCTCACCGAAGGCCGCCCCGTGCTGACCGATGTGGTGGCGCTCAACCGCTTCAATGCGCAGAATGCACTGCGTCTGGCTGCGAGCCTGGACCAGCACAGCCGCCACCCCATCGCACAGGCCTTGGTAGCCGCCTGGCGAGAGCGGGACCCGCATGGCGTGCTCGCGCCCGTCGAACAGTTCGATGTGGTGGCTGGTCGCGGCGTCAGTGGCCGCATCGACGACCAGCCCTGGCAGTTAGGCAACCATCGTCTCGTGGAAGAACTGGGCCTGTGCTCACACGAACTCGAAGCACGGCTGGACACGCTCGAAATGCAGGGCAAGACCGCCTTCGTGCTGCTGGACAGCGAGGGCCCGGTGGCCATCCTGGCGATGGCCGATGTGGTGCGCCCGGAAAGCCGTGAAGCGATCTCGGCACTCAAGCGGTTGGGCGTCCAACCCACCATGCTGACGGGCGACAACCAGGCTGCCGCGCTGCACATCGCGCAGCAGATCGGCATCGAAGACGTGCGCGCCCACCTTTTGCCCGACGACAAGCTGCGGGCCATGGAAGAGCTGATCAAGCAGCACCAGGCCGTGGCCATGGTGGGCGATGGCGTCAACGACGCACCCGCCCTGGCCCGCGCCACCATCGGCATGGCCATGGGTGCGGCCGGTACCGCCACCGCGCTGGAAACGGCCGACGTGGCCATCATGGACGACGACCCACGCAAGGTCGCCCAGTTCATTCGCCTGAGCCAGGCCACCAGTGCCGTGCTCAAGCAGAACATCACCATGGCCCTGCTCATCAAGGCCGTGTTCCTGGCCCTGGCACTGGCTGGTCAAGCCACCTTGTGGATGGCCGTCTTCGCTGACATGGGCGCCAGCCTGCTGGTGGTCTTCAACGGCCTGAGGCTGCTGCGCCTCAAGCCTTGATCGCACACCTGGTGCCGGCCTTCAGCGCTTGGTCTGGAGCTTGGCAAATGCAGCCGCCATGGCCGACTGCCCTTGGGGTTGAGGTGCCCCTCGCCCCGCACCTGCGCCACCAGCACGCTCGTTGCGTGCGGCAGGCTTGAAGCTGTTGCCCTCACGCGCACCAGCTTGCTTGGGGCCTGTGGCCGCATCGAGCTTCATGGTCAGCGAGATGCGTTGGCGCGCCAGGTCGACCTCGATCACCTTGACCTTGACGATGTCGCCGGTCTTGACCACCTCGCGCGCGTCGTTGACGAACTTGTTGGACAGCTGGCTCACGTGCACCAGACCATCCTGGTGCACACCCAGGTCCACAAAGGCGCCGAACTGGGCCACGTTGCTGACCGTGCCTTCGAGCACCATGCCTTCTTTCAGGTCCTTGATGTCTTCGACGCCATCATTGAAGCGGGCCACCTTGAAGTCGGGGCGCGGGTCGCGGCCGGGCTTTTCCAGCTCGCCGAGGATGTCCTTGACCGTGATGACGCCGAACTTGTCATCGGCGAACAGTTCAGGCTTGAGCGTGCGCAGCACATCGCTCTTGCCGATCAAGTCACCGATGCGCTTGCCCGTCTGCGCCAGCATCTTCTCGACCACGGGATAGGTTTCGGGGTGCACGCCGGAGATGTCCAGCGGGTTGTCGCCGTCGCGGATGCGCAAAAAGCCCGCAGCCTGCTCGAAGGTCTTGGCACCCAGGCCAGCCACATCCATCAGCTGCTTGCGGTTCTTGAAGGCGCCATTGGCATCGCGCCAACGCACGATGCTGTTGGCCACGGCCGTGGAGAGGCCAGACACACGCGACAGCAGTGGCGCCGAAGCCGTGTTGAGGTCCACGCCCACGCCGTTCACGCAGTCCTCGACAACCGCATCCAGCGTGCGCGCCAGTTCGCTTTGGTTGACGTCGTGCTGGTACTGTCCGACACCAATGCTCTTGGGGTCGATCTTGACCAGCTCGGCCAGCGGATCCTGCAGGCGGCGCGCGATGGACACGGCGCCACGCAGGCTCACGTCCAGATCGGGCAGTTCCTTGCTGGCGAATTCGGAGGCCGAGTACACCGATGCACCGGCCTCGCTCACCACCACCTTCTCGATGTGGGGGACGGGTGCCTCGCTCGTCGCCGGGCCGCCCCAAGACGAGCGTCCCCCATGGGGGGCGGCGCCTGCAGGCGCCTGGGGGCTCAGGTGATTTTGAATACGCTTGATGAGGTCGCCGGCCAGCTTGTCGGTCTCGCGGCTGGCAGTACCGTTGCCGATGGCGATCAGATTGACACCATGCTGCGCGCACAAGCGGCCCAGCGTGTGGATGGAGCCTTCCCAGTCCTTGCGCGGTTCGTGCGGGTAGACGGTCGAGGTGTCGAGCACCTTGCCTGTGTCACTGACCACGGCCACCTTCACGCCCGTGCGGATACCAGGGTCCAGCCCCATCACCACGCGTTTGCCAGCTGGCGCGGCCAGCAGCAGGTCGCGCAGGTTCTCGGCAAACACCTTGATGGCGGTGGCTTCCGCAGCCTCGCGCAGCTTGGTGAACAGATCGCACTCCAGGCTCAGCGAGAGCTTGACCTTCCAGGTCCAGGCAATGCACTTGCGGATCAGGTCATCGGCCGGGCGCTTGGCATGGCTCCAGCCCAGGTGGCGGGCGATGCGGCCTTCAGCCAGCGTGGGCTGACCAGGCACGACCTCTTCGTCCAGCACCAGCTTGGCGTCCAGGATCTCCTGTGTGCGGCCGCGGAACACGGCCAGCGCACGGTGCGAGGGCACGGTGCGGATGGGTTCGGCGTAGTCGAAGTAGTCACGGAACTTGGCCACATCGGGGTTGTGCTCGTCCTTGCCGTCCATCAGCTTGGATTTGAACAGGCCCTCTTCCCACAGCCAATCACGCATCTTGCCGATGAGCGCGGCGTCTTCAGCCCAACGCTCGGAGAGGATATCGCGCACGCCATCGAGCACCGCCAAGGCATCGGCAAAACCACCCTCGGCATTGATGAACGAGGCCGCCTCGGCCTGCGGGTCCAGCGACGGGTCAGCGAAGAGCTTGTCGGCCAGCGGCTCGATGCCGGCTTCGCGGGCGATCATGCCCTTGGTGCGCCGCTTGGGCTTGTAGGGCAGGTAGAGGTCTTCCAGCTCCTGCTTGGTGGGCACGGTCTCGATGGCCGCGCGCAGCTCAGGCGTGAGCTTGCCTTGTTCGCCGATGCTCTTGAGCACGGCAGCGCGGCGGTCTTCCAGCTCGCGCAGGTAGCCCAGGCGCGCCGCCAGTTCGCGCAACTGCGTGTCGTCCAGGCCATCGGTGGCCTCCTTGCGGTAGCGCGCGATGAAGGGCACGGTGGCGCCGCCATCCAGCAGGCCGACGGCAGCATTGACTTGGGCGGGGCGAACCTTCAGTTCAGCCGCCAGTTGCATCAGGATCTTGTCCAAGCGAGTAGCCTTTTTGATCAATCAGACTGGGAGGGGGCGCAGTTTGCCACAGGGCCCGGGCCGCCCGCGCCTGTTCAAAGCAGGTGCGGATCAGGGACAATACGAGGTTTGTTCGTATTTTTCGCCTCTGCCTTCAAGCCCATGGCCCTGCTGCCCTACTCCCTGCCGAAATCCGTGCTGTTCAACCTGGACCCGGAGGCCGCGCACGAGCTGACCATGGCCGGCCTGGCCCGCTTGCAGAACACGCCGCTGGCCTGCCTGTGGGGCGCCCAGCGCGTGAACGACCCGGTCGAGGTGGCCGGTATCACCTTCCCCAACCGCATCGGCATGGCCGCCGGCCTGGACAAGAACGGCCGTGTGATCGACGGTCTGGGTGCCATGGGCTTTGGCTTTGTGGAGGTGGGCACGGTCACGCCCAAGGCCCAGCCGGGCAACCCCAAGCCGCGCATGTTCCGCCTGCCCGAGGCCAACGCGCTGATCAACCGCCTGGGCTTCAACAACGAAGGCTTGGACGCTTTCCTCGCCAACGTCAAACGTGCGCAGTTCCGCAGCAAGGGCGGTATCCTGGGCCTGAACATCGGCAAGAACGCCGTCACGCCGATCGAGAACGCGGTGGACGACTACCTGATCTGCCTGGAAGGCGTCTACCCGCACGCCGACTACGTCACCATCAACATCTCATCGCCCAACACCAAGAACCTGCGCGCCCTTCAGAGCGACGAGGCCCTTGATGACCTGCTGGGCAAGTTGCAGGAACGCCGCCAGCAGTTGATCCAGCGCCATGGCCGCACCGTGCCCATGTTCGTGAAGATCGCGCCCGACCTTGATGAGACGCAGGTCGGCGTGATCGCCGCCACCTTGCAGAAGAACGGCATCGATGGCGTCATCGCCACCAATACGACCATCTCGCGCGATGCGGTCAAGGGCTTGCAACATGCCGAAGAAACCGGTGGCCTGAGTGGCGCCCCAGTTCTGGAAGCCAGCAACCGCGTGATCCGCCAACTGCGCGCCGCCTTGGGACCGCGCTTCCCGATCATCGGCGTAGGTGGGGTGATGAGCGCCGCCGATGCCCGCTCCAAGCGCGACGCGGGTGCCGATCTGGTCCAGATCTACACCGGCTTGATCTACAAGGGCCCAGGCCTGGTCAAGGACTGCGCGCAGGCGCTCAAGCTGGGCTGACGGTTTTCGCCGGACGCGGCGAGTTGCTGTCCACCAGACGGATGGCTTGTTCCAGCGTCAGGTTGCACTCCTTGGCCGTGAGGCCGAGTGCCCGTGCATAACGCAGGTAGACCTGGTGCATGGCCGGCGGCGTCTTCTGGGGGTCCAGCGAGAGGGTATGCACGATCTCGTTGGCCAGGCTGGCCACGGTGCGCAAAGTGTCCTCGGGCGTGGTGGGTGTGCGCACGGGCGTGCTGCGGCTCAAGGGCCGCGCAGCCTGGAGGAGCCGCTCATGAAAGCCCCAGTGCTTGAGCACCGCAATCGACAGATCGTCCAGGTTCACGCCCAATACGGCACCGGTGGCAGCCTCCATGGTCATGCCCGGCGTTGGCGTGCTGTCCTCGGCATCGGATGACGGCGGGCCGGGCTGCATCAGGCGCTTGACCTGGGCCGCCTCTTCCGGGAAGTGGTAGAGGATCAGCAACCAGCCCAGCCGCTGCGACATGGCCGACAGCGAAGCCTCTTCATCGTGGATGGAGAACGGCGCCATCAGGCGGGCGATGTGGCCAGCCAGACAGGTCAGGCGCAACTCCTTGTCCAGCTCGGTGATGGCCAGTGAGCCATCTTCACCTGACATGCTTTTCTGCGCGCCTAGCGCGCCCGGCCATGAACGCACGCTACCCAGCACCTTGCGCACGCCTTGCTGGCCCAGCAGCAGGATCGAGCGGGCCAGTGTGGTCACGCCGTCGTCAGCGCTGTGGCTTTGGTAGGACGCCACATTGACCGCGCGCAGCATCTCCCAGCACAGCGCGGGGTTCTTCACGATGATGTCGATGATGTCGTCGACATGCAAAGCCTCTTGCGACAGGCTGCCGATCAAGGCGCGCTCCGTACCGAGCCGGCCTGGCAGCGCCCCCACGGTGTTGAGACGGTCCAGCAGCAAGGCCAGCGGCCCGCCAGAGTCTTCGGCATTGGTCTTGACCCAGCCTTGGAGTGCGCTGAGCAAGGTCCGCGCATTGAGGTAGCGCTGGCGCTGCTGGCGGTCGGTCGCACGGTTGACGATGGACCGCAGCGTCTCTGGCACAGGGTGCGGCGTCGTCCAGGGCAGGCGCACGATCTCCGTGCCGATACGGCCGGCGGCATGGCCCAGGTCGGCATCGTCCAATGCGGGGCTGTTGGCCAGCAGGCGGTACATCAGCAGGCCGACCATGAGCACGTCGCGCTCGGCGGCCTGGCGGATCTGCTGGCGGCCATAGTTGGGGCGACCGACCTCACCCGGCGCCAGCGGCGCGAGGCCGCAACTCAGCCCGGCGACGCGGGCACGGCCAGCCTTGTCGACCAGCAGATTGTGCAGGCCGATGTCCTGGTGCGCGACACCGCCCTCGTGCGCGTATGCAACGCCTTCGAGGATGTCGCACACCATGGTGATGACCTCCAGCGGCGAGGGCGGCGATCCAGCCGAGAGGCGCTCGGCCAGGGTCACGCTCTGGCCACGCGCATAGCTCACGAAGGGCCAGCCGTCATGCGAGGAGATTTCGAGCACTTCCGCCAGGCAGGGGTGCTTCAAGCGCGCGCCAGCCTGCACTTCCTGCGTCCACGCGTCGCGCTCTTTGTCGTTCTGTGGCTGGGCTCGGGGCACGCACAGCAGCACCTCCTGCTGAAGTCGCGGGTCCAGCGCCAGCCAGGTGCCCGACGCATGGCTGCGCCCGAGCATCTGCCGCAGCTCGAAGCGCCCGAAGTAGCGGGGGGCTGTGGTCGTGGTTGGCGAGACAGCGGACATGTTGATGTCAGGACAAGGTGGCTCCGGGGAGAGATGTATCCCCATGTAAACATCTTGGATTGCACTACAGCCTGGGCTTCCTTAAAACCCCGTCAAGCGCCCCAAACCCGGTTCTTTTTCACAAAGAGCTTGACGATACGCGCCATCCCACTTATTCCAGGGGCACCCACTCCCCGGCGCCGGTGATGAAGGCAGCCCTCACCACCTCTCCTGGCTGCAAGGCCGACACGGCTGCCACGTAGCGCTGCATCTGCGCTCTGTAGGCCGCCAGGGCCTGCGGGCGATGCTGGAGCTTGTAGTCCAGCACCCACCACTCGCGCCCGCTGGCGCCATCGATGGCCACCAGCCGGTCCAGACGCAGAACCTGTCCTTGGTCCTGCAGGGCCACCTCGTTGCCCGCCCAGGCCAGTTGATCGGGGTCCAGCCAAGTCTGCAAGGCTGGTGCATGCAGGATCGTGCCGGCCAGATGAAGCGCCGCCGGATGGTGTTCGGTGGACAACTCCAAGGCCTTGGCCGCGTTGAGTACCGCACGCGACAGGCGCTCCTGACTGCGCTGCTTGACGGGCAAGGGCGTGAGCCATTCCAGCACGCGGTGTACGACCTGGCCCAGCAGTTGGGCGTCGCTGCTTTCGGGCATGGCGTCGGCAGTATCACCAGTTGCCTCATCCACCGGACCGGGGCGCGCCAGAAGCGCAGGCCAGGTCGCATAGGCCACATCCCGCGACTCGCCCACGCGCGCAAAAGCCTCACGCGATGCGACAGGCTCGACTTGCCAGACCTGCTCCGGGTCCATGGCCCCACTGGCCACCAGCCTCTGCCACCAACTGCCGCCCGCCAGGCTGCCTTGTGCCCTGGGCTGAGTCCGGCTGAACACCAATTGGCAGCGGGCCCGGGTCAGCGCCACATACAGCGCGTTGAGTTCCTCGCGTTGATCGGCCTGCCGGTCTTCCTCCAGCGCACGGGCCAGGCTGGGCGGCGGGTTGCTCTGCGAACGGATGAAGGCACAAGACAGTGGCCGCTCCGCGCTCTCGGGCCAGTCCACCATGAGGGCATAGCTGTCTTTGCGAGCTGGCTCCGGGTCGGTGTCCACCATGAACACCACCCTGGCCTCCAGGCCCTTGGCACCGTGGATCGTCAAGAGCTGCACCGCGCCAGACTGCGAACGTGGCGGCAGGTTCAAGGGCAGGCGCTTGAGCGCCCTCACCCAGCGGTACGGCGTGGCATCACGCCCTGCGTCCATCTCCAGGCTTTGAGACAGCAGCGCATCCACATGGAACAGGGCCTGCACACGCCTGCTCGATGGCACGCAGGCCAGCAGACGCTCGCGATACTGCCCATCGGTCACCACACGCTCCAGCAAGTCATGCGGTGGTGCAACGCAGGCAATCTCCGCCCACGCTTGCAGCAGTTGCGCCGCGCGCTGTATCGATGGTGGGCAAGCTGCATCAGGCGCCCAACGCATCAAGGCACGCCACCAGGATATCGCCGGGCCATCGCCTGACACACCGCGCACCCGGGACGCCAGTTGCAGCAACTCGTGATCCGTCACACCGAACAAGGGGCTCTTCAAGGCATGGGCCAGGGCCAGGTCGTGATGCGGCGACACCAGCGCATCCAGCACGGCCACCAGGTCACGCACTTCAGGCGTGTCGATCAGGAGCGTGTCTTCAGGGGCGATGTGCGGCACATCATGTTCATCCAACGCCTGGGCCACCATGGCCAGGGTAGCCCGCTTGCGGCTCAGCACGAAAATGTCGGTAGGTGCCAGGCCATCGCGCCGAACCAGGCTGGACACGGCCTGCGCCACCTGCTCGGCCTCCATCTCCTTGATCGAGGTATGCGCCTTCTCGCGCGGTGTGATCAGGCTGTCGCGCCAGTGCTCGTCAACCTCGGCCTTGTCGGCGTTGACGCGCATGACGGAAGGCAGCACCCGGATAAGGGCTTGGTCTTCAGACGCCGTGGTGTGCGCACGAAAACCTGGGAAGCTGCCATCTGCACAAGCTTGCCCCATGACCAGATTGAGCGCATCGATGATGCCCGGCGCGTTACGGCGCGTGTGATCGCAGGCCAGCAGGTCGCCATCCAGGGCGTCCAGCACGAAGGATTTGGCCGCGCTGAAGACACGCGGATCAGCGCGCCTGAAGCGGTAGATGCTCTGCTTGGGGTCGCCCACCAGGAAGACGCTGATGGGCTGCCGCCCGCTTTGCCCCCCACCCGCGCCGGCGTAGGCCGACAGCCAGGATTTCAAGGTCTGCCACTGCAAAGGACTGGTGTCCTGGAACTCGTCCATCAACAGCTGGCGTACCTGGCTGTCCAGCCGCTCCTGGACCCAGCCAGACAACTCGGCATCGCCCAACAGGTGCGCTGCCGCCAACTCCAGGTCCACCATGTCGGCCAGGCCTCGCTCGGTCTTGAGCTTAGCGTATTCCTCGAAGAGCAGAAGTGAGAGGCACACCATGTGCTCATGCAACGCATGCGCCTCGTGCTGGGTCACGGCCTGGTTCAAATCGACCAACCAGGCCTGCGCCCATTCCAGGTCGGCCAGCTCGCCCATCTTCTTGCGCGGCTCGCCCTTGTCGGTCAGCAGGGCCTTGCGCAAGGCCTGCGCTTGCATGCGCACATCACTCAGACCCAATGCCTGCTCGATGGCCACGCCCGCCTTCTGCGCCAACGTGCCCTTGGCCGTGGCCAACTGGCGCGCCAGCGACCAGAAATGCTCACGCACGCTCTCGCGCGACAAGGCCTCGCAAGGATGCCCCAGCCCTGCCCATTGCAAGGACCAATCGCCCACCTCGGGCACACTGCCCAACAAGGTGCCTGCCTGGTCGGACAGGCTCAACTCAAGACGGTTCTGCAGCGCGGTGTTCAGCCAGGCCTGCGCATTGAAGCGCCCCACTTCACGCACAACGGCCATGAAGGCCGCATAGCCATCCTGTGCCTCTTGGGCCTCCTTTGCCTTGTCCGCAGCTTGACTGCGCTGGGGTGACATGGCATCCAGCCGCCGCAGATAGCGCCCCCATAACTCAGGCCACAGCTCACTGGTGTCTTCGACCAATTGCAGCTCAGGCGGCAAGCCCAGCTCGTTGAGAACATCCAGCGGCGCGGCCTTCACCAAGCGCGAGAACCAGCCGTGGATGGTGTGGATGTCCACCCCGCGCCCATCGTCCAGCCAGTTCGCGTAAAGCTGCTGCAAGCGGGGCACCAGTTGGGGCACCTGCTCCGGCGCCACACCCCGGATGCGCAATTGCAAGGCACGCTCGGCATCGTCAGCCTGTGCGAACTCGCGCAGCCAGCCATGCAAGCGCTCGCGCATCTCGCCTGCGGCCTTCTTGGTGAAGGTGATGGCCAGGATCTGGTTCGGCGGCACGCCATCGAGCAAGGCTCGCAAGATGCGGGAGACCAGCATCCACGTCTTGCCGGCGCCTGCACATGCTTCCACCACCACGCTGCGGTGCGGATCACAGGCGATCTCGTAGAACCTGTCGCTGCCGACCACCTGGCCGTTGACTTCATAAGCGGCCTGGCTCATGCCTGTGCCCCCTGACCCGAGGTCTGCGCCGAGGCCTGCGTCCAATGGTCCTTGCGACACAAGCCTCTGGCCTGGCAATAGATGCATGCGCTGCCTTCGCCCAGCGCCAGCATGGGCTCACCCGCATGAAGTCTGATCCAATCCTTCGACAAGCCTTCCAGCAAGACCTGGGCACTGCGCATCACCTCGGGGTGATCCAATTGCCTGACCTCGCTCACATCCATGTGCAGATAAGCTGCCTCCACGGTCCATTGCGGATCAGACAGCGCGGCATAAAAAGCGAGCTGGGTGTCTTCCAGCGGCGCAGCGATCTTGCGCTTGAGGCCATCGAGGCTGCCTGTCTTGTAGTCCAGCACCAGATGGGTCTTGCTGCCATCGCGGTGGCGCGCGTCGATGCGGTCAAGCTGCCCATGCAAGCGCACAGACAAGCCGGGCGCGACAGGCAGATCGCGCTGCTCGACGCGCTCCGCATCCTGCATGGTCCAGCCTTCGTCTTCATGGGCGCGCAGCCAACTCACATAGGCCCTTGCCATGCGGTCCAGATCGGCCTGGAAAGGCAGGAAGTAAGGACGCTGGCTGTCGCGGTCCAGGCCGGTGTCACGCACCACGCGCGCGGCGGTCGCCAACCAGGCCTGGACATCCTCCTCTTCGGTGCTGATAGCCAACTGATTTTGTCGCTCCAAATGGAAGCAGCGCAGCACCTCATGCAGCCACACCCCAAAGTCGGAACGGTCCAGCCCCTCTTCCAGTTCATCATGTTCGCGCAAGCCCAGCACACTGGTGGCAAAGAAGCGGTAAGGGCATTGCCGCAAGGCCTCATAGGATGTGGCCGTCACCTGCTCTGGCAAGGCCCAGCTTTCATCACGCAAGCTGGGTGCGGGTGTTAACACCGGGCTGCTCACCACGTGGTGGACTTGCCTTGCATCTGCCGCTTCACCGATCGGCACGCCGCTTAGCGCTGCCCAGCGCGCCAGCCAGGCACTGGGCTCGATGGGCTCGCTGCCCTCAGCACGCCTGTAGAGGCAGATCACACCAGGGCGGCTCATCACCAGGCTGAAGGCATCCCACTGCGCGGCGCGCTGGGTGGTGGGCGTGGGCAGGTCCATGGCTTCACGCAGCCGTGTGCTCAGCCAACCTGATTGACTGCCCATGGCCCCGAGCTGACGCTCGTCCGCGCCCGGCAGCACGATCGCATGAAAGGGCCTCAAGACCGCCCGGGCCAAGGGCGTGATGACCACATCGGGCGATTGAGATGGTGCAGGCGGCCGAAAGGTCGTGGCCTCCAGCACCGCAGACACCCAGCGCAGAAAGGCTGGGCCATCCAGCCGCGTCTGGCTGGACAGGCCCGCCCACAGGCCGCTGCCCTCCGTCACACTGGCCACATCCAAGGCCTCGAAGCGCAGGGACTGCATAGCCAGTTCACCAGCCGCATCCGCATTCAAGGTGGACCACGCGCCACCACCGACAAGCGCCTCGCGCAAAGCCGCAAGCCAATCCTGCAAGGACGGCCGCTTGGCAGACCACAGACGCTGCAAAGGTGCCACCACCTGCACGGCCCAATGCCAAACTCGCACAGCCTGCGGCGGCATGGCTTGGCGCCCCGTGGGCACCAATTGGGCAGACGATGTCTCCAAGAGTTCGTCAGAAGAAGGGTTGGGCGGCACCTGCAAGCCCCATGCGCCCAACATGCCATGCCTACGGCACCAGGCCTCCAGCGCCCCGACCGCATCGCTCATGGCAAGGGCCTGAGGCCGCTCGTATTCGCCTTCGCCAACCGGCCAATCCAGCCAGCCGGACTTCAGCCAGTCCAGCAAGTCGTCCGTGGCCGCGCGCGGATGCGAGGCCTGCAATAACCTCGTCACCACCGCCGCAGCCCGCGTGGTCGACAGGAGCCAGCCGGTCTCGTCGGCCACCTGCACGCCCGCGCCTTCCAGCATGGCCCTGACACGGCGGATCACCCCCCGGTCCAGTGCAATCAAGGCCACGGGCAGTGGTGTGTCAGACTGCCTGGCCACATTGACGGCCGCAATCACCTGTGCAGCAGCTTGCAGGGCTTCGTCTTCGGCATGGGCACAGCCCCGCAGAAGCGGTGCACGGGCATCGTCAAACTGGCTCTCAACTTGGCCTATAAACTGCCCCACCTTGGCCGACACATCCGCGCCAGCCAAGGCACTGCGCCAGCACACCGGCACGCCCTGCTCGGCCAGGTGCGTCATCACACCCAGTGTCAGGTGGATCTCGGTGCCCGGCGACACGGCCTCGCCAGCGGTCACCACCACCAAGGCAGACGGCCGCATCTCATACAAGGGGTCGCAAGACAGGCCGCCCGCCACAGTGACCGCCGCCCACTCCAGCGCCCAGGCCAGCAACAGGCGTTCTCGACCGCCAGGCTCCTGTGCGGCACCGCCACCCAGGGCCTCGCGCGCTTTCGCCAGATAGGCTTCACGCGCGCCAGGCGCAATCGACTGCATGCGCCTGACCCAGGTCTGCGCCGACTCCACAACCTGGTCCAGCGCGAACTCAAAACCACGGCGATCCCGCTGCGCCCACTGCTTGGCCCAGGCTTCGCCGCCCAGGCTCTTGGCTGCCTGCAAACGGTCCACCACCGCATCCAGTGTCAGTGCCAGCAGCCCCCCCTTTGCCCCGCCGTCAGGCGCCCAGGACCAAGACAGCCCTTCAGCCAAACTGGCGATCGTGTCGATGCGAGGCAGCCAACCGCCCACCGCGCTCGTCCATGCTTGTCGCGCCTGTGACAAGACCGCGCCCACAGGCAAGACAATCAGCGCATCACGAGGGTCCGCGCCCTGCGCTTGCAGCCAGGCTCGGGACTCGATCGCCCAGGTTTGCCAGCAGGTCTGGGCCGATGCGCCAGGCGGCCAGTGCCAGGGGCTGGCCTTGATCGTCATCTGGCTCGTGCAAAAGAATCTTTCTATCGCCGTCATTGAAGAAGGTCTCTTGGAATGCGCCAAACCGCGCACATCTTCTGTGTCAGAATCTTTGCATTCCTGCTGGAGAAAGCCCCCTTGGGTGTCGCCACCGCGCCAGCAAACCGAAGGATAGTTAAATGAGCAGCGAATTGATCAAACATATTTCCGACGCCTCTTTCGACTCGGATGTCCTGCAGTCGGCACAGCCGGTGCTGGTGGATTATTGGGCCGAATGGTGTGGCCCTTGCAAGATGATTGCCCCGATTCTCGACGAAGTGGCCAAGGACTACAGCGGTCGTCTGAACATCGCCAAGATGAATGTCGATCAGAACCGCGAAGTGCCCGCCAAGTTCGGCATCCGTGGCATTCCCACGCTGATGATCTTCAAGGGTGGCCAGTTGGCCGCCACGAAGGTTGGCGCTTTGTCGAAGGCGCAACTGACTGCCTTCATTGACGGCAACCTGTGATTTTTCTTGCAATTTCGTCCCTATAATGCGTTCACCGGCTGATAGACTTCAGCCGGTGTTCGTCAGGTCAGCCTGCTTGAAGGCGGCCGGTGTGCCCAGATCGTCAGCCTGATTCAGGTTGGCAGCATTTTCAAAGCCACAACGACAAACCCTTCGCCCGGTTCACCACGCGTTGCCAGGCCTGTTGTCAGTCCACTCCATTCACCCACGATTCATCCACCTTCTCGGCGTAGCGTCACACATGGCGCCTCACTGTCGGTTGGTTTCGTTCAGGGTCTCAATCCATGCATCTGTCAGAACTGAAGGCGCTGCACATCTCCAAATTGGTCGAGATGGCAGAAGGCCTGGAAATCGAGAACGTCTCTCGCATGCGCAAGCAAGAGCTGATGTTCGCCATCATGAAGAAGCGCGCCAAGGCCGGCGAACAGGTCTTCGGCGATGGCGTGCTGGAAGTGCTCCCTGATGGCTTCGGCTTCCTGCGCGCGCTGGACACCAGCTTCCTGGCCAGCACGGACGACATCTACCTGTCGCCCAGTCAGGTGCGCCGCTTCAATCTGCACACCGGCGACATGATCGAAGGCGAGGTGCGCGTGCCCAAGGACGGCGAGCGCTACTTTGCATTGGTCAAGGTCGACACCGTCAACGGCATGTCGCCCGAGGTCAACAAGAACAAGCTGATGTTCGAGAACCTCACGCCCTTGTTCCCCGAAGCGCAGTTCAAGCTCGAGCGGGAGACGACCAAGAGCAACGACGACAACGTCACCAGCCGCATCATCGACCTCATCGCCCCGATCGGCAAAGGCCAGCGCGCCCTGCTTGTGGCCCCGCCCAAGAGCGGCAAGACGGTGATGATGAAGAACCTGGCGCACGCGCTGGTCGCCAACCACCCCGACGTGCACCTGATCGTGCTGCTGGTCGACGAGCGCCCCGAAGAAGTGACCGAAATGCAGCGCACGGTGCGCGGCGAGGTCATCAGCTCCACCTTCGACGAGCCCGCCCAGCGCCACGTGCAGGTCGCCGAAATGGTGATCGAACGCGCCAAGCGCCTGGTCGAACTCAAGAAGGACGTGGTGATCCTGCTGGACTCGATCACCCGCCTGGCCCGCGCCTACAACAACGTTCTGCCCAGCTCCGGCAAGGTGCTGACCGGCGGCGTGGACGCCAACGCGCTACAGCGCCCAAAACGCTTCTTCGGCGCCGCCCGCAACATCGAAGAAGGCGGCTCGCTGACCATCATCGGCACCGCCCTGGTCGACACCGGCAGTCGCATGGACGAAGTGATCTACGAAGAATTCAAGGGCACCGGCAACTGCGAAATCCACCTGGATCGCCGCATGGCTGAAAAGCGCGTCTACCCCTCGATCCTGATCAACAAGTCGGGCACGCGCCGCGAAGAGCTGCTTTTGAAGCCCGAGATCCTGCAAAAGAGCTGGATCCTGCGCAAGCTGCTCTACCCGATGGACGAAATCGAGGCGATGGAGTTCGTGCTCGACAAAATGCGCTCCACAAAGAACAACCACGACTTCTTTGACATGATGCGCAGGGGCGGCTGACCGCAACTCGCTCACCGCTGACAGGCGCCCTACAGTATTGATACTGCAGGGCGCTTTTTCTTTGCGGCGCCAGATTGCCAAGATGTTTCAACTAGCAAGAGGCGACACCAAACTGATCAAACATGCCAATGTCATACGATTGACGTATCTCGTACATATAAAATGAGGGCGGCCAAATAGCCATATCGTCAAGCTCAGGGAGGGGTTGACTGACATTCTTGTGAAATGGTCAACCGCATCCTGATCTGATATATCACGCACGTAACTCTGATAGGGATATTTCATGAACAAATTCAAACTAACTTGCCTGGCAAGCATGATTTTTGCGCCAGCCGTTCACGCGGCCACCGTTTATGTCAGCAACACGAGTGCTGGGGCATGCGTACCATCTGCCGACGTAACCTGCGGCGGGTATTTCAATCCATACAAGAATCTGCGAGACGCCATCAACGGCGCGAATTCCGGCGATGACATCGTCGTGTGGGGAACCGCAGCCAACAAGCCATACTATTTTTATGACCAAGGGACACCCCAGTCTTGCGTGGGGCAGTCCATCATGAATCTGAGCAAGTTCAATTCACCTTCACTCAGAACCACAATCAGGATTCCGGCTGGCAACTCGTACAAGCCCATCATTCGCGGCACGCTGGTATATGGATCCAGCAACTGGACGCTGCTTTCTCAAAATAGCAATGGCTATTTATACAAAATGCCATGGGCCCTCACTCAATGCGGCGGATCAAGCACGCCTCAGGAACCCGAGCAAGTATTCAGAGACGCCTTGCCCGATGGTCAGCGTCAACTGCATCAGGTCGGTGGCACCGTTTTCTCGGGCTACTACCCTGGCGCCGACCCGTCCACGCTCAATCCGGACTTGGTGGCCGGCATCAACCAATCGGGCAATCTGTGGCCGGGGTACATTTCGTTCGTGAGCCTGGAGTCGCTGACCGCCAATCAGTTTTACTATGACCGCAAGGCCAAAGTGCTGTACATCCGACTGGGCAGCACCCTGGCCGCCGGCGAAGGCATCGAGGTCAGCGCGACTCAGTTCCTGGCTTCAGGCTCTGGCATGGCCAATGTCACATTACAGAACCTGGTTTTCGAGCGCTCCAATACCTCGTACTACTGGCGCGGCGGCGCGGCACTGCTCTCAGGCTCCGGCATCATCGTGGACAGTGTCGATTTTCGCGATTCCGATTCGCACTGCCTCCAGATCGAAGGCAATAACAATCAGGTCATCAATTCCACCTTCAATCGCTGCGGTCAAGTTGGATTGGTGGCCAATGGCGCTGGCAATACCATCAACAATAATTATTTCTACGCCAACAACAGCTTCAGAAATTTCAATTTCAACTGGGAGGCGGGCCCGACCAAATTCATCGGCAACAACGGCTTGACCAACTCCACGATCAGCAACAACGTTATTGCCGCCAACAACGGACATGGTATTTGGCTTGACACACACAACAATGGCAACACCATTTCAAACAATGTGTCAGCCTACAACGTGATCGGCATTTTCCTTGAAAATTCCAGCTCCGCCAACATCGACAGCAATGTCATTTTCGGCAACAAGGCACAGGCCATCCAGTTCCGCGGCAGCCCCAATTCAATTATCAATAATAATCTGATGGTCGGCAATGCACAAGACGGTGTTTTCATTCAGCCTGCCAGCGCAGGAGAATCAGCTTATGCCTCGACCAACGTGCGGGTTTCAAACAACACCATGGCATGGCATGACGAAGCCACGAACAAAAAGCCTGTGTGGGTAACACCGTCCACCACGCTGTACGGCAATACCTACTGTGGCACGGCCACGGGTGACGGCTCCCTGCACTTCTGGCTGCAAGATTGGGCGGCAGGCCCCGGCAACGTCTTCAACTGGTCCAACTGGCTCAGCGCCAAAACCTCGGGCTCATACACGGCCCCGGCTTATGACGCCAACGCTACCTATCCCAGCTACATGAAGATCGCTTCGCAGCCTTCCGCTGTCCAAGCTTGGCAGACCACGCCAAACATGGGTCTGATCGCTTACCCAAGCGGCATTTCGACGACACGGGCATCCGTCCAGAAGCTGGTCACTGATAACTGTCATTGATGAACCAAGCCAGGTGCATGCGGACGCACGTGCCTAGCTTGAGTTTGCCGTTGCCCGCTACTAGCGTTCCGTGCTATAATTTTTAGTTTTCCGGCTGTCGGAAAGTGCCAGGCATGGGGCCTGGTGGCTCCCGATGATGCAAACACTGCAAACAGCAAGAGGTTTCATATGCCTAAGCAAGGTATCCACCCCAACTACCGCGAAGTTGTTTTCGTGGACCAATCCAACGGTTTCAAGTTCGTGACCCGTTCCTGCGCTCCCACCAAGGAGACCCTGAAGCTGGAAGACGGCCGTGAACTGCCCCTGTTCAAGCTGGAAACCTCGTCCGAATCGCACGCTTTCTACACCGGCACGCAAAAGTCTGTGGACTCGCTGGGCGGTCGCGTGGAAAAGTTCCGCAACAAGTTCGCTCACATCCGCAAGTAATCAGGTTTCCTGATTCGCATCGAAAGGGTAGCTTTGGCTGCCCTTTTGCGTTTTCAGCCCTCGCATGAACCAACCGGTCATTTCCCCTGCCCTGGTCACCCAGAAGGCCGTGCAACGCCTGCCCCGCTGGGCATTGCTGCTGTTTTGCGCCGCTTATGTGATCCCCGGCCTGCTGGGGCGTGACCCGTGGAAAAACGAGGACATCGCCTCCTTCGGCCACATGTGGAGCCTGGCCCTGGGGCAAGCCTCCTGGCTGCATCCCAATGTGGGCGGGGTGCTGCCTACCTCAGGTGGCGTGCTGCCTTACTGGCTGGGCGGGGCCTTCATCTCGGTGCTCAGCCCCTGGGTGGACCCGGCCTTGGCGGCGCGCATCCCATTTGCCATCCTGTTGGGCGTCATCTTGACGCTGACCTGGTACACCACGTACCACCTTGCCATGACCGATGCAGCCCAGCCCGTGCCGCTGGCTTTCGGTGGCGAGGCCAAACCGCGTGACTATGCGCGTGCCGTGGCCGATGGCGCCTTGCTGGCCCTGATCGCCAGCCTGGGGCTGTTGCAACTGGGCCACGAGACCACACCGGAACTGCTGCAACTCACTGGCAGCGCCCTCTTCCTCTTCAGTCTGGCGGCCGTTCAGCGTCAAGCCATGGTGGCCCGCGTGGCGGCCCTGCTGGCCCTGCCAATGATGGCCGCCAGCGGCAGTCCGGCGGTCGCGGCCATGCTCGGCTTCACGGGCGTAATCGTCTGCCTGCGCTCCCGCCAAGCAGAGATGAAAACCCATCTCGCCTGGGTGATCGCCGCCACCTTGCTCGCACTGGGCCTCGCCTCGGGTCTCACAGCCATGGGGCTCTCGGGCTGGGCCTGGCGCATTGACAACGACATCAGCCTCAAAGAGGTCTTCCAGCTGTTCAGCTGGTTCACCTGGCCGACCCTCCCCCTGGCCGCGCTGACCATCTGGCATTGGCGACGGCAGTTCTGGCGTCGCCACATTGCCGTGCCGCTGCTGACCGCCACCGTGGGCTTCATCGCCTCCATTGCGATGGGCGCCAACGAGCGCGCCCTGCTGACTGCCCTGCCACCGCTGGCCGTGCTGGCCGCCTTTGCGCTGCCCATCCTGCAGCGCAGCCTGGGCTCGGCCATCGACTGGTTTTCAGTGTGCTTCTTCACCGCCTGTGCTGGCGCGATCTGGGTGATCTACGTGGCCATGCACAAGGGCGTGCCCGTCAAGGTCGCGGCCAATGTGGCCAAGCTGGTGCCAGGCTATGTACCGCATTTCTCCTGGATGGCGCTCGTGCCTGCCATCATCGGCACCTTGCTTTGGCTGGGTCTGGTTCGCTGGCGCACGGCCCGTCAGGCCCATGCGCTGTGGAAGAGCCTGGTCCTGCCCGCAGGCGGCGTGGCCTTGTGCTGGCTGCTCTTCATGAGCCTGTGGCTCCCCTTGCTGGACCAGGCGCGCAGCTACCGTCTGGTGCTGGCCCGCATGGCACCCCATATTCCCAATGGCGATCAGGTTTGTGCGCCCGATGCTCCCGTGGGTTTGCTCACGGCGATGGAATACTTTGACCACTACCGGGTCAACGGCCTGCCGCTGACGACTCATGCAAAGCCTCAGTCGCAGAGCCAGGCCTGCCGGTGGCTGGTGCTGCGCGTTCCGGCTCACACCAGCGCGCCAGTCATGCCCGGCTGGAAGTGGGTCGCGCAGTACAACCAGCGTACACACAACTCCGAGCAGATTGTCATCTACCGGCGCCTGGCCTCTTCGGCCTCTTAGCACCGCACCAGCAACAGCGCTAAACCTGCCGAACGCGCGCAGCCGGCACCGTCAGCGTGAAAGTCGAGCCTTTGCCTGGCTCACTGCTGATCCGCAACTCGCCGCCATGGCGCTGTACCACATGCTTGACGATGGACAAACCCAAGCCCGTGCCGCCCGTGTCGCGTGAGCGGCTGCCATCCACGCGGTAGAAGCGCTCGGTCAGCCGAGGGATGTGCTCCGGCGCAATGCCAATGCCGCCATCCTTGACGCTGAACTCTGCACCACCACCAGGCAGCAAGGCCCAGCGCACATCAATGGCAGCCCCCTCGGGCGTGTAGCGAACGGCATTGGAGACCAGGTTGCCCATGGCACTGAGCCACTCGCTCTCGACGCCGGCCATCTCGTAGTGCTTGCCCTGAGTCTCCAGGGTGACATGCATGGGATGGCGTTCGCGGGAGAGCGCCTTGCCGTCGGTCTCGATGCGCAACATGAGCGCATCCACATTGATCCACTTGTCCGACGACGGCCTCGGACTGCCTTCGATCTGCGCCAGCGTCAGCAAATCGCTCACCAGGATTTGCATGCGGTCAGCCTGCTGCGCCATCAAGGTGATCACGCGCTTGCGCTCGACCTCGGTCAAAGGCAGGGATCCCAGCGTCTCGATGAAGCCGTTGAGCACGGTCAGTGGCGTGCGGATCTCGTGCGACACATTGGCCACAAAGTCACGGCGCATGGTGTCGGCGCGCTCGCGTTCGGTGATGTCCTGGGACAGCACGAGCTTGAGGCCATCGCCATAGCTTCTGATCTGGATCTGCAAGACACCCTGGGTGCCATGCCCCATCTGGCACTTCACCGCATCACGGTAATCCCCTGCGCTCAGGTATTGCACGAAGGCCGGGTGCCGAACCAGGTTGGTGACGCGCTGCTGAAGATCACGCTCTGGGTTCAGGCCAAAGTGGTCCGCAGCCATCGAACTGATCCAGTTGATGTGATCAGTGGCATCCAGCAGCAGCACCCCATTGGGCGAAGCATCGATGGCGGACAGGAACTCCTGAAGCCGCGCGCGCTCGTCGGCAATCAGATCGTCCTTGACCTGGATGACACGTTGCACGCGGTGCCCCACCTCGCCCCACAAGCCGGGCAGCGCGGGCGGATTGGCTTCAGGCGTGCGCAGCCAGTCCAGCAGGCGATGCCCTTTGAGCGTATCGGCCACGGACAAAGCCAGCACGGCCGCTGCCGCTGCCGTCATGCCCAGCGTCAAGGGGTAACCGATGAACCTGCCGGCCCACCAGCCTGCCAAACCACCTGCCGACGCCGTCAACAGACGAGCGCCAACGCGTGACAGCAGCCACGAATCGGTTGAATCCACGATCGATCGCGATGTGTGAGAGAGGGGCCGGTCAAGCGGCGTCAGCCACCTGCTGGGTCAAGCGATAACCGGCGCCACGCACGGTCTCGATCAACTGCGAGCGCTGCACGGGCGACAAGGCCTCGCGCAGGCGCTTCACATGCACGTCGACGGTCCGCTCTTCGATGAACACGTGGTCACCCCAGACACGGTCCAACAACTGCGCACGGCTGTGCACGCGTTCCGGATGGGTCATGAAAAAATGCAGCAGCTTGAACTCGGTCGGGCCGATCTTGATTTCCTGTTCACCGCGGCAGACACGGCGCGTGGCTGGATCCAGACGCAGGCCCGCGACTTCCACGGCCGAATCCAGGGCCTGAGGTGCCTTGCGACGCAGCACGGCACGCACGCGCGCCATCAGCTCATGGGTCGAGAAAGGCTTGGTGAGGTAGTCATCGGCGCCCGCATCCAGTCCAGCCACCTTGTCGACCTCTTCGGCCCGGGCGGTCAGCATGATGATGGGCAGATCACGGGTCCGCGAACCACTGCGCCAACGCTTGGCCAGCGCCAGCCCGGATTGGCCGGGTAGCATCCAATCCAGCAAGACCAGATCGGGCAGGACCTTGTCGAGCTCGTTTTGGGCATCGTCGGCGTTGTACGCGACTACCACGTCAAAACCAGAATGACGCAGATTCAAGGCAATCAACTCGGCGATCGCCATTTCATCTTCAACAACCAGCACACGACTCATGTCTTTGTTCTCCGTGCTTGAAGGGTTTACTTGATGATGGACTCAACGGCCTCGGGCGTGTTGTGACGCACGTCCGTACCTTTGACGATGTAGATGACCTGTTCAGCCAGGTTCTTGGCATGGTCGCCCACGCGCTCAATGGCCTTGGCCACGAACACCAGGTCGATGGATGCCGAAATGGTGCGCGGGTCCTCCATCATGTAGGTGATGAGCTTGCGCATCAGGCCATCGAACTCGGCATCGATCTCGTTGTCGCTCTTGATCACTTCCAATGCGGTCTGCGTGTCGAGACGGGCAAAGGCGTCCAGCGCGCGGCGCAACGAGGCGGTGGCCAGCGAAGCCTCGAAAGACACATCGCTCACCGGCAGGCGCAGGCGGCTCGACACACCCGTGTTGATCAGGCGCTGCACAGTGCGGGCAATGCGTGCGGCTTCGTCGCCCACACGCTCCAGGTTGCCGATGGTCTTGGAGATCGCGATCAGCAGGCGCAGGTCGCGGGCAGTGGGCTGGCGGCGGGCGATGATGGTCGACAGGTCGGCGTCGATGTCCATCTCCATCTGGTTGACGCGCTCTTCGCCTTCCAGCACCTGACTGGCGGTTTCACCACTGAAATGCGTCAGGGCGTAGATGGCTTGTGCCACCTGCGCTTCGACCAGACCGCCCATTTCCAGCACACGCGTGGAAATGCCGCTGAGCTCGACATCAAACTGGCTGGACAGATGCTTCTCGGTCATGAGGACACTCCTTCAGATACCTGTTTTTTTCAATGAATGAGACAACACACTGTCAACCAAAACGGCCGGTGATGTAATCCTCGGTTTCCGTTCGCTTGGGCTTCATGAAGATGTCGGTGGTGGCGCCGAACTCGATCAGCTCACCCAGGTACATGTAGGCGGTATAGTCCGAGCAACGAGCTGCCTGCTGCATGTTGTGGGTCACGATCAGCACGGTGTAGTCGTTCTTCAACTCATGGATCAGCTCTTCGATCTTGCCGGTGGAGATCGGGTCCAGCGCCGAGCAAGGCTCGTCCAGCAGCAGCACCTCGGGCTTGATGGCGATACCGCGGGCAATGCACAGACGTTGCTGCTGACCACCCGAGAGGCCCGAGCCGCTCTGGTTGAGCTTGTCCTTCACCTCATTCCACAACGCGGCCTTCTTCAAGGCCCATTCCACGCGCTCGTCCATCTCGACGCGAGACAAGGTCTCAAACAGGCGCACACCGAAAGCGATGTTCTCGTAGATCGACATCGGGAAGGGCGTGGGCTTTTGGAACACCATGCCCACACGGGCGCGGATCAGCGAGATGTCCTCCTTGGTGGTCAGGATGTCCTGGCCATCCAGCAGGATCTGGCCTTCAGCGCGCTGCTCGGGATAGAGTTCGAACATGCGGTTGAAGGTGCGCAAAAGCGTCGACTTGCCGCAACCAGATGGACCGATGAAGGCCGTCACCTTGTTCTCGGGCAGCTCCATGTTCACGTTCTTGAGCGCGTGGAACTTGCCGTAGTAGAAGTTCAGGTTGCGCACGGCCAGCTTGGCCTTGGCAGGAGTCGGGGTTTGAACCTTGGCATCCATGTGCGGAATCTCCGTCAATCTTTCCGTTATTCTTTGAAGCCGCGCCGATCAGCGCTGGCGGAACATCGTGCGGGCGATGATGTTCAGCACCAGCACACCAGCCGTGATCAGGAACACCCCAGCCCACGCCAGCTTCTGCCAGTTCTCATATGGGCTCATCGCGAATTTGAAGATGGTCACGGGCAGGCTGGCCATGGGCTGGCCCAGGTCCGATGACCAGAACTGGTTGGACAGCGCCGTGAACAGCAGCGGCGCCGTCTCGCCCGAGATACGGGCCACAGCCAGCAGGATGCCGGTGACCACACCTGCACGGGCCGACTTCAGCGTGATGGTCAGGATCACGCGCCACTTGGGCGTACCCAGCGCATAGGCTGCTTCACGCAATGCACTGGGCACCAGCGACAACATGTTCTCGGTCGTGCGAATCACCACCGGCACCACGATCAGCGCCAAGGCCAGTACACCCGCCCAACCCGAGAAGGAATGGGCCCGAGCCACCACCATAGAGTAGATGAAAAGCCCCACCACGATTGACGGTGCTGACAGCAGGATGTCGTTGATGAAGCGCGTGGTGCTGCCCAGCCAGCCACTCTGACCGTACTCTGCCAGGTAGATGCCGGCCATCACACCAACCGGCGTGCCGATCAGGGTCGCCAGGCCCACCATCATCAGAGAGCCCAGGATGGCATTGGCCAGACCGCCGGCCTCTTGAGGCGGCGGCGTCATCTGCGTGAAGGTGGCCAGCGTCAGACCGTCCAGACCCAGGTGAACCGTCTCGACCAGGATCCAGATCAGCCAGACCAGGCCAAAGGCCATGGCACCCAGCGACATCGTCAGCGCGATGTAGTTGGTGCGCTTTCGACCAGCGTGCTTGCGTGCACGGATGGCTTGCAGCGCTTGTGCTTCTGTGGGACTCATGAACGGGCTCCTTCAGATTTCTTCAGACGGGCGAGCAAGACCTTCGAGAAGGCCAGCACCACGAAAGTGATGAAGAACAGGACCAGGCCCAGGTAGATCAGCGAGGCCTGGTGCAGGCCCTCGCCTGCTTCGGCAAACTCATTGGCCAATGCCGAGGTGATGCTGTTGGCCGCTTCGAACACCGACAGCGAATTGAGCTGGTTCATGTTGCCGATCACGAAAGTCACGGCCATGGTCTCGCCCAGCGCACGCCCCAGGCCCAGCATGATGCCGCCGACCACACCGGTCTTGGTATAGGGCAGCACCACCTTCCACACCACTTCCCAGGTGGTCGAACCCAGGCCGTAGGCGGACTCCTTCAGCATAGGCGGCGTCACCTCGAACACATCGCGCATCACCGATGCAATGAAGGGGATGATCATGATGGCCAGGATGATGCCAGCCGACAGGATGCCGATACCCACGGGCGGGCCGCTGAACAGCGCGCCAATGTAGGGGATGCCTTGCGTGAGGCCTTGAAGCGGCTGCTGCACGTAGGTCGCCAGCAGAGGCCCGAACACCAGCAGGCCCCACATGCCGTAGACGATGGACGGCACAGCCGCCAGCAACTCCACCGCAATGCCCAGAGGCCGCTTCAGCCAGGCCGGCGACAACTCGGTCAGGAACATCGCGATACCGAATGACACGGGCACGGCTATCAGCAGCGCAATGAACGAGGTCATCAGCGTGCCGTAGATCATCACCAGGCCACCGTACTGATCCTGTACAGGATCCCATTCGGTGCGCCACAGGAAGCTCAGGCCATAAGTCTTGATGGCGGGCCATGCGCCCACGATCAGCGAGCCGATGATGCCCAGCAGCAGCGCCAGGGTCAGCAAGGCCGCAGCCTTGGCCAGGGCGGCGAACACGGCATCGGCCCAGGGGGCGTTCACACGGCGAGCGGGAGGACTGGTCATGGGGCGTCGCTTGGCACCACGGTCTGGCGGAACATCGGCGCCATCCATGTCGGCGGGAAGAATGGCAGTCATCGAGGGCCTCCGGTGGAGAGGATCAACCGTGTCATGTACAACTCGAATCAACAACAAACGCCGAACACCTGTTTCGCAAGTGCCCGGCTTGAGAACAGTATCAGTTCAAGACGATCACTTCAGTGCGATGGCCTTGCCCGCCGTGTCCGTGATGCCCGCCCATTGCTTGCGCACCAGATCCTTCACCGAAGCGGGCAGCGGCACGTATTCCAGCTCAGTAGCCGTCTTGTCACCGTTGGCGTAAGCCCAATCAAAGAACTTCAGCGTGCTGGATGCCTGCGCAGGCTTGTCTTGCGACTTGTGCATCAGGATGAAGGTGGCACCACTCAGAGGCCAGGCATTCTTGTCGGCCTGGTTGGTCAGCACCTGGTAGAAGGACTTGTTCCACTCGGCGCCGGCAGCAGCAGCCTTGAAGGTCGCGTCATCGGGCTCGACGAAGTTGCCGGCAGCGTTCTTGATGGACACATGCGACATCTTGTTCTGCTTGGCGTAGGCATATTCCACGTAACCGATCGAGTTGGGCAGACGCTGCACGAAGGCCGACACGCCCTCATTGCCCTTGCCGCCTGCGCCGGTAGGCCAGTTCACGGCGGTGCCCTCACCCACCTTGGCCTTCCACTCTGCGTTCACCTTGGAGAGGTAGTTGGTGAAGATGAAGCTGGTGCCCGAACCATCGGCACGGCGGACCGGTGCGATGGCGGTGTCAGGCAGCGGCACGCCAGGGTTCAGCGCCACCAGGGCGGGGTCGTTCCACTTGGTGATCTTGCCCAGGTAGATGTTGCCCAGCACTTCGCCGGTCATCTTCAACTGGCCAGGCTGGATGCCCTTGATGTTCACCACGGGCACCACACCACCGATCACGGTGGGGAACTGAACCAGGCCTTCCTTAGCCAGTTCGTCGTCCTTCAGGGGCATATCAGAAGCGCCAAAGTCCACGGTCTTGGCCTTGATCTGCTTGATGCCAGCACCCGAACCGACAGACTGGTAGTTGATGCGCACGCCGGTGGTGGTGTTGAAGGCCGATGCCCATTTGGCATACAGCGGCGCGGGGAAGGTTGCGCCGGCGCCGGTGACATCGTCAGCCAGAACACTGCCAGAAACCAGAGCCAGGGCCACAGCCGCGGCGGTGCGAATCATCTTGAAGCTCATGTGTACGCCTTTCTTGTCATATGACAGACAACTTGCTATGCGGCGGACTGTAGGGCGCGATTGTGACGCGTATGTGACATTCATTTTCACAATCGTCACAATAAGACAGTCTATTTGGATCACGTCGTCCATGAATTCGATGTCACGTTTTCGTCACCAAACCGTCATGTGACAAACCTATCGTGCCGGCGTGCTCCACAGATTGTTTCGGAGCAAACACCTCGCACGGAGATCCATCCCCATGACAATGCGTCGCCCCTCGTTCCTGCTGCTGACCGGCCTGCTGGCCGCCACCCTTTCCGTCACGGCCTGCGCAAGCAGCGAGACGGCTGCCACGCCGGCCAATGTCGTGGCAGCCGCCAGCGCCACCCCTGAGCTGAGCACTTTCACCAAGCTGGTCAAGCAGGCTGGCCTGGAGAGCACCCTGGAAGGCTCGGGCCCCGTCACAGTCTTCGCACCGACCGATGAGGCTTTCAAGGCCCTGCCCGCTGCCACGCTGGACAAGCTGGCGCAGGACCCTGAGCAGCTCAAGGCCCTGCTGGGCTACCACGTGGTGCCGGGTCTGCTGAAGTCCGCCGACGTGGATGGCAGCAAGCAGATCACCACCTCCACCGGCGCCAAGATGACGGTTTCCAAGGCCGGCAATTTCGTCACCGTGGACGACGGCCTGGTGACCAAGGCGGACGTGGCCTCCGGCAACGGCGTCATCCACGTGATCGACCGCGTGCTGACACCGCCCAAGAAATAAGCAACCAAGCGCGACGCCCGCGCATCATGAAAAAAGCCGGCCACGCAAGCCGGCTTTTTCTTGGGCGAGCCCCCTCAACTCTTGACAGCTTCCGCCAAGGCCTGTGCGCACTGGTCGGCCAACAGGCGGTCCTCGGCCTCCACCATCACACGCAGCAAAGGCTCCGTGCCCGACGGCCGGATCAGCACGCGGCCACGGCCGTTGAGCTGGGCCAGCACCGTCTTCTGGACATCGGCCAGCTTGGGGTTGCCTTTCCAATCCTGCCCGGGTTGCAACCGGACATTGATCAGGCACTGCGGGAACAGGCTCACACCACCCAGCCAGTCCACCAGACTCTTGCCGCTGCGGGCCACGGCCTGCAGCACCTGCAAGGCGCTGACGATGCCATCCCCCGTGGTGTGACGGTCCAGCGCGATCAGGTGGCCCGAGCCCTCCCCGCCCAGTTGCCAGCCACGGCATACCAGCTCTTCAAGCACATAGCGGTCGCCCACCTTGGCACGCACGAAATCGATGCCGCGGTTCTGCAAGGCCAGCTCGACCGCCATATTGGTCATCAAGGTGCCCACAGCCCCCGGCACGGCCTCGCCCTGGTCCAGGCGGTCTGCGACCATCACGTACAGCAGCTCGTCGCCGTTGTAGAGGCGCCCCTTGGCGTCCACCAATTGCAAACGGTCTGCGTCGCCGTCCAGCGCCACACCGTAGTCGGCACCATGTTCGGCCACGGCCTTGATCAGCGCCTCGGGGTGGGTGGCACCCACACCTTCGTTGATGTTCACACCGGTGGGCGAGCAACCGATCGAGATCACCTCGGCGCCCAGCTCGTGGAACACCTCGGGTGCCACCTGGTAGGCCGCACCGTGCGCGGCATCGACCACCAGCTTCAGGCCCTTGAGCGAGAGGTTCGGCGAGAACGTGCTCTTACAGAACTCGATGTAGCGGCCACGGGCATCCTCCAGCCGACGTGCGCGCCCCAGGGTGGACGAATCCACCCACTTGGGCTCGTCACCGAGCGCAGCCTCCACGGCCAGTTCCCACTCATCCGGCAGCTTCTCGCCCTTGGCCGAGAAGAACTTGATGCCGTTGTCGGCAAACGGGTTGTGCGAAGCGCTGATCACCACACCCAGATTCAGACGCAAGGCGCGCGTGAGGTAGGCCACGCCAGGCGTGGGCAGGGGCCCGGTCAGCAACACATCAACGCCCGCCGAGGCGAAACCGGCTTCCAGCGCCGATTCCAGCATGTAGCCCGAGATGCGTGTGTCCTTGCCGATCAGCACCGTTGGGCGCTTTTCAGTGCGCCGCAGTACTTGCCCAACCGCATGCCCCAGCCGCAAAACGAAGTTCGGCGTGATCGGAGCCTGCCCGACGGTGCCGCGGATGCCATCGGTCCCAAAATATTGACGAGCCATGTTGTTCTATAAAGAGAAGAATGCGCAAATCCCGAACGCGCATTGTGCGCCCGGACGCGCGGTCTCAGTTTGACAAATTCGCCGCGGCCCACACTTTCAGGGCATCCGCGGTGGCTGCCACATCGTGAACGCGCACGATGCGCGCGCCCTTGGTGACCGCCGCCAAAGCCGCGGCGACACTGGCCGCCAGCCGTTCCTCCACCGGGCGCCCAGTAAGCTGCCCCAAGGTGGATTTGCGCGACCAACCCACCAGCAAGGGCCGCCCCAGCTCCAGCAATACATCCTGGCGCAGCAGCAGCTCTATATTGTGGGCCGGCGTCTTGCCAAAGCCGATACCCGGATCCAGGGTGATACGCTCGGGCGCCACGCCCAGATGCATCAAGGCCGCCAGCCGCGCCGACAGGTACGCCTTGACCTCGGCGATGACATCCGGGTAGCTGGGGTGCTGCTGCATGGTCGCCGGGTCACCCTGCATGTGCATCAGGCAGATACCGCAGCGCGGGTGAGCGGCCACAAGCGCTTCGGCACCAGGCGCTTGCAGTGCGCGGATGTCATTGATGATGTCCACGCCCGCATCCAGTGCGCGCTGCATCACCTCGGCCTTATAGGTGTCCACCGACACCGGCACCCCCAGCGACAGCGCCGATTTCATGACCTCCGCCAAACGCGCCCACTCCTCTTCAGCGGTCAGTGTGGGCGCGCCTGGGCGGCTTGACTCACCACCAATGTCCAGGATGTCGGCGCCCTCGCGAACGAGCTGCTCGCATTGCCGCAGCGCGGCCTGGGCGTCGAGGTAGCGCCCCCCATCCGAAAACGAATCCGGGGTCACATTGACGATGCCCATGATGCGGGGGCGACTCAGATCGATGTCGAACCGGGTGGTCTGCCAGATCATGTCTTGCTCAATGAAAAACGGGGCCGAAGCCCCGTGCGGATCAATCGTCAGCGAAAGCCGCTTCAGACGGCGGCCGGCGCACCGTCCGTGCTGACCGGCTTGTTCGGGCCGCTGGGACGGTTGCTCGGTGGGGTCCAGTCCTTGGGCGGACGTGGGTCACGACCTTCCATGATGTCGTTGATCTGGTCTGCGTCGATGGTTTCCCACTCCAGAAGCGCCTTGGCCATCGCGTGCATCTTGTCCTGGTTGTCTTCGATGAGCTTGCGCGCGGTGATGTACTGCTCGTCGATGATCTTGCGGATCTGCTTGTCCACCTTCTGCATGGTCTCTTCAGACATGTTGGTGGTCTTGGTGATCGAGCGACCCAGGAAGACTTCGCCTTCATTGTCTGCGTAAACCACAGGGCCCAGCTCGTCGGTCATGCCGTAACGGGTGACCATGTCGCGGGCGATGGCCGTGGCGCGCTCGAAGTCGTTCGAAGCCCCCGTGGTCATCTGGTTCATGAAGACTTCTTCGGCGATACGACCGCCAAACAACACCGAGATGGTGTCCAGCATGCGGTTCTTGTCCATGCTGTAGCGGTCGCCTTCAGGCAACTGCATGGTCACACCCAGCGCACGACCGCGCGGGATGATGGTGACCTTGTGGACCGGATCCGTCTTGGGCAGCAGGCGCGCAACCAGGGCGTGGCCAGCCTCGTGGTAGGCGGTGTTCTTGCGCTCTTCCTCGGGCATGACCATGGATTTGCGCTCGGGGCCCATCATGATCTTGTCCTTGGCCTTTTCAAAGTCCTGCATCTCGACCACGCGGCCATTGCGGCGGGCGGCAAAGAGAGCGGCTTCGTTGACCAGATTGGCCAGGTCAGCACCAGAGAAGCCAGGCGTACCGCGAGCGAGGATGTCCGCACGCACGTCTTGGCCCACGGGCACCTTGCGGATGTGCACGTTCAGGATCTGCTCGCGGCCACGCACGTCCGGCAGGGTCACGTAGACCTGGCGGTCGAAGCGACCAGGACGCAGCAGCGCAGGGTCCAGGATGTCGGGGCGGTTGGTCGCGGCGATCACGATCACGCCCAGGTTGGTCTCGAAACCGTCCATCTCGACCAGCATCTGGTTGAGTGTTTGCTCGCGTTCGTCGTTGCCCCCACCCAGGCCAGCGCCACGGTGGCGACCCACGGCATCGATTTCGTCCACGAAGATGATGCAAGGCGCATTCTTCTTGGCCTGCTCGAACATGTCGCGCACGCGGGCCGCGCCGACGCCGACGAACATTTCAACGAAGTCCGAACCCGAGATCGTGAAGAACGGCACCTTGGCTTCGCCGGCAATGGACTTGGCCAGCAGCGTCTTGCCGGTACCCGGAGGCCCGACCATCAGCACGCCACGGGGAATGCGGCCACCCAGCTTCTGGAATTTCTGCGGATCACGCAGGAAGTCGACCAACTCCTTCACTTCTTCCTTGGCCTCGTCGCAACCGGCCACGTCAGCGAAGGTGATGTTGTTGTTGGACTCATCCAGCATGCGCGCACGGCTCTTGCCGAAACTGAACGCCCCGCCTTTGCCGCCGCCCTGCATCTGACGCATGAAATAGATCCACACGCCAACCAGCAGCAGCATCGGGCCCCAGGAGACCAGCAGGCTCATCAGGAGCGAGGGCTCTTCGCGGGGCTTGACATCGAACTTGACGCCGTTGTTGATCAAGTCGCCCACCAAGCCACGATCCAGGTAGGTGGCCGTGCTGCGGATGCGCTTGTCGTCGGTCGTGGTTGCGATGATTTCGGTACCGCCGCCACCTTCTTGCAGCGTCACGCTCTTGATGCGTTTGGCACGAACCTCTTCGAGGAAGTCGGAGTAGCCGATCTGGCTACCGCCTGTACTGGCGCGGTCGAACTGCTTGAACACGGTGAACAACACCAGCGCCACCACCAGCCAGACTGCAATCTTCGAGAACCATTGATTGTTCACCGCGGCTCCTTCAACCCATTCACATCCGTCACGACTGACACTGTATGCATCAACCCACCGCGACGGATTTCAAAAATCGCATCACCTCGATAGGCAGATGCGATCTTCGCGGTACATGGGGCCGATTCTAGAACAGTCAAGAGCCCCGCTGCAGCAATCTATCCCCAGTGAAGCACCGGTTTTCGGCACTTAAAAGACGGCGATCGAGAAAATTCATCGATTCTTGAGCCCGATACCCACCAGGAAAGTCTCGGCGGACTTGTCTCGCGAGGCTTTGGGCTTGATCGGCTTGACGACGCGAAAATGTGCGCGAAACAGCTCGACCAAC
This sequence comes from Burkholderiales bacterium, assembly GCA_003963115.1. Classification (GTDB taxonomy): domain Bacteria; phylum Pseudomonadota; class Gammaproteobacteria; order Burkholderiales; family Burkholderiaceae_C; genus Aquabacterium. The sequence continues at coordinate 60,474 of RXJQ01000011.1, forward strand.
TGGCTGTAACCACTGCCGTGAAACACCTTGCAGACCAGGCCACCCTCCTTTTTGAGGTGATTTTGGGCGAAATCGATGGCCAATTCGATCAAATGGGCGATCCGGGCGCTGTCTGACGACTCGATGCCGCTGAGATTGGGCGCCATATCTGAAATGACCACGTCCACGGGGCGGTCACCTACGGCCTCGCGCAATTGGTTCAGCACGGCGTCTTCGCGAAAATCGCCCAGGATGAAATGGACGCCGTCAATCGATTCGAAATCCAGCAGGTCCAGCGCAATGATGGTGCCATTGAGCTGCCCCGTGGCCGCACCGCCCACCCCTGCTTCCTTGGGCGCGAATTTGCGGCGCACATACTGGCTCCAGGCGCCCGGCGCAGCGCCCAGGTCGACCACCAACTGACCCGGTTTGATCAATTGCAGGGCTTCGTCGATTTCCTTGAGCTTGTAGGCCGCACGGGAACGGTAGCCCTCTTTTTGCGCCAATTTCACGTAGGGGTCCGTGACATGGTCGTTCAACCAGGCCTTGTTGACCTTTTTGCTTTTGGTTTTGACTTTCATGGCTAGATAATAGAGGGATGCCTGCTATTCAATTGACTACTGCCGAGCGCAAAGCCCACCGGGCCGATGCGCACCACCTGGACCCCGTCGTGATGATCGGCGGCGACGGCCTGACACCCGCCGTCCTGAAGGAAACCGATGCCGCCTTGAAGGCCCATGGCCTGATCAAGGTCCGCGTGTTGGGCGACGACCGCGCCGCCCGTGAAGAAATCTACGCCCAGATCTGCGACAAGCTCGATGCGGCCCCGATCCAGCATATCGGCAAACTGCTGGTGCTGTGGCGCCCCATGCCTGAGAAAGCCCCGGCCGAAGCCAAGGAAGACCGCAAGCCCGGTCCGCGCGAGGTCAAGATCCTCAAGTTCTCCAAGAGCGGTCTGCGCAAGCCCGAGATCAAGAAGGTCCAGGTCATGGGCAATCAGCGCGTGACCGCCGGCGGCTTGATCAAACGTGCCAAAAAGCGCGTGAGCAGCAAGAAGCCGGGCTGAACATCACCCGGCCTGGGCAGGCTGATCGGGCTGATGGGCTGCAGTCAGCCGCCAGGCCAGGCTGCCCACCAGCACGATGCGCAGCCAGTACAGCACCGACGACGCGCCGTGCAAGGCCCCAAACGATAAGGCCGTCGGCTCGCCTGCCTTGGCCTCTTCGATCATGGGGTGCAGCACGAACTCGCCGAAAATCGCCAGAAACAAGGCCGCCAGGATGAGCAGCAGATTGCCTGTCATCACGGTGGTGGCCTGGCCTGACTCGACCAGATCACGCACACGGCGGCGCTCGATCATGAGCAGCACGATCGCGAATGCCAGGCTGACTTTGGCTTCAAGGGTGAAGATGCGGCCAGTTGCCTGACCCGCCAGATGGCGGTCCAGCACCATGAACAGGCTGGGCGCAGCCAGGCCACCCACAGCCAGCATGGCACCAGCCCACACAGCAGCCAGCCAGGCTTGAAACCGCAGCAGCTTCACTGGTAGCGCACTTCGATGATTTCGTAGTTGCGGTTGCCACCGGGCGCCTGCACGGTGGCCACGTCGCCGGCTTCCTTGCCGATCAGGGCGCGGGCAATGGGCGAGCCAATCGAGATCTTGCCGTCTTTCAGGTCGGCTTCGTCGTCACCCACGATCTGATAGGTCACCACATCACCGGTGGACTCCAGCTCCATCTCGACCGTGGCGCCGAACACGACCTTGCCCCCTGCATCCAGCTCGGATGGGTCGATGATCTTGGCAGCAGACAGCTTGCCTTCGATTTCGTTGATGCGGCCTTCGATGAAGCCTTGCTTGTCCTTGGCGGCGTCGTACTCGGCGTTTTCAGAGAGGTCGCCCTGGGCGCGCGCTTCGGCAATGGCCTGAACCACGGCCGGACGCTCGACATGCTTGAGGCGATGCAGCTCTTCCTTGAGCTTCTCGGCGCCGCGCTTGGTGATGGGAATGGTCGACATGGTTGCGTCTCTCTCGATGCAAATCAGGCTTTGAACTGCTTGAAATGAAAGCAGTGCCTCACAAAAAACGGAAGCCGCGACCTTGACCATCTGGCGATGGCGCCGGGCGCGGCCCTTGAACTTGTGGAAATGAAAGTTTAGTGTAGTTTGGCGTGCAGCTCTTGCAGTGAATACACCACCAGATCGTCCTGGTGTTTCATGGCCTCGACAGCGGCCTCGCAGCCAGCCATGGTGGTGTAGTAGGTCACCCGGTTGGCCAGGGCGGCCGTGCGGATGCTGCGCGAGTCGGCAATGGCCGTGCGGGTTTCGTCCACGGTCGTGAAAACCAGCTGGATTTCGCCTGCCTTGATGGCGTCCGCGATGTGCGGGCGGCCATCCTTGACCTTGTTGACCGGCTCGACCGGTACGCCGGCTTCGGCAATGGCCGCGGCCGTGCCCTTGGTCGCGACGACCTTGAAGCCCAACGCCACCAGCTCGCGAGCGACGTTGACAGCGCGCGCCTTGTCATTGTCCTTGACCGAAATGCACACAGTGCCCTTGGTCGGCAGACGCGATCCCGCTCCCAACTGGCTCTTGAGCATGGCTTCACCGAAGGTGACGCCCACACCCATGACTTCACCGGTCGAACGCATTTCAGGGCCGAGGACGGGGTCCACACCCGGGAATTTGTTGAACGGAAAGACGGCTTCCTTGACCGTGAAATAAGGCGGCACAACTTCGCGCGGAGCCTTGCCATCGGGGCTTTTTTGCGTGACCAGCTTTTGGCCGGCCATGCAGCGCGCGGCGATCTTGGCCAGAGGCTGGCCAGTCGCCTTGGACACGTAAGGCACGGTGCGCGAGGCACGTGGGTTCACTTCGAGCACATACACGGTGGCTTTGTCCAGGCCTTGTGTGACGTCACCTTGAATGGCGAACTGCACGTTCATCAGGCCGACCACATTGAGCGCCTTGGCCATTTGCGCCGTCTGGCGGCGCAGCTCGTCTTGCAGCGCATGCGACAGCGTGTACGGAGGCAGCGAACAAGCCGAGTCACCGGAGTGCACGCCGGCTTGCTCGATGTGCTCCATGATGCCGCCGATCATCACATCGGTGCCATCGGAGATGCAGTCGACATCGACCTCGACGGCGTCGTTGAGGAAGCGGTCCAGCAACACGGGTGACTTGTCGGAGACACGCACGGCTTCGCGCATGTAGCGCTCCAGATCCTTGTCGCCATGCACGATTTCCATCGCGCGGCCGCCCAGCACGTAGCTGGGACGCACGACCAGCGGGTAGCCGATCTCCTGCGCCAGTTGCAGCGCGGCTTCTTCGGTGCGCGCGGTGCGGTTGGGCGGCTGCTTCAGACCCAGCTTGTGCAGCAGAGCCTGGAAGCGTTCGCGGTCTTCGGCAATGTCGATGCTGTCGGGCGTCGTGCCGATGATGGGCACACCGTTGGCTTCGAGGTCGAGGGCGAGCTTCAAAGGCGTCTGGCCGCCGTACTGCACGATCACGCCGACCGGCTTTTCCTTGGCCACGATCTCGAGCACGTCTTCCAGCGTCACGGGCTCGAAGTACAGGCGATCAGAGGTGTCGTAGTCGGTCGAGACAGTCTCGGGGTTGCAGTTGACCATGATGGTCTCGTAGCCGTCTTCGCGCATGGCAAGGGCGGCGTGGACGCAGCAGTAGTCGAACTCGATGCCTTGACCGATGCGGTTGGGGCCACCACCCAGCACCATGATCTTCTTGCGATCGGTGGGCTCGGCCTCGCACTCGCCGCCTTCAGCTTCATAGCACGAATACATGTAGGCGGTCTGCGTCGAGAACTCTGCGGCGCAGGTGTCCACACGCTTGTAGACCGGACGCACGTTCAGAGCATGACGGGCCTTGCGGACCTCATGCTGGTTGGTGGCGAGCAGCTTGGCCAGGCGGCGATCCGAGAAGCCCTTTTGCTTCAGGTAACGCATCTCGGCTGCGGTGAGCGACTCCAGCTTGCGCGCCTTCACGTCGGCTTCGGTCTTGACGATGTCTTCGATCTGGGCAAGGAACCAGGGATCAATCTTCGTCTCTTCGAAAACCTCGTCGAGGCTCAGGCCGATGCGGAAGGCATCACCCAGGAAGCGGATACGCTCGGGACCGGCTTCGCCGATCTCCTGCAGGATCTCTTCGCGATCGTCGCTGATCTCGGTCAGGCCATCGATGCCTGTCTCCAGGCCACGCAGCGCCTTCTGGAAAGACTCCTGGAAGGTACGGCCCATGGCCATCACTTCGCCCACAGACTTCATCTGCGTGGTCAGGCGCGAATCGGCTGCGGGGAACTTCTCGAAAGCAAAGCGCGGGATCTTGGTGACGACGTAGTCGATCGAAGGTTCGAAAGACGCTGGCGTGGCACCGCCGGTGATGTCGTTCTTGAGCTCATCGAGCGTGTAGCCCACCGACAGCTTGGCCGCGATCTTGGCGATCGGGAAGCCTGTGGCCTTCGAGGCCAGCGCGGAGGAGCGCGACACACGCGGGTTCATCTCGATCACGATCATCCGGCCGTTGTCCGGGTTGATCGAGAACTGCACGTTGGAGCCGCCGGTCTCGACGCCAATCTCACGAAGAATGGCGATGGAGGCGTTGCGCAGCAACTGGTATTCGCGGTCGGTCAGGGTCTGAGCCGGGGCCACGGTGATCGAGTCACCGGTGTGGATGCCCATCGGATCCAGGTTCTCGATCGAGCAAACGATGATGCAGTTGTCCGCCTTGTCGCGAACCACTTCCATCTCATACTCTTTCCAGCCGATGAGCGACTCTTCGATCAGCAGCTCGTTGGTCGGCGACAGGTCCAGACCGCGCTTGCAGATCTCTTCGAACTCTTCGGGGTTGTAGGCAATGCCACCGCCCGTGCCACCCAGCGTGAAGCTGGGGCGGATCACCATCGGGAAGCCGTGGCCGCCGATCTCGGCCGTGATGCGCTTTTGCACAGCCCAGGCTTCTTCCATCGTGTGGGCAATGCCCGACTTCGCGGAGTCCAGACCGATGCTGGTCATGGCTTCCTTGAACTTCTGGCGGTCTTCGGCCTTCTCGATCGCGTGCTCGTTGGCACCGATCATCTCAACCTTGTACTTGTCGAGCACGCCGTGGCGGTGCAAGTCCAGGGCGCAGTTCAGCGCGGTCTGGCCGCCCATGGTCGGCAGGATCGCGTCGGGACGCTCCTTGGCGATGATGCGCTCGACCACCTGCCAGGTGATGGGCTCGATGTAGGTGACGTCCGCCGTGTTCGGGTCCGTCATGATGGTCGCCGGGTTGCTGTTGACCAGGATGACCTTGTAGCCCTCTTCGCGCAGGGCCTTGCAGGCCTGGGCGCCGGAGTAGTCGAATTCGCAGGCCTGACCGATGATGATCGGGCCGGCGCCGATGATGAGGATGCTCTTGATGTCGGTGCGCTTTGCCATGTCAGTTTTTCTCCATCAGCCGCGCAGCCATGAGGGTCGTGAAACGATCAAACAAGTAAGCGATGTCATGCGGTCCGGGCGAGGCTTCCGGGTGACCCTGGAAGCAGAAAGCGGGTTTGTCGGTGCGGGCCAGGCCTTGCAGCGTGCCGTCAAACAGCGAGATGTGCGTGGCGCGCAGGTTGGGGCCAAGAGTCTTCTCGTCGACAGCGAAGCCGTGATTCTGGCTGGTGATGCTGACGCGGCCGGAGTCGAGGTCCTTCACGGGGTGGTTGCCGCCGTGGTGGCCGAACTTCATCTTGAAAGTCTTGGCGCCGGAGGCCAGCGCCATGATCTGGTGACCCAGGCAGATGCCGAAGGTCGGGATGCCGGTTTCGATCAGCTCCTTTGTAGCAGCGATGGCGTATTCGCAAGGCTCAGGATCGCCAGGGCCGTTGGACAGGAAGATGCCATCGGGCTTGTACTTGAGCACCTCGGCGGCAGGCGTCTTGGCGGGCACGACGGTGACCCTGCAGCCGCGCTCGGCCAGCATGCGCAGGATGTTGCGCTTTACACCGAAGTCATAGGCCACGACATGGAACTTGGGCGCGGTCAGCTTGCCAAAGCCGGGCTTGCCGTCCAGCGCAGGGTTCGCCAGCTTCCATTCGGTCTCGGTCCACTCGGCGGTTTCGGCGCGCGTGACGACCTGGGCCAGATCCAGCCCGGCCATGTTCGGTGCGGCCTTGGCCTTGGCGATGGCATCGGCAATCACGGCGTCCGTCAAGGCTTCACCTGCCTTCAGGGCCACGATACAGCCGTTCTGGGCGCCCTTGGTGCGCAGCAGGCGGGTCAGCTTGCGGGTGTCGATGCTCGCGATGCCCACCGTGCCTTCGTCTTGCAGGTACTGTGACAGCGTGCGGCTCTGGCGGAAGTTGGAAGTGCGGATGGGCAGATCCTTGATGATCAGACCAGCGGCATGGACTTTCGAGGCCTCGACATCCTCACCGTTGACGCCATAGTTGCCGATGTGCGGATACGTCAACGTGACGATCTGCTTGCAGTAGCTGGGGTCGGTGAGGATTTCTTGGTAGCCGGTGAGTGAGGTGTTGAACACCACTTCGCCGACTGTGTGACCGGCGGCGCCGATCGAAGTGCCTAGAAAGACCGTGCCGTCTGCGAGGGCCAGAAGAGCTTGGGGCAGTACGGGCAGCACGGGTTCATTCTCCGTTTGTAGTGCGCGCCCAGCTCTGCCCTTGCACTTGTTCGCCCCACGTGCATCTGCAGCTTCTGCAATTTGCGGCGTGGTACGGACGTGACAAGTTCGAGTCCAGTAAAGGATCCGATGGGGGTTTCGCTAGGCGGGGGGTGGTTGCGGGTAAACCTTAGGAGTATAACCGATCCTGTCACCGTCAGGTCATCAAACCCCGCGCCCATGCGCCATCAACAGTGAACAGCGAGGAGTCCATGAAAGGCGATCCCAAGGTCCTTGAACATCTCAACGCCCAATTGAAGAACGAACTGACGGCCACCAACCAGTACTTCCTGCACTACCGCATGCTGAAACACTGGGGCTTCGACAAACTCGCCAAGAAGGAATACGAAGAATCCATCGGCGAAATGAAGCATGCGGACAAGCTCATGGAGCGCATCTTCATGCTGGACGGCCTGCCCAACCTGCAGGACCTGGGCAAGCTGCTGATCGGCGAGGACGTGCCCGAACTCCTGGCCTGCGACCTGAAGCTCGAATCCGGCGCGCAAGGCACGATCAAGGACGGCATCGCCTACTGCGAATCGGTGCGCGATTACGTGTCGCGCGATCTGTTGCAGGACATCCTGGACGACACCGAGGAGCACATCGATTTCCTCGAAACCCAGATCGACCTGATCGACAAGGTCGGCCTGCAGAACTACCTGCAGTCGGCCATGGGCGATGTGGAAAGTTGAGACAAATCGCATGAGGGCCGAACAAGGGCTGAATAAAAGCCCCACAAACCGCCTGTTCAAATGATTGCATGCGAATCATTCTCATTTAAAATGATCGCATCGACTCTCCTGGCAAGTGGCAATCATGATCGTGTGCGTCTGCAACCGCGTCTCTGACCGCGATATCCAACGTCTGGCGGCGCAAGGCTGCGACTCGTTCGAAGCCCTTCAGTTCGAAACCGGCACCGCCACCTGCTGCGGCCGCTGCGAATCCTGCGCCCGCGAAACTCTGGCCGCCGCTTGCGCCGACGAGGCCACACGCCACGCCGCCCGCCACATCCCGCTGGTCACGGCTTGAACGCCGCTTGAATCCCCGCCTGCGACAAATTCCCGCCCCGAACGACTTCGTTGCAAATCGTTTCAAGGCATGGGAAAGCGCCCCTCCTGAGCCCTTTAGCGCCCTCAAGCCCCCGCGCCATACGCCGATAGCAAAGACGAACCGCTGGGTAAAGGCGGCCACTCTGAGGGCGACATGGCATCCAGATTCTTCACGAACGACGACGCACCCGAAACCGTTTCGGCTGTTGTACCGGCGGAACCTGCCCGCCCCCTGCTGACCTCCATCAAATGTGGCCCCATTGAAGCGGCCGCTTCGACACCGCACGAAGGCACGCCCTCTGGCCTGGGCACGCGCCGCAACGAGGTGGTGCCGCCGACCATGTTCGCGCGCAGCCGGCCGCTGTGGAAAGCCTGGCTCTCAGGCTTCTGGTGCTGGCTGTGGGACATGGACGAGCTGCCCCGCACACCTGCGCCCATGACAGGCCTGCGCAAGGTCAAATCCGAATTCAACTCCGCCATGTGGGATCTGCAATCCATGCGCGCCAACCAGGTGCGCAGCATGGTCGAGTCGGCCCGCTCGCTGCGTGAGCTGTGGCATTTGCGTGCCGATGTCTTTCGCGTGATCGCTGTGCACCGCGGCCAGATCGAAGCACAGCTGCGCCTGGACGCGCTGGACAGCCACTTTCCCTTGCGCTCGTCGGGCCGAGACGAACCTCGCGCATCGAAAGTCACAAGCTGGTAAACACAAATCTTGCCCCTTGCGGGCAGCTTTGTTGTCAGCCGTAGCAAAATGAGGGGCTGGACTGCTGACAGCCCCATGAACATCATCATCCTGGACGACTACCAAGACGCCGTCCGCAAATTGCAATGCGCGACCAAGCTGGATGGCCTGGCCGCCAAGGTCTTCACCAACACGGTCAAGGGCACGGGACAACTGGCGGTTCGCCTGCGTGACGCCGAAGCACTGGTGCTGATCCGCGAGCGCACGCACTTCCCGAGGTCCTTGCTGGAAAAGCTGCCCAAGCTGCGGCTGATCTGCCAGACAGGCCCCGTTGGCCCCCACATTGATCTGGAAGCATGCACGCAGCGCGGCATCGCCGTGGCCGAGGGACTAGGTGCGCCTTATGCGCCGGCCGAATTGACCTGGGCTTTGGTCATGGCGGCCATGCGCCGGCTGCCGCAGTACATCGGCAACCTCAAGCACGGGGCATGGCAGCAGGCTGGATTGAAGTCGGCCTCCATGCCGGTGAACTTCGGCCTGGGCATGCTGCTCAAGGGCAAGACGCTGGGCATATGGGGCTATGGCCGCGTTGGTCAGTTGGTCGCGGGCTATGGCAAGGCCTTTGGCATGCACGTCACGGTGTGGGGCAGCGAGGAATCGCGCTCCCTGGCCAAGGCCGATGGCTGCATCCCCGCGCCCACGCGCGAAGCCTTCTTCGAAGCCTGCGATGTGCTCAGCCTGCATTTGCGGCTGTCCGACAGCACGCGGGGCCTGATCACGCTCGACGATCTCAGCCGCATGAAGCCCACCGCCTTGCTGGTCAACACCTCGCGCGCTGAACTGCTCCAAGACAGCGCGCTGGTGGCCGCGCTCAACCGTGGACGCCCCGGCATGGCTGCGGTCGACGTGTTCGAGAGCGAGCCCATCTTGCAAGGCCACCCCTTGCTGCGCCTGGAGAACGCCGTGTGCACGCCACACATCGGTTTTGTCGAGCAAGACAACTATGAGCGCCTCTTCAGCGCTGCGTTCGACAACCTGCTGAACTTCATTGCAGGCACGCCGACGAACATCGTCAACCCGGAAGCCCTGAAGGTTCACCACTAAGGCACGCTTGGAGCTCGAACGCGCCCTTTCCCGTCAGGACATGGACGCAGCGCGCTGGGCGCTGCTGGCGGGCAATTTCGTGATCGGCTGCGGCGTGATGGTCGTGGGTGGCACACTCAATGACCTCACGCGCTCGCTGAACATCAGCGTGACACAGGGTGGCCATCTGATCGCCATTGCCGCCCTGATGATGGGCGTGGGTGCCCCGCTGCTGGCCGCCGCCGTGGCCCATATCGACCGGCGCAAGCTGCTCACCTGGACCATGGTCTGGTACGCCGCAGGACACGCCTTGTGTGCCCTAGCCCCCAACTACGATTGGCTGTGGCCCGTGCGCGCCTTGACGGTACTGTCCGCAGCGGTTTTCACGCCGCAGGCCGCTGCCACCATGGGTTTCATGAGCACGCCTGCGCGCCGTGGCCGACACATCACCTTTGTGTTCATGGGCTGGTCGATTGCATCTGTGGCCGGCATGCCGATGGCCGCCTGGATCGGCGAGCGCATGGGCTGGCGTGTGGCGATGATGATGGTGGCGGTGGGTGCGCTGCTGGCCGCCTGGCTGGTGCGCCAGACCCTGCCTTCCGGCATCCGGCCGCCAGCCTTGTCCATGCGCGCGTGGCGCAAGGTGTTCCGCTCGCCGCTGCTGATGGCCGTGGTGCTGGTCACCGCCTGCCAGAGCGCCGGGCAGTTCACCGTGCTGGCTTATGCGGCGCCGCTTTACAAGAACGCCTTCCACGCCAGCCCAGAAGAGATCAGCCTGATGTTCGCCTGGTTCGGCGGGCTCGCGCTGGCAGGCAACCTCGTGCTCAACCGGGTGGTGGACAGACTGGGGGCCGCGCCCGCCGTGACCTTCACGCTGAGCATGATGCTCGTCAGCCTGTTGCTGTGGCCATTGGGCAGCACCCTGCCCTTGCTTGCCCTGGTCCTGCTGCCCTGGGCACTGAGCGGCTTTGCGACCAACTCAGGGCAACAGGCCAGGCTCGGAGGGCTATCACCTCGACTGGCACCGGCGCTGATGGCACTCAACACATCGGCCATCTATCTGGGGCATGCCATCGGGGCATCAGGCGGCGGCTGGGTGCTGACCCACCATGGCTATGGGCAACTGCACTGGCTGGGGCTCGTCTGGATGAGTGTAGCCTGGGGCCTGAGCTGGTGGGCACAGCGCGAGCAACGCCAGCACGATCGGCGCGCGATGCTGTCGGTCAGCCAGTAGAAGAAAGTCGCTGGCGACGCGCCTCGTACAAGCACACGCCACTGGCCACCGACACGTTCAGGCTGGACACCCCACCCATCATCGGGATGCTGACCAGTTCGTCGCAGTGCTTGCGCGTCAGCTGGCGCATGCCCGAGCCTTCGGCACCCAGCACCAAAGCAACGGGCCCGGTGAAGTCCCGCCCCTCATACAGGCTGTGCGGCGCATCGTCAGCTGTCCCGATGATCCAGATATCACGCTCTTTCAACTCGGTCAGGGTACGCGCCAGATTGGTCACCATGAAGTAAGGCACGGTCTCGGCTGCGCCGCTGGCCACCTTGGCCACCGTGGCGTTGATACCCACGGCATGGTCCTTGGGTGCGATCACCGCGTGGGCACCCGCGCCATCGGCTACGCGCAGGCAGGCTCCCAGGTTGTGCGGATCCGTGACGCCATCGAGCACGAGCAGCAAGGCTGGTTCGGCCAGGCCATCGAGCAAATCGTCCAGCGAGCTGGATTGCTGGATCGCCTCGACACGGGCGACCACGCCTTGGTGGCGGTGCGTCCCGGCGAGCTTCTGAAGCTTGTCGTCGTCGCTGTCGATGACGCGCACACCGGCCTCTTCGACCTTGGCCAGGAATTGTTTCATGCGCTGATCGCGACGCGACGCATCGACATGCAACTCACGAATGGACTTGGGCGCCACCTTCAGGCGCACCGACACGGCATGAAAACCAAATAGCAGTTTGAGACTCATGCCGGCATCCTAACCTCTGGCTCAGCGAGGATGCAGCCCGCGCCGATGCGGATCTGGCTGTGGCAGCGTTGCGCGATCTGTGCGTCGTGGGTGACCAGCACGAGTGTGGTGCCGTTTTCGCGGTTGAGCTCGAACATCAGGTCCATCACGGCCTGTCCAGTTGCATGATCGAGGCTACCCGTGGGCTCGTCGGCCATGAGGATGTCAGGGTGGACCACGAAGGCCCTGGCCAGCGCCACACGCTGCTGCTCCCCGCCCGACAACAAGGCGGGCCGATGCTTCAGCCGTTGCCCCAAGCCCACCCGCGTCAGCATGGCCGTGGCCTTGGCTCGCGCTTCCCGGTCGCCACGCAACTCCAGCGGCAGCATCACGTTCTCCAGCGCCGTGAGGTGGGCGATCAACTGGAAGCTCTGGAAGACGAAGCCGATATGGCGGGCGCGGTGGGCCGCGCGCTCGTCCTCGCCCATCGAGAACATCTCTCGCCCGCACAGCATGACCCGACCTGCGCTGGGCACGTCCAGCCCGGCCAGCAGGGACAACAAGGTGCTCTTGCCCGACCCAGAGGCGCCCACGATGGCCAAGGACTCCCCTGCCGGCACCGTCAAGGAGATGTTGTGCAGAATGCTCAAGGTGCCACTGGAGTCCTCGACGACCTTGCTGAGATCGCTGGCTTGAATGGCGGGAGCCGGGGAAGACATCGGGCTGGATTCTGGTGGCAACATGTGCATGAACAGGCTGAGGCCCTGAGGCTGGAACAATGAATCAGAAGATGACGACCGACTGTACGCGACGCGCGCTGATCTTGGGCGCGGCGGGCCTATTGACCGTGCCACTGGTCGTGTGGGCCAAGCCCCAGGCCGCACGGATCCTGATCATGGGGGACAGCCTGTCAGCGGAGTACGGCCTGCCACGTGGCACAGGCTGGGTTGCCTTGCTGCAGGCACGCCTTAAGGAGCAGGGTATAGATGCCGAAGTGATCAACGCCAGCATCAGCGGTGAGACGACCTCCGGCGGCAAGACCCGGCTGGAGCCCCTGCTGACGCAACATCGGCCCACCCATGTCGTGATCGAACTGGGCGCCAACGATGCCCTTCGCGGCCTGCCCCTCAAGGCCAGCCGCGCCAATCTGCTGACCATGATCAACGATGCCCAGCAAGCCGGCGCCCAGATCGTGCTGGTCGGCATGATGGTGCCACCCAACTACGGCAAGCGTTATACCGAGGACTTCGCCACCATGTTCGAGGCACTGTCCAGAGAGAAGCACACGGCGTTGGTGCCCTTTCTGCTCAAGGGCGTGGCCGACCGCCCCGATGCACGGGACTGGTTTCAGGCCGACGGCATGCACCCATTGCCCAAGGGGCATCCGATCATGCTGGAGCAGGTATGGGCTGCGCTCAAGCCCCTGTTGAAGGCGCCTTGAAGACGCCTGTTGCCATCACTTCTTGGGCGGCGTGAGCCCGGCGCCCAGGTTGCCCATCAGGGTTTCGGCCTGCTTGCTCATCTGCTCCTGCATCTGCGTGAACATCTGGCGGGACTGCTCGATGTAGCCACCCATGAAGTTCTGCACCATGGGATTTTGCAAGTTCATGACCGAGTTCTCGGTCAGGCGCGATTGCAGGTCAATGAAGGACTGGATGTTCTTTTCCAGGTAGTTGCCCATCAGCCCCTGCATGGTGTGGCCATAGAAGCGGATGATCTGGGCCAGGGCCTGGGTCGAGAACATGGGCACGCCAGCCGATTCTTCTTCCAGGATGATCTGAAGCAGGATGCTGCGCGTGATGTCTTCGCCGGTCTTGGCGTCCATCACCATGAACTGCTCGCAGGCCATCACCATGTCCTTGACGTCGGACAGCGTGATGTAGCTGCTGGTGCGGGTATCGTACAGACGCCGGTTCGGGTACTTTTTGATGGCCCTCACACCTGCCGGCGCGGCCGCATCACCTTCGGACGGCTCGTCACCATCTTCGGCGCTGGTGCGGCGACTTCTCGGGGCTGCGCTCATGACCGTCTCCTTAAGTTCAGTGCATTGTAGGAGTGGATTGCCGCAAGCTGCACACAGATGCGTCGACTTGATGCAAGGGCGTCACGAATCCGAGACGAAGGTCGCCGACTCACTGCGGATGTAAAGCCAGCGCCATGAGCAACACGCCCTGGGCCGTGGCATGGAAGTTCGAAGCCGGAGGTGCCGCGTTGAAGCGTGACGGCACAAGCCGGCTCATGAGCTGCCGCCAGGTGGCGGGTTGCAGCCATTGCGGCACACCCAGCAGAAGGTGATCGCCACTCCAGCCGCCATCTGGTTGCTGCGCATCAATCACCCGGCGCAGCCAGACCGGCTTGACGCTTTGCGGCCCCGCCACCCAGTACAAGGTCAGTACCCGCTGGATGTAGGGATCTGTGATCACCGGGTCGACCTTCAGCTGGAACGCGATGTCTTCCAGCAATTCTGACTCCAGCGCAGCGACCTTGGCATCCAGCTTGCAGCCGGAATTGCGAGCCATGCGAATCCCCAGTAGCTGATGGGTCGAGCAGACCTTGTCCCTGAAGATGACCTTGCCCCAGATCGGGCGGCAAGTATTGCCATCCAGAAATTGTTGCGAGCCCGGCCCTGTGTCGTCCGGCTCCACCACGCGGCAAGTGGCCGAAAAATAATAGAAGCGTTGATAGGGGGAAAGTCCATCCGTCATCAGGTCGTTGGGCACGATGACCGCATTCGGCTCCACAATGCGCCGCCATGGCAACGTGGCCTTGTCGCCTGCATAGACGACACGAATCGACCGCTGGACCAGATCGGCCAGGTAGGGATCGTGGCTGCGGTCGGCCGCCGCCTTGATCATCCACCACAGCGCCACATTGCCATCACCCAGGATCTCGGCTTCATGCAACTTCAACCAGCCGACGCTGCGCTGAAACGCGTCATTCACCTTGGCCGCAGAAGGCGGCGCCTCGTCGGCATTGGCAACACGCGCGGCCACCCACCAAAGGACAACAAAACCCACAGCCAACGTCAGGCCGACGCCTGCAAGGGCTTTGACACCGCGCAACAACCACAGCTTCATGATTCACCCACCCCCGTTCAATTTGCTTGACGCGCATTTTGCATGGGCCGCACCACGCGGCAGGGGAAGGCACAAATGAAAAAACCGCCTCGTGAGCGGTTTTCGGTTTGCCAGCCAACCCGGGATCGGGCGCCGGGTACAGGGGTATCTGACAATGCATACGACGTCCTGGCGACGTTCAGGCCAACTTCAATCAAGGGAAGTTGGTAGGCGCTATTGGATTCGAACCAACGACCCCCACCATGTCAAGGTGGTGCTCTAACCAACTGAGCTAAGCGCCTGCAAGACTTCCACTATAGCATTATTTTCGGCGTGCGCGCAAAACGCCGTTGATTTGCGACACTTTGGCCAACATGGCGCCCAGCCTGGCGGTGTCCGCCGTCTGCACGGTGAGCGTGATGTTGATGCGTTCGCGCGCCACCTGGCTGTGCAGCGACAGCACATGGATCTTGCCCTGGGCCAGCACATCGCAGACATCGCGCAACAGGCCAGTACGGTCATGGCCCTCGACCACCACGTCCACCGCGTACTGGGCCGATTCGGCCACGGCCTGACGGCCCCAGGCCACCGGGATGATTCGTTCGGCATGCCGCCCAGCCATCTGCCGAAAGTTGGAGCAGTCCAGCCGGTGAATGGCCACGCCCTTGCCACGCGTCACGAAACCACCGATCGCATCAGGTGGCGCGGGCTTGCAGCAGCGTGCCAGTTGCGTGAGCAGGGAGTCCATGCCCACGACCAGCACGCCCCGGCCATCGCCACCCAGGTCCACCTCGCCCTTGGAGAGGCGGTGCGTGAGGAACTCGTCGGGATCAGGCTCGGGCTCGGCGGGACGCAGGTGCTGCTCGATGTTGCGCAGCGAGTACTCGTCCTTGCCCACCACGTCGAACAGGGCATCGGCATTGCGGAACCCTAGGCTGGCCGCCAGGTCCTCCAGCTTGGTGGCGGTCTTGCCTTCTCGCTGGAGCAGCTTTTCGACCGTTTCGCGGCCGCGCGCGATCGAGCCCTGCTGGGCCAGCGCATTGAACCAGGCCTTGACCTTGGCGCGTGCCCTCGGACTGCGCACATAGCCCAGGTCCGGGTTGAGCCAGTCCATCGACGGGCCGCCGTCCTTGATCGTGATGACCTCGATGGTCTGGCCGCTTTGCAGCGGCGTGTTCAGCGGCACCATGGCGCCATCGACCTTGGCTCCCCGGCAGCGGTGTCCCAGATTGGTGTGCAGGCTGTAGGCAAAGTCGATGGGGGTGGAACCCGTCGGCAAATCGATGATCTCGCCGCCCGGCGTGAACACGTAGATGCGGTCCTCGAACAGGCCCTTGCCGGCCACGCCCTGCTGCTCACCGTCGGCGGCAGCCAGGTCACGTTCCCAGGCCAGCAGTTGGCGCAGCACGGTCTTGCGGGCTTCGGCCACGCGGGTTTCAAAGTCGCCCGCAGCCTGGACGCCGGCGTAGCCTTTGCTGCCAGCCTCCTTGTAGGCCCAGTGTGCCGCCACGCCGCTTTCGGCATGGTCATGCATGGCCTGGGTGCGGATCTGCACCTCGATGAAGCGCCCCTGCTCGTCCTTCACGATGGTGTGCAAGGACTGGTAGCCATTGGGCTTGGGCTTGGCGATGTAGTCCGAGAACTCATCGGGCAAGGGTTGCCAGACCTCGTGGACGCGGCTGAGCGCGGCGTAGCAGGCGGGCACGTCGTCCACGATCACACGCAGGGCGCGGATGTCGAAGACCTTGTCGATGGACAAGTCCTTGCCCTGCATCTTCTTCCAGATGCTGTAGAGGTGCTTGGGGCGGCCTTGCACCTGCGCATGAATGCCTGCTTCGCGCATGGCCTGCATCAGTTGCTGGCGGACTTGCTCGATGTGCCGCTCGCGCTCCAGCCGCTTTTCATGCAGCGACTTGGCGATGCTTTTGTATGCATCAGGCATCAGGAAGCGGAAGGACAGATCCTCCAGCTCCCACTTGATCTGCCAGATGCCCAGGCGGTTGGCCAGCGGCGCGAACACCTGCAGGGACTCGCGCGCCAGTGCACGCGGGCAAGGCAGTTTGCTATTGGCGTAATGGCGCAGCGTCTGCAGGCGGGAGGCCAGACGCAGCAGCACCACACGCAGGTCGCGCGAGAAGGCCAGCAGCATCTTGCGGATGCGCTCGACCTGCTCGGCCGGCAAGGGGCCTTCGGTTTCGTCGCCCAGTGCATCGCGGGCATTGCGCTGGATCTGCACCAGCTTACGCGTGTGCGCGACCAGGCCAGCCGCGTCCGGCCCGAACGCGCGTCCCACGACGTCTTCGGGTTGGGTCAGGTACTCGCTGGCATAGACCAGGTAGGACGCAGCCCTGAGAGACGGCGGGGCACCGATGCCTTGCAGGATGAAGTTCACGCCATCGGCATGGGACAGAGCATCTTCGCCCGTATCGAAGCGACGCCCCGTCAGCAAGGGCTCGGCAAAGGCACGGGCCTTGGCCAGCAGTTGATCGGCAGCCGATTCGCCAGGCGGGAGATCACCCGGCGAAGCCCCGCCAGGCGCCATCTCGGCCAACTCCACAATGGGGGCGTGGGCCTGGGCATCCGCGTTCAGGGCAACCGGGTTGAGTAAACCAGTTTTCATGCAAGCAGGAACTTCGTCAGCGGCTCAAGTTGGGTCGGGTTGTTGAGCATGGGCGCGTGGCCCACGCCCTCGAATTCGATCAAGGTCGCCTTGGGGCCGCGCTGGGTCATGGCCAGTGCGGTCTCTGCGTCCAGCAAGTCGGAGTCTTTGCCGCGCAGCAGGAGCACCTGGCATTTCAGGGCGTCATACACCTGCCACAACATGGCTTCGCCGCTGGCAGCGCTCTCGGCCGTCATCGTCTTGAAAGGCTCGGCCAGGGCCGGGTCGTAATGCAGGATCAAACCATTGCCACCCGGCGCGGGTTTGAGCAAGGGCCTGGAGAGCGCCAGCCATTGCTCTGGCGTGTGGGGGCCAAAGCCTGTCGAGATGCTCCACAGGTAGTCGGCGGCCTCCTGCTCGTTGTCAAAACGCTTGGGCAGGCCAAGGTAATCGCCGATGCGCAGCAGGGCTTCCAGGCGCAGGCGCGGGCCTACATCGTTGAGCACGAACTTGCGCAGATTCACGCCGCTGACTTCGGGTGGCAAGGTCGAGAGGCCCAGACCGATCAAGCCGCCCATGGAGGTGCCGACCCAGTCGATGTCCAGTGTGTCCGTGGCCTTGACCTGCGCCCGCAACTGTTGCATGAGGGCAACCATGTCCGCCGCATATGTAAAGACTTGATAACCCTTGGGGTCGGCCAGCCAGTCGGATTCGCCACGCCCCACCACGTCTGGGCAAATCACCTGATAACGGTCGCACAGGCTGCGCGCCAGCGTGTCGAAGTCCCTGCCTTGGCGGCTCAAACCATGCACGCACATGAGGATTCGCGGGTTGCTGTCATCGCCCCATTGCCAATAGGCCATACGATGCGTCTGGGCATCGGTCTTGCTCGCGCCAGGACAGGTCACATATTTGAGGACCGGCTGGCTGGCAGATGCAGATGCTGTGTCGTTTTGAATGCTGGTCATGGCAATGCGTCGTCAGATAATGGGCCAGCCCACATTGTGTTTCTACTTGCCGACAGGAGGCCCGAGATGTTGAAAGGAAAAACCGCCCTAGTGACCGGATCCACCAGCGGGATCGGCCTGGGTATGGCAGAAAAGCTGGCCGCCCAGGGCGCCAACATCATTCTGAACGGATTTGGCGATGTCGATGCGCCCAAGGCTTCTGTGCAAGCAGCGGGCCAGGCCTATGACATCAAGGTGGGCTACAACGGCGCGGACATGTCCAAGCCGGCCGAGATCGAGGCCCTGTTCGCCTACGCCCAGGCGGAGTTTGGCGGCATCGACATCGTCGTCAACAACGCGGGCATCCAGTTCGTGGCCAATATCGAGGACTTCCCCATCGAGAAATGGGACTCGATCATCGCGATCAACCTGAGCTCGGCCTTCCACACCATGCGTCTGGCCGTGCCCGGCATGCGCGCCAAGAACTGGGGCCGCATCATCAACCTGGCGTCGGCCCACGGGTTGGTGGCCTCGGCAGGCAAGTCCGCTTATGTGGCTGCCAAGCATGGCCTGCTGGGGCTGACCAAGGCGGTGGCGCTGGAAACCGCGCAGACTGGCGTGACCGTCAACGCCATTTGCCCGGGCTGGGTGCTGACCCCGCTGGTGCAAAAGCAGATCGACGACCGTGCCGCCAAGGAAGGCATCTCCGTGGATCAGGCTAAGCGCGAGTTGCTGGGCGAGAAGCAGCCGTCGCTGCAATTCGTCACGCCTGAGCAACTGGGTGACCTGGCGGTCTTCCTGTGCTCACCGGGCGCCGATCAGGTGCGCGGCGTGGCCTGGAACGTGGACGGTGGCTGGGTAGCGCAATAAGGCATGCCGGTAACGCCTGCGGCCCTGGGCGAAAGCCCATCGGGCCAGGCGGCGGGAGTGCCCTACTCGCCGCTGTATGACGATGTGTACCACGCGGTGGCCGGCGCCTGGGCCCAGGCCCGGCATGTGTTCATGGGTGGCAATGGCCTGCCCCATCGCTGGCAGGGCCGCAAGCGCTTCGTGATCCTGGAGACCGGGTTTGGGCTGGGGAACAACTTCCTGGCGACCTGGGCGGCCTGGCAGCGCGATGAGTTGCGTTGCGATCACCTGGTCTTCATCTCGATTGAAAAGCACCCTTTGCGCAAGGAAGACATGGGCAGGGTGCATGGCTTGGCAACGTTCGAGGCTGACGACGCAAGCCACATCGCCCCCGCCCCGTCCGATCAACGCGAACAGCAGGACCAGCACGACCGATTGCGTCTGGCTCGCGGGCTGATCGATGCCTGGCCCACGCTGACCCCGGGTCTGCACACGCTGCATTTTGAAGAAGCGGGCCATGCGACTCACGGCGCGGGCGCCCGTCGCGTCACGCTCATGCTGGGGCTGGGTGACATCGCCGACTTGCTGCCCAAGTTGTCGGCCCAGGTCGACGCCTTCTACCTCGACGGTTTCGCGCCCGCCAAGAATCCACAGATGTGGGACGAGGCCCTGCTGTCCCGGCTCAACCGCATGGCTGCGCCCGGGTGCACGGCGGCCACCTGGTCCTCGGCGCGCGGCGTGCGAGATGCCTTGACCCAGGCCGGCTTTCGGGTCGACCGCGTACCCGGTTTTGCCGGCAAGCGCGACATGGTCCGCGCCATGTACGAGCCACGCTTCGTGCCTCCCGCCTTGCCCGGCGGCGTCTGGCCGGAACCTGTCAGCCAGAAGGACCGCCATGCCATCGTGCTTGGCGCCGGGCTCGCAGGTTGCGCCGCTGCCAGGGCTTTGTGCCTGGAAGGCTGGCGCGTCACCCTGATCGACCAGCACGACGGCCCCGCGCAAGAAGGCTCCGGCAACCCGGGCGGCATGTTCCACAGCGTGCTGCATGCCGAAGACGGCATCCATTCGCGTGCACACCGGGCCGCCGCGCTGGCCACATGGCGGCTGGCTGCGCCTTGGATCACCGCACATCGCTTGGCCGGCCAGGCCGGCGGCCTGCTCAGGCTGGATGCCAAGACATCGGCGGATCAGGCCCATGACTGGCTGCTGCACCAATCCTTGCCAGCGGACCACGTGCAGTGGCTGGATCTGCCCGAAGCGCAGCTCAGGTCTGGCCTGCCGGTTGACAGCGGTGGTTGGTACTTTCACCAGGCGGGCTGGCTGCACCCAGCGGGCCTGACCAGACTCATGCTGGACGAAGCCGCTGCGGCTCGAGGCCATGACGCTTTACCTTTGCTCCAATGCCTGTGGCGCACGCCCATCGACGGCATCCTTTTCAACGAGAAAGGCGAGTGGGAGGCCCGATACCGTGACAAGCTGATCGCCACCGCACCTTCGCTGGTCTTGTGCTGCGCCAACCAGTCGCCGACCTTGCTGGCGTCCTTGCCTGAAGACCAGGCCGTGGCGCCGCTGCCGCTCAGCCCGGTCAGAGGCCAGATCACCCGTGTGCCCCAGACTGGCCGGGCGCATCTGCGCCTGCCGCACATCCCTGTTGCCGGCAGCGGCTATGTGCTGACCTTGCCGGATGGCGCCTTGCTGTGCGGCGCCACCACACAGCAGTACGACGCGGACCCCGCTGTGCGCGAAGCCGACCACCGTCACAACTTGAGCCAGGCGGCCAGGCTAGGCGCCGTGGCCAGCCTGGCCGACCACGAGGCGCTGCCCGCCCAGCTCGAAGGCCGAAGCGCCTGGCGCGCCACCACGCCCGACCGGCTTCCGCTGGTGGGTGCCTTGCCCTGGTCGCTGGCCCGGCTGAGCGCCAACCCCGGCACCCGCCGCATCGACCAGGTCCGACTGTTGCCGCGCGAAAGGCAGGAGCGGGGCGGCCTTTACGTGCTGACCGGCCTCGGGTCCCGCGGGATCACCTGGTGCGCCCTCGCCGCCGAACTGCTGGCCCACTGGATGACGGGCGCGCCCTGCCCCGTGGAACTGGACCTGCGCGACGCGATGGACCCTGCCCGTTTCCTCGTTCGTCACCTGACTCGTGAAGCAGAACGCAGTAAAGTAACAGCCCGATCATGAAAGACCAAGAGACGACATTGCCTGGCTTGACCGACCGCCTGCGCCTGGACAAATGGCTGTGGGCCGCCCGTTTTTACAAGACGCGCAGCATGGCGGCAGAAGACGTCGACAAGGGCCGAGTTCAGGTCAATGGGCAGATTGCCAAAGCATCCAGGGAACTGAAGGCCGGCGACCGCATTGACATCCGCCAAGGCGCGCTGACCCGCACCATCGTCGTCAAGGCGGTCAGCACCGTTCGAGGCCCGGCACCCCAAGCTCAGCAGCTCTACGAGGAAACAGCTGAAAGCGTCGCCCGCCGCGCGCAGTTCATCGAGCAGCGCAAACTGGCTGGCGAGCCGGCCGACAGCATCGAGCAGGGCCGTCCCACCAAGCGTGACCGGCGGCAATTGGCGGACTGGCAGCGCTGGTCTGCCAGCATCGACGAATAATCGACGAACAGGCCCTGGCCGAATCAGGCCCAAGGCCTGCGACAATCGTTGGTTTGGCGCCCTTACAAATTTTTGGACCAAGGGCCTTGAAAGCCCGCCGGTCGCCCTGACATGCACAGGGTTTTCGCATTCACCTACCCATTTTTTCGAGAAACAGCGAGATGAGCGACACGTCCGCCACCCCTGAGCAGCAAGCCGCACCCGGCACCCCTGGTGCCCCGGAAGAAGTGGGCTTCGTCCCTGTTGAGCAGCAATTGGCCGAGCTGATTGCCAAGCATGCCGAGGTCTCAGACGCCTACCTGCGCGCCAAGGCTGAGGCAGAAAACATCCGCCGCCGCTCGGAAGATGAAATCTCCAAGGCCCGCAAGTTCGCGGTCGAAGCCTTCGCCGAGAGCCTCCTGCCCGTGCGCGACAGCCTGGAAGCCGCCCTGACCTCTCATGCCGCCAAGCCCGACACCCCGGTGGAAACTGTGCTGGAAGGCGTGCAGGCCACCCTGCGCCAGTTGGCTTCGGCACTGGAGCGCAACAAGGTGCTGGAGATCAACCCGTCCGCCGGCACCAAGTTCGACCCCAATGTGCACCAGGCCATCAGCGTGGTCCCGGCAGACCAGGAGGCCAACACCGTCGTGGGCGTGCTGCAAAAGGGCTATTCCATTGCCGAGCGCGTGTTGCGCCCCGCGCTGGTCACCGTGGCCGCCCCCAAGTAAGCGAGTCGCCTTGTTTTGTCCGAACAGGGCCTTGAAAACAGCACAGCTGTTCACATATCAGAACACAAGCGGAAGCAGCAGGCTTCCAAAGCAAATTCGATAGGAGCTATCTAAATGGGCAAGATCATTGGCATCGACCTGGGCACCACCAACTCGTGCGTGGCCATCATGGAAGGCAACACCACCAAGGTGATCGAGAACAGCGAAGGTGCACGCACCACGCCGTCGATCATCGCCTACCAGGAAGATGGTGAAGTGCTGGTGGGCGCCTCGGCCAAGCGCCAGGCTGTGACCAACCCCAAGAACACGCTGTACGCGGTCAAGCGCCTGATCGGTCGCAAGTTCACCGAGAAGGAAGTGCAAAAGGACATCGACCTGATGCCCTACACCATCGCGGCCGCCGACAACGGCGACGCTTGGGTTGAAGTACGCGGCAAGAAGCTGGCGCCGCCTCAAGTGTCGGCCGAAGTGCTGCGCAAGATGAAGAAGACGGCCGAAGACTACCTGGGTGAAGAAGTCACCGAGGCCGTCATCACCGTGCCTGCCTACTTCAATGACGCACAACGTCAAGCCACCAAGGACGCTGGCCGCATTGCCGGCCTGGAAGTCAAGCGCATCATCAACGAGCCGACCGCAGCTGCCCTGGCTTTCGGCCTGGACAAGCATGGCGCAGGCGACCGCAAGATCGCCGTGTATGACCTCGGCGGCGGCACCTTCGACGTCTCCATCATCGAAATCGCTGACGTGGACGGCGAAAAGCAGTTCGAAGTGCTGTCGACCAACGGCGACACCTTCCTGGGCGGCGAAGACTTCGACCAGCGCATCATCGACTTCATCATCGCCGAGTTCAAGAAGGAACAGGGCGTCGATCTCTCCAAGGACGTGCTGGCCCTGCAGCGCCTCAAGGAGGCCGCCGAAAAGGCCAAGATCGAGCTCTCCAACAGCACGCAGACCGACGTCAACCTGCCCTACATCACGGCTGACGCCACCGGCCCGAAGCACCTGAACATCAAGCTGACCCGCGCCAAGCTGGAGTCGCTGGTGGAAGACCTGATCGAGCGCACCATTGCCCCTTGCCGCACCGCCATCAAGGATGCCGGCGTGAGCGTGGGCGACATCCAGGACGTGATCCTGGTGGGCGGCATGACCCGCATGCCCAAGGTGCAGGAGAAGGTCAAGGAGTTCTTCGGCAAGGATCCACGCAAGGACGTGAACCCCGATGAAGCCGTGGCCGTGGGTGCGGCCGTTCAAGGCCAGGTGCTGGCCGGTGACCGCACCGACGTGCTGCTGCTGGACGTGACCCCGCTGTCCCTGGGCATCGAAACCCTGGGTGGCGTCATGACCAAGATGATCAGCAAGAACACCACGATCCCGACCAAGTTCTCCCAGACCTTCTCGACCGCCGACGACAACCAGCCCGCCGTGACCATCAAGGTCTTCCAGGGCGAGCGTGAGATGGCCTCGGGCAACAAGATGCTGGGCGAGTTCAACCTCGAAGGCATCCCGCCCGCACCGCGTGGCGTGCCCCAGATCGAAGTCGGCTTCGACATCGATGCCAACGGCATCCTGCACGTCTCGGCCAAGGACAAGGGCACCGGCAAGGAAAACAAGATCACCATCAAGGCCAACTCGGGTCTGTCCGAGGAGGAAATCCAGAAGATGGTCAAGGACGCCGAGCTCAATGCCGCTGAGGACAAGAAGAAGCTCGAACTGGTGCAGGCCAAGAACCAGGGCGACGGCCTGGTCCACAGCGTGCGCAAGTCGCTGACCGAATACGGTGACAAGCTCGATGGCGGCGAGAAGGAAAAGATCGAAGCCGCGATCAAGGACGTCGAAGAAGCCTTGAAGGGCGACGACAAGGACGACATCGAGGCCAAGACCAATGCCCTGATGACGGCAAGTCAGAAGCTGGGCGAGAAGATGTACGCCGACATGCAGGCCGCCCAAGGTGCAGCCGGCGCCGCTGGAGCCGAAGCAGGTGCAGCATCTGGTGCCGAGCAGGCCAAGGCCGCCGACGACAACGTGGTCGATGCCGAATTCAAGGAAGTCAAGAAAGACTGATCGGTCGGCGGGGTGACCCGCCTGTCGTCCAGGCACAGGCCGTGTGAGCAAGCTGCTCGCGCCCTGTGCCTTTGTCGGATCTGGACAGCTAGGGCCTGTCAACACGAAAGGGACGTTCACGTGACGCCACAAGAAACCACCATCAAGGCGCAAAGCACAGCCGTAGCCGGATGCTACGGCGAGCATTTGCAACGCGGAGGGTGGCTTCCTGCGGCGTTCACCCGTAGGGCTGGGCATCAGGTTGCCGCAGGATCTACGTTGTACGTTCCTTGTGTGCAGGAGCACACGGCGTCACGTACGCCTTGTCCTGCGACAGCCTGATGCCCAGCGTGAATGTCCCTTTCGTGTTAACAGGCCCTACTCATGGCAAAACGCGATTTTTATGAAGTCCTCGGCCTCACCAAGGGTGCGGCTGACGAAGACATCAAGAAGGCCTACCGCAAGCTGGCCATGAAATATCACCCTGACCGCAACCAGGGTGACAAGGCCAAGGAGGCCGAAGAGAAGTTCAAGGAGGCCAAGGAGGCCTACGAGATGCTCTCGGACCCCAAGAAGAAGGCCGCCTACGACCAATATGGCCACGCCGGCGTGGACCCGAACATAGGTGCTGGCAGAGGCGGCCCAGAGGGCTTCGGCGGCTTCGCCGATGCCTTTGGCGACATCTTCGGTGACATCTTCGGCCAACAAGGCGGAAGGCGTGGCGGCGGCGGTGGACCTCAGGTCTACCGTGGCAGTGACCTGTCCTACGCCATGGAGATCTCGCTGGAAGAAGCCGCCGCAGGCAAGGACACGCAGATCCGCATCCCCGCGTGGGACGAGTGTGGCATCTGTCACGGCTCAGGCGCCAAGCCCGGCACCAGCGCCAAGACCTGCCCCACCTGCAACGGCTCGGGCACGGTCCACATGCGCCAGGGTTTCTTCAGCGTGCAGCAATCCTGCCCGCACTGCCAGGGCACCGGCAAGGTCATCCCCGACCCCTGCACGGCCTGCAACGGCCAGGGCCGCGTCAAGAAGACCAAGACGCTGGAAGTCAAGATCCCGGCGGGCATCAACGAGGGCATGCGCATCCGCTCGGCTGGCAATGGCGAGCCCGGCACCAATGGCGGCCCCGCCGGTGACCTCTACATCGAGATCCGCATCAAGCAGCATGACATCTTCGAGCGTGACGGCGACGACCTGCATTGCTCCGTGCCCGTGCCGCTGACCTCGGCCGCCCTGGGCGGCAACATCGAGGTGCCGACCTTGGGTGGCAAGGCGGAAATCGAGATCCCAGAAGGCACCCAGCACGGCAAGACCTTCCGGCTGCGCGGCAAAGGCATCAAGGGCATCCGCTCGAGCTACCCGGGCGACCTGTACTGCCACATCAATGTGGAAACGCCCGTCAAGCTCACCGAGCACCAGCGCAAGCTGCTCAAGGAGCTGGACGAATCCTTCCGCAAGGGGGGCGAGAAGCACTCGCCCAATTCCAAAAGCTGGACGGACCGCGTGAAAAACATCTTCAAGTGAGGCCCGCGAACGCGCGCCAGGCACCTTGAAGCACAAAACAGAGGCACCTTCGGGTGCCTTTTCTGTTTCTAGTGGGGTTTTTCGGTCATCTGCCTCAAGTTTGTGCAATGGTCAACCGAAATGCGAAAAAGTGCTGCATCTCTTTGACGCGGCCCTCACTTTGAGAGCAAGACACCATGGCCATTCAGACCCCGTACTCCGGCATTCAAGCCTTGATCGTCGACGACATGGCGGTCCAGCAATCCACGCTCAGAGGCCACCTGAGCCTGCTGGGCATGGGCAAGGTCGACGTGGCCAGCAATGCCGAAGATGCCGCCCGGTTGATCAAGCAGCGCAAGTACGGTCTGATCCTGTGCGACTACAACCTCAACCAGAAGACCGACGGCCAGCAGCTCTTCGAATACCTGCGCGACAGCAACGCGCTGCCGCCCGACTGCCTGTTCTTCATGATCACGGCCGAAAGCAGCTACGCCTCTGTCGCCTCTGCCACCGAGCACCACCCTGACGCCTACCTGCTCAAGCCCACCACCGCCGCCGAGATCGGCGACCGGCTCAAGGTGCAACTGGAAAAGCGCACAGCCTTGCTGGCCATCACGCAAAAGCAGGCCAATGAAGACCTGCCCGGCGTGCTCGCCGAGTGCGACAAGGTGCTGGCCGCCAAGAACCGCTGGTTCATGCAGGCCCTGCAGATCAAGGGCCAGACCTTGCTCAAGCTGGGCAAGAACGACGAAGCCAAGGCCATCTACCGCTCGGCACTGGAACAGCGCCCCGAGCTGGTCTGGGCTCAACTGGGCTTGGCACGCGCGCACAAGGCCGCCGGCCAATTCGAAGATGCCAAGCGCCTGGCCCAGCAGATCATCCAATCCCGCGAAGGCGAAAAGAACGTAGCCGCCTACGACGTGGTGGCCGAAGCGCTCGAAGCCCAGGGCGACTCGCAAGCCGCCATGTGGGTGCTGCGCGATGCCGCCACGGTGGTGCCCTCGGCACGCCGCCAGCGTGTGGCCGGTGAAAGCGCCTACCGCAACGGCGACTTGGAAACCGCCAAGGACTTCCTGCAAAAGGCCAACAAGGCCACCAAGGGCTCGGTGGTGGCGCAACAGCAAGACACCCTGCTGCTGGCCCAGACCATGGTGGACCTGGGCAACAACGACGAAGCCGTGAGGCTGCTCGCCGAAGCCGCGCCGGCCTACCGCAACAGTGCCACTTTCGGCAACGTGGCCCTGGCCATCCAGGCCCAGGCCGAGTCACGTGCAGGCAAGACAGAAGAGGCCCAGAAGACGCTGGCCAAGGCCCGCGCCACACTGCGCAAAGGCAAGGCCGACTTCCCCACGGTCGCACTGGCCAAGGCCGAGCTGATGGCCGGCAACGTGGATGCCGGGCTGGAGTTGCTGAGCAGCGCCGTCAGCGCCGATCACGAGAACCCCCGCATCAAGCAGATGGTGAGCACCACCCTGCGCGACACGGGCCACGAAAACAAGATCCAGGACATCGTCGACGCCGGCGCAGCCATCCTCGAAACCAAGGTCAAGGATGCCCGCAAGCTGCTGCGCGACAGCCAGATCGACGACGCCGTCAAGGCCATCGAACAAGCCGTGAGCGACTACCCCGAAAACACCGGTGTGCTGCTGCAGGCCACACAGATCAACTGCATGGCGCTGCGCCTGAAGAAAGAACACAACTACGCCATGATCGAGCGTGTGCAGGGCTACCTCACCCGCCTCGAAAAGCTGATGCCCGCCAACGACCGCGTCACCATGATGCGCCGTTATTTCCGCGAAACCATGAGCGAGCTGGAATCCCAGCCCGTGCAGATGTAAAGAGCACAACATGGAAGCCGGCTCCTTCGCCCTCATCGCACACGATCTGAAGAACGCTCTCGGTTCTCTGGAAGGCGAGTTGGAAGCCTTGATCGACGATCCGTCTCCGGCGATGGCGCACAGCGCCTATGTGCGTTGCACCGAGTTGCGGC
Source organism: Burkholderiales bacterium (assembly GCA_003963115.1). Classification (GTDB taxonomy): domain Bacteria; phylum Pseudomonadota; class Gammaproteobacteria; order Burkholderiales; family Burkholderiaceae_C; genus Aquabacterium. The sequence continues at coordinate 88,176 of RXJQ01000011.1, forward strand.
GGCAGTTCGTGCAGTTCCTCACGGTCTATGGCGCGGGCGACGGCATGCGCGCCCACTGCGAGGACGAGTCACCCAAGGACTTGCTGGAGCTGATCTACCGCTCCGGCCAGATCCGCCGCCTGAGCCTGCCCAATGCCCCCCGGGTGATGATGCAAGTGCCCGAGGACGCACCCGCTTACTGGTTCTTCGACCAACGCTTGGTGCACATGGCCTTGGATGCCGCCTTTCATAATGCCAGCCGCTTCGCACGCAGCATGGTGACACTGAGCATCCGTGAGGACAATGGCTTCCTCGTCTTCTCGATTGACGACGACGGACCTGGCCTTGGCGCCATCGACCCATCGAAGTCATCCACCGGCCTGGGCACCGAGCTGTGCGCCAGCGTGGCGCAGGCTCACCGCAGCGGCGAGCGCATCGGCCGAGTCGAACTGCGCAACCGCCCCGAAGGCGGCGCACGCTTCGAACTCTGGCTGCCTTGAGCAGCCTCTTGTGTCCCGCCTTTGAGCAGGCTCAGTCTGCTGCCACGCAGTCCACGTAGTAGCGCTTGCCGCCGCCCGGCAGCTCTTCCTCGACCAGTCCGTGCACATCGGTCGAGAAGCCAGGGAAGGCGTCATTGAACTCGCGCGTGAATTTCAGGAAGTCGCAGATCTTCTTATTGAAGCGCTCGCCCGGCACCAACAGCGGAATACCTGGCGGGTAAGGCGTCAACAGGGCCGTGGTGATGCGGCCTTCGAGCTGGTCGATGTCCACGCGCTCGGTCTTGCGGCGGGCGATGTGGGCATAGGCCTCTGAAGGGGTCATGGCCGGCTGCAGGTCCGACAGGTACATCTCGGTCGTCAGGCGGGCCACGTCGCCCTTGGCGTACATCTCGTGGATGCTCTGGCACAGGTCGCGCAGGCCCATGCGTTCGTATTTGGTGTGCTTCTGCGCGAACTCGGGCAGCACGCGCCACATGGGGGCGTTCTTGTCGTAGTCGTCCTTGAACTGCTGCAGCGCGGTCAGCATGGTGTTCCAGCGGCCCTTGGTGATGCCGATGGTGAACATGATGAAGAAGCTGTAGAGGCCGGTCTTCTCGACCACCACGCCGTGCTCGGCCAGGTACTTGGTGACGATGCTCGCGGGGATGCCCGTCTTGGCGAACTTGCCGGTGACGTCCAGGCCCGGGTTGATGATGGTGGACTTGATCGGGTCCAGCATGTTGAAGCCTTCGGCCAGGTTGCCGAAGCCGTGCCACTTCTCATTGGCACGCAGCACCCAGTCCTCGGCCTTGATGTCCTCGGCGATCTTGTCGGGGCCCCAGACCTTGAACCACCAGTCCTTGCCGTACTCCTTGTCGACCTTGCGCATGGCGCGGCGGAAGTCCAGCGCTTCCTTGATGCTCTCTTCGACCAGGGCCGTGCCGCCGGGCTCTTCCATCATGGCCGCGGCCACGTCGCACGACGCGATGATCGCGTACTGCGGCGAGGTGGACGTGTGCATCAGGTAGGCCTCGTTGAAGAGGTTGCGGTCCAGCTTGGTGTTTTGCGAGTCCTGCACCAGCACCTGCGAGGCCTGGCTGATACCGGCCAGCAGCTTGTGGGTGGACTGGGTGGCGTACACCACCGCCTCCTTCGGGCGAGCCCTGCCCTTGCCCATGGCGTGGTACATGCCATAGAACTTGTGGAAGGCCGCGTGCGGCAGCCAGGCTTCGTCGAAGTGCAGGTTGTCGATCCAGCCGTCGAGCATGCCCTTGATGGTCTCGGTGTTGTAGAGCACGCCGTCATAGGTGCTCTGCGTGATCGTCAGGATGCGGGGCTTGGCCTTCTTGGCGTCCGTGCCCTTGAGCAGCGGGTTGGCCGCGATCTTCTTGCGGATGGTGGCCGGCTCGAACTCGCTCTTGGGGATCGGGCCAATGATGCCGTAATGGTTGCGCGTGGGCGTCAGGAACACGGGGATGGCCCCGGTCATGATGATCGAGTGCAGGATGGACTTGTGGCAGTTGCGGTCCACCACGACGATGTCGCCCGGCGCCACGGTGTGGTGCCACACCATCTTGTTGGACGTGGACGTGCCGTTGGTGACGAAGTAGCAGTGGTCGGCATTGAAGATGCGCGCGGCATTTTTTTCAGATTCGTAGACCGGGCCGGTGTGGTCCAGCAACTGACCGAGTTCTTCCACGGCATTGCAGACGTCGGCGCGCAGCATGTTCTCGCCAAAGAACTGGTGGAACATCTGACCGACCGGGCTCTTGAGGAAGGCCACGCCACCCGAATGGCCAGGGCAGTGCCAGGAGTAGGAGCCATCCTGGGCGTAGTCCATCAGCGCCTTGAAGAAGGGCGGCGCCAGGTTGTCGAGGTAGCTGCGGGCTTCGCGGATGATGTGGCGGGCCACGAACTCCGGCGTGTCCTCGAACATGTGGATGAAGCCGTGCAGTTCGCGAAGGATGTCGTTGGGGATGTGCTCGGAGGTACGCGTTTCCCCGTAGAGGTAAATAGGGATCTCGGCGTTCTTGAAACGGATTTCGCTCACGAACTGGCGCAGGGCCTTCAGGGCGACGTCCACCTCGGCCTTGGAGCCCGCGCCGAACTCCTCGTCGTCGATCGACAGGATGAAAGCGCTGGCGCGGCTTTGCTGCTGCGCGAACTGGGCCAGGTCGCCGTAACTGGTCACGCCCAGCACCTCGAAACCTTCTTTCTCGATGGCCTCGGCCAGAGCGCGGATGCCCAGGCCCGAGGTGTTCTCGGAGCGGAAGTCTTCGTCGATGATGACGATCGGGAAATGGAAACGCAACATGGCCAGCAACCCTTGAGGAGCGAAAGAGTCGAAACAGCGGAAAGAAAAAGTCCGCGCAGTGTAGGGTCTATTGAGGCTGCTTTGCCTCAAGACAGGTACATCTTTTCAGTGGAAACCCGGCTGACATAGGCAATTGAACGTCTCCCGAATTAAACTAGCGTTCCGAAAGGGGTGAGCGCGGACATGAGCGAGTCGACTCTTTGGTGGATTGTGGCGGGCTTTTTTGTCAGCTTGGAGATGCTCTCCGGCTCGCTGTACCTGTTGATCCTGGGTGGCGGTGCGGCTTCGGCTGCGGTTTGCGCCATGCTGAAGCTGCCGCAGGAAGTGCAGCTGGCAGCAGCCGCCCTGGTGGGTGGCGTGGGTGTCTGGTTCTGGCATCGCCACCTGCTCAAGCGCGGCGCCATTGACACCGAGGGTTACACCACCACTGGCCTGGGTCACCTGGATGTGGGCGAGGAGGTCAGCGTGGTTGATTGGGGCCCTGACGGCACCGCCGAGGTTGTCTATCGAGGCAGCGCCTGGATGGCGCGTCACCATGGTCCGCAACTGCCGCAAACCGGGCTGCACCGTATCCGCGCCATCGAAAGCTCCTACCTGGTGCTGGAACCTGTCTGAGGCCCTGCCCTGCAGTACCCTCCAACACCATCATGAGCGTTGAACTGACTTCCGGACGCAATGTGCTGGGAGGTCCTTTGCGCGCTTGTTCGTTCGACCCGCTGACGGGCTATTTCCGTGATGGGTGCTGCCGCACCCGTGGCGACGATGAAGGCCAGCACGTGGTGTGCGCCCGGGTCACGCAAGAGTTCCTGCTCTTCTCGGCCGGACTGGGCAATGACCTCATCACGCCTCGGCCGGAATGGCGCTTCGCCGGTCTCAAACCGGGTGACCGCTGGTGCATTTGCGCATCGCGCTGGCTGGAAGCCTGGAAGGCCGGCGTGGCACCGCCCGTGATCCTCGAAGGCACCCACGAAAAGACGCTGGAGCTGATCCCGCTGGACGTGCTGATGGCCTGCGCCTACCAGGCGGTCAGGCCGGACAACGGCTGAGATCATTCCTCACCCTGGGCTTCCAGTTCGGGGAAGAGCACCGACGTGAAGCCGAAGCGGCTGAAGTCCCGCACCCGCATCGGGTAGAGCGTGCCGATCAGGTGATCGCACTCGTGCTGCACCACGCGGGCGTGAAAGCCCTCGGCCTCGCGATCAATGGGCTGGCCGAATTGGTCGAAACCTGTGTAGCGGATGCGGGCGTAACGTGGCACCACGCCGCGCAGGCCGGGCACGGACAAGCAGCCCTCCCAGCCTTCCTCGATGGCATCGGACAAAGGCGTGATGACCGGGTTGATCAGGACGGTCTCGGGTACGGGCGGCGCATCGGGGTAGCGCTGGCTGCGGCCGAAGCCGAAGATGACCACCGCCAGGTCGACGCCGATCTGCGGAGCCGCCAGGCCTGCACCCTGCGCTGCTGCCATGGTCTCCTTGAGATCGGCGATCAGTTCGTGCAGCTCGGGGGTGTCAAAGGCCGCGACGTGTTCGGCCACCTTGAGCAGCCGAGGATCGCCCATCTTCAGGATCTCGCGAACGGCCATGACACCGACTCCTTCAGCTTTGCCCGGCGGCCAGCAAGGCGCGCAGGCCATCTTCATCCAGCACAGTCACACCCAGGCTCTGGGCCTTTTCCAGCTTGCTGCCGGCCTCGGCGCCCGCGATGACATAGTGCGTCTTCTTGGACACCGAGCCGGCCACCTTGCCACCGGCAGCTTCGATCATGTCCTTGGCCTCATCCCGTGACAAGGTGGGCAGGGTACCCGTGAGCACCAGGGTCTTGCCGAACAGGGGCAGCGTGGCGGCATCGGCTTCGGCCGAGGGGTCGTGCGTGGGCCAGCGGACTCCAGCCGCATAGAGCAACTCGACGACATCGCGGTTGTGCGCCTGATCAAAGAATGTGCGGATGCTTTGCGCCACGACCGGGCCCACATCGCGCACGGCCAGCAATTGGTCGAGGCTGGCGTCCATGATGCCGCCTGTCCTGCCGTCGTCCTCGCAGCCCATCCGGCCGAAGTGCTTGGCCAGGTCTTTTGCGGTCGTCTCACCCACGTGGCGGATGCCCAGGCCGAAGAGAAAGCGTGGCAGCGTGGCTTTGACTTTGCTTTGCTCCAGCGCATCGACGATGTTCTGCGCGCTCTTCTCGGCCATGCGGTCCAGCGCGGCCAGTTTGGCCAGGCCCAGCTTGTACAGCTCGGGCAAGGTGCGGACGATGCCGCTGTCCACGAGCTGGTCCACGAGCTTTTCGCCCAGGCCTTCGATGTCCATGGCGCGGCGCTGGGCGAAGTGCAGCAGGGCCTGCTTGCGTTGGGCCGGGCAGAAGAGGCCGCCGGAACAACGGTGGTCCATCTCGCCGCGTTCGCGCACCACATCGCTGTTGCACACGGGGCAGTGCGTCGGCATGCGGAAGTTGGGCACATAGGGCTGGCGCGCCCCGCCCTGCCCGGCCGCACCGGTGGGCACCACGCCGACGACTTCGGGGATCACGTCGCCGGCGCGGCGCACGATCACGGTGTCACCCACACGCACGCCTTTGCGGCGCAACTCGAACAGGTTGTGGAGCGTGGCGTTGGTGACCGTCACGCCGCCCACGAAGACAGGCTTGAGCCGTGCCACGGGGGTGAGCTTGCCCGTGCGGCCCACCTGCACGTCGATGCCTTCGACCTGGGTGAGCTGCTCCTGAGCGGGGTATTTGTGGGCCACGGCCCAGCGCGGCTCGCGGCTGACGAAGCCCAGGCGCTCTTGCAAGGCACGGCTGTTGACCTTGTAGACCACGCCGTCGATGTCGAATGGCAGGCTGTCGCGGGCTTGACCAATTCGCTGGTGAAAGGCCACCAGGCCTTGCTCGCCAGTGGCACCCAGGGCCACGGTACGGTCGGTGCTTACTGGCAGGCCCATCTCGGCCAGCGCATCGAGCATGACGCTGTGCGTGGGTGGGATGTCCCAGCCCTGCACTTCGCCAAGGCCATAGGCGAAGAAGCGCAGCGGCCTTTGGGCGGTGATGCGGGCATCGAGCTGCCGCACCGCGCCCGCCGCCGTATTGCGCGGGTTCACGAAGGTCTTCTCACCGCGCTCGCGCTGGGCTTCGTTGAGCTTGTCGAAGTCGTCGCGGCGCATGTAGATCTCGCCGCGCACTTCCAGCACGGGCGCGGTCAAGCCCTTGAGGTGCAGCGGGATCTGGCGGATGGTGTGCACGTTGTGCGTGACGTCCTCGCCCGTCTCGCCATCGCCGCGGGTGGCCGCCTGCTTGAGGTGACCATGCTCGTAGCGGAGGTTGATGGCCAGGCCATCGAACTTCAGCTCTGCGGCGTACTCGACAGGCGGGGCCTCCGGCGTGGGTTCAGGCGGCAGACCCAGCTCGCGGCGTATGCGGGCGTCGAAGGCCTCGGCACCGCTGGACTCGGTATCCGTCTCGGTGCGGATGGACAGCATGGGCACGGCGTGCCGCACGGGCGTCAGGCCTTCGAGCACCTGGCCCAGCACACGCTGGGTGGGCGAGTCGGGCGTGCGCAGCTCAGGGTGCGCTGCTTCGATGGCCTGCAGCGCCTGGAAGAGGCGGTCGTACTCTGCGTCCGGCAACTGCGGGTCGTCCAGCACGTAGTAGCGGTGTGCGTGGTAGTGCAGATGCTCGCGCAGCACGGCGGCCTGCTCGGCGGGAGACAGATCCACGAAGTTGTGGGGCATGACCGGGGCATCTGCCCGGGCTGAGGATGCTGTCGTGGACGTCGATGCGGAGGACGACGTCCCCGGCGCGTCGTTGGCCGATGCGCCGAACATGTCTGATTGGCTCATGATGCTTAGGCGTTCTGTCAGCTGAACAGGCGGCGCGTCGAAGGCGCCCCTGCCGCCAGGTCTCGCGCGGCCAGGGCTTCATAGAGCTTGCCCAGCTCGCCTTCGATGGAGGCAAAGGCCGCCGCCGTGAAAGGATGCCCCTGATCATCCGCCATCGTGGCGTCCAAGGCCATGGCCAGGGCTTCACCAGCCGCGCACCAGGCCTTGAAGGGCGTCTGCTCGACCGAGGTCTGCGGCACGTCGAATGCCAGCACCAGTTCGCGCAGCGTGGCCTGCTCCTGGTCTTCCGCGAACGCGGCCTGCGCGTCGAAGTGCAAGGTCAAGATGGGTGGCGCGCCTTCTTCGGGCGACGGCAATACCAGGCGACCAGGCAAGGCCCCGGGCAGGAAGCCATGGCGGGCGGCCTGCTGCGTGACGTAGCCCAGCGACCAGGCACTGCCGCGCGCATGCAGGCGCAAGGCCAGTTGGGCATCATGTGCGCCGGCAAAGGCGTCCAGTTCCTTGGCACGCGCGACCACGTCGAGCATGTCGGGAGATTCGACAGAGGCGCCCCCAAGCGCCTCGGCCATGGCACCGATCTTCTGCACAAACTCGGAGTACTCGATCTCGTTGAGGCTGCCGGTCCGGTTGGCCAGCAGCACGCCGGCCTGGAGCTCGCTGTAGATCACGCCGGCCTGGGGTTGTTCCCATTCGCCGCAATCCGTGCGCAGACCTTCGATCAGCATGGGCTTGCTGCCCACCCGACGCGTGGTAGGCACATGCAGCAGGATGTGGTCGCCGCTCATCGGGCTGTCAATAACGATGGTCGCAATGGCATCGACCAGCGCATCCAGCCTGGGGCCGCTGCGCTTGACCGGCGGCAGGCTGGGCTGCCCTGGCGAAGCAGGCTTGTCGTCCTCCATGGGCTGCGTCGGCACGTCATCGAAAGCCGACGGGGCGCTGCGCTCGGCCGCGCGTGCGGCCTGGTCCATCGGTTCCAGCGCGGCACGGCGGGGCTGCCGGGCGGCCGCCTTGCGCGCTGTCCAGGCGCCGTGCGCAACCACGGCTGCCAGCACGCCACCGCCCAGGATGGCGAGGTACATGGTCAAAGAGCTGCTCATTGCTTGTGTCTGTCCTCAAGCGGCCTGGGCCATGCCCAGTGCTGCTTCCATGTCCACCGCCACGATGCGGGACACGCCGTGTTCCTGCATGGTCACGCCGATGAGTTGCTCAGCCATCTCCATGGCGATCTTGTTGTGGGAGATGAAGAGGAACTGCGTGCCGCTGGACATGCTCTTGACCAGGCGGGCGTAGCGTTCGGTGTTGGCGTCGTCCAGCGGTGCATCGACTTCGTCGAGCAGGCAGAACGGGGCGGGGTTGAGTTGGAAAATGGCGAACACCAGCGCGATCGCGGTCAGGGCCTTTTCGCCCCCTGACAGCAGGTGGATGGTGCTGTTCTTCTTGCCGGGCGGGTGGGCCATGACCTGCACGCCGGCGTCCAGGATTTCATCGCCGGTCATCACGAGCCTGGCCGCGCCACCGCCGAAGAGGCTGGGGAACATGCGGCCGAAGTGTTCGTTGACCGTGTTGAAGGTGCTGCCCAGCAGGTCGCGCGTCTCCAGGTCGATCTTGTGGATGGCGTCTTCCAGGGTCTTGATCGCGTCCAGCAGGTCGGCCATCTGCGAATCGAGGAAGCCTTTGCGCTCGCGGGCGGCGGTCAGCTCGTCCAGGGCGGCGAGGTTGACCGCGCCCAGGGCATTGATTTCACGCTGGATGCGGTCGATCTCGGTCTGCAGGCCATAGAGCTTGACGCCATCTTGCTCGATGCGGGCGGCCAGCGCTTGCAGATCGACCTCGGCGGCCGTGAGCTGCTCCAGGTACTGAGCACCGCCCAGCGAAGCGGCCTGCTGCTCCAGTTGCAGCTTGGTGATCTCGTCACGCAAAGGCTGGAGGCTGCGCTCGAAGCCCAGGCGCTGCTCATCGGCGCGGCGCAACTGCGCGGACAGGTCGTCGTAGTGGCTGCGGGCCTTGGCGAGCAAGGCTTCCTTGTCAAGCTTGATGGCCAGGGCATCGTCCAGGCCGGTCTGCGCGGCGGCGTCGCTCAGGCGCACGTGCTCTTCGTGCAATTGCACGGCCGAGGCTTCGTTGCCCTGGATCTGCTGCATGGCTGTTTCAATGCCGCGCTGCAGTTCGCCACGTCGGGCCGACATCGTGCGGGCACTGAATTGCGCCTCCTGCGCCTGGCGCTCCAGGGCACGGGCTTGCTCACGGGCTTGATTGAGCTTGCGTTCGGCCTCGATCACGGCCTCTTCGAGCTGAGCGTGCTTTTCCTGGGCATCGGCCAGGCTCAAATCCAGCTCTTCGAAACGGGCCTCACCCGTGGCGCGGCGTTCTTGCAGCTCGCCCAGTTGCGCGTCGATTTCGGCCAGCTCTTCTTCGATCTGGCTGCGACGCGTGTTGGTCTGCTCGGCCTGTTGGGTCAGGCGCAGCACCTCGACCTGCAACTGGTGCGTGCGTTGCTGGTGCTCGCTGGTTTCGCGACGGGCCGTGGCCAGGCGTTGCGCGGCATCGGTGTAGGCGGCTTCAGCGCGGATCAGGGCGGAGCGCGCGTCTTCGGCGATCAGGGCCTGGGCACGGCTTTGCTTGTCAAGGTTCTCGATCTCCTGCGCACGGGCCAGCATGCCGGCCTGCTCCGAGTCAGGTGCATAGAAAGTCACCGCGAACTGGCTGACCGCGTGGCCAGCACGGGTCATGATGACTTCGCCGTGCGTGAGCTTGTCTCGGTTGGCCAAGGCCTCTTCCAGATTGGCCGCGGTGTAGACACCTTCGAGCCAATCGTTCATCAGGGCCTTGAGGCCAGGCTCGCTCAGGCGCAGCAGGTCAGACAGGCGCGCCAGTGTGTGGTGGGTGTTCTGGATGCCGGCCTGGGGCAGGCTGTAGAAGGCCAGCTTGGCGGGCGGCGCATCGTTTTCAAATGCGCGCACGGTTTCGACGCGGCCCACCTCCAGCGCAGCCAGGCGCTCACGCAAGGCCGATTCGAGGGCGTTTTCCCAGCCGGTCTCGATGTGCACGCGCGTCCAAAGGCCTTGCAGGCTGTCCAGGCCATGCTTGGCCAGCCAGGGCTTGAGCTTGCCTTCGGTCTGCACCTTCTCTTGCAGGGCCCTCAGGGCTTCGAGGCGCGCGGCCAACTCGGCCTGCTTGGCGGCCTGGCCGTTGCTGTCGGTCTGCGCGGCCTTGCGGGTCTCGTCCAGCACAGGCACGGACTCGGTCAGCTCATGCAGTTGCGCTTCAAACACAGCCAGCTCTTCCTGGCCCTGCTCAAGCTGCGCACGCAGATCGGTCAAATGCGCATCATCGGTGGCAGCCAGGCCATGGCGCTCCGAAGCCAAGCGTTCGCGACGCAGGTTGAGCTGCCGGGACTGGTCGTCGATGTTGCGGGACTCGGCCGCCAGCAATTGGATCTGCTGCTGCACCTGCCCGGCCACGCCGCGCTGCTCGTTGGCACGCGTGGTGGCTGCACGCACGGTGTCTTCAAAAGAGGGGATGTTGCTGGCCAGCTCTTCCGCCTGGGCGGCCAGGATCTCGGCCTGCTCTTCAGCGGTGGCCATCTTCGCGGCCAGCTCATCGAGCTCCTGCTCGGCTTCGCCCCGACGCAAGGCCCACTGGTCGTTTTGCGCCTTCAATTCGGCCAGGCGCTGCTCGACGCGCTGACGGCCTTCCACCACATAGCGGATCCGCTCTTCCAATCGACTGACTTCCAGATTGGCCTCGGCCAAAGCGCCCTGGGCCACATGCAAGGCATCGCTCGACGCATAGTGGTCTTGACGCACATGCTCCAGCTCGGCCTCGACGCCGCGCAACTCGGCCATGCGGCCTTCCAGCGCATTGGTGGCCTCCAGCACGGCCTGCTTGATGCGCGCCTCTTCGGTGGCCGCGTCGCGGTGCTTGAGGAACCACAACTGGTGCAGCTTCAAGTTGCCCTGCTCTTGCAGACCGTGGTAACGCGTGGCCACCTCGGCTTGCTTTTCCAGCTTGTCGAGGTTGTTGTTGAGCTCGCGCAGGATGTCTTCGACGCGGGTGAGGTTCTCGCGCGTGTCTTTCAGGCGGTTCTCGGTCTCGCGGCGGCGCTCCTTGTATTTGGAGACACCCGCAGCCTCTTCCAGAAAGAGCCGCAGCTCTTCAGGCTTGGACTCGATGATCCGGCTGATCGTGCCCTGCCCGATGATGGCGTAGGCGCGCGGGCCCAGGCCGGTGCCCAGGAACACGTCCTGCACATCGCGGCGGCGCACCGGCTGGTTGTTGATGAAATAGCTGGACGTGCCGTCACGCGTGAGCACGCGCTTGACGGCGATTTCGGCGAACTGGTTCCACTGACCACCGGCGCGCGCATCTTCGTTGCTGAACACCAGCTCCACGCTGGAGCGGCTGGCCGGCTTGCGGTTGCCCGAGCCATTGAAGATGACGTCCTGCATGGATTCGCCACGCAGCTCGGATGCCTTGGACTCGCCCAGCACCCAGCGCACCGCGTCCATGATGTTGGACTTGCCGCAGCCATTGGGCCCCACCACGCCCACCAGTTGGCCGGGCAGGTGAAAGTGGGTCGGTTCCGCGAATGACTTGAAGCCTGACAGCTTGATCGAATTGAGTCGCATGCTTGATGCCGGCCCGGGACTCGCGCCTCCGAAAAACCTGCTAAGTCATTGATTTGTTTGGCAAAACCCGCCTATTGGCAGGTCAAGGCTGACCAAAGATGATAGCATCGCGCTTTCGCCGATTTCCCACTTACCGATAAGTAGTCCGCCATGGCCAAGAAAGCCCCCGCCGCGCCCGCCACCCCAACCCCGGTCAGCACCAAGGCCAAGCCCCGCGCCAAGAGCAGTGCCCTGGCCGTGGGCGAGCGCGTCAAGCCGGCCGCGCCGCCCTCCGCGCCCTCGCGCCAGCTGGACGTCTTCCCCAACCCGGCGCCCCAGCGCGACTACGTCATCCAGTTCCAGGTGCCCGAGTTCACGTGCTTCTGCCCGCTGACCGGCCAGCCCGACTTCGCGCACTTCACGATCGACTGCATCGCCGACAAGCTCTGCGTCGAACTCAAGAGCCTGAAGATGTACATGTGGAGCTACCGCAACGAGGGCGCCTTCCACGAGAAGGTCACCAACGACATCCTCAGCGACATCGTCAAAGCCATCGACCCGCGCTTCCTGCGCATCACGGCCAAGTGGTACGTGCGTGGCGGCATCTACACCAACGTCGTCGTCGAGCACCGCAAAAAGGGCTGGAAGCCCGCGCCCCGCGTGGACCTGCCTCAGCACAACGCCGAAACCGGCCTGCTGGGCTGAGCGGGCGGTCCCAAGCCGATGGCACGCTCATGGGCACCACGCTGGCCTGGTTGAACGGGGCCATGCTGTTGGCTGCCCTGGGCCTCGCCCTGCCCTTCAAACCCTGGCTGGTGCTGAGGCATGCGCCTTTGCAAAGCCCGTGGATCGGTGCCCTGGTCGTGCTGCCCTGGGTCTGGTGGACGCGCCACCTGCTGCCACATGAACTCGCCCTGCATGTCAGCGGTGCCTGCCTGCTGGTGCTGATGTTCGGCTGGCCGCTGGCGGTCTGGAGCCTGCTGCCCATCGGCTTGGCGGCGCGCCTGCTCGAAACCCATGCCTGGCCCGAGCTCGACAGCCTGATCGCCCACATCGTGTGGCAAGGCGTGATACCCGCCACGCTGGCGCTGCTGCTGGGCCTGGCCGTGCGTCGCTGGCTGCCCAGGCACCTGTTTGTCTACATCCTCGGGCGCGGCTTCATCGTCACGGCGCTGGCCGTCACCGCCACCGGCTACCTGGCCGATCTGGCCCATCAGCGGCCCGCGTCGATCGACACCGAAGAGTGGATGCTCGCCCACTGGCTGCTGGGCTGGGGCGAGGCCATCAGCACCGGCATGCTCACCGCCATCTTCGTGGCCTTCAAGCCCGATTGGCTCCTGACCTACTCAGACCTGCGCTATCTGCCCGACACCCGGAGCGCCAAGCCATGACGCTGCAGCGCTGTCTTCGTTCTTTGTTGATGTGGCTGCCTGCCGCCTTCGCGCTGGCCTCTGCACTCGCGGCGCCAAGCTCTGCACTGGCCTGTGCGGCCCGCCCCGTCCCGCTGGACTCCTTGTCAGGCAAGCTGGATCTGCCCAAAGCCAGCTGGCTGACTCAGGCTTGGTCCTGCCACGACGCGCAAGGCGAAGAGCTCGTCATCGCCGCACATGCCCCAGCTCAGAAAAACGGCTCGGGTCTGGGCGAAGAGCTGCTTTTTCAGAAATACCGCCAGACACCCAGCGGCTGGAAAAAGGACTGGCAGGCACGTGACTTCCTGGGCACCGGCTTGACGAGCCGCCCGAACACCAGTTCCGAGCTGATCCTGATCGGCGACTTCGACGGCGACGGCCTGGCCGACATCTTCATCGCCTACACCTTGCCCGGCCAACCCACGCCGCCGGACGAGGGCAAGCTGCTGGTTTTTCACAAGGACCAGAAGTACGCCCTGCGGGGCGCCATTGCCCGCAGCCGCAACGATTTCGGATCAAGAAAAATCACCGCGCATTTCCTGACCCTGCCTCAGCCCTTGCAAGACCAGGCCCTCAAGCTCTGGGACAAGCTCAACACGCCTCGCCCCTGACGGCGGGCCGAATCGCTCTCCGAGCATCACGAGCCGTTCAAGCTTTCTCGGACGATGCCGATAGACCGGTAAATCTATCGGGCATTGATGAACAAACCCTTCTGGCTTGAAGCTTTGGCGAACTGGGTGCTGGGACGAGATCCGCACCTGCGTCGCCACGTGCTGATGCTGATGTTCACGCTGGAACCCTACGCCGTCTGCGTCGGGGTGATCCTGCACTCGAAGTACCTCAAGCTGCTCGATGCCCCGACGGCCCATTCGCTGACCGCCGTGAGCGTGCTGTCCTTCGCGGTCATGTACGTCCTGATCCGCTCGGGCTGGTCACAGCGTTTCGGCGACCCGGTGCTGACCTTTCCCCACGCGCTGGTGTCCATCCTGCTGTGCATGGCGGCCTACACCCAGCTGGGCGAGAACCGCGGCAACGTGATGATCCTCATCGCACAGACCATCGTGCTGGCCATGTTCAGGCTCAAGCCAACCCAGGTGCTGGCACTGGGCATCTGCACGATCGTGGCGCTGGCCGGCTGTGTCATGGGTCTGGCCGTCTTCAGCCCCACGCGCTATCCCGCCTCATCGGGCTGGACCCATTTCGTTGTCGGAGGCTCGACTCTGCTGACGCTGTCCTTGATTGGCAAATGGGTGAGCGACATCCGCGTGCGCATCGGCCGGCAGGCCCGCGAACTGCAAGAGGCGGTCGACACCGTCAAGCAGATGGCCACGACCGACATGCTCACCGGCGCACTCAACCGCCGCATGATGACCGAGCTGGCCGAGGCCGAGCTCAAGCTGGTCGAGCGCACGGGCATCCCGATGTGCCTGGCGCTGATCGATATCGACCACTTCAAGCACGTCAACGACCAGTTCGGCCACCACGCCGGCGACGCGGTGCTGCGGGGCATGGCCCAGCACGCGCAAGGCCAGATCCGCCAGGTCGACAAATTCGCCCGCTGGGGTGGTGAAGAGTTCCTGGTGATGCTGCCCAGCATCCCGGCCACCGAAGGCATGAACGCCATCGAGCGCCTGCGCCTGTCCATCGAGAAGCTGGACTACCCCGGCTATCCGCAACTGCGCGTGACCTTCTCGGCTGGCATCGCACAGGCCAAACCCGGAGAAGCCCTGGAGCAATTGATCGAACGCGCCGACGCAGCCTTGTACGAAGCCAAACGCCAGGGCCGCAACCGCAGCTTGCTGGCCAGCCCTGAGCTGGTGAGCGTCCATGCTGAAGCCCTGTCGACCAGGGAGGTGCTGTCGTGACCGAGTTCGCGCCACCGGTTCAGCCCCATGATCCGATCGTCGACGCCGTTGGCCGCATGGTCAATGTGCTGTTCGGCCCGGATCGCGCCACGCGTGCCCGCACGGCGGCCATCCTGCTGTGCGCCATCATGTATGGCATCTGCTGCAGCGCGGCCTACTACGCCGCCAGCATCGACCTGATGCGCCCCTTCGCACCCAAGCTGCTGCTGGCCACCAGCATGCCGGCCTACGTGGCCTTTTACTCGCTGGTGCGTTTCGGCAAGACCAAGCAGCTCAAGGACCCGACCTTGATGCTGCCCCAAAACATCTTTGCGCTGCTGGCCATTGCGTTTGCCTACACCGCCGTCGGCCCGCACGACCGGGGCGTGGTGCTGGTGCTGATCGCGCTGGTCATGGTGTTTGGCATGTACACGCACACGCCCAAGCAGTCTGTGTTGGTTGGCACGATGGCGATGCTGCTGCTGGGCATGAGCATGGGCATCCTGGCCCATGTCGATCCCGACTACTACCCGCCCGACCTGGAGCTGCTGCGCTTCGAGCTGATGCTGGGCACAGTCCCCTCGCTGATCTTCTCGGCCTACCAGATCTCGGCCTGGCGCAACCGGCTGTCGGCCCAGCGCAAGGATTTGCGCATTGCGCTGGAGCAGGTCCAGAAGATGGCCACGCACGATGTGCTCACGGGCCTCTACAACCGGCGTTTCATGCAGGAGCGGCTGGAAGACGCCGTCAAGCGCTTTGACCGCTATGGCGAGCGCTTCACCATCGTGCTGATCGACCTGGACCACTTCAAGCGCGTCAACGACCAGTATGGCCACAAGGTTGGCGACCAGGCGCTGATGGCCTTTGCCAATGCCTCGGGCATCGTGCTGCGCGAGACCGACACCATCGCCCGCTGGGGCGGCGAGGAGTTCATCTTCCTGCTGCCCAACACCGACGCCCGCAAGGCCCTGGTGGCACTGGAGCGCCTGCGCCAGACCCTGGCCACCTGCACGGTGTCCGAAGCCGTGCCGCAGTTGCGCGTGAAGTTCTCGGCCGGCATCGCCGTGCACGACACCATCACCGGGCTGAACCACACGCTGGAGCGGGCCGACAAGGCGCTCTACCAGGCCAAGAGCGAGGGACGTGACCGCGACGTGGCCGCGCCCCCGGAGAAGCCCTGACCACCACGTTGATCCCCCTGCGCTGGCCGGGCGGCCCAGGCCTGGGATAATCGCAGGATGAACCCCCTGCTGAAGAAACTCCAGCCTTACCCGTTCGAGCGCCTGCGCGGCCTCACCGCTGGTGTCACCCCGAACCCCGCCTACCGTCCCATCAGCCTGGGCATTGGCGAGCCCAAGCACCCCACCCCGGCCTTCATCAAGGAGGCCCTGACCGCCGCCCTGGACGGTCTGGCCAGCTACCCGGCCACGGCTGGCGAGCCCGCCTTGCGCGAAGCCTGTGCGGCCTGGGTGCAGCGCCGCTATGGCCTGCAACTTGATGCCGCCACGCAGATCCTGCCCGTCAACGGCTCGCGCGAGGCGCTGTTTGCACTGGCCCAGGCCGTGATCGACCCGACGCAGCATCAAGCCGCCGGCGGCCCGGCCGTGGTCAGCCCCAACCCCTTCTATCAGATCTACGAAGGCGCGGCGCTGCTGGCCGGTGCCCGCGTGGTGTTCGCCAACTCGGATCCGACGCGCAATTTCGCGGCTGACTGGTTCAGCATCCCTGAAACGACCTGGGCCACCACGCAGTTGCTGTTCGTGTGCTCACCGGGCAACCCCACAGGCGCCGTGATGCCGCTTGACGAGTGGCAGCGTCTGTTCGAGTTGAGCGACCGCTTCGGCTTCGTCATCGCCTCGGATGAGTGCTACTCGGAGATCTACTTCCGTGAAGAGCATCAACATGGGCAAAGCGCAGCCCCGTTGGGTGGCCTGGAAGCCGCCGCCCAGCTCGGCCGCAGTGACTTCAAGAACCTGGTCGCGCTGACCAGCCTGTCCAAGCGCTCCAATGTGCCTGGCCTGCGCTCGGGCTTCGTCGTGGGCGACGCGGCCATCATGAAGGCCTTCCTGCTTTACCGCACCTACCACGGCAGCGCGATGAACCCGGCTGTGCAGCGCGCCAGCATCGCGGCCTGGAATGACGAAACCCATGTGGTGGAAAACCGCGCGCTGTACAGGCAGAAATTCGAGCGCGTCACGCCCATCCTGGCCTCGGTGATGGACGTGGCCCTGCCCGACGCCGGTTTCTATTTGTGGGCCAAAGTGCCGGATCACATCTGTGGCGGCAGCGACGAGACCTTCACGCGCGAGCTGCTGGCTCAATACAATGTGGCCGTTCTGCCTGGCAGCTACCTGGCCCGCGAGGCCCAGGGCGTCAACCCGGGCAAAGGCCGTGTCCGCATGGCGCTGGTGGCTGGTGTCGACGAATGCGTCGAGGCCGCTGAGCGCATCAAGGCGTTCATCCAGTCCTTCCACTGATTCCAATCCTGATTCACCAAGAGCACAACATGAGCCAAGACCTGCAAAACACCATCGAAGCCGCCTGGGAACAGCGTACCGCCCTGTCCGTGTCCTCCGCATCCGCCGAGATCAAGTGCGCCGTCAACCACGTCATCGATGCGCTGGACTCCGGCAAGCTGCGCGTGGCCGAGAAGATCGATGGCGACTGGGTCACCCACCAGTGGATCAAGAAGGCCGTGCTGCTGAGCTTCCGCCTCAACGACAACGTGCCCATGGGCGAGAACCCCCTGCAGTTCTACGACAAGGTGCCCACCAAGTACGGCAACATGACCGAGGAAGCCCTGCGTGCCAACGGCGTGCGCGTGGTGCCCCCCGCCGTCGCCCGTCGCGGCAGCTTCCAGGCCAAGAACGTGATCCTGATGCCCTCCTACGTGAACATCGGCGCCTATGTCGATGAAGGCACCATGGTCGACACCTGGGCCACCGTCGGTTCCTGCGCCCAGATTGGCAAGAACGTGCACCTGTCGGGCGGCGTGGGCATCGGCGGCGTGCTGGAGCCTCTGCAGGCCAACCCCACCATCATCGAAGACAACTGCTTCATCGGCGCCCGCTCCGAAGTGGTCGAAGGCGTGATCGTCGAAGAGAACTCGGTGATTTCCATGGGTGTGTACATCGGCCAGTCCACCAAGATCTATGACCGCGCCACCGGCGAAGTCACCTATGGCCGCATCCCTGCCGGCTCCGTGGTGGTGTCGGGCAACCTGCCATCGAGCGACGGCAAGTACTCGCTGTACTGCGCCGTCATCGTCAAGCGCGTGGACGCCCAGACCCGCTCCAAGACCAGCATCAACGACCTGCTGCGCGGCGCCTGATCGCGCCTCGGTGACGCCCCATTTGCATGAGATCGATTCAACCAGGAGTCCTTGATGAGCCCTAGCGGTGGCAACCTCGAACGGGTCTTGCGTCTGATGGCCGAGAAGAAGGCGTCTGACGTCTTCCTGTCGGCGCGCACCCCTATCCTCATCAAGATCCATGGTCAGATCATGCAGCTGACGGACCAGATCCTGACGCCGTCCCAGCCTCGCCAGCTGCTGTCGGAGATGATCTCGCCGACGCAGATGGAGGAGCTGGACGAAACCGGCGAGCTGAACCTGGGCATCACGATCCCGGGCGTGGCCATCTTCCGCTTGAGCGCCTTCAAACAGCGCGGCTCGGTGGCGGCGGTGTTCCGCTACATCCCGTCCGACATCCCCGCGCTCGACTCGCTCAACGTGCCCGATGTGCTGAGCAATCTGATCCTGGAAAAGCGCGGCCTGATCCTGCTGGCCGGTGCCACCGGCGCAGGCAAGTCCACCACGCTGGCCGCCATGCTGGAGCACCGCAACCAGCGCATGACCGGCCACATCCTCACGATTGAAGACCCGCTGGAATTCCTGTTCAGCAACAAGAAGTCCATCGTGAACCAGCGCGAAGTGGGCCGCGACACGCAATCGCTGCAAGTGGGCCTGAAGAACGCGCTGCGCCAGGCCCCGGACTGCATCCTCATCGGCGAAATCCGCGACCGCGAAACCATGACGGCCGCGATCTCCTATGCGTTGTCGGGCCATCTGGTGCTCTCCACCCTGCACGCCAACAACAGCTACCACGCGCTGGGTCGTATCCTGTCCTTCTACACACCCGAGGCCCGCCCCGCCCTGCTGAGCGACCTGGCCTCGGGCCTCAAGGCCATCGTCTCGCAGCGCCTGCTCAAGTCGACCACGGGTGGCCGTGTGCCGGCCGTGGAAGTGCTGCTCAACACGCAACTGGTGTCCGAGATGGTCGCCAAAGGTGATTTCACCGGTGTGAAGGAAGCGCTTGAGAAATCCATGGCAGAAGGTTCGCAAAGCTATGAGCAGGATATTGCCCGACTGATCAACGAGGGCATCGTGACCCGTGATGAAGGCCTGATCCACGCCGACTCGCCCACCAACCTCATGTGGCGACTGCAAAACGACATGGGCAACAAGACCAAGCTCACGCCCAAGGCCGAAGTGCAGGACGAAGGCCCCTCGTTCACCGAGATCACGCTGGACGTGCACAACGACGATGGCGGCAGCTTCTCGTCGACCCGTTTCTAAGTCTCCTTTAGGTTTTTAAGGCCAGTACATGACCGCCACCGTGCGCCTCACCGAGGCGCTGATTGCACGCCAGTCCGTCACACCGCAAGACCATGGCTGCCAGGACCTGATGGCCGCCCGCCTGAACGCCGTCGGCTTCGAATGCCAGACCCTGGTCTACGGCCCTGAGGCCGCCCCTGTCACCAATCTGTGGGCAATCAAGCGAGGTGCGGGCCATGCCAAGGGCGCGCCCACGCTGGTCTTTGCCGGCCACACCGACGTGGTGCCCACCGGCCCGCTCGACCAGTGGACCAGCCCGCCCTTCGTGCCCACCTACCGCGATGGCCTGCTGTATGGCCGCGGCGCCGCCGACATGAAGACCTCCCTGGCCGCCATGGTGGTCGCCAGCGAAGAGTTCATCGCCGCTCACCCACAACATCAGGGCAGCATCGCTTTTTTGATCACCAGCGACGAAGAAGGCCCCTCGGTGGACGGCACTGTCAAGGTCTGCGAGTGGCTGCAAGAGCGTGGTGAACGCCTGGACGCCTGCATCGTGGGCGAACCCACCTCCGTCAAGCAGGTGGGCGACATGATCAAGAACGGCCGGCGCGGTTCGTTGTCGGGCAAGCTGCGCGTCAAGGGTGTGCAAGGCCACATCGCCTACCCGCACCTGGCCAAGAACCCCATTCATGCGGCCGCGCCCGCGCTGGCCGAACTCACCGCCATCGTCTGGGACCAAGGCAACGACCACTTCCCGCCTACCAACTGGCAGATGTCCAACATCCATGCCGGCACCGGTGCCAACAACGTGATCCCGGGCGAGCTGGTCATCGACTTCAACTTCCGCTTCTCCACCGAGTCAACGCCCGAAGGCCTGCAAAGCCGCCTCGAAGAAGTCCTACGTCGCCATGGCCTTGAATTCAGCATCGACTGGACCTTGGGCGGGCGCCCCTTCCTGACGCGCCGCGGCCCCTTGGTCGACGCCATCGCGGCGGCCATCCGGCAGGTCACCGGCATCGAGACCGAGCTGTCGACAACAGGCGGCACATCGGATGGCCGCTTCATCGCGCAGATCTGCCCGCAGGTCGTCGAGTTCGGCCCCGTCAACGCCAGCATCCACAAGATCGACGAACACGTGGCCCTGGCCGATATCGAACCGCTCAAGGACATCTACAAGCAGACGCTGGTCGCTTTGCTGGCTTGATGGAGAAGACGATGCCAACGGTGATCGAACTCATCGAGCAGGCCGCCCTGCGCCTGAAGCAGGCCGACGTGGCCTTTGGACACGGCACCACCAATGCCTTTGACGAAGCCGTCTGGCTGGTGCTGTGGCGCCTGGGCCTGCCCATCGACGACCTCGAAGGCGCGGCGCAGCAGGCCGTGACCGGTGAGCAGAGGCTGCAGGTACAGCAGCTCATCGAAGAACGCATCCAGACCCGCAAGCCTGCCGCCTACCTGACCCACCAGGCCTGGCTGCAAGGCGTGCCCTTCTATGTGGATGAGCGTGTCATCGTGCCCCGCTCCTTCATCGCAGAGATCCTGGCCGACGGCAGCATCGACGGCTGGCTGAGCGAGCAGACCCATCGGGTGCTGGACCTGTGTACCGGCAACGGCAGCCTGGCCGTGCTGGCCGCCATGGCCTACCCAGACGTGGTCGTTGACGCCGCCGACATCAGCGAGGACGCCCTGGCTGTGGCCCGCATCAACATCGACCAGCATCTGCTGGCTGATCGCATCACCCTGCACCACAGCGATGGCATCAAGGCGCTGCAAGGCCCTTACGACCTGATCCTCTGCAACCCACCCTATGTGAACGCCGCGTCCATGAAAGCGCTGCCTGCCGAGTACCAGGCCGAGCCCGAACTGGCCCTGGCCTCCGGCTTGGACGGCATGGACTTCACCCGCCAGCTCTTCGCCGACCTGCACGCCCAGCCCGACCGCTACATGACGCCCGATGCCGTGCTCGTGCTGGAGATCGGCAACGAGCGCCCCAACTTCGAGCTGGCCTTCCCCGAACTGCCCGTCTTCTGGCTGCCAACCTCATCTGGTGATGATCAGGTCCTGCTGGTGACACGCGACGCCTTACTCTCATTCTCATGATCGTCATCAAGAACGTCACCCTGCTGCGAGGCACCAAGCCCGTCCTGAACCAGGCCAGCGCCACCTTGCACCCAGGCGAGAAGGTTGGCCTGATCGGCCGTAACGGCGCAGGCAAGTCATCGCTGTTCTCGCTGCTGGCCGGACGGCTTCACCCTGATGCCGGTGACGTCGACATCCCGCCCAGCTGGCTGCTGCCGGGCGGCATGGCCGAAGTCGCGCAGAACATGCCCGAAACGGACGACCCGGCCACCGAATACGTGCTCCAAGGCGACACCCGCTTGATGAAGGCCTTGGCCGACCTGGCTGCCGCAGAAGAAGCCGACGACGGCAATGCCATCGGCGAGGCCCACGCCACGCTGGCAGAGGTGGGCTACTTCGACGCCCCCTCCCGCGCGCAGGCCCTGCTGCTCGGGCTGGGTTTCACGCTCAGTCAGACCGAAGCCCCCGTCAACAGCTTCTCCGGTGGCTGGCGCATGCGCCTGCAACTGGCCCGCGCCTTGATGTGCCCGGCCAAACTGCTGCTGCTGGACGAACCCACCAACCACTTGGACCTGGACGCACTCGTGTGGCTGGAAGCATGGCTGCAGCGCTATGAAGGCACCTTGCTGGTCATCAGCCACGACCGCGAATTCCTGGACGCCATCACCAAGGTCACGCTTCATCTGGACGACGGCAAGCTCACCCGCTACACCGGTGGCTACACGGCCTTCGAATCCATGCGTGCCGAACGTCTGAGCCAGCAGCAGGCTGCGTTCAACAAGCAGCAAGACAAGATCGCGCACCTCTCCAAGTTCATCGCCCGCTTCAAGGCCAAGGCCAGCAAGGCCAAGCAGGCGCAAAGCCGCGTTAAAGCGCTGGAGCGCATGGAAAAGCTCGCCCCCGTGCTCACGGCCAGCGACTTCCAGTTCACCTTCCCCGAACCCGCCAGCCTGCCCAACCCCATGCTGGCCCTCAAGGACCTGGCCTGCGGCTATCACAGCGAAGGACAGGCCCCGCTGACGATTGTCTCGGGCATCAACCGCTCGGTGCTGCCAGGCCAACGCATCGGCATCCTGGGAGCCAACGGGCAAGGCAAGTCCACCGTGGTCAAGACCCTGGCCCATATGAACAAGCTGGTCAGCGGCGAGATCACCGAGGGAAAGGGCCTGAGCATCGGCTACTTCGCCCAGCAGGAGCTGGATGTGCTGCGCATGGACGAAGGGCCCATGCAGCACATGATCCGCCTGGCACGCGATGTGGGCCCCAATGGCCGCGAACAGGAGCTGCGCGACTTCCTGGGCCGCTTCCAGTTCACGGGCGACATGGTCAATCAGCCCGTCAGCCAGTTCAGCGGCGGCGAAAAAGCCCGCCTGGTGCTGGCCCTGGTCGTGTGGCAACGCCCCAACCTGCTGCTGCTGGACGAACCCACCAACCACCTGGACCTCACCACCCGCGAAGCCTTGAGCATGGCGCTCAACGAGTTCGAAGGCACCGTGATGCTCGTCAGCCACGACCGCGCGCTGCTGCGTGAAGTGTGCGACGAGTTCTGGCTGGTGGCCAAAGGCAGCCTCAGCACCTTTGATGGCGACCTGGACGACTACCAGAAGTGGCTGCAGGAACAAGCCAAGGAAGTGGCGCAGGCCGCCCGCGCTGCACGTGAGGCAGACCGCAACGGCAAAGCGCCAGCCAAGCCGGTTGCCGTGGCGCAGGTGGTCACGCCCAGCGCCGACCGCAAGGCTCAAGCCCAGACCCGTCAGCGCCTGGCTGAACAAACCAAACCGCTGAAGGCCGAACTCAAACAGCTGGACCAGCGCCTGGCCAAAGCCCACGAAGAGCAGGCCACCCTCACCAACAGCCTGGCAAACCCCAGCTTGTCAGGTGCGGACCGTGCTGAGCAGGGCAAGCGCCTGAAGGGGCTGGGCGACGAGATAGAAGCGTTGGAAGCGCGCTGGCTGGCGTTGACCGACCAGATCGAGAAGCTGGAAGCCGCCTGACCTGAATCGCCACAGGCCGTCTGGTCAACGGCCTTTGCGATGCTCCATCATGTCCTGACAGTCCACACACAACTGGGCATCTGGCAGCACCTCCAGCCGAGCCAGCCCAATGGACACGCCGCATTCCATGCAGTAGCCATAGACGCCATTGTCGATGCGCTCCAAGGCGTGCTGCGCGGCCACCAGCTCGGCCTGCTCGTGTTGCAGCAAGGCGATCACCTCGTCATCGGCCTCAGCGGCCATCGCGCCCTCGGTGCCGGCCACAAAGGTATTGGCCTTGGCAGAAGGTGGCGACGCCAACCTGGCACGCAGGTCGCTGTCCTGCTCGCTCAATTCACGAATGCGTGCCTTCAGCATGGCCTTGAGACGGGCCACCTCTTGGTCGGTCAAATCCGGCGGTGGCGGCGAAACGGTCTGCCGAGATGGGGTTTGCGTTTGAGGCATGGGTATCTCCGTCCAATATCAAGCCCAGCATAGGCAAGCAAATCGGGCCGCGTCTTGCGGTGCATCAAGACCACACAACCATGTTGCCCGCAGGCCGCTAACATGGGTGCATGTCATTGCCCTCATCCCACATCACCAGCAGCACCGCCAGCGAGATGGCGTCTGACATGGCGCCTGGCCAGGTGACTGAACACGCCGATCTGCTCAGGCTCGATCTGCAACTGTGCTTTGCCTTGTATTCAACCTCATTGGCCATGACCAAGGTCTACAAGCCCATGCTGGCGCCTCTGGGTTTGACCTACCCTCAATACCTCGTGATGTTGCTGCTGTGGGAACAGGATGGCCGCACCGTCAACGAGCTGGGCCAGATCCTGCACCTGGACTCCGGCACCTTGACGCCCTTGCTCAAGCGCCTGGAAGCCCAAGGGCTGGTGACGCGGCAACGCGACGCGCAGGACGAGCGCCGCGTTCGCGTGAGCCTGAGCGAACAAGGCACGACGCTCAAGCGGCGCGCGGCCGATGTGCCTGCGCACATGGCCTGCAAGCTGGCCTTGGATGGCGATGAAATCGGCGCACTGCGTGCACAACTGAATCAACTGCGTGACCGGCTCCTGGTCGATCAGCCACCCGAATCACCCAGCCACTGAATTCCCCTGATTGCGCCCGGGCCTTCTCTTCAGGCTCCTGCATATGACAATTAAATTGTGCACAATTAAATTGTCATCTACTCACATTGCAAAGGCAGCAACATGGCACTCGATCAAGTTCTTTACACCGCCCACGCCACCGCCACAGGTGGCCGCGACGGCCGCGCAGTCACCTCCGACAACAAGCTCGACGTTGCGCTGGCCCGCCCGAAGGAGTTGGGTGGCAATGGCCAAGGCACCAACCCTGAGCAACTTTTTGCAGCAGGTTATGCAGCTTGTTTCATTGGTGCCATGGGCTTCGTCGCGGGTCAATCCAAGAAGCTGCTGCCCGCCGGCACCCAGATCGCGTCTGAAGTCGGTATCGGCCCTATTCCTGCTGGCTTCGGCATCCAAGTCACCCTCAACATTAGTCTTCCTGGCATGGCACACGACGAAGCCCAGGCCCTGATCGACGCCGCTCACCAGGTCTGCCCTTACTCCAATGCCACTCGGGGCAACATCGACGTGACCCTCAAATTGGTCTGATTCCATCCTTTTCGCAAGCGATTGGGCCTCGACGTTCGGCCTGAAACGTGGAAATTCGGTGCTAATCTCAGGTTTTCCCTGGCTTACCGAGGTTGACGCGTTGCAGTCGAGCCCCTACGCTTGCGATCCATGGTTTTCACGATCCGCCGTCAAGGCCGCCTAGCCCAATCTTTGGGCGACCCTGCCCCCGGGATCCATCTTGGTGACCGCTGGTCCGCGCTCGTCGCTGGCGTGCTTGCCTGCGGTTTGACGCTTGGCGCTTCGATGCCGGCCTCGGCCCAATCTGCACCTGCCGCCACCGGCACCATCACCAGCGCCGCCGGCACCGTGGCCAATGCCACCAATACCGCGGCTGCCCCCTCGCCTGCGGCCGCCAACACAAACATCCAGGTCGTTACGGCCGCCGACAGCCCTGACCCGATTTCCCGCTTCTTGAACGACAAGGGCCTGCTGCCCAACACCAAGCCCGTGGTCGAGTTGGCCCAGCAGGTGCGCGACAAGGCCTCCGACATGGCCTCCGAACTGGTACTGTCAGCCATGAACTTCCTGGGCGTGCCCTATCGCCGAGGCGGCACTTCCGAGCAAAGCGGTTTTGACTGCAGCGGCTTTACCCGTCACGTCTTCGAAAACAGCGTCGGGCTGATCCTGCCGCGCCGCGCCATCGAGCAGGCCAACTCCCCCGATCTCGTCCCCATCCAGAAGTCAGAGCTCAAGCCCGGCGACCTGGTGTTCTTCAACACCCTGCGCCACACCTTCTCGCACGTCGGCATCTACATCGGCGACGACAAGTTCATCCACTCGCCCCGCGCTGGCGGCCAGGTACGGGTGGAAGACATGCGCCAGGCCTACTGGCAGCAGCGCTATGACGGCGCCCGCCGCGCCCCGGCCATCTCGGCGCGACAGCCCGCCACGCCACCCAACAACTGAGTTGCCGTCAGGGCCGCCCGACTTGCCGCACAATCTCGGGCCATGAGTCAGTATCCCGCTCGGCGGCCAGGCCGGGTCGTCCCCATCCGCACGTCCGCCCCTGATGTCCAGCCTTTGCCGCAGGCGCCCAGCCTCGGCCTCGGCATCACGCCGCTTGACACGCTGGGCCGCCCCCTCAGGGATCTGCGCATCTCGGTGACCGACCGCTGCAACTTCCGTTGTGGTTATTGCATGCCCCGCACGGCTTTCGGCAGTGACCACCCCTTCCTGCCCCACGCGGAGCTGCTCAGCTTCGAAGAGATCACCCGTGTCGCGCGCATTGCCCTCTCGCTGGGTGCGCGCAAGCTGCGGCTCACAGGCGGCGAGCCCCTGCTGCGCAAGGACATCGACAAGCTCATCGCCCAGCTGGCGCAACTGCGCACCTTGGACGGTGAACCACCCGAGCTGACCTTGACCACCAATGGCAGCCTGCTCAAACGCAAGGCCCAGGCATTGAAAGACGCGGGCCTGCAGCGTGTCACGGTCAGCCTCGACGCACTGGACGACACCGTCTTCCAGACCATGAGCGACGCTGACACATCCGTAGCCGAAGTCCTGGCTGGCATCGAGGCCGCCCAGGCTGTGGGACTGGCGCCCATCAAGGTCAACATGGTCGTGCAAAAGGGCGTGAATGACGCACAGATCCTGCCCATGGCCACGCACTTTAGGCACAGCGGTGTCGAGCTGCGCTTCATCGAGTTCATGGACGTTGGCCAGACCAACCGCTGGCAGATGACACAGGTGCTGCCTTCCGAGGACGTGCGCATGCGCATCCACGAGGCCTTTGCCCTGCACCCCGCCGATGCCAGCCGCCCCGATGCCACGGCCGAGCGCTGGGCTTACACCGATGGCGCCGGGCACGTCGGCTTCATCTCCAGCGTCACCCAGGCCTTCTGCGGCGACTGCAGCCGTTTGCGCTTGTCCACCGAAGGCCGCCTCTACACCTGCCTGTTCGCCAGCCGCGGCTACGACCTGCGCGCCCTGCTTCGCAGCCCAAGCGAAAGCGACGAGCAGATCACCGCCCGCGTGGCCGCCTTGTGGTCTGGCAGGCAGGACCGCTACTCTCAATTGCGTGGCCAAGCTACGCCAGACACCCCCGACATCCCCCAGGGCCGCATCGAGATGAGCTACATCGGTGGCTGAGCACCCCCCCGCTTATCCGGACGTCACGGGCTGGCTGCTCGCTGGCGGCGAAGGCCGTCGCATTCAGGGCCAGGACAAAGGCCTGATCGACTACCAAGGCCAACCGCTGGCGACCTGGGTTCTGGAACGACTGGCCCCGCAATGCGCCACGCTGTGCATCGGTGCGAACCGCAACCTGGCGCGCTATCAACAGTTGCTCGAACAACGGCTCACACCCGTCCTGAAAACAGAGCATCCAACAGCGCCTCATAACGTGTGGCCCGACGACGCCGATCTGCCAACCCAGAGCGGACCACTGGCCGGCATCATCACGGCCTTGCGCCATGCCCAGACCGACTGGGTGCTGGTCGCACCGTGCGACACACCGCACCTTCCGCTCGACCTTGTCGGCCGCCTGATGAGCCATGCCATGCAAACAAACGCCGACATCGTGATCCCTTGCACACAAAGCGGCATGGGAGAGGCCCGTCACCATTGGGTCTGTGGATTGATCCGCAAGCGGGTTTGCCCTGACACTGTCCAGCAGTTCGTGAACGGTGAACGTAAAGTTGGCAACTGGGTCCGTACCCAGCAATGGTCCAGCGTATCCTTCAACGACGCGAGCGCTTTTGCCAACATGAACACCCTGGAGACGCTGCGTGGTCGGGACTGAAACAGCCGTGCGCATCGCGCGGATCGCGCCTGCTGAGCTGAGTGCGTACAAGAGACTGCGGGACGAAGGCCTGAGGCTGCATCCCGATGCTTTCGACGCTGACATCGAAAGCGAGCAGGCGCGCCCCCCCGAGAGCTATCTGGGCCGGCTGGGCCTGAGCGAGACCCTGGGCGGCAGTTTCCTGCTGGGTGCCTCGATCGACAAGGAACTCGTCGGCATGATCGGGCTGGAGCGCCAGTCCCTGCAGAAGCTGCGGCACAGTGCCGAGCTCAACAGCATGATGGTCAGCCCCAGGCACACGGGCAAAGGCGTCGGCCTGCTGCTGGTCAATGCCCTGATCGCCGAGGCACGCAAGGCCATTGGGCTGGAGCAGATCACACTGCGTGTGAGCACGTCCAGCGAGTCCGCCATCCGTCTGTATGAACGCGCGGGCTTTCAGGCCTGCGGTGTGCTGCCCCATGCGATCAAGCTGGTGGACGGCCCCGGCCAGGTCCGCTATTTTGACAAGCTGACCATGGTCCTCATTCTCTGAGGCCAGGCCCCACGGTTCACTTCGCCTCGGCGGCGCCTCGGTTGGCCAGGCCATCGGCCCGCTCATTGCCCGGGTCACCCGCATGACCCTTGACCCAGCGCCAGTCCACGTCGTGCTGCGATGCCAGCTCTTCGAGCATGAGCCACAGCTCCGCGTTCTTCACCGGCTTGTTGTCGGCCGTCTTCCAGCCACGGCGCTTCCAGCCTGAGATCCACTCGGTGATGCCTTTGCGCACGTACTCGCTGTCGGTGTAGATCACGACCTTGCAGCGGCGCTTGAGCACCTTGAGCGCCTCGATCACGGCGGTCAGCTCCATGCGGTTGTTGGTGGTCATCAACTCGCCACCCCACATCTCCTTTTCATGCTGGCCGCTGACCATCCACACACCCCAGCCACCGCGGCCCGGGTTGCCCTTGCACGCACCGTCGGTGTACATCACCACGGCGGGCGTTGCCGATTCAGTCATCCATTCACATCCTGTTGAAACTGGCCTTCGCGCTGATGACGCTGGGCCACGACAGCCGGCGCCGCAGTCGGTGCGACACGGGCCTTCTTGATCTTGCCGACCAGGCGCATGCCTCGCGAGCGCTTGACGGCCACCACAAAATACACGGCGCCCAGCACGGGCCACCAGCGGTCACCCGCGTGCTCCATCCAGCGCAGCCGCGCCCATGACTGCTCGCTGCGCACCATGGGCCTGTAGCAGCCAAAGCAACCGGCCTCCACCTCCAGGTCCAGCAGGCGCAGCCAGTCGCGCAGACGCCAATAGGCAATGAACTCGCCTTGCGGCAAGACCAGGGCAGACTGCACACCCCAGCGCCCCATGCGCTGCCACATGCCCCACAGGCTGGCCGGGTTGAAGCCGGCGATCACCACGCGACCTTCGGGCACCAGCACGCGTTCGACCTCGCGCAAGGTGTCGTGCGGGTCACGCGCCAGCTCCAGCGCATGCGGCAACACAACCAGGTCCAGGCTGTTGCTCGGAAAAGGCAAGGCCTCGAAGTCGCAGCGCATACTGAAGGGCGCACCGTTGAGCTGCGCGTTCTCATCACACACCACATCGCTGGCCTTGGCCACTTCATCCGCCGGCCGCCAATGCGCGTATGCTGCGTCCAGCGCGAGCCAGCGGTGCTGCATCCGGTTCGTGCGCAAGCCATCGAGCTCAGGCAGGCCCAGCTGCAAGGCATGGAAGCCGAAGATATCGGCCACCAGGCGATCCATCTGGGCCTGTTCCCACTCCAGCAGGGCCTGCCCTGGCGGCAAAGCCAGCCAAGGATGCAACTCTATAATCGGATCGACTCTGGTCATGGAATTACTTGCTCTACCCGCCTTCACCGATAACTACATCTGGATGCTGCACAACGGGCGCCATGCCCTCGTGGTCGATCCAGGTGATGCCGCGCCCGTGCTTGAAGCACTGCGGCAACGCGGGTTGACGCTGACCGCCATTCTAGTGACCCATCACCATCCGGATCACATCGGCGGTCTGGCGGGCCTGCAATCTCTTCACGCCACGGTCTACGGCCCGCTGAACGAAGGCATCGAAGGGCTGACGCACAAGCTTCAGGAGGGCGACGTCGTCCACTGGGAAGGCCTGGACATCAAGGTGCTGGACGTGCCAGGCCACACGGCCGGACACATCGCTTACCTCATCGAGCATGCGCCAGATCAGCACGCCTTCGATCCAATCGCCTTTGTTGGAGATACACTCTTCTCTGGCGGATGCGGCCGCCTGTTTGACGGTACCATGGCACAGCTTCACGCCAGCCTGACCCGGCTCAAGCAGTTGCCCGGCGCCACCCGCGTCTGTGCCGCTCACGAATACACCCTCAGCAATCTGCGCTTCGCGAAGGCTGTTGAGCCAAACAACCTTGACCTTGGTGCCTACCAGTCGCATTGCGAGGCTTTGAGAGCCCAAGCACTGCCCACCCTGCCCGGCACCATGCGCAACGAGAAAGCGGTCAACCCCTTTCTCCGTTGCACCGAACCCGAAGTGGTTTCCAGCGCCCTGCAGCACGGCGCAAAGGATGCCAGCCCCGAGGCTGTCTTTGCCGCACTGCGTCTATGGAAAAACACATTCTGAAGATGAAGACAACACGCTCGACACGACGCCCCTTCACCTTGAGTGCCGCGGTCCTTGGATGCCTGATGATGACGGCATGTGGCTCGATCTATGGCCCCCAGAGCCGCCAGCAGATCGACATGGACAAGCTCCTTCAGAGCGCCCCACCCGCAGTTGGAATGGCCCAGGCCGGCAGCGACGGCAAGTTCCTGCGTGGTGCCGTCAAGCAGGACCCGGCATCCGGCCTGCGTGTGGACATCGCCGCCGCCACCTTGCACAGCAATGACACAGCCGTGGCCGCCATGACGCCCAAGGCCAGTGCGGCGCCTGCGACCAAAGACAATGCCGCCAACACAGACGCAACAGCGAATGTCGATGATCAAGACGGCAAGGAAGCCATCGGCACGCCCAGCGACCCGCTGCGCCCCGACGCCGCCGTGGACCTGAGCGACACCACCGCCAATCAGGATCTCTGGGGTCGTGTGCGCAAGGGCTTTGGCCTGCCCCCGCTGGAAAGCGAACTGGTGCTCGAACACGAGCGCTGGTACACCAGCCGCCCCGAGTACGTGCAGCGCATGACCGAGCGGGCCAGCCGCTACCTTTTCCATGTGGTCGATGAAATCGAGCGCCGCCAGATGCCAACCGAGCTGGCACTGCTGCCCTTCATCGAAAGCGCCTTCAACCCGCAAGCCTTGTCGTCGGCCCGTGCTTCGGGCATCTGGCAGTTCATGCCCTCGACCGGCAAGGACTTCGAACTCAAGCAGAACCTGTTTCGCGACGATCGCCGCGACGTGCTGGCCTCGACCCGCGCCGCGCTGGACTACATGCAGCGCCTCTACAAACAGTTTGGCGACTGGCACCTGGCGCTGGCCGCCTACAACTGGGGCGAAGGCAATGTGCAGCGCGCCATCAACCGCAATGCACAAAAGGGTCTGCCCACCGACTATGCCAGCCTCAACATGCCGGCCGAGACACGCAACTACGTGCCCAAGCTGCATGCGGTCAAGAACATCATCTGGCACCCCGAGACCTACGGCCTGACGCTCACGCCCATCGAGAACCACCCTTACTTCGTGAGCGTGCCCATCCAGCGCGACATGGACGCCGCCCTGGCCGCACGGCTGGCCGGCTTGCCCCTGGATGAGTTCAAGGCACTCAACCCCTCGTTGAACAAGCCCGTGATCCTGGCGGCGGGCACACCACAGGTGCTGCTGCCTTACGACAACGCCAGCCTGTTCGTGCACAACCTCGGCGACCACAAGGGGGCGCTGGCCACCTGGACTGCCTGGGTCGTGCCGCGCACGATGCGCCCCGCCGACGCCGCCCGTCAGGTTGGCATGAGCGAAAGCAATCTGCGCGACATCAACCACATCCCACCCAAGATGCTGGTGAAGGCCGGCTCGACCCTGCTGGTCCCTCGCTCGGGTCAACGTGCGCAGGATGTCTCTGAAGCGCTGGCCGACAATGCGATCATGGCCTTGGCCCCCGATCTGCCACCCATGCGCCGCGTGAGCCTCAAGGCTGGCAAGCGCGACACCGTGGCCAGCGTCGCCCGCCGCTATCGCGTGTCAGCCCAGCAGGTGGCGCAATGGAACCGCACATCGGCCTCCGCCACTTTTGCACGCGGCCAGACCGTGGTCGTGTACGTTCCCAACAAATCTGCGGCACGTAATGTGGCGGCAAGCCGCACACGAGCCAAGCTCGCGGTCCGCTCACGGGCGCCTGCACGCGTGATGGCCAGTGTCTCGCGTACACCAGTGCGCGGCACCGCCAAGGCCAAGTCAGCCGTAAACCGTGGTGCACGTGTGCGGGTGGCCAGCGCGCGCTGACCTGAGCGCGCCGCCCTGGTCAGATCGTTGGGTCAGCGCCTGTCCATGAAGGCATGGGCGATGGTGCCCAAGTCCACATACTCCAGCTCACTGCCCACCGGCACGCCACGCGCCAGCCGGGTCACCTTCAGACCTCGGGCCTTCAGTTGCTCGCTGAGCACATGGGCCGTGGCTTCGCCTTCGGCCGTGAAGTTGGTGGCCAGGATCACCTCCCTGACCACGCCATCTGAAGCGCGCTCCAGCAAGGCTGCCAGGCCAATGTCTTTCACGCCCTGGCCATCGAGCGGACTCAGGCGCCCCAGCAGCACGAAGTACTGCCCCTTGTAGCTGCCGGTGCGCTCCAGTGCGGCCTGGTCGGCCGGCGTTTCGACCACGCACAGCAGCTGTGGGTCACGCTCAGGGTCCAGGCACACATCACAGATCGGCGCACGGCTGAAGGTGTGGCAGCGCTGGCAATGCCCCACATCCGACACGGCCCCATCCAGGGCCCTGGCGAGCTTGAGCGCACCAGGCCGATCATGCTGCAGCAGGTGGTAGGCCATGCGCTGCGCCGACTTCTGCCCAATACCGGGCAGGCAACGCAGCGCCTCGATCAGCCCATCCAGCGCGGGGTCGGCCATCTGTATCGACAGGTCAGAAGGGGAACTTCATGCCCGGTGGCATGGGCATGCCGGCGGTCAGCTTGCCCATCTTCTCGGCGCTGGTGGCCTCCGCCTTGCGCACAGCGTCGTTGAACGCTGCAGCCACGAGGTCTTCCAGCATGTCCTTGTCATCGGCCAGCAGGCTGGGGTCGATGGTGACGCGCTTGACGTCGTTCTTGCAGGTCATCACGACCTTCACCAGACCAGCACCAGACTGGCCTTCCACCTCGATCAGCGCCAGTTCGTCCTGGGCCTTCTTGAGGTTGTCCTGCATCTGCTGGGCCTGTTTCATCAGGCCGGCGAGTTGTCCTTTGAGCATGGCTCATCATCCTTTCTTGCGCAAAACATGATTGTCGCCGCAGTTGAGCGGACGGGCTCACAGCGGCTTGATCGACCCCGGCACGATACGCGCCCCCGGGTACTGCGACAACAGGCTGCGCACCAGGGCATCGCTTTCGATCAGGTGCTCGGCTTGGTGCTGCCGTTGCTCGCGCGCCACCTGATCACGTTGGGCCGGCGTGTTGAAGGCCGCGCCCCTTTCCAGTTCGAGCAGGACCTGCGCAGCCAGCACCTGCGACATGGCCTGCGCCAGGCGCTCCCGGTTGGTCTCGCTGCGCAGGCTCTCGCGCTCCACACGCAGGCTCCACATGCTTTGCCCACCCTCGTCGCGGTGCGCCACGCACTGCGCCTGCATGGCCAGTTCACGCACCAGCGCTGTGATGACACCTTGGGCGTTCATCTGCGCCACCAGCTCGGCCCAGCGGTCGGACAATGGATCTGTGCCGGGTGGCGGCAACTCGATGGACACCTTGCGCTCTGCGGGCGCTGCAAGAGCCGGCGCGGAGGCCGCCTCAGCCAAGGATGGCGACATCGCCGCTTCGGTTGGCACGAACTCATCTTCAGGCGGGATGTCGATGGCGGGCGGCTCCCCTTCCATCAGACCCGCCTCGGCCTCGGGCGGCAAGGCATCCCACGGCGCCACGGATTGCGCCCCGGCGGATGGCGCAGCCTGCCCCCCCGAGCCTGGGGCCGCAACGGAAGGTGCCGGCGCAGGCGCGGGTTTGGCCACAGGCATGGCAGCCACCAGTGGCGCGTGCTCCGCAGGCGCGCGCCCTACCACCAGGGCGGGCCGCTGCGTCACAGCACTGGGAACCGGCTCGGTCCGCGGCGCCTGCCTGGGGACCGAGCCTTCAGCTTTTGGGCTGCTGGGTACTCCTTGTGCGGCACCGCTGCCTGGCTTGAATGCCAGCAGCCTCAGCAAGAGCATCAGCAAACCAGCGTATTCATCCGGCGCCAGGGCGAGTTCGGCCCGGCCTTGCAGGCACAAGCTGTAGAACAACTGGGTTTCGTCAGGGGCCAGCAAGGGCGCCAGCGCACGCCATACGAGCTCGTCCGGGTCATCCGAATCACTCAAGGCGGGCACAGCCTGGATCACCGCCATGCGCTGCAAGGCGGTCGCTAGCTCTTCCAAAGTGCCTGCGGCCGACAAACCCAGCTGCCGCAAGGTGTCTACAGCATCCACCAGGCCCTTGCCATCGCCAGCCGCCACGGCTTCCACGATACGCTGCACGTGCTGACGATCAACCGCGCCCAGCATGTGCCGCACAGGCCCTTCCTGCAGTTGGCCGCCGCCAAAGGCAATGGCCTGATCGGTCAGGGACATGGCGTCACGCATGGAGCCACGCGCCGCACGCGCCAGCAGGCGCAAGGCCTCCGGCTCATACACGACGCCTTCGACCGCCAACACGCCAGCCAGGTGCTCCTGCACGGTCTGCGCGGGCATCGGACGCAGGTTGAACTGCAGACAGCGCGACAGCACCGTGACCGGCACCTTCTGCGGGTCGGTGGTTGCCAGCACGAACTTCAGGTAGTCGGGCGGCTCTTCCAGCGTCTTGAGCATGGCGTTGAACGCCGTGTTCGACAGCATGTGCACTTCGTCGATCATGTAGACCTTGAAGCGCCCCACCACCGGCTTGTAGACCGCCTGCTCCAGCAATTGCGAGATCTCCTCGACACCACGGTTCGAGGCCGCATCCAGCTCCACATAGTCCACGAAGCGGCCGGTGTCGATGTCCCGACACGGCTGGCACTGACCGCACGGCGACGCGGTGATGCCGCCCTGCCCATCAGCCCCCACGCAATTGAGCGACTTAGCCAGGATGCGCGACACGGTGGTCTTGCCCACCCCGCGCGTCCCGGTGAAAAGATAGGCGTGATGGAGACGCTGCTGCGTCAGCGCATTGCTCAGCGCCTGAACCACATGCCCTTGCCCGACCATGCTGTCGAAGCCTTTCGGGCGGTATTTGCGTGCGAGGACCATTGAACTCATTTGCCAATTCTAGGATGCCTGTACCCCCTATTTACGTGTCCCGCACACTTTCGCGATGCAGATGAGATACATTTCGATACATGTTTGCTCACAAAGTGGGCACCGAACGTCCGTTTGAAGCTAGGCAATATTCCCAGCCGGCCCTACAATTTAATCAGTCGCGATTAAATACATCGCGTCGCGGAGAGCGGGTTTCCCCCGACCTACCGCACTACCCAATCGGTTGACTCATCTTTGTCCAGGCCCGGAATGGATGAGTGCAGTCGCCGTTTCACCTGACTTGGGCCAGCTGTATGTCGTTTGAAGATTTGGGGTTAATTGCCCCCTTGTTGAAAGCAGTTCACGAAGCTGGCTATTCAACCCCCACCCCTATCCAGGAGCAGGCGATTCCTGCCGTGCTGGCTGGAGGTGATCTCCTTGCTGGGGCTCAAACTGGTACGGGTAAAACCGCTGGTTTCACCCTGCCGTTGCTACACAAATTGATGACGTCGCCTAGTGCCCCTCAAGTGGCCGACAGGCGTCACATCCGCGCATTGATCCTGACGCCTACACGAGAATTGGCTGCACAAGTCGAAGAATCGGTGCGGGTTTACAGCAAATATTTACCGATACGTTCTGCAGTGATGTTTGGTGGTGTCGGCATGACACCGCAAATCGACGCACTCCGCCGAGGCCTGGACGTCCTCGTGGCCACGCCGGGCCGCCTGCTGGACCACCACCAGCAAGGCACGCTCGACCTCAGCCGCGTTGAATATTTCGTGCTGGACGAAGCCGATCGCATGCTGGATATGGGATTTATCCATGATATCCGGCGCGTTTTGTCAATTCTGCCTCCCAAAAAGCAAAGCCTGCTTTTTTCGGCGACTTTCTCTGACGAGATCAAAGCCCTGGCAGAACGTTTGCTCAACAATCCCAAGGTGATTGAGGTTGCGCGGCGAAATGCGACGGCAGATACCATAGCTCAAAAGGTCTATCTGGTTGACCGCGACCGCAAGCGCGAATTACTGACCCACCTGATCAAAAGCAATGATTGGCATCAGGTGCTGGTTTTCACGCGCATGAAACACGGCGCCAATCGTTTGGTTGAATACCTGCTGAAACAAGACGTCACGGCCATGGCCATCCATGGCAATAAAAGCCAAAGCGCCCGCACCCGTGCTTTGGCCGAGTTCAAATCGGGCGAATTGCAGGTACTCGTGGCGACAGATATTGCGGCACGCGGCATCGATATTGATCAATTGCCTCACGTGGTCAATTTCGAGTTGCCCAATGTCCCCGAGGATTACGTGCACCGCATTGGCCGCACGGGGCGCGCAGGCGCCGAAGGCGAAGCGGTTTCCCTGGTGTGCGTGGACGAAAACGGCTTTCTTGCCGATATCGAAAAGCTCATCAAGCGCCGTATTCCCCAAGAAACCGTTCCAGGCTTCGAGCCCGATCCGCACGCCAGACCCGAGCCGATCCAGCTGGGTCGCCGGGTGCTGCACGGCGCGCCGGGCTCACGCGCCAACCAGATCAACCGCGGTGGCGGGCATGGCAGCGGGCATTCATCCGGGCATAACCAGGGGCGTGGTGGCGCGCAAGCGCACAACAACAGCGGGCCGCGCCACGGTGCGTCTTCCGGCTATAAATCTGAGCAGCCTCAGGATATGCGCGCACCCCATCGCTCCGAAGCGGCCAACAACCATGGCGGGAATGTGACCGCCTTGCCACCGCGTCGCGCTCGCAGGGGTTAACAACCTTATCGGCCGCGTCAGCGGCCCTGAAACAAAAAGCCCGGCAAGCCGGGCTTTTTGTTTGCACACCAGCCAATCAAATTGGCCGGCGCATCATCGAATTACTTCGAAGCAGCTTCAGAAGCGGCAGCAGCCTTCTTGGCAGCCTTGTGGTGCTTCTTGACCTTCTTGGCGGGAGCGGACGCGGCTTCAGCAGCGGGGGCGGTAGCAGCGGCTTCAGCGGCGAAAGCGCCAACAGCAAACATCGAGGCGATCAGAGCGGCGATCAGCTTTTTCATGAGGTAACTCCAAAGGGTATGTGGTTGGTTTTCAGACCAGGTCACTGCCAAGTCTGTCAGCCCACAACGTGCTGTCTCCAAGTCCGGTTGACACACCACACAAAAAAATTTGCATTCATTCAAAAGTCCGTTCACGCAGCCATTTGGTGGCCACCCATTTCTCGCCCTCCTTCACCGGTGCACCACCATGCAGCGTCTTGGTGGAAGGGTGAGGTACGCCATAAGCGAAAAACACGGCCTGCCCTGCCACCGCGTGAACGTCCACCCCAGCGTCCGGAAAAATGGTGGCGCCGCCAGATTCAGGTGTATTGAGGTACATCACCACCGTCCCCACGCGCTGGCCTCCGCGTTTCAAAATGGCCGTCGAGCCGGGTTGCGCAGGGTCGAAATAATCAAAATGCGGCTTGTATTCGGCACCCGGGGTATATCGCAGCACCTGGATACCTTCGCCGTTTTCAATCGGCCAGTTCAGCAAGGCCGCGATGCGCGCCTCGATCTTGCCGCACAACTCATTCTCGCCACGCACGAAAAACATACCCTGGCTTGTGCGGGCGTCATTGACTTCGCTGCCACCCGTGGCGTTGACCACCGTCTGGGAGCGCGCCATGCGGGGCTGTGCCAAGTCCATCAGGGCCTGGCACTCCTGCTGCGACAGCAGATCCCCGAACACCACCACGCGCGGGTTCTTCATCTGCACGAGGATCTTCACGTGCCTGTCATGGGCCCAGACCTCCGAGCCCCCACTGGCGGCCAACTCAGGTACGCTTTTGAGCCCCGTCTGCACCTGGGCCACCCGGGCAACCATGACCTCTTCCATGGCGGACAAGGCCACGTCCTCATCCCAGCCACTGGCCCTCATGGCAGCCAGCACCACCTCGGCCGCGTGCCCCGCTTCGGCCTGCTCGATGATCCACTTGCGCAGCTCAGGTGTGATCAGTTGCTCGGACATATCCTTGCCTTGTCAACTCAGTCAGGCAGCTTGCGCCTGAACACGAAACGATCCGCTTCAGACGCGGCCTCGTCGTAAGCATAGCTTTCGGCCTTGAAATTCAGCAGATCGGCCGGCTTCTTCGCCTGCTTCAAGATCGCATGACGTGCCATCAGGCCACGTGCACGCTTGGCGTGGAAGCTGATGACTTTCCAGTCCCCGTTCTTCCAGTCTTCGAACACGCACTCGATCACCCTGGCCTTGAGCGCCTTGCGCTTGACCGATTTGAAGTACTCCTGCGACGCCAGGTTGATGATGAGGTCGTCCTTCTGCCTGGTCAGTTGCGCGTTGAGGTGATTCGCGAGGGTGTCGCCCCACCAAGCGTACAAATCCTTGCCGCGCGGGTTGGGCAGCTTGGTCCCCATTTCCAGCCGATAGGGCTGAATCCAGTCCAGCGGACGCAAGATGCCATAAAGCCCGCTGAGGATGGCAACGTGGTCTTGGGCCCAATCCAGATCGGCCTGCTTGAGGCTGGTGGCGTCCAGGCCCTCATAGACATCGCCATTGAACGCCAGCACGGCCTGCTTGCTGTTCTTGGCCGTGAACCTGGGGCGCCAGGCCGCGTAGCGCGCCACATTGAGCGTGGACAAGGCGTCGCTGAGGTCCATCAGCGAGGCGATCTGGGCTGGCGTGTAGGGCTTGAGCACCTCGATGAGTTCGGCCGACTCTTTGACGAATTGCGGCAGCGTGTGCTTGTCAGTCGTGGGGGCGGCCTCGTAATCCAGACTTTTGGCGGGGGACAGCAGAATCAGCATGGTGCTCACGGGTTGGTGAGGTTTTATTTTCTCATCATTAAAATCCGAGCTTCTCCCACTGCTTTGCCGCGTCGCTCGCACGCGCGCCCCCTCACCATGGCGATCTACCGCATCGAGGACAAGACACCCCAGGTCCACCCCACGGCCTATGTGGCCGAATCGGCCGACGTGATCGGCGACGTGACCTTGTCCGAAGGCTGCAGCGTGTGGTCGCACGTGACCCTGCGCGGCGACAACGAGCCCATCGTGATCGGCGAGCGCTCGAATGTGCAGGAGTCCTCGGTGCTGCACACCGACATCGGCTACGGCCTGATCATCGGCCAGGATGTGACGGTGGGGCACCAGGCCATGCTGCACGGCTGCACCATCGGCGATGGCTCGCTCATCGGCATCCAGGCCGTGGTGCTCAATGGCGCGGTAATCGGCAAGAATTGCTTGGTCGCGGCAGGTGCCCTGGTGACCGAAGGCAAGGTGTTCGAGGACGGCATGCTGATCATGGGCTCACCCGCCAAGGCCGTGCGCCCCTTGAGCGAAGGAGACTTGGCCCGCATGCACATCGGTACGGCCTTGTATGTGGCGAAATCGGCCCAATACAAGACAGATCTGGTGCGCGTTGACGTACCGGCCAAGGAATGAGCCCTCATGAGTGAATTGCACAAGTTTCTGTTCGAAGGCCTGCCCGTGCGGGGCATGCTCGTGCGCCTGACCGATGGCTGGCAGGAAGCACTGCGCCGCCGTGAATCGGCAGGAGCCTTCGATGCGCCCCTGCGCCGCCTGCTGGGCGAGATGAGCGCGGCCGGCGTGCTGATGCAGGCCAACATCAAGTTCAATGGCGCGGTGGTCATGCAGATCTTCGGTGATGGACCTGTGAAGCTGGCCGTGACCGAGGTGCAGCCTGATCTGAGCTTCCGCTCCACCGCCAAGGTGGTTGGTGAGTTGCCGGCAACGGACGGCGGTCGCCTGCCGCTGGAGATCATGGTCAATGTGCATGGCCAGGGCCGCTGCGCCATCACGCTGGACCCCAAGGAGCGCCTGCCCGGGCAGCAGCCTTATCAAGGTGTGGTGCCGCTCAATGGCGAAGACGGTGCTGCACTGCATGACCTGAGCGCGGTGCTGGAGCAGTACATGCGCAAGTCCGAACAGCTTGAAAGCAAGCTGATCCTCGCGGCCAATGATGATGTCGCGTGCGGCCTGCTGATCCAGCGCCTGCCCATCGAGGGCACGGGCAATCTCGAAGGTGGCGCGCCAGAGGTCGACCCGGTCGAGATGGCTGAGCACTACAACCGCATCGCCCACCTGGCCTCGACACTGAAACAGGAAGAGTTGTTGACGCTGGATGCACCCACCATCCTGCGTCGTCTGTTCTGGGAAGAGGACGTGCGCTACTTCGAGCCCATGACGGGCCTTGATGGGCCGCGCTTTGCCTGCACCTGCTCACGCGAGCGCGTGGCCGATATGCTGCGCAGCCTGGGCCAGGAAGAGATCGATTCCATCGTGGCCGAGCAAGGCCAGGTCGAGATCGGCTGCGACTTCTGCGGCCAGCACTACCGCTTCGACCCGGTGGACACGGCCGAGCTGTTCACGGATGGGGCGGACACGCCGCCCAGCTCATCGCGGCTTCAGTGAACTGCCAGGGCATGTCTGCCAGCAGATAGGCCCAATCTTGATTGAGACTGGCTTGCTGGTTCTGCACCCGCGTGAGCGGATCGAAGGGGATCGGCGACATCAGGTTCAAGGGTTGCCCTGAAAAGGGCTGCACCAGTTGCAGTGACAAGGCATGCAGCCACAGGCGCTGCTGCCCCAGTTGCTGCGCCCACCAGCGGTTGTGCGCGCCTTTGCCATGCGTGGTATCGCCGATGATGGGATGAGCCACGTGCTTGAGGTGCCGCCGAATCTGGTGGCGACGCCCGGTGTGCGGCACCGCTTCGACCAGGGCCACGCGCGTGCTGGGATAGCGGTCAACAGGGATGTCGAGCTGCAAGGTGCCCCGGCGGTAAAGCGTCGTGCGGGCAGGCTGGGCTGGCGCATCGGCGGGCGCGTCATCGGGCTTGAGCGCGTGATCGACTTCGCTCTGCGCCTCGGGCCAGCCGCGCACCATGGCGATGTAGCGCTTTTGCACCTGCTGCAACGCGAAAGCCTCGCACAGGGCACGGGCCGCATCCGCATGCAAGGCCATGAGCAGCACACCCGACGTGCCTTTGTCCAGGCGATGAACGGGAAAGACATGCCGCCCCAGTTGATCCCGCAAGGTCTGCATCACGAAGCGGGTTTCGTGCGCGTCCAGGCCTGTGCGGTGAACAAGCCAGCCGGCCGGTTTGTGCACGGCGACCAGGTCATCGTCCTGCCAGAGGATGCTCAATGGCTCGGTGCTGTCCATGGGCCTTGCTCGATGCCGGTCAACGCTGGCGGGTAAGCCAATGCTGCTCGCATTCGCCATCGTCGCAGTTGTCGCAGAACCAGCGCCAGCGAGACCCTGCTGTTGTGGCGCGACGGGTCTGCCGAGCGGGCTCGTCCAGCCAAAGGTCGATGATGGACAAGGCATGCTCCACACGGGCGATACCGTGCCCGGCCACCACGGCATAAGGCTGCCCGGCTTCCTGCAGGGCTTGGCGGATCAATGTGTCTGTGTGCGCCTGTGAGTCGGCCGGAGCATCGGCAGCTCGCCCGTTCGTTGTGGCGGGCTTCGTCCAGGCCAGGTCCAGCGACATCAGCAAGGTGGTGCCGACCTGTGCGTGGTCGCGCAAGGCCTGTTCACGCAGTGGCGGCGCGTCGGTCTCAAGTGACAGCATCAGGGGTGTCGTGTCGGCCAGCACCAGCTGGTGTGCGGCCCTGGCCTCGGCGATCAGCCTCGTTTGCTCGGCGGCCATGGCGCGCCGCTCAGCAAGACACTGCGATGCGCTGGATGGCTCGATCACCTCACGCCAGGTTTGCGGGACCATCACCGCGTCCATGTCCCGCGCCGTGAGGATGCGCGTCAGCTCACGTGCGAGCGTGGTCTTGCCCGTACCAGCGGCACCCAGCACGGCAATGAGGTGGCCAGACATACCAACGCTCGAGAACGGACAAAGCGCTCAGGGTGTGGGCGCAGAGGCCGACTGCGCCGGCATGACTTGCGGCAGCTTGGTGGTCAACTGAACGTAGATCTCGTCGGGCTTGACCATGCCCAGCTCGGTGCGGGCCTTTTCTTCGACCATCTCCAGGCCTTCTTGCAGGTCACGCACTTCGGCGGAGAGCTGCTCGTTGCGGGCCTGGGCCTCCGCGTTGGCGCGCTGCTGCGTCTGCACCTGGGCCCGCAGCGCCATCACGCGGGGGACGCCACCCTTGCCGAACCAGAGTTCGGCCTGAACCACGGCCAACAGCGCCAGGAGGATGATGGTGGCAAAACGCATGCGCGCATTATCCACGAGAGCTTGGTCAAACCCGTGGTGGCTGCATCAACGCAGGTTGTAGAAGGCAGCGCGGCCAGGGTACTCGGCCACATTGCCCAGGTCTTCTTCGATGCGCAGCAGCTGGTTGTACTTGCTGATGCGGTCGGAGCGGCTCATCGAACCGGTCTTGATCTGGCCAGCGTTCAGGCCCACGGCGATGTCGGCGATGGTGTTGTCTTCGGTTTCGCCCGAGCGGTGCGAGATCACGGCGGTGTAGCCGGCACGCTTGGCCATCTCGATGGCGGCAAACGTTTCGGTCAGGGTGCCGATCTGGTTGATCTTGATCAGGATGGAGTTGGCGATGCCCTTCTCGATGCCTTCCTTCAGGATCTTGGTGTTGGTAACGTAGAGGTCGTCGCCCACCAGCTGCACCTTCTTGCCCAGGCGGTCGGTCAGGATCTTCCAGCCTTCCCAGTCACCTTCGTGCATGCCGTCTTCGATCGAGATGATCGGGTACTTGTCGCACCAGGTGGCCAGCATGTCGGTCCATTGCAGGGCGCTCAAGACCAGGCCCTCGCCTTCCAGGTGGTACTTGCCGTCCTTGTAGAACTCGGAGGCGGCGCAATCCAGGCCCAGGGCGATCTGTTCACCGGCCACGAAGCCAGCCTTCTCGATGGCTTCCAGGATCAACTGGATGGCCGCTTCGTGGCTGGCCACGGAAGGCGCGAAACCGCCTTCGTCGCCCACGGCCGTGCTCATGCCCTTGTCATG
Organism: Burkholderiales bacterium; assembly: GCA_003963115.1. Classification (GTDB taxonomy): domain Bacteria; phylum Pseudomonadota; class Gammaproteobacteria; order Burkholderiales; family Burkholderiaceae_C; genus Aquabacterium. The sequence continues at coordinate 130,935 of RXJQ01000011.1, forward strand.
GATGATCTTCTTGAGGGCGTGGAACACTTCGGCGCCATAGCGCACGGCTTCGCGGAAGGTGGGTGCACCCACGGGCAGGATCATGAACTCCTGCAAGTCCAGGTTGTTGTTGGCGTGCGCGCCGCCGTTGATGACGTTCATCATCGGGACGGGCATCTGCACGGCACCCATGCCGCCAAAGTAGCGGTACAGGGGGATGCCGGCCTCTTCAGCTGCGGCGCGGGCCACGGCCATCGACACTGCCAGCATGGCGTTGGCGCCCAGGCGGCCCTTGTTGTCGGTGCCATCGAGGTCGATCAGGGTCTTGTCCAGGAAGGCTTGCTCGGAAGCATCCAGGCCCAGCACGGCTTCGGCGATTTCGGTGTTGATGTGCTCAACGGCCTTGAGGACGCCTTTACCCAGGTAGCGGGACTTGTCGCCATCACGCAGCTCGATCGCTTCGCGCGAACCGGTAGATGCGCCCGATGGCACAGCCGCACGGCCCATGACGCCGCTTTCCAGCAGGACGTCGCATTCCACGGTGGGGTTGCCTCGGCTGTCGATCACTTCACGGCCGATGATGTCAACGATGGCACTCATCTGGGATTCCTCAAATAGACGATTGGAAGATGGTTGAAAACAGAAAAGGGGACAGTATGCGGTCAGGCTCTGACTCTGCGGATCAGGAGAAGTTCGACTCCAGGAAGCCGTTCTTCTTGGTGATGCGGTCCAGCTCGACCAGGGTGGAGAGCAGCGCCTTCATGTGCTTGAGGGGCACGGCGTTGGGGCCGTCGCTCAGGGCACAGGCAGGATCCGGGTGGGTCTCCATGAAGAGGCCCGAGATGCCCACGGCCACGGCCGCGCGCGACAGCACGGGCACGAACTCGCGCTGGCCACCCGAACTGGTGCCCTGCCCGCCCGGCAGTTGCACAGAGTGGGTGGCGTCGAACACGACCGGCGCGCCGGTGTCACGCATGATGGCCAGCGAGCGCATGTCGGACACGAGGTTGTTGTAGCCAAAGCTCGCGCCACGCTCGCAGGCCGTGAAGTTGTCTTCGTTGAGGCCCTTGGCGCGTGCGGCGGCACGGGCCTTGTCGATGACGTTCTTCATGTCGCCAGGCGCGAGGAACTGGCCCTTCTTGATGTTGACCGGCTTGCCCGACTGCGCCACGGCGTGGATGAAGTCGGTCTGGCGGCACAGGAAGGCGGGTGTCTGCAGCATGTCGACCACGGCCGCCACAGTGGGGATCTCGGCCTCGGTGTGCACATCGGTCAGGATGGGCACGTTCAGCTCGCGCTTGACCTTGGCCAGGATCTCCAGGCCCTTTTCCATGCCCGGACCACGGAAGGACGTGCCCGACGAACGGTTGGCCTTGTCGTAGCTGGACTTGAAGATGAAGGGGATGCCCAAAGCACTGGTGATCTCTTTCAAGGTGCCTGCCGTGTCCATCTGCAGCTGCTCGGACTCGACCACGCAAGGGCCGGCGATCAGGAAGAAGGGATGGTTCAGGCCGACGTCGAATCCGCAGAGCTTCATGGTGTGGTCCTCAGTACCGGTGCAATGCCTGTGATCAGGCCTTCTTGGCGGCGGCCTGGTGATCCAGCGCGGCCTTGATGTAGCTCGTGAACAGCGGGTGACCGTCCCAGGGCGTCGACTTGAACTCGGGGTGGAACTGCACGCCCACGTACCAGGGATGAGCCGACTTGGGCAGCTCGACCATCTCGGTCAGCTTCTCGCGCTGCGTGATCGCCGAAATCACCAGGCCAGCGTGTTGCAGCTTGTCGAGATAGCGCTCGTTGGCCTCGTAGCGATGGCGGTGGCGCTCGGTCACGACCGGGCCGTAGACGTCATGGGCGATGGTGCCCGGCTTGACGTCCGAGCTTTGCGCGCCCAGGCGCATGGTGCCGCCCAGGTCAGAACTCGCATCGCGCTTTTGCACGGTGCCATCGGCATCCAGCCATTCGTCGATCAGCGCGATGACGGGGTGCGGCGTGTTGGGCTCGAACTCGGTGGAATTGGCATCGGCCAGACCAGCCTTGTGGCGGGCGTATTCGATGGTGGCCACCTGCATGCCCAGGCAGATGCCCAGGTAGGGGATGCCGTTCTCCCGGGCGAACTGGGCCGCGCAGATCTTGCCTTCCACGCCGCGCTTGCCGAAGCCGCCGGGCACCAGGATGGCGTCGTACTGCTTGAGCTGCGAGACGGTTTCGGGCGTCAGCGTTTCCGAATCAACATACTCGATGTTGACGCGGGCATGGTTGTGGATGCCGGCGTGGCGCAGGGCCTCGTTGAGCGACTTGTACGAATCCGACAGGTCGGTGTACTTGCCGCACATGGCGATCGTCACATCGGCCTTGGGGTTCTCGACCTCGTGGACCAGCGTGTCCCAGCGAGAGAGATCAGCCGGCTTGGTCTGCAGCTGCAGCTTGTTGCAGATCAGGTCATCGAGCTGCTGCTCGTGCAGCATGCGGGGCACCTTGTAGATGGTGTCGGCATCCCACACCGAGATCACGCCGGACTCGGGCACGTTGGTAAACAGCGAGATCTTCTCGCGCTCGTCGGCGGGGATGGCGCGGTCGGCACGGCACAGCAGCGCGTCGGGCTGGATGCCGATCTCGCGCAGCTTCTGCACGGTGTGCTGCGTGGGCTTGGTCTTGAGCTCGCCCGCCGCGGCGATGAAAGGCACGTAGGTCAGGTGCACGAACGCGGCATTGGTCGGGCCGGCCTTGAGCGAGAGCTGGCGCGCCGCTTCCATGAAGGGCAGCGATTCGATGTCACCCACCGTTCCGCCGATTTCGACGATGGCCACATCCACGGCATCGGGTGTGCTCACGCCGGCGCCACGGCGGACATAGTCCTGGATCTCATTGGTGATGTGGGGGATGACCTGCACGGTTTTGCCCAGGTAATCGCCGCGGCGTTCCTTTTCCAGGACGCTCTTGTAGATCTGGCCGGTGGTGAAGTTGTTGGCCTTCTTCATCCGCGTGGTGATGAAGCGCTCGTAGTGGCCGAGATCGAGGTCGGTTTCAGCGCCGTCGTCGGTCACGAAGACCTCGCCGTGCTGGAAAGGTGACATCGTGCCCGGATCGACGTTGATGTACGGATCGAGCTTGATCAGGGTGACTTTGAGGCCGCGGGATTCGAGGATGGCGGCCAGTGACGCGGCGGCGATGCCCTTGCCAAGCGAGGACACCACACCGCCCGTGACGAAGACAAACTTGGTCATTGCGCAAAAGCGCCCGCGATAAGGAAGCGGGCGCTGCGGTGGTAAAGCGGCATTATAGGCGCTCGGAATCACCTTGGCAGCTGGAGATTTTTCGTATCGCGCAACCTCTTCGAGTGCCACCAGTGGCCATGCCGTGGCGATTTCTCGTCCAAGACAGTGTATCTTCGACCGTTTCGCCGGCACCCGCCCCACACTCCAGGTTTTTGCCCATGCTTTTGCCCCTGCGCATGCTCTTGCTGAGCCTGCACTTCATCGTGGCCAGTCTGCTTGGTCTGCTCGTCAGCATCTTCCGCCCCTTCAACCCGGACAACTGCCGCATCGCCGCCAACCTCTACGCCCGGCCTGCGCATGCCATCCTCGGCCTGAAGGCCCGCAGGGACATCGACCAGCTGATGCATCCATCCGGCCCTGCCGTGATCGTGGCCAACCACCTGTCGAACTTCGACCTCTTCGTCTTCGGGCCCGCCGTGCCGCCGCGCTGCGTGACCCTGGGCAAAAAGAGCCTGAAATGGATCCCCTTGTTCGGCCAGCTCTACTGGCTCACGGGCAATGTGCTGATCGACCGCGGCAACAACATCCAGGCCAAGCAGGCCATGCTCACCACCACCGACACGCTGCAGCACAAGAACATGAGCATCTGGGTGTTCGCCGAAGGCACGCGTGGCCATGGCAAAGGCCTGGCCCCGTTCAAGAAAGGCGCCTTCCAGATGGCCATCAACGCGGGCGTGCCCATCATCCCGCTGTGCGTCAACAACTATGTGCGCACCATGAACCTCAATCGCTGGCGCAGCGCCGACGTGGTGATGCGCGCCCTGCCTCCCATCCCCACCGCGGGCATGACGATGGACGACATGCCCCGCCTCATGGCCGAGTGCCATGCCCAGATGAGCGCGTGCATTGAAGCGCTGGACCGTGAGGCCGGCACCACCGAAGCAAGCCAGCGCGCATGAGCACGCCACCCCAGGCCAACAGCCAGGCTCAGCGGATCGCGCTGCTGACGGGCCTGTACACCGCGCAGGGGCTGCCGTTTGGCTTCTTTTCCCTGGCGCTGCCGGTGTTGATGCGCGAAGCCCACTGGTCGCTCAAGGCAATCGGCTTTTTGCAGTTCCTGGCCCTGCCCTGGGGTATCAAGTTTCTCTGGGCGCCGGTACTGGATCACCGGGGATCCCGCCGTGGCTGGCTGATGTTCTTTCAGTGCGCAGCCTGCCTCATGGCACTCGCCTTGTCATTCCTCGACCTGCAAGCTGAAAGCATCATCCTTTTCGTTGCGGTCTTCTTGTTCAACCTGCTCGCGGCCTCGCAAGACATCATCACGGACGGGCTGGCCGTGCGCCTGCTGGGCGCGCAAGAGCGTGGGCTGGCCAACGCCATCCAGGTCGGCGCCTATCGGCTGGGCATGATCCTCGGTGGCGGCCTGCTGCTGTGGCTGTTCGCGCACACGGGCTGGCACACGATGTTCATCTGCATGGCCGTGATGCTGGGGCTGACCATCCTGCCTGTGCTGACCTTCAAGGAACCACCCAGGCACACCGAACGCAGCAAAAGACCCAGTGGCACGGCGTTGGTCATCGGCTGGCTGCACCGAGCGCTCGCCCCCGGCATGCTGACGTTCTTTGGCCTGATCTTCTGCTACCGCTTCGGCGACCAGATCCTCAACTCGCTGCTGCCGCCCTTCCTGCTCGACCATGGCGTGAGCAAGAGCACGATTGCCGTGATGAAGGGGGCCGTAGGGTCTGGCACCAGCCTGCTGGGCGCGAGCATCGGCGGCTGGTTGACTTACAAGCTGGGGCGTCGCCAGGCCATGCTGGCTGCGGGCCTGGCGCAGGCCGCTGGTTTTGGCTTGTATGTGGCCGTGGCCTATGGCCTCGGTGGCGAGCCCCTGCTGTGGACGGCCACCGTGCTCGAAGGCATTGTGGGCACCATGGCCACGGTGGCGCTGTTCACCTTGATGATGGACGCCAGCGACCCCGAGCATGCGGGCACCGACTACACCTTGCTGGCCAGCGTGGTGGTGGCCGTCAGCAGCCTGGGCGGCTTGGCCGGTGGCTTTCTGGGAGACTTGCTGGGTTATGGCCCGACATTCCTGCTCGCCACGTCACTGGCCGTGGCCGGCACCTTGTTCGTCGTGTGGTGGCTGGACCGGCACCCCACGAACGAGCGTGTGGCCGAGGCCTGGCGCTGAAGCGCCACGCCAGTTGCCCCAAGCTCAGGCGTCAGGTGCCGAGATCTTGCTCAAGGGGTTCATGGCCTGAGCCTGTGACGCCGCGCTGTTGCTCGCCAGATCAGGCTGATCGCCATGCCATGTCGGCTCGGGGATGGAGTCGAACACCTGGCGCAGGCGCTGCCCCCAGGTCGTGCGGATCATGCGGAAGTAGCTGTTGGTCTCATCGATGTTGATGAGCTTGTCCACTTTCAACGAATCGGCTTCATAGACCAGCAGGTCCAGCGGCAACCCGACAGACAGATTGGACTTCAGCGTCGAATCCATCGAGATCAAGGCGCACTTGGCGGCCTCTTGCAAGGGCGTCTGCGGCGTCACCACGCGGTCGATCACCGGCTTGCCGTATTTGGACTCGCCGATCTGGAAGTAGCACACGCCATCAATGCCCGCCTCGACGAAGTTGCCCGCCGCATAGACGTTGAACAGGCGCATGGTCTCACCCTTGATCTGCCCACCGACGATCAGGCTGCAGTTGAAATCGATGCCATGCTTCTTGAGCGACTCGGCATCGCGCGCATGCACCTTGCGCACGGCGCTGCCCACGATGCGGGCCACGTCGAACAGGCTTTTGGCCGTCCAGATGGTGCAGGGCTCGCCATCCGAGCCTTCGATGGTCTCGTTGCCCAGCAATTGTTTGACCGCCTGCGTGATGGCCAGGTTGCCGGCTGTCAACACCACCAGCACGCGCTCGCCCGCCTTCTCGTAGACGCTCATCTTGCGGAAGGTGCTGATCTGGTCCATGCCCGCGTTGGTGCGAGAGTCGGACAGGAACACAAGCCCGGCATTGAGCCGCATGGCCACGCAGTAAGTCATGATGAGATCACCGTCTTGAGTTTGTAGAGCGCGTCCAGCGCTTCGCGAGGTGTCAGGGTATCCGGGTCGATGCTGGCAAGCAAGCTCAGTGTCTGGGCTTCTGCTGGCGTCAGGGCGTCGCCCTGAGCATCAGCAAGGAGCGCGCCACCCTTGGCCACGGCGTTTGCCGCCAGCTCGTCCAGGTCCACGCCGCCCGGCACTCCAACCTGCGCGAACAGATCGATCTGGTCGTCTGCATGGCGCTGCTGTGCTTCCAGGGATTCGAGCGTGGCACGCGCCTGGCGGATCAGCGAATGCGGCATGCCGGCCAGGCGCGCGACCTGCACACCATAGCTGCGGCTGGCCGGTCCGTGCTGCAACTCATGCAGGAAGACGATGTCGTCGCCCGACTCGGCCACGCCCACGTGCACGTTCAGTGCGCGCGGGTGCTTTTCTGGCAACGCCGTCAGCTCGAAGTAGTGGGTCGCGAACAGCGTGAAGGACTTGTTCTTGTCGTGCAGGTGGCTGGCGATGGCGCCGGCCAGAGCCAGGCCGTCGAAGGTCGATGTGCCACGCCCGATCTCGTCCATCAGCACGAGGGACTGCTCGGTGGCCGTGTGCACGATGGCAGCGGCCTCGGTCATCTCCATCATAAAGGTGGACTGGGCATTGGCCAGGTCGTCGGCCGCGCCGATGCGGGTGTGGATGGCGTCGATGGGGCCGAGTCGGCAGGATGCCGCCGGCACGTAAGAGCCCATGGCCGCCAGCAGCACGATCAGCGCCACCTGGCGCATGAAGGTCGATTTACCGCCCATGTTCGGACCGGTCAAGATCATCATGCGGCGGTTGGCATCGAAGCGGCAATCATTGGGGATGAAGGCCGCGCCGCTGGTCTCCATCAGGCGGGCCTCCACAACAGGGTGGCGGCCCTTTTCGATCTCGATGCAGGGATGAGGGCTGAAGTCGGGCCGCGTCCAGCCCAGGGTGGCCGCACGCTCGGCGAGGGCCGCCAGCGCGTCCAACGTGGACAGTGCCCGCGCCAACGCGCCCATCACCGCGATGTGCGATTGCAGGAAGTCGATGAGCTGATCGAACAGGTGCTTCTCGCGGGCCAGGGCGCGGTCCTGCGCCGACAGGGCCTTGTCTTCAAAGGCCTTCAGTTCGGGCGTGATGAAGCGCTCGGCGTTTTTCAGGGTCTGGCGGCGCTGGTAATCGAGCGGCACCTTGTCGGCCTGGCTCTGCGTGACCTCGATGTAGAAGCCGTGGACCTTGTTGAACTGCACGCGCAGGTTGGCAATGCCGGTGCGCGTCCGCTCGCGGGCTTCCAGATCGAGCAGGAAGGCATCGCAGTTATCCGAGATGGCGCGCAACTCGTCCAGATCAGGATCGAAGCCCGTGGCGATCACACCGCCATCGCGCAGCAGCACGGCGGGCGTCTCCATCAGCATGGCTTGCAGGCGCTGGGCGATGGCCGCATCAGGCTGCAGCGCCGTGTGCAATTGGGCAAGCAAGGGCGTGGCATCGGGCACGCGCTCACGCAGTTGCGGCAGGTTCAAGAGCGTGTCGCGCAGGCCGGCCAGTTCACGGGGGCGCACCTGGCGCAGCGCCACGCGGGCGGTGATGCGCTCGACATCGCTCATCTGGCGCAGGGCCTCGCGCAGGCTCTCATGGCCTTGCGCCATGCTGGGTGGGGCCAGCAGGCAGGCGATGGCATCGTGGCGGGCGCGGGCGGTGGCGCGGTCACGCAGCGGCTGCGTCAGCCACTGACGCAGGGCGCGGCTGCCCATGCCCGTGCGACAGGTGTCGATCAGCGAGAGCAGCGTGGGCGCATCTTCGCCGCGCAAGGTTTGCGTCAGCTCCAGGTTGCGCAGCGTGGCTGGCGGCAGGTCCAGCAATTCGCTGGTGCGGGGCACGTCTAGCGAGGCCACGTGCGACAGCGCCCTGCCCTGCGTGTGCTCGGCAAAGCTCAGCAGCGCGGCGGCGGCGGCGTGGGCCAGGCTCATGTCTTGCGCCCCATAGGCTTGCAGACTGCTGACCTGCAATTGCTCGCACAGCTTGCGCAGGCCCAGGCCGGCGTCGAACTGCCAGGTCGGGCGGCTGGTCATGGCCAAGCTCTTGCCGCCTTGCGTCAGCAGCGGCTGCAAGGTGGGCGGCGTGCGCTCGCGGTCGTAGAGGATCTCTGCGGGCTGCAGGCGGGCCAGCCAGCCGGCCAGGTCGCGCTCGGCGCACTCCGTCAAGCCCAGCTTGCCGCTGGACAGGCCCAGCCAGGCCAGGGCACAAGGCACGGCATGCTCGGCATGGCGCCCACGCTTGTCCATCACGACGGCCAGCAGCAAGGCGTCAGCCCGCTCGTTGAGCAACTCGGTGTCGGTCAGCGTACCGGGCGTGACCACGCGCACCACCTTGCGCTCCATCGGGCCCTTGGTGGCACCGGGCTCACCCATCTGCTCGGCGATCGCCACCGACTCGCCAAGTTTGATCAGCTTGGCCAGGTAGGTCTCGACCGCATGCACGGGCACACCGGCCATCACAACGGGCTCACCAGCCGACTGGCCGCGCACTGTCAAGGTGATGTCGATCAGGCGGTTGGCCTTGCGGGCGTCGTCGTAGAAAAGCTCGTAGAAGTCCCCCATGCGGTAGAACACGAGGGTCTCGGGGTGCTCCTGCTTGATGCGCAGATACTGCGCCATCATGGGCGTGTGTGCAGCGAAATCGTCCGAGGCCCCAGGCTGGCCAATCCCTTGTTTGTCAGGCTTCCCCATCGACATCCATCCACTAGCTGATCATGCGCCGCCTGTTGCTCACGCGGCCCAGAGGCGAAACGCGCACCATAGCATTGAAGCCGGCATCGAAGACACCAGACACGCGATCAGAACGGTGCGTCGTCCTTGCCCGCCTGAGACTCGGCCGCCTTGGCCGCAGCGGTGATGCGCACACGCTTGGGCTTGGCTTCAGCCGCAGCCGCTTGAGCCTGCGCTTCGGCGGCCTTCAGGGACTGCATCAGTTCCTCGTCTTGCTCAGACTCACCGTCAGCGGCTGCGGCATCCCGATCGGCAATCACGCGGCTGTAGGGTGCCAGCGTCTTGACGAGCTGGCCGTAGATGCGGGGCGTGCCCGCCACGATCTCGCGCTGATAAAGGAAATCGGGCTCGCCGGTGAAGTTGCCGACCAAGCCACCGGCCTCGGTGATCATCAGCGAGCCAGCGGCCACGTCCCAGGGGCTCAGGCCCGTCTCGAAAAAGCCATCGTAGAAGCCGGCCGCGACGTAGCACAGGTCCAGCGCCGCAGCGCCGGGGCGACGCACGCCCGCGCACTGCACCATCACCTCTTCGAACATCTTGAGGTAGCGCTGGAAGTTGTCGCCCTTGCGGAAGGGAAAGCCCGTGCCGATGAGCGATTCGAGCATGCGCGTGCGCTTGGAGACACGGATGCGGCGGTCATTCATGTAGGCGCCCTTGCCCTTGGACGCGAAGAACAGGTCATTGCGGCTGGGGTCGTACACCACGGCCTGCTGCACCTGGCCACGGAAGGCCAAGGCGATGGACACTGCGTACACGGGGAAGCCGTGGATGAAATTGGTGGTGCCGTCCAGGGGATCGATGATCCAGACGTAGTCGCTGTGCTTGGCGCCGTGTTCGCGCCCCGACTCTTCGGCCAGGATGCCGTGGCCCGGGTAGGCCTCCAGGATCGTGGAGATGATCGCGTCTTCGGCCGCCTTGTCCACCTCGGTCACGAAGTCGTTGTGCGACTTGGCGGTCACTGTCAGACGCTCGATGTCGAGCGAAGCCCGGTTGATGATCGCCCCGGCTGCGCGTGCAGCTTTGATGGCGATGTTGAGCATGGGATGCAGGGCTTGAGACATGGTTGACCTTGAAAACCGAAAACCGCCGCGATGTGCACGGAGCAACTGGACAACTGGGCAGGCAAAGACTTGACCAGCCAGGCACACGTCGAGGCAGGGGAAAGGGGCGCAGCGATGAACAAAGAACGAGCGAGAATCGCGCATTCTAGCCAAGGCTTGGGATTTTTGCACCCCCTGCCTCGGAGATCGCGCAACAAGACCCATCAAAATCAAGGGCTTACTGCGCACTCGTACCACCGTTTCTCAAGTAGTCATGACGACCACCCCTCAGGCTGACGCCACCGCCGCTGCATCCAGCGAGCGCGACCCGACCCGCTTCATCCTGATCGGCACCAGCCATCCGGGCAATGTGGGCGCCACGGCGCGCGCCATGAAGGTCATGGGCTTTTCCGACCTGGTGCTGGTGCGCCCCCGGTTTGACAATGTCCTGATCCAGGAAGAGACCGTGGCCATGGCCAGCGGCGCGGCCGACATCCTCGTGCGCGCCCGCATCGTGGACACCCTGGCCGAGGCGCTGGATGGCGTCACCTATGCCATCGGCACGGCCATGACCCCGCGCGATTTCGGCCCACCCACCATCACGCCACGCGAAGGTCTGACGCGCCTGGCCACGGGCCCGACCGCGCACCGCGTGGGCTTCGTTTTCGGCAGCGAACGCCATGGCATGGCCAACGAAGAAGTCTACTGTTGCCATGCGGTGATCAGCATCCCCACGTCGCCTGCTTACGGCTCGCTCAACCTGTCGCAAGCCGTGCAGGTGCTGGCCTACGAATGGCGCCAGGCCCTGGGCGGCTTCGACGTTGAAGCCCGCACGCCCGATGCCGAACTGGCGGGCGCACAAGCCATTCAAGGGGCGCTCGACCACTGGGAGCAGGCCCTGGTCAAACTCGGCTTTCTGGACCCGGCCGCCCCCAAGAAGCTGATGCCGCGCCTGAACCAGTTGCTCAACCGTGCCGAACTGCGGCAAGAGGAAATTCACATCCTGCGCGGCATGGCCAAGGCCATCCTGGACAAGTGTTGACCCTGATAGGGCCGCATTGGCCACCGCCCTACCACGGTCTCTTCACGCCTCACACCAGTACGGGGTATTGGGCCGCCCGGTAAACTCAGCCACCCATATTCGAAAAACGCATCAGCACATTCATGCTCTTTGCCCGACTGCGAGAAGACATCGCCTGCATCCTGGAACGCGATCCTGCGGCCCGCACCGCCTGGGAAGTGCTGACCTGCTATCCCGGTCTGCACGCCCTGGCCATGCACCGCGTCGCGCACTGGTGCTGGATGCATGGCCTCAAGTGGCTGGGACGCTGGCTCTCGCACTGGGGCCGTTTTTTCACGGGCATCGAGATCCACCCAGGCGCCAAGGTCGGCCGCCGCGTGTTCATCGACCACGGCATGGGCGTGGTGGTGGGCGAAACCGCCGAGATCGGCGATGAATGCACCATCTACCAGGGCGTCACGCTGGGCGGCACTTCGCTGAGCAAGGGCGCCAAACGCCACCCCACGCTGGGCCGTGGCGTGATCGTGGGCGCCAATGCGCAGGTGCTGGGCGGCTTCACCGTGGGCGATGGCGCGCGCGTGGGCTCCAATGCCGTGGTCACCAAGCCTGTGCCACCCGGTGCGACGGCCGTGGGCAACCCCGCGCGCATCATCATCGCCAAGGCCACCGTGCTGGATGAAAGGCAGGCCGAACGCGAAGCCGTTGCAGCCCGCATGGGCTTCTCGGCCTATGGCGTGACCGAAGGCGACGACCCGCTGTCGCAGGCCCTGCGCGGCTTGATCGACCACTCGGCCGGCCACGAGCACCAGATCACGCTGTTGTGGGCTGCCATCCGCAAGCTGGCCAACGAGGCGCAGACCGAAGATGCGCGCTGCTGCATGCCAACCGACGCGCAAACCACCGAGCACTTCGACGCCGACGAACTCAACCGGCTCGTCAAATGAGTTCTGGCTGCATGCCTTGAAGCTGGATCACAGCGAGGACTTCGCCATGATCCTTTCGCAGCGCTGCCCCAGGTAGTTCGCAAAGGGCCCGAAGGTCGCGAACACCGGGTTGCGCGCGTTGCCTTCCTTGAAGCGCTTGTAGATCTGCTGCACGATGCCCGCCAGGCGGAACAGGCCATAGACCTCGTAGAAATCGAAGTTCGCCACGCTCCAGCCGGTGCGCTGCGCGTAGTAGTCGATCACCTCGCAGCGCGTCAGCATGCCGGGCGCATTGGTCGGCTGGCGACGCGAACCCAGCATGAAGGGGTCGTCATCGGCCTGCACCCAGTAGGCCAGCGAACTGCCCAGGTCCATCAATGGGTCGCCCATCGTGGCCATTTCCCAGTCCAGCACGCCGATCACCTTCATCGGGTCTTGTAGATCGAGCACCACGTTGTCGAAGCGGAAGTCGTTGTGGATGAGGCAGATCGCCACCTCCTGCTTGGGCTGCTTGGCGGCCAGCCAACTCATCACCGATTCGAAGTCGGACACATCGTCGGTACGGGCTGCCCGAAAGCGCTTGCTCCAGCCTTCGATCTGGCGCGCGACATAGCCTTCGCCCTTGCCCAAGGTATCCAGGCCCGCCGCTTTCGCGTCAAGCTTGTGCAGGTCAATGAGCTTGTCGAGCACGTTCAGGCACAGCCGGCGCGTCTTGGCCGCATCCAGACCCAGCTCAGCAGGCAGATCCTGACGAGGGATCACGCCCACCAGCCGCTCCATCACGTAAAAGGGCGCACCGATCACCTCGGTGTCTTCGCAGATCGCATAGACATGCGGCACAGCCGGGTACACGGGCTTGAGCGTCTGCATGATGCGGGCCTCGCGCACCACATCGTGCGCGGACTTGGCAATATGGCCAAAGGGCGGGCGCCGCAGGATGAGGTCACGACTGCCATAGCTCAGCAGGTAGGTCAGGTTGGACGCACCGCCGGGGAACTGTTTGAGTTGGGGCTCGCCTTCCAAGGCCAGACCTGCAGCACGCAGATAGGCGCTCACACGCGCCAGGTCCACTTCTTCACCTGCGCGCACCTTGCCTGCTGCGTCAATCAATCCTTCACTCCTTGGCTCGCTCATCTCTGTCGTCTCCTTCTTTTGAATCGACTTGGCTCAGGCCTCACCGCGCGCCTGGCGCTGGCGAGCCAGCTCGAACTTGGCCACCACCTTGCGGTGCACCTCGTCGGGCCCATCGGCCAGGCGCACCGTGCGCACGTAGGCCGCCAGCGTGCTCAGCGGCGTATCCAGCGTGACCCCCAGTGCGCCGTGCATCTGGATGGCCGCGTCCAGCACCACCTGCGCCATATTAGGCGCAACCACCTTGATCTGCGAGATCTCGCTCATCGCGGCCTTCACGCCGACCGTGTCCATCATCCACGCGGCCTTGAGCGTCAGCAAACGCGCCTGCTCGATGGCCATGCGCGCATTGGCGATCACATCCACATTGCCACCCAGCTGGTTGAGCGGCTTGCCGAAGGCCACGCGCTTGTCACCGCGCTCGCACATCATGGCCAGCGCGCGCTCGGCGCCACCGATGGCCCGCATGCAGTGGTGGATGCGGCCTGGGCCCAGGCGCCCCTGTGCGATCTCGAAGCCACGCCCCAAGCCGGCGATGACGTTTTCTTTGGGCACGCGCACATTGTCAAAAGTGACCTCGCCATGGCCGAAGGGCTCGTCGTAGACACCGAAAGAAGGCAGCATGCGCTGGATCTTCACGCCCGGCGTGTCCAGCGGCACCAGGATCATGGAGTGGCGCTGGTGGCGGTCGGCATCCGGATTGGTCAGCCCCATGAAGATGAGGATCTTGCAGTTGGGATGCCCGATGCCCGAGCTGAACCATTTGCGGCCATTGATGAGGATGTCCTCGCCATCGGGCACGGCGGTCGCCTGCATATTGGTGGCGTCCGACGAGGCCACCGCCGGCTCGGTCATGCAAAAGGCCGAGCGGATCTCGCCTGCCAGCAAGGGCGTGAGCCAGCGGTCCTGCTGCGCGGGCGAGCCGTACATGTGCAGCACTTCCATGTTGCCGGTGTCAGGCGCGTTGCAGTTGAACACCTCGGCGGCCATGGTGTTGTAGCCCATGAGCTCGGCCAGCGCGGCGTATTCCACCACCTTCAGGCCTGCACCGTGATGCGGATCGGGCAGGAACAGGTTCCACAGGCCCGCCGCCTTGGCCTTGGCCTTGAGGTCCTCCATCAAGGCGGGTTGACGCCATTGGCGCCAGTCGGCCGAACCGGTCATCTGCGCGTGATAAGCCTCTTCGGCGGGGATCACGTGGTCGCGCATGAAGGTCTTGACGCGGTCGATGTATGCCTGGGCGCGGGGTGAGTGGCCAAAATCCATGTGGCGCTCCTTCAGCGGGTGTGTGGTCTGGTGCGCGCCAGTGTAGAAATCAGGCCAAAATGAATCAAATGAATTATGTGAATCCTCATTCATTCACAATATGAATCTCAGCAAAATCGACCTGAACCTGTTCCTGGTGTTCGACGCCATCGTGCAGACGGGCTCGCTCACCGCCGCCGCGCGCGAGCTGCACCTGAGCCAGCCGGCGGTCAGCCACGCCCTGGCCCGCCTGCGCGACAGCCTGGGCGACCCGCTGTTCACCCGCCAGGGCAAGCGCATGGTGCCCACCGCCTATGCCCGAGGCCTGACCGGCACCGTGCGCCAGGCGCTGCACACCTTGCAGACCGGCCTGCAGGGCCCATCGCAAGGCTTTGATGCCAGCGGCTCGGACCGCGTGTTCAGCATCGGCATGCGCGACATCCTCGAATCACTCACGCTGCCCGGCCTGATGGCCCACATCCGCCAGCATGCGCCAGGCATCAGCGTCAACAGCATCCAGATCGAACGTCACGACATCGCTGACGCCTTGCGCCAAGGCCGGGTGGACGCCGCCGTGGACATCGCGCTTCCCGTGTCGGCCGACGTCAACCATGTGCGGCTGCTGCTGGACAAGCTGGTCGTGGTGGCCAGGGCGGATCACCCCGTCATCGGCCAGGGCCCGCTACGCCTGGACGCGTATCTGGACGCGTCCCACGTGCTGGTATCCGCACGGCGCCAGGGCCTGGGCCTGGAGGACTACGAACTCAGCCGCCAGGGCCTGCGCCGCCAGATCGGCCTGCGTTGCCGTCACTACTTCGCCGGCTGCCGCGTGGTGAGTCAGACCGACATGCTGCTGACCATGCCCGAGCAGTACGCCCGGGTGGCCAACCAGCATTTCGACAACCAGTTGCACCCCTTCCCGCTGTCTGCCGCCCAGCTCGACGCCCACCTGTACTGGAACGCCGCGCTGGACAGCGACCCCACCAATCTGTGGTTCCGCCAGCGGGTGATGGAGGCGGTCAGGCTTGAATTGGCCGCCGCGCGGACTTCGGCCTGAAGGCGTCGCACACGGCGGGGTCCGTGTCGATATAGGGCCCACCGATGAGGTCGATGCAATACGGCACAGCCGCGAAGATGCCCGGCACGATGGACTTGCCTTCCGTATCTCGCAGGCCTTCGAGCGTTTCGGCGATCGACTTGGGCTGCCCCGGCAGGTTGAGGATGAGCGCCTGCTTGCGGATCACCGCCGTCTGCCGCGACAGGATGGCCGTGGGCACGAAGCGTAGGCTGATCTGGCGCATCTGCTCGCCAAAGCCGGGCATTTCCTTGTCGGCCACGTCCAGCGTGGCTTCGGGCGTCACGTCACGCGGCGCGGGCCCCGTGCCGCCAGTGGTCAGCACCAGATGGCAGCCTTCGACATCCACCAGGTCACGCAGGGTCTGGGCGATCAGGGCGCGCTCGTCGGCGATGAGCCGTGGCACCCAGCTCACCGGGTTGCGCACGGCACGACCCAGCCAATCCTGCAAGGCGGGCAGGCCTTTGTCCTCGTAGACACCGATGCTGGCGCGGTCGCTGATGGAAACCACGCCGATGCGCACGGCGTCCAGCGTCACGGCAGTGTCAGACATGTCGTCCCCCGCCCCCTCAGTCTTCGCTGTCGGCGTCATCATCGGCGTGGTTGCGTGTGACCGGCACGGCAGCCTGGCTCTCCATCACCTGCTTGATGTACTGGAACAGCTCCCGATAGGCCCGGCCGCTGCGCTTTTCCGGCTCGGCCGCAGCGTCCTTGCGCGCATTGCGGATCAGCGTGCGCAACTGCTGCAGGTCGGTCTCGGGGTAGGTATCGGCCCAGCGGGTGACGACGTCCTTGTCGTCCTCGGCCAACAGTTCGGCACGCCAGCGCTCGGCCTGGTGCAGCGCCAGGGCGTTGCGCGCATGGCCCAGCTGGAAGGCCGCGACCGCCTCGCGGTACGGCGCCGGGTCGACCTCGCGCATCACCTTGCCGATGAATTGCAGCTGGCGACGGCGCCCCTCGAAAGACTTGGTCTTCTTGTAGGTCTGCAGCGCGTCGCTCAGGCGATCGGGCATGTTCAGATCCTTGAGGTAGCTGTCGGGCAGCTCCAGCATCTGCTTGCCCAGGGTCTGCAAGTCATGGCTTTCGCGCTTGAGCATGCTTTTGCTGGGGCGTCGATAGCCGTTTTCATCGACGTCGTCTGGGTCGAAACCCTCGTCTTGATCAATATGGTTCGGATTCATGTCCTCGCTATGATACGGGGGCACTCTCAAAGCAACCAGAACATGGCCGCCCAAAAATCAAAGTTCGCCTCGAAGACGTCATCCTCCAAGTCCACGTCCAAGCCTGCATCACGCAAACCAGACGCCGACAAAGACAGCGGCTTTGCCTACAGCCGAGCGCAGTTCCAGCAACTCATCGAAGACAGCCTGAGCCTGGCCAGGAAGCTGGGCGCCACCGATGCGGCCGCGGAGGTCTCCGAAGGTGCGGGCCTGTCGGTGTCCGTGCGCAAGGGCAAGCTGGAAAACGTCGAGCGCAACCGCGACAAGAGCATCGGCGTGTCGGTCTACATCGGCCAGCGCCGCGGCAACGCCAGCACCTCTGACTTCTCGCCCCAGGCGCTGGAGCAGACCGTGCGTGCCGCCTACGACATCGCCCGTTACACCGCCGAAGACCCCGCAGCTGGCCTGCCCGATGCGGAAGACCTGGCCACCGGCCGCGCCGCCACGCGTGATCTGGACCTCTTCTACCCCTGGGCCATCGATGCCGAAGGTGCCGCCGAACTGGCGCGCCGCTGCGAAGAGGCGGCCCTGAGCGTCGACCCACGCATCACCAACTCCGAAGGTGGGGGCGTCTCGGCCCAGCAATCGCACTTCTGGGCAGGCAACAGCCGGGGCTTCAGGGGCGGCTACGCCAGCTCGCGCCATTCACTGTCGGTCTCGCCCATCGCCGGCCGTGGCAACGACATGCAGCGCGACTTCTGGTACAGCTCCGAGCGCGACGCCCGCGACATGGCCAGGCCCGAGGCCGTGGGTCGCTACGCGGCCGAGCGTGCCCTGGCCCGGCTGAAGTCCCGCAAGATCGCCACCTGCGAGGTACCCGTGCTGTTCGAGAACACGCTGGCGGCCGGCCTGCTGGGCGCCTACGTGCAGGCCACCAGCGGCGGCGCGCTCTACCGCAAGGCCACCTTCCTGGTCGACTGCCTGGGCAAACCCATCTTCCCCAAGCACATCGGCATCACCGAAGACCCGCACATCCTCAAAGCCAAGGGCAGCGCCCCGTTTGACGACGAAGGCGTGTTGACCCGCAAGCGCAACGTGGTCAAGAACGGCGTGGTGCAGGGCTACTTCCTCTCCAGCTACTCCGCCCGCAAGCTGGGCATGCGCACAACCGGTCACGCAGGTGGCTCGCAGAACCTGGTGCTGCACAGCCGCTTGACCGACCCCAAGGACAACCTCAAGGCCATGCTCAAGAAGCTGGGACGCGGCCTGTTCGTCACCGAACTGATGGGCCAGGGCGTGAACTACGTGACCGGCGACTACTCTCGTGGTGCGGCCGGCTACTGGGTCGAAAACGGCGTGATCCAGTACCCCGTGCATGAAATCACCATCGCGGGCCACCTGGC
Organism: Burkholderiales bacterium; assembly: GCA_003963115.1. Classification (GTDB taxonomy): domain Bacteria; phylum Pseudomonadota; class Gammaproteobacteria; order Burkholderiales; family Burkholderiaceae_C; genus Aquabacterium. Next base: position 148,953 of record RXJQ01000011.1, read on the forward strand.
CGAAATGTTCCAGCAGATCGTGGCCGTGGGCGCCGACGCCTACACCTATGGCAGCAAGACCATCGGCTCGGTGCTGATCGAGAAGATGAAGGTGGCGGGTCACTGAGGCTCGCTCGGTCCTAAAATCCCAGGCGTCCAAACCAGATAGACGTCCAGGAGCCCCCATGCAACGCCGTTCCTTCATCAACCAGGCTGGCATCGCCGGCGTGCTGGCTGCCGGTGCCGCCCCCGCCATCGTCCACGCGCAGACCACCATCCGCTGGCGCCTGGCATCCAGCTTCCCCAAGTCGCTGGACACCATCTTTGGCGCGGCCGATGTCTTCGCCAAGAAGATCAGCGAAATGTCGGGCGGCAAGTTCCAGGTGTCAGTGCATGCGGGCGGCGAGCTGATGCCCCCGTTCGGCGTGGTCGACGGCGTGCAGAACGGCACCGTGGAAATGGCCCACACCGCGCCGTACTACTTCGTGGGCAAGGACGAGACCTTCGCCATCGGCTGTGCCATTCCCTTTGGCCTCAACTCCCGCCAGATGACGGCCTGGATGTATGAAGGCAACGGCCTCAAGCTGATGCGCGAGTTCTACGCCAAGTACAACATCATCAGCTTCCCCGGCGGCAACACCGGTGCCCAGATGGGCGGCTGGTTCCGCAAGCCCATCAAGTCCGTCGACGACATGAAGGGCCTGAAGATGCGCATCGGAGGCTTTGCCGGTAAGGTCATCGAGCGCCTGGGCGCCGTCCCGCAGAACATCCCCGGTGGCGAGATCTACCAGGCCCTGGAAAAAGGCACGATCGACGCCGCCGAGTGGGTCGGCCCCTACGACGACCAGAAACTGGGCTTCCACAAGGTGGCGCCCTACTACCACTTCCCTGGCTGGTGGGAAGGCGGCCCGCAGCTGGACTTCTTCATCAACCAGAAGGCCTACGACGGCCTGAGCGCCGAGTACAAGTCCATGGTGGAGGCGGCTGCCTCGCACGCCCACATCCTGATGCAGGCCCGCTACGACGCCCGCAACCCGCTCGCGCTCAAGCAACTGGTGGCCGCCAAGACCGAGCTCGTGCAGTTCCCCAAGGCCGTGATGGACGCCTCGTTCAAGGCCTCGATGGACATCTACAACGAGCTCAACGAGAAGAACCCGAACTGGCGCAAGGTCTACACCGACTACGCCAAGTTCCGGGGCGACCAGAACCTCTGGTTCCGCTTCACCGAGGCCACCTTCGATCGCTATATGCAGGCGGCCAAGCTCTGAATTCCGGGTAATCCATCACAAAAAAGGGCCTCCAAGGCCCTTTTTATCTATGGCGACTCCCTGGACAATGAAGCAGGCACGGGCCATGCTCAAGTACGCGCTTGGCCCGGTCGATTTACCGGGAACAGCCGATTCCCGTGTCAGGATGGTCGCCTCATGAGTTTTGCCCCCTACCCCGCACGCAGCCCCGCCCCGCAGCGGCGCCATGGCATCCTGCCGATCAGAGCATTGACGGCCCAAGGCGACTGGGGTGAGCAGGCCCTGCAAAGAACCTGGCGCACCGTCAGCGTGATCTTTCTGGTACTGGGCCTGGGCAATGCCTTCGTGGCTCGCCTGCCGACGCTGTTGTTCGTCCTCGCTGGCGTCTGGGCGCATTTCAAAGGCAACCCCACGCAAGGCAGCAAGCTGGCAGCACACCCGGTGCTGGGCGCGCCCTGGCGCTGGTGGATGCAGCGTGGTCGCCATCACCTGCCCACGCAGGCCCCGGACACCACACCGCAGATGTGACGCAAGGCGGCACAAAGCAAGCCGCCTCCCATTCATGACAGACACCACTCAGGGTGCGCTTGCCGCTCCCAGCGCGTTCTTGACGGCTTGAGTCGGATCATCGTCCGCACCCGCATCCGGCACCGGCACGGCCGAACTGGCCCCCGATGCCGCAGGGTCAGCGGCTGAAGCGCCTCCATCCGGCACAGCCGTGTCTTCGATCTTCATCTCGATCTTGACGTCGTCCACGTTGACCTTCTGCTCCTTGTCGAGCCAGTAGGTCACCGACTCGGGCCAGAAGATCACCACGGCCACCAGCATCAGCTGCATCAGCACCCAGGGGATGGCACCCAGGTAGATGTCCTTGGAGTCGATGGGCCGCTCGATGGCCTTGTTCTTGAAGATCTGGTCGGCGATGCCACGCAGGTAGAACAGCGCGAAACCGAACGGCGGGTGCATGAAGCTGGTCTGCATGTTCACGCAAAGCAGCACCCCGAACCACACGAGGTTGATGCCCAACTTGTCGGCCACCGGTGCCAGCAGCGGCACGATGATGAAGGCGATCTCGAAAAAGTCCAGGAAGAAGGCCAGGAAGAACACGAAGACGTTGACCACGATGAGGAAGCCCACCGGGCCGCCCGGCAGGTTCGACAGCATGTGCTCGATCCACTTGTTGCCATCCACCCCCTGGAACACCAGCGAGAACACACTGGAGCCCAACAGGATGAAGATCACCATGGCCGTGACGCGCATGGTCGAGTCCATGGCCTGCCAGATCAGCGAGAAGGTCAGGCGGCGGTGCATGGCCGCCAATACCATGCCCCCGACCGCACCCAGCGCGCCGGCCTCGGTGGGCGTGGCCAGGCCCATGAAGAGCGTGCCCAGCACCAGGAAGATCAGCACGATGGAAGGCAGCATGCCCCACATGACGCGCTTGATCAGGGCCCAGCCGCGCTCGGTGCGGGCGTCCTCAGGCAGAGGCGGCACCCACTGCGGCCTGAGGATGGCCACGCCCAAGGTGTAGAGCAGGAAGATTGCCGTCTGCAAAATGGACGGGCCGATGGCGCCACGGTACATGTCACCCACGGAGCGGCCCAACTGGTCGGCCAGCACCACCAGCACCAATGAGGGCGGGATGAGCTGCGTGATGGTTCCCGAGGCGGCAATCACACCGGTGGCGTAGCGCATGCTGTAGCCATTGCGCATCATGACCGGCAGTGAGATCACGCCCATGGCGATCACGCTGGCGGCCACCGTGCCGGTGATGGCGCCCAGGATGGCCCCCACGATGATCACGGCAAAGCCCAGGCCACCCGGCTTGCTGCCGAACAGTTGCCCGGTACCCTCCAGCAGATCCTCGGCCAGCCCACATCGCTCCAGGATGGCGCCCATGAAGGTGAAAAATGGGATGGACAACAGCAATTCGTTGGAGACGATGCCGAACAGTCGCAGCGGCAGGTTCGCCATGAAGGCCTGCGGGAAAAAGCCCTGCGACACCGCGAAGTAGCCAAAACCCAAGCCCAGGCCGCCTAGCGTGAAGGCCACCGGGAATCCGATGAGCATGGCCAGCACCAAGGCGCCGAACATCATCGGCGCCAGATGTTGCATCTCGATCATTGCAACGGCCTCTCGTAATGCAGATCGAGATGCGAGGTGCCGCGCAGATAGCCGACGCGCTTGAACAGCTCCGCCAGGGCCTGCAGCCCCATCAGACCGAAGCCCAGGGGAATGGCCAGCTTGATCGGCCAGCGAATGAGCCCGCCGGCACTGGGCGAAGTCTCATGCTGGGCATAGGCCTCCGCCACGAAAGGCCAGGCCAGATAAGCCGTGATCGCGCACAGAGGCAGCAGCACCAGCGCGATGCCCAGCAGGTCGACCCAGGCCTTGGTGCGGGGTTTCAGCCCACCGTAGACCACATCAACCCGCACATGCTCGTTGAGCTTGAGCAGGATGGGCGCACCGGCAAACACCGCGATGCCGAAGAGGTACCACTGCACCTCCAGCCAGGCGTTGGAGCCGATGTTGAAGGCATAGCGCAGGATGGCATTGCCCGCGCTGATCAGGCAGGCGGCCAGCAAGGCCCAGGACGCGAGCACGCCGAACCAGCGCGACACCGCATCCATCAAGCGGATGTAGCTCTGCATGGCGACGCGCCCTTACTGGTCGAGGGCGATCGCTTGCATATAGAGCTTGGTGGAGCGGGCACCGCTGCGGCAGAACATCAGCAACGGGCGCGGCAGGGTCTTGAGCAGGGCCGCGCATTGCGCGATCTCCTCAGGAGACTGGTACCCGCCCTGCACTGGCAGATAGGCGTATTGCAGGCCAGCAGCCTGGGCCGCCGCCTCGATCGAGGCGCTCGTGGGTTGGTCAGGACCGCCTTCCATGTCGGGGCGGTTGTTGATCACTGCCTTGAAACCGGCTTCCGCCGCCGACGCCATGGTTTCGGGCGTCAGTTGAGGCGCGGCATAGACATCTTCAGCGATCGGCTGCAAGGAAACTTGGCTCATGAGATGACCCTGTCGAGTGATTGGCCGCAAGTATGGCCGAGAAACGATTCCAAGCCCTTTGCTCAGCCTGCCAGCGCCGCCTTGACCGCTGAGGAGACTTGGCCCATGTCAGCCTGACCAGCCAGACGCTGCTTGACCACGCCCATGACCTTGCCCATGTCGCCAGGGCCCGAGGCACCCAGCTCGGCCACGATGGCCTTGACGGCAGCAGCGGTTTCCTCGGCACTCAGGCGCTGGGGCAGGTAGACCTCCAGCACGACGATCTCGGCCTTTTCCTTGTCGGCCAGATCCTGGCGGCCGCCTGCCTCGTATTGCTGCGCGGCATCTTTGCGCTGCTTGATCAGCTTGTCGACGATGGACACGACCATGGCGTCGTCCAGCTCCACGCGCTCGTCGACCTCTTTTTGCTTCATCGCGGCCAGCAGCATGCGGATGGCGCCCAGACGGTCGGCTTCCTTGGCGCGCATGGCGGCCTTCATGTCTTCGGTGATGCGTTCTTTGAGGCTCATGGTGATCGTCTTTATCGAGGTGGGGCCTGAATCAGGCAAGGATCAGTTTCAAAAAGACAAAAGCCCGCATGGGCGTCCCCGCGCGGGCTTTGGTATCGACCCGTCCGCGACAGGCGCGATGCGACGGGGGAACGACAAGAAGCGGATCAGTACAGCTTCTTGGGCAGCTGCATGCTGCGCACGCGCTTGTAGTGGCGCTTCACGGCGGCAGCCTTCTTGCGCTTGCGCTCGGCAGTGGGCTTCTCGTAGAACTCGCGGGCGCGCAGTTCGGTCAGCAGACCCAGCTTTTCGATGGTGCGCTTGAAGCGGCGCAGGGCCACGTCGAACGGCTCGTTTTCCTTGACACGGATGGTCGTCATTACAGATTCGCTTTCAGATTGAATGCATTCACAAGGCTGCTTGATGGCCTCCGGCAGTTTGCTTCGAGTTTGCTGCACAAAACCCGCGCAGGGTTTGCTTCAAGGAGCCACCAGGGTCATGGGCCCGATCCCGCAAAGACCACGTCCGGAATTTCGCGGATACGGTAACGGGCTGACCTGTCTTGGTGTGCACGGCGCTGCTCAAAACGCGCTGAAAACCAGAGGACTTCTTTGCAAAACATGCAAGCAAGCCTCACCAACAGAGCCCGCTATTCTACCCTGATTTCAATCCGATTTCCAGAGAAATGGCCAGTTCTGGCTGAAATTTCGGCTGCAAAACCCCTTTATGGGCTGATTTTCGCGAGATTCAGCCAATCCGCCAGTCTGGCGCAGGCCCCAGGCGCTCAATGCCTTGCGACTTGGCCAGCGCAACTTGAGTCGCCAGATCAGGCAAGCGCAGGCCTGATTGCCGTCCATCGTCGCCGAAAAACGCCATCAGCTCCGCCAAAGGCGTCAGCACGAAGGCGCGCACCATCATGCGCGGATGGGGCAAGGTCAGCACAGGGTCAGCCAGAACAAGGCCGCCGTAGCTCAGCAGGTCCAGATCCAGCGTGCGGGGAGCGTTGCGGTAGGGACGCTCGCGATCGTGCGCCCATTCCAGTTGCTGCAAGGCACGCAGCAACTCATGTGGCCCCAGTGCGGACTGGATGGCCGCCACGGCGTTGAGGTAGTCGGGCCCAGGCGAGTCGACAGGGCGCGTGCGGTACAGCGAGGACACCGCCTCTACGCAGGTCGCCGCGCAGCCATTCAGCCCACGCAGCGCCGAGCGGAAGTGTGCCTGGACGTCCCCCAGGTTACCACCCAAGCCGACATAGGCGCGGTGACGCGGCACCGCGTCCCAGGCAACCGCCTGCGCGTCAACCTCCGATTCCCGTTGATCAATCACTGTCGCCAGCAGCCACCGACACGCCAGCGCCTTCACCAGCCGGCTTGCGGCGGCGGCGACGGCGTTTCTTCGCCGGGGCTTCCCCAGCGACTGCATCGCTGTCGCCCTTGCCCTCGCCGGAAGCCGAGCGGGCCTGGCGCTTGGCCAGGTCCTGCTGGCGGGCCACATCCATCAGCTCGCGGCGCTCGGGGTTGTCGGCCAGCGAGAAGGCTTCCCACCACTCGGCCAGCTCCTGGCTGGCTTCGCCCGCGGCGGCACGCAGACGCAGGAAGTCGAAGCCGGCGCGAAAGCGCGGCTGCTCGACCAGGGTCGTCGGGCCATTGCCCGAGCGGCGCTCGAAGCGGGGCTGCATGGTCCAGATCTCGCGCATGTCGGCGGCCAGCTTGCCGCGACCGGAGATGTCGCCGATGCGGGCGTCGAACACGGCATCGGTGGCAGACTGCAGTGCCGGGAACGGCGGCTCACCCTGAGCCTGATTGCGCTTCCAGTGGTCCAGCACGTCGTGCCACAGCAGGCAGGCCAGCAGGAAGCTGGGCGCCACGGGCTTGCCCTCGTTCACGCGCCGGTCGGTGTCGGCCAAAGCCAGCTGCACGAACTGATCGCGGCCCGGATGTCGGCGTGCCTCATCGAACACGGCATCCAGAATCGGGAAGACGCCGCGCTCCAGGCCCTGCTTGCGCAGCTGCTCAAGTGAAGCCTGTGCGTGCCCGGTCTGCAGCAGCTTGATCATCTCGTCGAACAGGCGCGACTGTGGCACGTTCGACAGCAGCGCGGCCATCTCCTTCAAGGGATCACGCGTCTTGGGCTCGATCTCGAAGCCCAGCTTGGCGGCAAAGCGCACCACGCGGACGATGCGCACCGGGTCCTCGCGGTAGCGGGTCTCGGGGTCGCCGATCATGCGCAGCACGCGCTTCTTGGCGTCCTTGATGCCACCGTGGTAGTCGACCACGACGCCGGTGCGCGGGTCGTAGTACATGGCGTTGATGGTGAAGTCGCGCCGGGCGGCATCCTGGTCCTGCGGGCCCCAGACGTTGTCGCGCAGCACGCGGCCGCTGGCGTCCACCACGTGGGACTTGTCGGCCAGTTCCTTGCGCGAGGTCTTCTCGTTGCCGGCCACCTGCTCGGCGTCGCTCGCGTCCAGGTAGGCGCGGAAGGTCGAGACTTCGATCACCTCGTGCTCGCGGCCACGCCCGTACACCACGTGCACGATGCGAAAGCGCCGGCCGATGATGAAGGCACGCCTAAACAGGCCCTTGACCTGCTCGGGCGTGGCATTGGTGGCCACGTCGAAATCCTTGGGGCGCAGGCCCAGCAGCAGGTCGCGCACGGCGCCGCCCACGATGTAGGCCTCGTGGCCGGCATCCTGCAAGGTCTCCACGACCTTGCGGGCGCGGTCGTCCACCAGGCTGGGGTCGATGCCGTGCTCGCTGGCGGGCACGTCCACGCGCTTGCCGGTCGGGATACGGGGTGCCTTGGCGGTGCGCCCGCCGCCAGCAGCGCTCGTGCGCTTCCTGGCCGGGGTCTTACCAAGGATCTTGTCAATCAGGCTCTTGATCATGCAAACAGTCGAAGAATGCGCCAGCCGCGTTCACGGGCCACGGTTTCCAGCGCGGGGCTGGGGTTGGTGGCCACCGGATCGTTGGCGCGCTCCAGCAGGGGCAGGTCGTTGGGGGAGTCGCTGTAGAAGCTGACACGCTCGAAATCGCTCAGCTGCCGACCTTGGTCAGCCAGCCATTGTTCCACACGTGTGATTTTGCCCTCTCTGAACGACGGTATGCCGTCGATATCGCCAGTGACGCGTCCCAGATCGTCGCGCGCCAGCTTCACGGCCAGCAACTCGGGCACATCGAAGGCATCGGCGATGGGACGGGTCACGAACTCGTTCGTGGCCGTGACGATGGCGATCAGGTCGCCCAGGGCACGGTGCTTTTCGACCAGCTCGACAGCCTGCGGTTTCATCGCGGGAAAGATCACGTCGTCCATGAAGGCCTGCTGGAGAGCCAGTTGCGCCCCCGCATCGAGCTGGCGCCAGATGCTGGTGGTGAACTGGATGTAGTCGCCCAGCACCAGGGTGCCGTCGCAATACTGCTGGTAGAAGCCATCGTTGCGGCGGCGGTACTCGACACCATCGGCCAGGCCCTGGCGGATGAGGAACTCGCCGAACTCGTGGTCGGAGTCCAGCGGCAGCAAGGTATGGTCGAGGTCAAACAGGCACAGGTTCATGCGGTCTCCAGGGCCAGCATTTGTTTCAACAGAGGCACGGTGACCTCCCGGTGCTCGGCCAGTGCGAAGCGGTCCAGCCGGTCCAGCAGCCCCATCAGGAAGCCCAGGTCGCGGCTGTAGCGTGTCAGCAGGTAGTTGAGGACACCCTCGCCCAGGGCAATACCCCTGCGAGCGGCTTCGTGTTGCAAGGCAGCGCGCAGGCCGGCTTCATCCAGTCCGCTCAGCGCGAAGGTCTGGCCCCAGCCCAGGCGGGTGCGCAGGTCTTCTCGCACGGGCAGGTCGACGGCAGGCATCGCGCCTGCAGCCAGCAACAGCAAGGGGCCACTGCCACGCGCTTCCATCTGGCCATTGGCCTGCGCCGCCAGTGAACTGGCCGATTCGATGAACAGTTTGAAAGCCAGGTGCTGGTGGTCCTCGCCCAGGCGTTCGCAATCGTCGATCACGGCCAGGGTGGGCATCATCGGATCCTGCGCATCCCACATCTGGCAGGTCTGGGCATTGAGCCAGATGGCACCGAAGCCTTGCGACAAGGCGCGCTCCACCATGGCCCGCAGCAAATGGGTCTTGCCCGCACCGGAAGGCCCCCAGATATAAGCCGGCGACACACTGCCATCGACATGCGGCCAGGCCTGCAACCAGGCCAGCAACGCCTCGTTGTGCCCGACCATGAAATCGTCCAGGCCCTGCATCACGGCGGGCCCCAGATCCAGTGGCATCTGGCGCATGGGCAAGCGTTGTTCCGGGCGTTGCGCCACGGCTTCGGAGATCGTCACGCCACCATCCTCACCGTTCCGTTCTATTGCGCCAAAAAGAAGCGGCTACCTTGGTAGGCGCGCACCAGGCGGCGCCCAAGCAGCGTCAGAAAGGCCGCCGAAGGCAGGGCCACGATCACGCCCCACAGGCCCATCCAGCGCCCGAACAGCATCAAGGCCAGGATCACACCCAGCGGGTGCAGGCCGATGCGCTCGCCCACCAGGCGCGGCGTGAGGAAGAAGCCCTCGATCACCTGCCCCAGCCCGTACACCACCGCCACGGCCAGAATGGGTGACACCTCGCCCTGCCCGCCTACGCCAAATTGCAGCAAGCCCGCCAGCGTGGCCAGCACCAGGCCCACGCCATAGCCCAGGTAGGGAATGCAGATGGCCAGCCCCGTGAAGACGCCGATGGGCAAGGCCAGCTTGAAGCCAAACAGACTCAAGCCGACGCTGTAGTAAGCCGCCAGGACCAGCATCACCAGCACCTGACCACGCAGGTACTGGCCCATGAGTTCGTCGCACTCGACCATGACCTCGTGCGCCAACTGCCGCCAGCGCACGGGCAGCAGGCGTTGAAACTGGCCGGTGAGGCTGGCCCAGTCGAGCAGCCAGTAAAAAGCCAGCACGGGCACGAGCAGCGCCAGCCCAGCCAGGGTCATGATGCTGCTGCCACCGATCAGCAAGGAGGTCCACAGCGTGGCACTCCACTGCGAGACATGGCTTTGCAGCAGCTTGACCAGTTCGGCCTTGAGCGCATCGACCGTGGTGGGCAACCTCAGGCCCCACTGCGACAACCAGGGCGTCAACTTGCCCCAGATCGCCACCAGCAGGTCGGGCAACTGTTCTCGCAAGGCCGGCCCCAGCTGAGACACGATGGGGATCAGCAGCACGAGCAGGGTCGCCACCACCAGCGCCATCAGCACCAGACAGATCGCCACGGCAAGTGCGCGCGGCACGCCCCAAGCCACGAATTTGTCGACCGCCGGATGCAGGGCGTAAGCCAGCACCAGGCTGACCACGAACGGTGCCAGAACGGTCGCATGCCACCACAGCACGCCGATCACGGCGAGCGCAGACAGCAGGATCCAGAACGGTTTGAGAGGGTTGGCAGGCTCGTTGGTCATGAGCGGGGCATTTTATCGGGCTCCCCGCCCCGCGCGCCGGCCAAAGGCGTCAATTCTTGCGGCCGTAGACTGCCACCCGCGCTGCGTCCAGGGCCTGCTCCAGCTTGGCCTGGTCGCGCTGGCTCTCTGGGCGCGCCTGGAAGTCGGCCAGGATGGCGGCTTCGCGACGCTTGTATTCTTTTTGCAAGGCTGAATCGCGTGCCTGCTGCTCGGCATCCGGCTGAGGCGTCGCCCCATTCAGGGCAGACTGTGCCTGCTCGATCTTCTGCCTGCGCAGCTCTTCATTGGGCTCCAGATCGGCCCACAAGGCGGCCTCCAGCATCTGGGCCTCGCCCATCGTGACCTCAGCCTGCTTGACGCGCTCGGGGATCTGCTCAAGCAGGCGCTGCGCCAGTTGATGGCGTTTGCCCGCATCCGGGCTGTCCTGCAGACTTTGCCACTGCTCGAAGCCCTTTTGGAAACGCAGGTACTTGACCACGCGTTCCAGCTCGCTGCGCGGGTTGGCCGTCTTGGACATGGCCTCCTTCAGCGCGGCCCAGTCTTCAGGCGTGAAATCGGCGGGGCGCCCGTCCTCCATGACCTGGGGCGGCACGAGCAAGGCCGAATCCAGCTTCTGCGTGGCCTTGGCAACGGGCTTGGCCACAGGGGCCGGCTTGCTCACCGCAGGCTCATCGACCTGCACCATGCCATGGGTCTGCCACCACCAGGCCCCTACGCCGACACCCGCACCCAGCACCATGGCCAAAATCCATGTGCGCTGCCAGAGCTTGGTCTCTTGTTCGTAGGTGATCATGGACAAATTTACCTGCCAGCAGTTAACAAGGCGCAAACAAGTTCCGGGGATTGTCCGCACAGGATAGCGCGCCACGGCATGGGACAAACCCAGGCGCCAAGGGTATGCGTGCTTTGAGCGCTACAGAGCGCCACTACACTGGCGGCCTGTTACGCATCCGCAACATGCGATCACCACGTTCGCAACGTTCCCCACGCCCCGCATGAACCCGTCCAGCCTCGACCCTCGCCTGCTTGCCGCCATCGGTGCCCTGATCGGCTACCTGATCGGCTCCTTGTCGTTCGCCGTCATCGTCAGCCGCCTCTTTGGCCTGGCCGACCCTCGCAGCTACGGCTCGGGCAACCCCGGCGCCACCAATGTGCTGCGCTCGGGCAACAAGGCCGCCGCCATCCTCACACTGGTGTTCGATGCGCTCAAGGGCTACATCCCCATCGTGATCGCCCAGCACATGGGGCTGGACACCATCGCCATCACCGCCGTGGGCCTGGGCGCCTTCCTCGGCCACCTCTGGCCCGTCTTCTTCAAATTCGAAGGTGGCAAGGGCGTGGCCACGGCCGCCGGCGTGCTGCTGGGCTTTGCGCCTGGCCTGGGTGGCCTGGTCTTGCTGATCTGGTTGGCCATGGCCGTGGTGTTCCGCTACTCCTCGCTGGCCGCCCTGACCGCCTCGGTGGCCGCGCCCATCCTCCAGTTCGAAGGCTGGGGCTTCAGCGCCATGACCATCGGCGTGATCGTGATGAGCGCACTGCTGATCTGGCGCCATGAGGCCAATATCCGCAAGCTGCTGGCCGGGCAGGAAAGCAAGCTGGGCCAGAAGGCCGCGCCACCGGCCAGCCAGTGAGGTTGATCTCCTCGTTTCACCGAATAAAGCCCATGAGCACCGGCATCGACACCCCACGCGGCTCGCTCAAGAGCCTGGCTGTGCTTGTTGTACTGGTGGTCGGCGGGCTGCAGGCCCTGTCGTGGTGGCAAGACGAACAAGCCGCCTCGCAGATCAAGGCCCGGCTCGGCGCGCAACGCGTCACGATGTACAGCACGGTCAGCTGCATCTATTGCGCCAAGGCGCGGTCCTGGCTGAAGGCCCACGACATCCCGTGGGACGAGTGCGATGTGGAGCAAGACCACAGTTGCCAAGCCACGTTCGAAGCCCACGGGGCGCCAGGTACGCCGCTGATGCGCATCGGCACGCAGTGGCATCTGGGCTTTGATCCCAAGTGGGTCGCCGAGACGCTGGCTGCGCCTCAGTCCAAACCCAAGGCCGAGACATCGCCGCGCCCCTGACGGATCACCTCCGCCCCGCCTTGGCTGAGGTCGAGCACCGTCGTGGGGGCCATGTGGCAGGCGCCCGCATCCACCACCGCCTGGATGCGCTTTTGCAGCGCTTCGCGGATCTCGTAGGCATCGTTGAGCGCCTCGGTCTGCCCCGGCAGGATCAGCGTCGTGGCCAGCAAGGGCTGCCCCATCAGCTCCAGCACCGCCTGGGTCACCTTGTGGTCCGGCACGCGCAGGCCGATGGTGCGGCGCGAAGGATGCGACAACCTGCGCGGCACTTCTTTCGTGGCTTCGAGGATGAAGGTGTACGGACCGGGCGTCGCCAGCTTCAGCAACCTATACTGTCGGTTATCGACGCGGGCATAGTTCGCCAGCTCGGACAGATCCCGGCACAGCAGGCTCAGGTGATGGCGCTCATCGACGTCGCGGATGCGGCGCAATTCATCGGCCGCGGCCTTGTCGTCCAGATGGCATACGAGCGCATAGCTTGAATCGGTCGGCAAGGCCACGACGCCGCCACGATGCAGGATGTCGACCGCTTGCTTGAGCAGACGTGCTTGAGGATGTTCGGGGTGAACTTCGAAGAATTGGGCCATAGCCCGCTAGCCTAACGCGACAAGTTGTCAGATCGGCATCAACAGACCGATCACCTACGGCTCATGGCCGCAGCACGCGGGATTCGAGCGCTTCCCACACAGGCGTCACCCTGCCCGGCAGATTGGGCAGCGTCCCCAGGTCGGTGTGGCTCTCGGCCGGGTCATGAAAGTCGGATCCACGCGAAGCCAGCAGATCGAACTCGCAAGCCATGTCGGCGTATTTGTCGTACTCGGCCACGGTGTGGCTGCCGGTCACGACCTCCACCCCCAGGCCACCGTGCGCCTTGAAGTCCGAGAACAAGGCGTATTCCTCGTTGGGCGTGAAATCGTAGCGCCCTGGGTGAGCGATCACAGCCACGCCACCCGCCCCCACGATCCACTGCACGGCATCACGGAGATTGGCCCAGCGGTGCTCGACGAAACCCGGTTTGCCCTCGGTCAGGTAGCGCTTGAACACCTCGTGCGGGTCCGCACAGATGCCAATCTCGACCAGGTAGCGGGCAAAGTGGGTGCGCGAGATCAGATCGGGGTTGCCGACGTACTTCAAGGCGCCCTCGAACGCGTCCTTGATGCCGACACGCGCCAGATCGGCCGCCATGTCACGCGCACGGCGTTCACGGCCACCACGCGTGTCGGCCAGGCCCTGCACGATGGCCGGCTCATCCGGGTCGAAACCGAGCCCGACGATGTGCACCGTCTTGTTCGCAAAGCTCACGGAGATCTCGACCCCCGGCAGGTAGCCCATGCCCAAGGCCATGGCGGTATCCCGCGCACGGTGCTGGCCGCCGATCTCATCGTGGTCGGTCAGGGACCACAAGGCCACCCCATTGCGGCTGGCACGCTCGGCTACCGCTTCCGGTGACAAGGTCCCGTCCGACACGTTGGAATGGCAATGCAGATCGGCGTTCATCAAATGCATGGTCGAATGCTATCAAGCCTGCGGCAATCTGACCTGCGCCTTTGGCTTTAACCCCACCGAGGACCGGAGCGGTTCTGGGAGGCGCCCCAGGCCTGCAGGCAGGCCAGCGTCAGTTCACGGATCAGTTGCTCGTCGACAGGCTGGCGATAGCGGATCTTGATGTGGCGCATGCCCTTGCCGGCGCCGTCCAACTCCGGAAATTCCCCGACCAGGAGCACGCCATTGAACACCTGCAGGTGGGCATGCTGCTTGTGCAGGACGATGGCCATGACGTTGTCGCCATCGTTCATGAAGCACAGATTGCCCCATTTCACTTCGGGGCGAAGCTGGGGAGCGGCAGCCAGAATGGCCTTTTGCATGGCTTGAGCAGTGTCTCGCTGCTCAGGTCTGACACTGTCGTAGAACGCGTTGATCAACGCGGGAGATTGGAGCGGTCGGCGCATGGGGGTAGCTCAAAAAATAACAGGAACGACATCAATGCGCACTCGACACCCCCTCCCTGAAGCCCATTTGCTTCTGTGTGAATGCACAGCCCTTTTTCATGACCACCTTCTGCTTTTGTACTTCTTGCAGGGACGAAGTTCGGCAACTTGTCCATTTCAGTGGGATCACGTACCGGGCGCACCGCCGTGAGGCGTTTGGTTTGCGCTCGATGTCTCTGCCCCGATTGTAACAGACCGTAATGATGAACCGTCCCACCAAAAAGGGTGATTTGACACAGTTATCGGTCAATACGGCTCAGGTCTTAGGCAGGGTCACGCCACGTTGGCCCTGGTATTTGCCACCTCGATCACGGTAACTCGTTTCGCACACCTCGTCGCTCTCGAAGAACAGGACCTGAGCACAGCCCTCACCCGCGTAGATCTTGGCCGGCAGGGGCGTGGTGTTGCTGAATTCCAGCGTGACATAGCCTTCCCATTCGGGCTCGAAGGGTGTCACATTCACGATGATGCCGCAACGCGCGTAAGTGCTCTTGCCAAGGCAGATGGTCAGCACATTGCGGGGGATGCGGAAATACTCGACCGTGCGGGCCAGCGCAAAACTATTGGGCGGGATGATGCAGACATCGCTGTTGATGTCGACAAAACTCTTTTCATCGAAATTCTTGGGGTCGACCACCGTCGAGTGGATATTGGTGAAGACCTTGAATTCAGGCGCGCAGCGGATGTCGTAGCCGTAACTGCTCGTGCCATAGCTGACGATCTTCTGCCCATCGGCCGCTGCCCGGACTTGACCGGGTGCGAAGGGTTCGATCATGCCGTGCTCTTCAGCCATCCGGCGGATCCAGCGGTCTGACTTGATGCTCATGAATGCTCCTTGTGACAGGCGCCATTGTGCTTGATTGCGCATACACCCCCCTCCGGCAGCGCGTGCAGTCGGGGCCATGACACCCGAGGCCGACAGCACGACATCAATGCACCAAAACAGGGTGGCACCAGATTGATGCAATCAGCCACGCATTTGGCACGATTTTCGCCTAACCCAAACTCATAAATTCCATAGCGCGCCCACGACGGTGCGCAAATATCCGCTGAGGTTCACATGTCAGACTACAAAGCGTTCTTGAGGTCAGGGCATGTCCCGACCCTTCTCGCTTCATTCCTGTATTTCGACTTCACCTTCGCCATCTGGGTGCTCAATGGCGCGATGGCGCCGTTCATCAGCGAGACCTTCAATCTCACGCCCGTCCAGAAGGGCTTCATGATTTCGGTGCCCATCCTGGCGGGCGCGCTGATGCGCTTCCCGCTGGGCGTGCTGTCGCAGTACATCGGGCGCAAGAACGCCGCCATGACCGAGATGGCGCTGATCATCCTGGCATTGCTGTTCGGCAACTTCTTCGTGAACACGCACGACCGCGTGCTGGCCATGGGCGTGCTGTTGGGCATCGCGGGCGGCAGCTTCGGCATCGCCTTGTCGCTGGGCTCGGGCTGGTTCCCGCCCAAGTACAAGGGCCTGGCCATGGGCATTGCGGGGGCCGGAAACAGCGGCACGGTTCTGGCCGTGTTGTTTGCACCGCCCTTGGCCACCAAATTCGGCTGGCAAACCGTCTATGGGCTGGCCGCCGCGACCATGGTGCTGCCCATGATCGTGATGGCCGTGGCCGCCAAGGAGCCGCTCGACCGTGAACACCAAAGCTTTCGCGAACACATCTCCTGCCTCTTCGAGAAGGATGGCTGGGCCTTCAGCCTGATCTACGTGATCACGTTTGGCGGCTTCATCGGCCTGGCCAATTTCCTGCCCACCTACTTCTACGACCAGTTCAAGGTCACCAAGATCCAGGCCGGGCAACTCACGATGCTGGCCACGCTGATGGGTTCGGCCACGCGCGTGCTGGGTGGCTACATCTCGGACCGCTGGGGTGGCGTCAACACGCTGACGGGCGTGTTGTCTCTGGTGGTGGTGACACTGGTGATCTGCGGCACCATGGTCCAGCAACTGGCCTTGACCACCCTGCTCTTCATGCTGTGCTTTGCCGCGCTGGGTGCAGGCAATGGCGCGCTCTTCCAATTGGTGCCGCTGCGCTGGCCACTGACCACCGCCGTTGCCGGCTCCATGATCGGCGAACTGGGCGCGCTGGGCGGCGGCTTCATCCCCAACGCGATGGGCATCTCCAAGCAAAACTACGGCAGCTACTTCTATGGCTTCCTGGCCTTCGCCATGCTGGGCGTCGGCGTGCTGGTCATGATGCGGGTGATGCAGATCCGCTGGACACGCACCTGGGCCGAAAAGGGCGGACGCGCACGTCTCGCTGTGGGCTCGCCGGCCTCTTACGGAGGACAAGCCCGCACCAGCGCCTGACGCATCCACCCAGGTATTCAGATTCGCATCCGCGGGCAGGGCTTGGCACCTGCTCGGTGCGGCCCATTTATTGCTGAATGAAAACCATAACGATGTCGAGATTGCCGCTGCCGGAGCATGTCGCATGAAGAAGATGAAGCTGGTGATGGTGGGCAATGGCATGGCCGGTGTCCGCACGCTCGAAGAGCTGTTGAAGGTCGCACCAGATCTGTACGACATCACCGTCTTTGGTGCGGAGCCTCATCCCAACTACAACCGCATTCTGCTGTCACCTGTTCTGGCTGGCGAGCAGACAGTTGACGAGATCATCCTCAACCCGCTGGACTGGTACAAGGACAACGGCATCAGGCTCCTTCTGAACAAGAAGGTGGTGAGTGTGGACCGCACGCGCCGCATTGTGGTGGCCGAAGACGGGACCGAGGCCGAGTACGACCGCCTGCTGCTGGCTACAGGCTCCAACCCGTTCATCCTGCCGGTACCGGGCAAGGATCTCCAAGGTGTCATTGCCTACCGCGACATCGCCGACACGAACTACATGATCGAGACGGCCCAGACCCACAAGCACGCGGTCGTGATCGGTGGCGGCCTGCTGGGTCTGGAGGCCGCCAACGGCCTGATGCTGCGCGGCATGGACGTGACCGTGGTGCACATCGCGCCGTGGCTGATGGAGCGCCAGCTTGATGATGTGGCCGGCAGGCTGTTGCAGCGCTCGCTGGAGGAGCGCGGCCTGAAGTTCCTGATCGGTGCTCAGACACAGGAACTGCTTGGCGGCGCAGATGGTCGCGTCAAGTCTGTGAAGTTCAAAGACGGCACCGAGGTGCCCGCTGACCTGGTGGTGATGGCTGCCGGCATCCGCCCCAACACCGAGCTGGCCGAGAAGATCGGCATCCACTGCAACCGCGGCATCGTGGTGACCGACACGATGCAGACCGTGACCGACCCACGCGTGTACTCGGTGGGCGAATGCGCGGCGCACCGCGGCATTGCCTATGGCCTGGTCGCGCCGCTGTTCGAGCAGGGCAAGGTCTGCGCGAGCCACCTGGCCCTGTTCGGCATCGGCCGCTACACGGGTTCGCAGGTGTCCACCAAGCTGAAGGTCACCGGTATCGACCTGTTCTCGGCGGGCGACTTCATGGGTGGCGAAGGCACCGAAGAGATCGTACTGTCCGACCCATTCGGTGGTGTCTACAAGAAACTGGTGCTCAGGGGCAACAAGCTGGTCGGCGCGTGTCTGTACGGTGACACGGTCGATGGCAGCTACTATTTCAAGCTGATCCGCGAAGGGTCTTGCGTCAATGACAAGCGCGACAGGCTGATGTTCGGCGAGTCCAACATCGGTGACGTGGGGCATGAGGGCCACAGCAAGGCAGCCGCCATGGCCGACACCGATGAGGTCTGCGGCTGCAATGGCGTGAACAAGGGCACGGTCTGCAAGGCCATCAAGGACAAGGGCCTGTTCACGCTGGATGAGGTGCGCAAGCACACCAAGGCCAGTGCCTCATGCGGTTCCTGCACCGGCCTGGTCGAACAGCTGATCATGTTCACAGCTGGCGGCGACTACTCGGCCACGCCGAAGAAGAAGGCCATCTGCGGCTGCACCGATCTGAGCCACCAGGATCTGCGCGAGGCCATTCGCGAAGAGAAGCTTTTGAGCATCGATGGCGTCTACAAGGCCAAAGGCTGGCGCACACCCAATGGCTGCGCCAGCTGCCGCCCTGCCATCAACTACTACCTGATCAGCACCTGGCCCAAGGAGGCGCAGGACGACCCGCAAAGCCGCCTGATCAACGAACGCAGCCACGCCAACATCCAGAAGGACGGCACCTACTCGGTGGTGCCACGCATGTGGGGTGGAGAGACCACGGCAGACGAGTTGCGCCGCATTGCCGATGTGGTCGACAAGTACCAGATACCGACTGTCAAGGTGACGGGCGGCCAGCGCATCGACCTGCTGGGCGTGAAGAAGGAAGACCTCGTCAATGTCTGGAAGGACATCGGCATGCCCTGCGGACACGCCTACGCCAAGGCCTTGCGCACGGTCAAGACCTGCGTGGGCAGCGAGTGGTGCCGCTTCGGCACGCAAGACAGCACGCAGATGGGCAAGGATCTGGAGAAGGCCTTGTGGCGCATGTATGCCCCGCACAAGGTCAAGCTGGCCGTGTCGGGCTGCCCGCGCAACTGTGCCGAAGCCGGCATCAAGGACGTGGGGGTGATCGGCGTGGACTCGGGTTGGGAGCTCTATGTGGCTGGCAATGGCGGCATCAAGACCGAAGTGGCGCACTTCTTCGTCAAGGTCAAGACGGCCGAGGAAGTGCTGGAGTACTCGGGTGCCTTCTTACAGCTCTACCGCGAAGAAGGCTGGTACCTGGAGCGCACCTGCCACTACGTGAACCGCGTGGGCCTGGATCACGTCAAGTCCAAGGTCCTGGATGACCATGAATACCGCAAGGCGCTATGGGCCAAGCTGCAGTGCTCGCTGGAGGGCGAACCGGATCCCTGGTTCGAGTTCGACAAGGCCAAGGTCGACACCCGTCAATTCGAGCCGCTGTCCGTTTGATCCGCTGCCAACACCGTCCTCATTGTTTACCTGTTGGTGGATGTATGCAGTTCCTGGAACGTCGTCGTGATGCATTGAAACAAGGGCTGGCTTTGGCCGCCGGATCGCTTGCGTGGAAACCTGCCGCCGCGCAGATCGTGAGCCTGAACGAGGCCATCAACAAGGCCGGGCGGCAACGCATGCTGTCGCAGCGCATGGCCAAGGCCTGGCTGGCGATCGGCCAGGGCGTGGATGTCAAGCAGGCAGAAAAGATCCTGTTTGACTCCATGGCCTGGTTCGACCGGCAGTTCGTGGAGCTCAAGGCTTATGCCCCCACGCCCGAGATCGAGGCCACTTACAAGGCGCTGGAGCCTGTGTGGAGCAGCTACAAGGCAGCCCTCGTTGGTGCACCGCCCGACCGCAGCGCAGCGCCCATTCTGCTGAGCCTGGATGCCAAGGTTTTGAAGCTGGCCCACCAGGGCACGGTCCAGCTGGAGCAGTACTCGGGCAAGGCCGTGGGCAAGCTGGTGAACATCGCGGGCCGGCAGCGCATGCTGTCGCAGCGCACGGCCAAGTTCTACCTGAGCGAGTGCTGGGGAGCAGCTGTACCGGAGCAGATCAAGGAGCTCAATCAGGCTCGGCAGGAGTTCGCCCAGGCTTTGACGACCTTGTCCAGCGCGCCCCAGGCCACGCCCGCCATCAAGAGTGAGCTCGAACTGGCCAGGCAGCAGTGGATCTTCTTTGACAATGCCCTGGCGAAGATCGACGAGCGCAGTGGCGGTGAGCGCCATGCGGCCGAGGTGTTCACCAGCAGCGAAAACATCCTGCAAGTGATGGACAAGGTCACGGGCATGTACAGTAAGCTGACTTGAGCAGGCACACCCGCTGAGAGCAGCGTCAGGAAACCGAGAGTCCGATAGTCGCCATGAGCCAATGGAAACCCATCTGCCAAGTTGAAGACATCGCCAAGCTGGGTGCGCGCCGTGTGTCTCGCGCCAATGGTGGTGACATCGCGGTGTTTCGTGCGCATGACGACCAGGTCTTCGCCTTGCTGGACCGCTGCCCGCACAAAGGCGGCCCGCTCTCACAAGGCATCGTCTTCGGCCACAGTGTGGCCTGCCCTCTGCACGGCTGGACGATCGGCCTAGACAAGGGCTGTGCCCAGGCCCCCGATGAAGGCTGTACCCCGACGTTCTCCGTCAAGGTTGAAAACGGCCAGGTCTACCTGGACGCCGACGAGTTGAACAAGCTGGCGCTCGACGCATCCAAGGCCGTGGAGTAAGCCGTGAGCGCCAACGCGAGCGCCGCCACCGACACTCAGACCACACGCGCCACCTGCCCGTATTGCGGCACAGGTTGCGGCGTGTTGATCGAGTCCAGGCAAGGCCGCATCATCCAGGTTCAGGGCGACCCGCAGCACCCCGCCAACTTCGGCCGCTTGTGCACCAAGGGCAGCACCCTGCACCTGACCGCCACCGACTCGGTTACCAGTCAGACCCGGCTGCTGGCGCCCATGCGCCGTGAACAACGCGGCAAAGAACCCACGCCTCTCAGCTGGGACAGCGCCCTGGAAGAAGCTGCCGACAAGTTCGCCGCCATCATCCGCGAACATGGCCCCGATGCCGTGGGTTTTTATGGCTCGGGCCAGTTGCTGACCGAGGACTACTACGTCCTCAACAAGCTGGTCAAAGGCATGATCGGCAGCAACAACGTCGACACCAACTCGCGGCTGTGCATGAGCAGTGCCGTGGCCGGCTACAAGGCCACGCTGGGCAGCGACGCGCCGCCTGCCTGCTACGAGGACTTCCAGCACGCGCAAACCTTGTTCATCGTGGGTGCCAACACGGCTTACGCTCACCCCATCCTGTTTCGGCGCATCGAGGATGCCCGGCGCGCCAACCCGGCAATGAAGCTGATCGTGGCCGACCCGCGCCGAACCGAAACCGCCGACATGGCCGATCTCTTCCTGCCCATCCTGCCGGGCACGGATGTGGCCTTGTTCCACGGCATGCTGCATGTGCTGATCGTCGATGGCCTGATCGACATGGCCTATGTGAGCCGCCACACGCAGGGTTTCGAGGTCTTGCAGGCGCTGGTGCAGGACTTCACGCCAGAGGTCGTGGCCAGCACTTGCGGCATCCCCATGGACGACTTGATCCAGGCCGCCCGCTGGTTTGGGCAGCAGACACCGACGCTGTCCCTGTACTGCCAAGGCCTCAACCAGAGCAGCAGCGGCACCGACAAGAACGCTGCGCTGATCAACCTGCACCTGGCCACGGGCCAGATCGGCCAGCCCGGTGCAGGGCCCTTTTCGCTCACCGGGCAGCCCAATGCCATGGGTGGCCGCGAAGTGGGCGGCATGGCCAACCTGCTGAGCGCACACCGCGATTTGGCCAACCCGCAGCACCGCGCCGAAGTGGCCGCTTTGTGGGGCGTGGACGATGTGCCAGCGCAGCCCGGCAAGACCGCCGTCGAGATGTTCGAGGCCGCAGCCAGGGGTGAGATCAAAGCCTTGTGGATTGCATGCACCAACCCGGCTCAATCGCTGCCGGATCAGGCCACCGTGCGCAAGGGCCTGGAAAAAGCCGAGTACGTGGTCCTGCAGGAAGCGTTTGCCACCACCGCCACCTGCGCCTTCGCCGACCTGCTGCTGCCCGCCACCACCTGGGGCGAGAAGGACGGCACGGTCACCAACAGCGAACGCTGCATCAGCCGCGTGCAGGCGGCGGTCGAGGCATCTGGTCAGGCACGGCATGACTGGGCCATCTTCGCGGATTTTGGCCAGCGACTGGGGAAACGCCTGACGCAGCGTACCGCCCATTACCGTGCCGGCGTGCCAACGCTTTTCCCTTACGAGACACCGGAGTCCGTCTGGAATGAGCACCGTGAATCCACGCGCGGCCGCGATCTCGACATCACAGGCATGAGTTACGCCATCCTCGAAAGCCAAGGGCCGCAGCAGTGGCCCATGCCCGAAGGCGCATCGGTGGGCCAGACCAGGTTGTATGAAGATGGCCTTTTCCCCACGGAAGACGGCAAAGCGCGCTTCGTGGCCATGCGCTATGAACCCGTCGCCGAGCAGCGGGATCAGCGCTACCCTTTCAGCTTCAACACCGGCCGCCTGCGCGATCAATGGCATGGCATGAGCCGCACCGGCACCCTGGGGCGGCTCTTTGGCCACGTGAGTGAGCCGGCCATAGAGCTCAACCCAGATGACATGGTCCGCATGCGCCTGCAGGCCGGCGACCTGGTGCAGGTGGCATCTCGCCGGGGGCAGATCATCGCGCCGGCCCAACCCAGTGACACCATCGCGCCCATGCAAGCCTTCATGGCCATGCACTGGGGCGAGGAGTACCTCAGCGGCGTGGACAACAAGGGCCAGGCCATGAGTGGCGTCAATGCCCTGACGGTGCCGACCTTCTGTCCTAAGTCCAAGCAGCCCGAACTCAAGCACGCGGCGGTCAAGATCACGCCGGCCGAACTGCCCTGGCGCCTGCTGGCCCTGGCCTGGCTGCCGGATAGCGAGGCCCTGGCGGTACGCGAAGCACTCAAGCCCTTCATGTCGGCCTTTGCGTTCACGAGTTGCGTCCCTTTCGGGCGTGAGCCTCATGACAAGGGCCAGGTGGGCGTGCTGTTCCGCGCGGCCGGCATCGAAGCGGCCAGCGCCGAAGTCATTGCACGCATCGAGACCTTGATGGGGGTGGATGGCGCGGACGTGCTGCGGTACCAGGACAAGCACCGAGGCCAGCGCCGCGCCATGCGCATGGAACGAAGCCCGGATGGACTGAGACTGGCGGCCTTCGTGCTGGCGGGCGATATCAGCGCCGAAGCCTGGATCCGACCCTTGCTGCAAGACGAGTTGCTGGCCGATGCCTACGGCCGCGCCTTGCTCTCGCCCGGGGCCACGCCCCCGGTGGCCGTGGTGTCCAAGGGCAAGCAGATCTGCACCTGCTTCAACGTCACCGAAACCGCCATCGTCGATACGCTGGCCGCCTGCCAGGGCGACACCGATGCACGCCTGGCGCAGTTGCAGGGGCAATTGAAATGCGGCACCAACTGCGGCTCCTGCATCCCCGCGCTGCGGCAACTCATCAAGCTGCACCCCATCGGCGTGCACCCAGCGGCGACCTCGGCATCTTGATGCGCTGCCCACATCAGGCGGGATAATCGCCTGGCAAGACGTGGACACATCATCATGAGCATCGCGCCCTACATCAAGATCATTGGCAGAGGCAAGGACGGTGCCCGTTCCCTCGGCGTACCCGAGGCCCGCGACCTGTTCGAGCAGGTGCTGGACGCCAAGGTCAGCGACCTCGAAATCGGCGCCTTCTGCCTGGCCATGCGCATCAAGGGCGAATCGCTGGAAGAGCTGGAAGGCTTCGTGCAAGTCGCGCGGGCGCGCTGCCTGGACCTGAGCACCGCGGCCATTGCTGCGGCCAAGGGGATCGTGGTGCTGCCCTCCTACAACGGGGCACGCAAGCTGCCCAATCTGACGGCGCTGCTGGCGATCCACCTGGCTCGACAAGGCGTTGGCGTGCTGGTGCATGGCGCCTCGGTCGACCCGAGCCGGGTAACCACGGCCCAGGTCTTGGAGGCTTGCCAGTTGCCAGTCGTGCACAACGCCCATGAGTTGGCCCAGGCCTGGCAAGCCGGCCGCCCTGCTTTCATGGACATCGCCGACCTGTGCCCGCCCTTGGCCAAACTGCTGGCCGTGCGCTGGACAGTGGGCCTGCGCAACCCCGGGCATACCGTGGCCAAGCTGATCGATCCCTTCGCGGCCACGTCAGGCCATGGTGTGCGCAGCATCCGCGTGGTCAACCACACGCATCCCGAGTACGCCCACGCCTTGACGACCTACCTGCAACACACGCAAGCCAATGCCATGCTGATGCGTGGCACCGAGGGCGAGCCCGTTGCCGATGCACGCCGCCAGCCCAAGTGCGAGGTGTTCATTCAAGGCCAGCGCGACGCCGAACTGAGCCTCACGCCTCAGGAAGGCGTGTTGACCGCTCTGCCCGAACTGCCCACCAGCCACAGCGCCGAAGAAACAGCCAGGTACATCGCCGCAGTGATAAAGGGGCAACGGCCCTTGCCGCCAGCCATCGAGGCACAGGCGCAAGCCCTGATTCAGGCCTTGGCGCGCGTACCCAGCGCCTGCCCAAGCTGAGGCTTGTTCTTGTTCTTGTTCTCGGGCTCGGCCTGAGGTGCCGGCCTGCTCGCCCGCGCCAGGATCACGATCCCCGCGAGCACCGTGCCCGTGCCCACGATCAGGCGCCAGGTGACCGGCTCACCCAACCACCACGCCGCCATCCAGATCGTCGACAAGGGCCCGACCATTCCCGCTTGCGAAGCCATGGACGCGCCCACCAGTTGCACCCCCCGCATCACCAGCCACACAGGCAGCACGGTGCACAGGCTCGCGTTGACCGCCGACAGCGCCCAAGCCTGCCAGGGCAGATCGGCCACGTGCCCCTGCCCGCCATGGGTCAGCGTATGGACCGCCCACCATTGCAGCACAGCCATGCCACAGGCCGCACACGACGCCAAACCCACCAGGCGCATCGAGCCCATCTTCTGAACGAGCTGGCCGCTGCCCATCAGGTACACCGCGTAAGACACCGCGCTCAGAAACACCAGCACACTGCCCAGCGTGATCGCCTGCCTGGCATCCAGATCACGCGAACCGGCAGCCAGCAACGCGGCGCTGTTCCAGTCATGCAGCCACACGATCACCACGCCGGCGTAAGACAGCAGCATCGCGAACAGCTGAGGCCAGCGCACGCGGTGGCGCAGCCAGATGGCTGACAGCAGCAAGACGATGGTGGGGTTCAGATACAGGATCGCGCGCTCCAGGCTGGCGCTGATGTACTTCAAGCCCATGAAGTCCAGCGTGCTGGCCAGGTAGTAGCCCGAAAAACCAAGCCCGACAATCTGCCAGCGCTGTGTACGGCTCAGCAGGGCGGCTTCGCCCAGCGCCTCTCGCTGCTGGCGCCCAGCCCACCAGGCCATCGCCAGGAACATCGGGAAGGCCATCACCATGCGCATGCCAACCACGGCAAACGGGTCGGCTCCCAGGCGGTACATCAGCTTGGCCACGATGGCCTTGCCGGAAAACGCCACAGCCCCGGCCACAGCGAACAACAGACCGTGGTAACGATGCTTGTCTGGCGCGGGCGAGGAAAATGCTGATGTCGACATGGGCAGCACCTTAGCCCACTTTGGTGCGTGACGCTTTCCCGCCACCCGATTCTCCCTGTGCGGGTCATCACGCTCTCAGGGGTTTCAACGAGTCCACCGTGCCCCAGGATGGGTAGACTTCCGGCCATCGCCGTTTCACCCTACCCGACACCCATGACCCGTCCTGCCAGCCTGGTTCTCTTCTCCCTGTTTGCCGCCCTGTCACTGTCGCCTGCGATGGCCAATGACCAAGCAGCCTCCCAGCCTTCGATCAAGAAGGAGACCAAGAAAGAAGCCGCCAAGAAGGACGAGGTGGTGGAACTCAACCCGGACGACCCCGCCGTGAAGGCCGCCGTCAAGAAGGCGCAAGCCACCTTTGACGACTTCATCAAGACCGTGTCGCTCCAGCCCCCCAATCCCAACATCGGCAACATCGCCGTGCGTGTGGCGCTGCGTGAAGGCAAAAAGGTCGAGTACGTCTGGCTGACGCCCTTCACCATCTTGAAGAACGGCTACAAAGGCCGCATCAACGCCGTGCCCACCATCGTCAAGCGCTACCAGTTCACGCAGCAAGTGACCTTCAAGCGTGAAGACGTGGTCGACTGGATGTACACCGAGGCCGACACCAAGGTCATGCGCGGCAACTTCACCACCTGCGCCCAACTGGCCACCGCCCCCGAGTCGGACGTCAAGGAGATGAAGCGTCTCTATGGACTGGACTGCTCGCGCTGAAGCGTCGGCTGAAGCGTCGGCATCAACCTGGCCCACTCGCTCTGCACGGCCAGCACATTGGCATGCCGCACCGGGCCATAGCCCTTGATCTTGTCGGCCAGCTCTGCCACCTTGCAGGCGGTGTCCAGGTTGTTGGCATTGAGCGATGAGAGCATCCGCTCCACCAGCGCCTGGTATTGCGCCAGCACGGCCCGGTCTTCCTTGCGGTCGCTGCTGTAGCCCATCGGATCCAGCCAGGTACCGCGCAGGCCGCGCATCAAGGCCAGACAGCGCATAGCCCATTGCCACCATGGCCCGAAGTCGTGCTTGCGCGGGCGGTCCATGGGGCCGGCCTTGCCCTTGAGCCAGGGCGGCGCCATATGCAAGACCATTCGCCAGTTGCCCTCGAACTGTTCTGCCAACTGGGCCTTGAAGCTGCGGGATGTCAGCAGCCGCGCCACCTCGTACTCGTCCTTGTAGGCCATGAGCCGGAACAGCTGCCGCGCCACGGCCTCGGTCAAGCGGGTGCTGCTCAAGGTGGACTCGGCCTGCCGCACACGGCCGATGAAGGCGCGATAGCGTTCGGCATAGGCCTCGTTCTGATACTCGGCCAGATAGCTCATTCGGCGCTGCACCAGCGTGTCCAGATCTTCCTTGCCATAGCGCAAAGGGCGGTTGGCCCATTGGATGGGTTGTGCCGGCATGCTCATGCGGGCCACGAACACCGGGTCATGCGCGGCACGGCGCCCCCACTCGAAGGCTTGCAGATTGCGCTCGACCTGCACGGCATTGAGTTCGATCGCTCGCTTGAGCGAAGCCAGGTTCACAGGCACCCAGCCCATCTGCCAGGCATAGCCAAGCATCAAGGGGTTGGCGTAGATCGCATCACCCAGCAAGCGGTTGGCCAGCGCCACGGCATCAAGCCGCTTGATGGCCTGCACGCTGACTTCATGGGCCAGCACCTGGTCGCAATGGCCAGCCGGGAACTGCCAGCTCGCATCGTGCATCAAGGCGGCGGTGGGCGCATGGTGCGTGTTGAGGACCACGCGTGTGCGGCCATGGCGCATGGCGGCCACGGTGCTGGCATGCGCCGTCACGATCGGGTCGCAACCAATGACGAGGTCGGCCTCGGCCATGCCCACCTTGGTGGTGAAGATCAGCTCTTGCCTGTCGGCGATCTGGATGTGGCTCCAGGTGGCGCCGCCCTTCTGGGCCAGGCCAGCAGCCTCTTGCGCAACCGCGCCCTTGCCGTCCAGATGCGCGGCCATGCCCAGCAACTGCCCAATGGTGATCACGCCCGTGCCGCCAATGCCGGCCACCACGATGCCGTAAGCATGGTCCGACGCGGGAAGCTCGGGCTCAGGCAGTGGTGGAAGCTTGCTGAGATCGGGCGCGCCTTCCTTGGGCTTGGGCGCCTTCAACTGCCCTCCTTCAACCGTGACCAGGCTTGGGCAGAAGCCTTTGATGCACGAGAAATCCTGGTTGCAGGAACTCTGGTTGATGCGGCGCTTGCGGCCGAACTCGGTCTCCACCGGCTCCACGCTCAGGCAGTTTGACTGCACGGCGCAGTCGCCACAACCTTCACACACCAGCTCGTTGATGACCACGCGCTTGGACAGCGTCGGCATGGTGCCGCGCTTGCGGCGGCGACGCTTTTCGGTCGCACAGGTCTGCTCGTAGATGATGGCCGTGCAGCCTTCGGTCTCACGCAGCGTCTTTTGCACCTGATCCAGGTCATCGCGATGGAAGACTTCCACGCCTGGCGCCAGGCCATCCATGCTCAGGTACTTGTCGGGGTCGTCACTGACCACGGAGATACGCCTCACACCTTCCGCATGCAGCTCGCGTGTCATCGCCGGCACCGACAAAGTACCGTCAACGGGCTGGCCACCTGTCATGGCCACGGCATCGTTGAAAAGGATCTTGTAGGTGATGTTGACCTTGGCCGCGATCGCCTGGCGTACGGCCAGCAGGCCCGAGTGGAAGTAGGTGCCATCGCCCAGGTTGACGAACACATGCTTCTCGTCGGTGAACGGTGCCTGGCCAACCCAGGCCACGCCCTCGCCGCCCATCTGCGAGAAGGTGCTCGTGCTGCGGTCCATCCACATGGCCATGTAGTGACAACCGATGCCGGCCATGGCCCGTGATCCTTCGGGCACACGTGTGGAGGTGTTGTGCGGGCAACCGCTGCAGAACCACGGCGCGCGCTCCACGCTGACGCCTTGCTGTTCGAGCGCCTGCTCCTTGGCCTCGATCACGCGCAGGCGATCGGCCACACGCTGACGCAGGCTTGGGTCCATGTCGCGCAGCAGACCGAGCTTCTCGATGCGCTGCGCCACGGCCTTGGCGATGATGGCCGGGTTCAGATCGGCCTTGGCGCGCAGCAGCCAGCGCGAGGCCGGGTTGGGCATGGACCATTCGCCGCCCGTGAAATCGCCATCGGGCTCGCTGAACTTGCCCAGCACATTGGGCCGCACGTCCTCGCGCCAGTTGTACAGCTCTTCTTTGAGCTGGTATTCGATCATCTGGCGCTTTTCTTCGATGACCAGGATCTCTTGCAGGCCGGTGGCGAACTCACGGGTGATGCTGGCTTCGAGCGGCCACACCACAGCCACCTTGTGCACGCGCAGGCCGATACGGCGGCAGGTCTCGTCGTCCAACCCCAGGTCATGCAAGGCCTGGCGCAGGTCGTTGTAAGCCTTGCCGCTGGCAATGAGACCCAGCTTGGCATGCTCGCTGTCAAGCACGGTGCGGTTGAGCCGGTTGGCCCGCACATAGGCCAGGGCCGCATACCATTTGTAGTCCATCAGCCGGGCTTCTTGCGCCAGCGGGCTGTCGGGCCAGCGGATGTGCACGCCACCTTCGGGCATCACGAAGTCTTCGGGCAGGACGATCTGCACGCGGTCAGGGTCGACCCACACCGTGCTGGACGACTCGACCACCTCCTGGATGGTCTTGAGGCTCGTCCACAAGCCCGAGAAGCGGCTCATGGCAAAGGCGTGCAGCCCCAGGTCCAGGATCTCCTGAACCGTGCTGGGGAAGAACACCGGCAGGCCGCAGGCTTTGAAGATGTGGTCGCTCTGGTGGGCCACCGACGAGCTCTTGGCCACGTGGTCGTCACCCGCCACGGCCACCACGCCACCATGCTGTGAGGTGCCCGCCATGTTGGCGTGCTTGAAGACATCGGAGCAACGGTCAACCCCAGGCCCTTTGCCGTACCACATGCCGAAGACGCCATCGAAGCGATGCGGCCCGGGCGTCAAACCCAGTTGCTGCGTGCCCCAGACAGCCGTGGCGCCCAGCTCCTCGTTGACGCCGGGCTGAAAGACGATGTGGTGCTTTTGCAAGTGGGACTTGGCGTTCCACAATGCCAGGTCATAACCACCCAGCGGGGAGCCGCGATAGCCGCTGATGAAGCCGGCCGTGTTGAGGCCAACCATCGCGTCTCGCGTGTGTTGCAGGATGGGCAAGCGCACCAGCGCCTGGATCCCGCTCATGAAGGCCTGACCTCGGTCAAGCGCGTACTTGTCATCCAGCGACAGCGTCGCCAGGGCCTTGAGCACGTCTGCAGGCAGCGGAGCGTTCATCACGACCTCCTGAGGTCTGCTGCACCGCATCAAGCCTGATCACGATCGACAGGCTAGCCGCGCAGCAGGAAACCTGGTTAGGCTCAGTGTAGGTCTGTGTCTCACCTTGTGGTGTATCGCTTTCACGGGGGAAAAACTGGCCATCTCCGCCCTTGCAAAGCCGTGAGGCGGACCTATTTCACATGAGCCCGTTCGACCTCACTCAAGTCAGGCTTGCTGCGCCGCAACGATAATCGCATCATTGGGCCAACAGCCCTTCTCCCCACAGGATTCACCCGCCATGTACACCGGTATCGTCCAAGGACTTGGACGCGTCGTCACCCTCACACCCACCATCAGCGGCCTGCACATCGTGTTGCGCATCCCCCGCCCCTTGCTGCGTGATCTGCAGATCGGTGCCAGTGTGTCGGTTGAGGGCGTGTGCCTGAGCGTGGTCACCATCGACGACGACCTGGTCTCCTTCGATGCGATCAACGCCACGCTGGAGCGCACGAACCTGGGCGATCGTCTTGTGGGCGATGTGGTCAACGTCGAACGATCGGCCCGCCAGGGTGACGAGAACGGCGGCCACGCCATGTATGGGCACGTGTCGGACACCGCCCGCATCAGCTCCATTCAGTTGGACGGCCCTCGCGCTCATGTGGAGCTGCACGTGTCGGCCCCATGGCGACGCTACCTCTTCCCGCGCGGTTTTCTGTCCATCAACGGCTGCAGCCTTACCTTGGCCGAGGCCGACGCCGAGCGCGGCTACTGCCGAGTCAACCTGATCCCGGAAACCATCCGTGTCACCAGCTTCTTTCAGTACAAGGTCGGTGACCGGCTCAACATCGAGGTCGAACAGCAGACCCAGGTGTTGGTGGATGTGATCGAGCGGGTTATTGAACGGCAGTACACCAAGCAGGCTGGCCTCTAGGCCCGCACCTTACTCGCCCGGCCCACACTCAGCCATCCTCATACCCGAAGGTGAGGGGTAGACGCCCGCACCTCCCGCCCTCCTGATGGACGATGCTTTTGTGCATGCGGCGAGTCATGTACGCGACGCACCGAATCACCCAGGTGACAAGCAGGGCGGATCGGCGGCTCTTGACTGAAGCTGGACGAATCAGGGATACCCCCACAGGTAAACAAGACGCGTTCTCAACTTCCAATGAGAACGCCCTCTTCTTTACAGAAAATTACCAGCATTGACGTTGCGACGTCAAAAACAAATCATGTCGTCACAACAAAATAATGTGCATCGCGCACATTTGTGATCGCACCCCGAAAAGCACATGGACGGTGAACTGCATGGTTCAACGTCCAACGCGTCTAGGTGCTTGCATCACACACAACTTCCTTACTGATTCAACTCAAATTTCTTCTGAGGGTCTGATGCTCGTTTACCCACGCGTCAAAGATATCGCCAAATTCATGATGTCGATCAAATTGCCTCTCGCCACAGGGATAGGCATCGTGCTGCTTGCATCAAATGCATCGGCGCTGCCGGCTTTCGCCAGGCAAACCGGGCAGAGTTGTGTTGCCTGCCACGTTGGCGGACAGTTTCCTGAATTGACACCATATGGCCGCCAATTCAAATTAACTGGGTATACATTGGGCCAACAAACCAACCCCTTGGCCATCATGGTGGTTGCAGACTATGCCAAGACGTCGAAGAACACCGATAGCGCTGGCACCACGGTTTCGCCCTTATCAGGCAAAGCCATCGTCGACTATGCCAGCCTATTTGCCGGCGGCAGAATCACCGACAACATCGGCGCATTTGCACAAATCACATACTCGTTTCACGACCAACAAAGCAGCTCTGGTGCGTGGACAGGCCACTTGGGGTCGGACAATACCGATATCCGCTTCGCTGATCATTTGGTAGAAAATGATCAAGATCTGATTTATGGATTTACCCTTCACAACAACCCAAGCGTGCAAGACGTCTGGAACAGCGCGCCAGCTTGGTCATATCCTTATGTTGCTGCATCGGGAAATGCGGCAGCCACTGGCGCACCACCTTATTTGACTGCACTCGAAGGCGGCTTTGCACAACAGGTGGCAGGCCTTGGCGCCTATGCGTACTGGAATCACACCGTGTATGCCGAGTTGACGGCCTATCGCTCAACAACAGGCCCGTTGTCAGCACTGGCCATTGGCAATGCCACTGGCGATAGTGCGCACCCAAAGACATTTGTCGAGGGCTACAACCCTTATGTGCGGCTTGCCTACACAAAGGATTGGGGCAGCAACAGCGTCATGGTCGGACTGACCAGCTTCAAGATCGGCAGCTACGTCAATGACAGCAACAATAATCAACCCCAATACTCACTGGGCACCATCAAGCAAACCGATACGGCCTTGGATGCGCAATATCAGTATTTGTCTGAGCCCTACACGGCAACAGCCCAAGTTCGATGGATTCATGAGCGCATCAGCGACCCCAACAATCTGGCCTTGCAAGACCAAGTATCTGCGTCATTGAATTCGTTCCGCACCAAGGCTTCGCTCACATACAGATCTCAATTTGGCGCAAGTCTTTCATTTTTCAATGTCAGTGGCACCTCTGACTCCAGCTACAACCCAACCTCACCCTCGACCACCGCCGTGGCAAGCGCCACAAACTCCCCCAACACGCGCGGCTGGACGCCTGAGGCATTTTGGTTGCCAGAGCCAAATATCCGTGTCGGCCTGCAATACACCGCCTTTACCAAATACCTTGGCGAAAGCACCAACTATGACGGCGCGGGCAGAAAAGCCTCCGACAACAACACCCTTTATCTCTATGGCTGGTACGCCTATTGAATTCAGCCCTCAGGAATCCAAATCATGATGACCAGCAAAACAAAAGTCTTGATCTCCAGCGCGTTGATGGCTGCTCTGGGTGCTTGCGCCCCACTGGACCGATCACGCAGCCTTGAAAACCCTGATGTGTCGGGCAAGACGTTTACCCAGCAAGCCTGTGCGATGTGCCATCAAGCCGATGGCAATTCAACATCGCCCAATTTCCCAAAGCTCGCGGGGCAATCAAAGCAATACTTGATTGACCAGTTGACTGATTTGCGTGACCACAAACGCAAGAACGAAACCAGTGCGGCGTTCATGTGGGGCATGGCCAGGCTGTCAGAGTCCCAGATTGAACAGGTGGCCGATTTCTATTCGAAACAAACCATCACGGCCGAACCCTTGCTGGCCGACCCTGACACCTTGAACTACGGGAAAAAGCTTTTCCTCGAAGGCCAGGCCGACAAAGGTGTTCCTGCTTGCGCAACATGCCACGGTCGTGAGGGCGAGGGGCTCGGCCCCATTCCTCGCCTTGCTGGCCAGCACGCCAACTACATCATTCGGCAGTTGACGGTCTTCAAGACGACGGACGATCGCCCAAGAGGTGCGCCCATGAAGTATGTCGCGCACAGTCTCTCAGAGGATGACGTCAAGGCACTGGCATTGTTTTTACAGTCCAGCCCTGGAAAGACCTTGCAGGTAGGCACGGCATCCAAGCCATGAAGCAAGGCCAAGCAACTTGGCTTGGCCTTTCACCTTGACTGTTGCTGTCGCCGCCTTACTCAGTGCGCTCAAGGTCAGCGCACTCAACGTCGTTACTTGACGTTGGCGGCGACTTTTTCAGGCCACTCGACCTCGGCAGAACTGGTGCACTCGGCATCATTGGGCTTCATGTCGCAGCGGATGCGCTTGAGCATCTTGAGTGCCCGCTTGTCGTACAAGCCAGCTTCGGCGATGTCCACACGGCCATCGCGCAGCATCTGGATGTAGCGCTTGAGGTCGGCGGAAGGAATGTCCATCCAGACCTTGGCAGGCAGTTCGGCTTCAGCCTTGCGGATCATCGTCATCGTGGGCTCGAACTGGGTCAGCCAGTATTGACGGGCCTTGATGCCGGCGTTGGGCGGGAACTTGGTCTTGTTGATGATGATCTGGTAGGTCAGGAAGGTCACGGGCATGCGCGAGATGGCGCCCTTGGTGCCGATGCCCTTGTACAGCTCCAGCGGCTTGTAGGCCAATGCCGGCGCGAAGATCACGTCCACCAGGCCGTTGTTGAACTTGCTGGCGAAATTGGTGATGTCGGCAGGAATGGGCTGCGCACCGATGCGCGTGATGGCCATGTTCTGGACCTTGTCGACGTCAAACGCCGCGATGCGCTTGCCGGCTGCCGCCTCCACACTGTTGATCTTGCGGTCGTTCACGATGGGATAGGCCGCGCCCATGGGCACGATGCCGGCCACCTCGTACTTGTCCTGCACCATCATCTTGGCGGCGGCAGGCGAGGAGAAGATCTCGATGGCCTTGTGCAGGATCTCGTAGCTGGCCTCCATGTCGATCTTGCCATCGCGCTCCATGGTGGTGGCGCCCAGTGCGTCGACCGTCGCGGCAGCGAGGTTGTAGGGCTTGCTGCGGAAGGAAGTCACGGCCATGGCATCGCACTGGCCGCTGCGGAAGTCTTCGGCGGCCACACGCTCGTCGGTGTAGGCCTTGAGCTCGATGTCGATGCCCATGTTGAGCTTCTGCATGGCCAGGACGAAGTCCTTGGCAGCCGAGAAAGCCGGGCCATTGGTGCCCACGATGTCGAATACACAGGCCGTCTGGCCGGACCAGGCCGGGGCGGCGGCGAGCAGGCTGGCGGCGGTCAAAGCCAGCAGGCGGGAACAAGGCGAAAGGGAGCGAGCGCGCATCGAAAAGTCCATACGTCAAATCTGATTTGTCCAATCTATCAAATGCAGATCACGCCACAGGCAAGGGTTTCACCTGTCGTACCCAACGCATTCGAGGGCCCCGTGTCATGCGCACATCCTTTTGTCGCTGCATCACCCTCCTGCCAGCCAACCAGCGAGTTCGGCGGCCGATTTGACGCCCAGTTTCGAGAACACGCGGGCGCGGTGCACTTCCACGGTGCGGACGGCAATGTGCAACTCGTCGGCGATGATCTTGTTGAGCTTGCCGGCGGCCACGCGGTGCATCACCTCCTGCTCCCGCTCACTGAGGCTGGCCAGCCGGGCCTGGCGCTCTTGCGCCTGGGCGTTCTGCGCGCGTGACGCGGCCTCCACGGCCAGGGCCTGCTCGATGCGGTCGACCAAGGTGTTGTCGCTGTAGGGCTTTTCCAGGAAATCGAAAGCGCCCTTCTTGAGCGCCTCGACCACCATGGGGATGTCGCCATGCCCGCTGAGGAACAGCACCGGGTTGCGCACGCCGTGGGCCAACAAGGCCTCGTGCAGCATCAGGCCGGACAGGGGCTCCATCCGCACATCCAGCACGAACACGCCGCGCACGGGCTGCACCGCCTTGGCCAGGAAGTCCAGCAAGGCCGGGCCGCTGTCGAAGGCGTGCACCACCAGACCGCGCGAGCCCAGCAGGAACACCAGGGCGTCCCGCACCACGGCCTCGTCGTCCACCAGGTAGACCACCCCCCTGTCGGTGACGGGTGTCGTGCTCATGTGACCTCCTTCATGTGAGCTCCTCTTGGCTGACGGGCAGGCTGAACGAGAACAGCGCGCCGCCTTCGGGCGCCTCATCGGCGTCCAGCACACCATAGTGCAATTCAACGATGGAGCGGCAGATGGCCAGGCCCATGCCCATGCCATCTGACTTGGTGGAGAAAAACGGCGCAAACAGGCGCTGGCTGCTTTGGCCTTTGAGACCAGGGCCGTTGTCGGTCACGGTCACGCGCACGAAGCCGCCCGCCTGCCCCGCGCCCACCACGATGCGCCGCTCGCCTGGCTGTGCAGACAAGGCATCGCACGCGTTGCGCACCAGGTTGACGACCACCTGCTCGATCAGGACCGGGTCGGCCACCACCTTGGGCAAGTGTGCGTCGCAGCGGATGTCCACGTGCACATGGTGGCGTGACAGGTCCCGCTTGAGCAGAGACACGCCTGACTCGATCACGCCCTGAATGGCGCAGGGTTCGCGCTGTGGCTCGCGCCGCGTGAGGAACTCTCGGATGCGCTTGACGATGCGCCCCGCATGCGAGGCCTGCTCGCCCATGCGCTGCATGGCCTTGATGATCTGCGGGTCGATGTCGGGCCGCTCACCCAGTGCGTTCAGCAAACCGGCGTTGTAGCTGGCAATGGCCGACAAGGGCTGGTTGAGTTCGTGTGCCAGGGTCGAGGCCACTTCGCCCAGCATGGTCAGGCGCGCATGGTGGGCCATGGTCTCCAGTTGCTTGCGCTCGCGCTCTTCCATGCGCTTGCGCTCGGTGATGTTGAGGATGGAGGCCATCCAGCCGATCTGCTGCCCTTTGGCGTCCACCAGCGGCGCCTCGAACACCATCACCTCCACCACGCTGCCGTCACGGTGCTGCCAACGCGACTCATAACCTTCGCGTGGTGCCTGCCCCGCCATATTGCGCAGGTGGCGGCTCATGCTTTGCTCCAGCTCCTGCGGCACCCAATACGGCATGGGCGGCATCAGGCCGATCAGCTCATCGGGCTGGTAACCCACCATGTCGGCCATGGTCTTGTTGACGTAGACCAGCCGGCCTTGCATGTCACGCGCGCGGATGCCCACCGCCAGCGAATCTTCCATCGCCGAGCGCCAGGCCGCTTCCGTCCGCCAGGCCTCCTCGGCACGCGACACGCTGTGCATCTGCTTGCGCAGCATGAAGCTGGCCACGCCCAGCAGCATCACGAAGCCGCCCATCAAGGCCATGGGCATGGTGCGCCACCAAGGTGTGATGCGTTCGCGTGAACTCAGCTCCAGCCATGCATTGGGCATGGATGGTGTCATCGAGACCCTGTACCAGGCCTGGGTCGGCCGACGTGGCCCATCCACGGTCGACGCGATGACCTCGTCCGATTCATCCACCAGGCGGATGTCGTACTTGCTGGCCAGCCACCAGGGCACTTTCTGGCGCAGCAAGGCCCCGGCCGAATAGCGCGCCACCAGCATGCCGCCTGGATGATCGTCCTTGCCAGACAAGGACACCGATAAATGCCCCGCCATGCTGGCCTCGTCGATGTTGCGGGTGACGTCGTGGGCCGGCACGGTGTCCTCGGGCACGTGGGCCATGATGCGGCCATCGTCGCCCAGCCAGGTCACGCTGACCCAGAAGCGCCGAAGGCCGTCAAGCACCAGCGCATGTCTGGCAAAAACATCGGCGCTCAAGGACTTGGCTTCGATCTCGTTGGCCAGGGCGCGCAGCTTGGCGGTTTCATCATCCAGCCTGCTGGTGATCTGTGCTTCCAGCGACAGCGAATCCGAGATCAGGTCGGCGCGCTGCGCCTCACGGTCGGCCACCTCTTTGGCATGCAGCCAGACCATCACGCCGGCCACCAGCAGCACCGACAGCACCAGCGGCCAGGCCCACAAGGAGGGCATCAGCGCGATGCGCGAACCCAGCAATTGCAAGCGGGGCCGTGGCGGCACGGCCAGATCCGGCCGCGGTGGCACACGTATGCCTGTGTGAGGGTCTGGAGAGGCCCTGTTCGCTTGCGTCTGAGATGGCACCTGATTCGACATCAGCACAGTCTAGAACCAGTGTCGGCCGGGCAAACCCTGAGCAAACCACAAATGTGGAATCCCACAATTTGCCGGTCTGGCCGGAGAGGCGAACAATGCCCGTGTTCCACATCGTCCGGAGACACCACCATGTTCAATCGAATCCCCGCCTCACTGCTGCGCCGCAGCATGCTGACCCTGGCCGCTTCGATGGCCCTGCTGCCGGGCGCCTTTGCCCAGTCTCCCATCGTCATCAAGTTCAGCCACGTGGTGGCCGTAGACACGCCCAAGGGCAAGGCCGCCGAGTTCTTCGCCAAGCGCGCAGCCGAGCTTACCAAGGGCCGCGTCAAGGTCGAGGTCTACCCCAACAGCCAGCTCTACAAGGACAAGGAAGAACTCGAAGCCCTGCAATTGGGCTCGGTGCAGATGCTGGCGCCCTCGCTGTCCAAGTTCGCACCGCTGGGCGTCAAAGAGTTCGAGGTCTTCGATCTGCCCTTCATCTTCGATGACTACCCCTCGCTGCACAAGGTCACCAACGGCCCCATCGGCCAAAGCCTGCTCAAGAAGCTGGAGTCGCGCGGCATCACGGGCCTGGCCTATTGGGACAACGGCTTCAAGGTGATGTCGGCCAACCGACCCTTGAAGAACGTCGAGGACTACCGCGGCCTGAAGATGCGCATCCAGTCCTCCAAGGTGCTGGACGCAGAGATGCGGGCCCTGGGCGCCCTGCCCCAGGTGCTGGCCTTCTCCGAGACCTACCAGGCCTTGCAGACCGGGGTGGTCGATGGCACCGAGAACCCGCCCTCCAACCTCTACACGCAGAAGATGCACGAGGTGCAGAAAAACGTGAGCGTGACCAACCACGGCTACCTGGGTTATGCCGTCGTGGTCAACAAGAAGTTCTGGGATGGCCTGCCCGCCGACATCCGCGCCGCGCTGACCAAGGCCATGGCCGAGTCCACCAAGGTGGCCAACGACGTGGCCTTCCAGGACAACCAGGATGCGCTGGCCAAGGTCCAGGCCTCGGGCAAGACCACGGTCTACAAGCCTTCCATCGGCGAACGCTTCCTGCTCAAGAAGGCGCTGATGCCCGTGCACAAGCAGATGGCGTCGCGCATCGGCGAGGACATCATCCAGTCCATCTACAAGGAAACCAATTTCGACCCCAGCAAGATGTGATCAAGGTGGCACGACATGAAATGGCTTGACCACCTGGAAGAGTGGCTGATCGCATCCTTCATGGGCGCGGCCACGCTGATCATCTTCGCGTCGGTGCTGCACCGCTATCTGGTCGGTTTCAACACGCCGATGCAGAACTGGCTGCTGACGCTGAACTTCGCCTGGGCTCAGGAGGCCACCATTTACCTCTTCGTGTGGATGGCCAAGTTCGGCGCGGCCTACGGCGTGCGCACCGGCATCCACGTCGGGGTGGATGTGCTCATCAACCAGCTCTCGCCACCCAAGCGCAAGGTCTTCGTGCTGTTCGGCTTGCTGGCCGGCGCCCTGTTCACCGGGACTGTCGCGACCATGGGCGCGCGCTTCGTGTGGGAGAACGGCGCGCACTACGCCTTCCACCATGCCTTTCATCTGGACATGACCGACTTGATCGAAGGCCCCACCACACCTGATCTGGAGTGGCCGACCTGGGTGATCTACCTGGCGATCCCTTTGGGCTCCTCGCTGATGTGTTTCCGCTTCCTGCAAGTGGCCTGGAACTTCACCCGCACCGGTGAACTGCCGCACCACGACCATGGCCATGTCGATGGCCTGGACGATGAGGAGGCACAAGCATGAACGGGCTTATCCTCTTCACCGTGCTGCTGGTGCTGATGCTCACGGGCATGCCCGTGTCCATCTCGCTGGGCCTCACGGTCTTGACCTTCATCTTCGGCTTCACGCAGGTACCGCTGGAATCGGTGGCGCTCAAGCTGTTCACCGGCATCGAGAAGTTCGAGATCATGGCGATCCCCTTCTTCATCCTGGCGGGCAACTTCCTCACGCACGGCGGCGTGGCGCGGCGCAT
Organism: Burkholderiales bacterium; assembly: GCA_003963115.1. Taxonomy (GTDB): domain Bacteria; phylum Pseudomonadota; class Gammaproteobacteria; order Burkholderiales; family Burkholderiaceae_C; genus Aquabacterium. The sequence continues at coordinate 187,950 of RXJQ01000011.1, forward strand.
GATCGCCTTCGCCACCAGCATGGTCGGGCATTGGCATGGCGGGCTGGCGCTGGCGGGCGTGCTGGCCTGCGCCTTGTTCGCGGCGGTGTCGGGCTCGTCGCCGGCCACGGTCGTGGCCATCGGCTCCATCTTGCTGCCGGCCATGGCCAAGGCGGGCTTTCCAAACAAGTTCGGTGCGGGTGTGATCACGACCTCGGGCGCGCTGGGTATCCTCATCCCGCCCTCCATCGTGATGGTGATGTACTCGGTGTCGACCAACACCTCGGTGGGGGCACTGTTCCTGGCTGGCGTGATCCCTGGCGTCGTGCTCGCCGTGATGCTGGGCCTGACCACCTGGTGGCGTGCCCGCAAGTTCGGCTACCCGCGCCAGCCCAAGGCCAGCTTCGCGCAACGCTTCAAGGCGCTGAAGGACTCCTTCTGGGGCCTGCTACTGATCGTGGTCGTGATGGGCGGGATCTACACCGGCCTCTTCACGCCCACCGAGGCTGCGGCCATGGCCGCCGTCTATGCCTTCATCATCGCGGTCTTCGTCTACAAGGACATGGGCCTCAAGGACGTGCCGCGCGTGCTGCTGAACTCGGCCAATATGAGCGCGATGCTGCTCTATATCATCACCAACGCGGTGCTGTTTTCCTTCGTGCTGGCCAACGAGAACATTCCGCAGCAGCTGGCCGACTGGCTGGTGGGCATGGGCCTGGGCCAGGTCGCCTTCCTGCTGGTGGTCAACATCCTGCTGCTGGTGGCGGGTAACTTCATGGAGCCCTCGTCCATCGTGCTCATCATGGCGCCCATCCTCTTTCCGGTGGCGACCAAGCTGGGCATCGACCCCATCCACTTCGGCATCCTGATCGTGGTGAACATGGAAGTGGGCATGTGCCATCCGCCCGTGGGCCTGAACCTGTATGTGGCCTCCGGCATCACCAAGATGGGCATCACCGAACTGACCGTGGCCGTGTGGCCATGGCTGCTGACCATGCTGGTCTTCCTGGCGCTGGTGACCTACTGGCCGACGATGTCCTTGTGGCTGCCGCACCTGCTGATGAAGTGACCGGGCGTGCACTTTTCATGCGCCTGACCTCCGCATGCGGATAGCACGCTGATACACTGGCAGCTTGTCAGGAGAGAGTCGGCCCATCACGGGCAGGCCGCCGAAGGCGCAGGGCCACTCAACGCGAGTTGAACGCCCGAACGCTCAGGCAAAAGGACTGGCAAGCATGGTGGTCTGCGCACCGCCATGATCCTCGCTGGAGAGAGCCCGGAGACCCTGCCGTTCAAGCAAGGTGAGCCGGGCCACCGAAGGGGCAAGCCCACAACGCGACGGTTCAGACCGGTGCGAGGGGTCAATCTCTCAGGTAAAGCGGACAGAGAGGGCAGCACCGGACCTGGCGATCAACCTCACGTTGGCCACCCGGGACGGATCCACCAGATTGCCCTCAGCTGGCCTCGCGGCCGGCTACCAGACCATGGCCGCAGATTCGACCGCTCCCCTGCTCAAGACCCCGCTGCACGCCTTGCACATCGAACTGGGTGCCAAGATGGTGCCCTTCGGCGGCTACGACATGCCCGTGCAGTACGCCAGCGGCATCCTCGCGGAGCACAAGCACACCCGCAGCGCCGCCGGCCTGTTCGACGTCTCCCACATGGGCCAGGTGCTGCTCAAGGGCGATGGCGCCGATGCCGCGCTCGAATCGCTCGTCCCCGTCGACATCGTCGACCTGCCCGTCTTGAAGCAACGCTACGCGCTGTTCACCAACGAGCAAGGCGGCATCCTCGATGACCTGATGGTCACCCGCCGCGAGAACGACCTCTTCGTCGTCGTCAACGCGGCCTGCAAGGCACAGGACATCGCCCACATGCAGCAGCACATCGGCCAGCGCTGCACCGTGCAGCCCCTGCCAGACCAGGCCCTGCTGGCCCTGCAAGGCCCGCAAGCCGTCACCGCGCTGGCCCGCCTCAATGCCGGCGTGAGCAAACTCACCTTCATGACCGGCGGCCACTTCACGCTCGATGGCATCGACTGTTTCCTGACCCGCTCGGGCTACACGGGCGAGGACGGCTACGAGATCTCCGTGCCCGCCGACAAGGCCGAGCAACTGGCCCGCGCTTTGTTGGCCCAAGCCGAAGTCAAGCCCATCGGCCTGGGCGCGCGCGACACCCTGCGCCTCGAAGCCGGCCTGTGCCTGTATGGCCACGACATCGACACCACGACCACGCCTGTGGAAGGCGCCCTGACCTGGGCCATCCAGAAGGTGCGCCGCGCTGGTGGCGCCCGTGCGGGTGGCTACCCCGGCGCCAGCGTCATCGACAGCCAACTGGCCGGTGGTGCCAGCCGAAAGCGCGTCGGCCTGATCAGCACCGAGCGCATGCCTGTGCGCGAAGGCGCCAAGGTGGTCAACACCGATGGCCAAATCATCGGCCAGGTCACCAGCGGGTCGCTGGGCCCCAGCATCAACCAGCCCGTGGCGCTGGCTTATGTCGATGCCGCCCACGCGGTGGTCGGCACGCCGGTTTTCGCCCTGGTGCGCGACAAGCGCGTGCCCATGACCGTCAGCGCCACGCCTTTCGTGCCCAACCGCTACTACCGCGGCTGAGATCGCCGTAAGCCACAAGGGCTGAGAGATACTCCCGCTCGTTCGGCAAACCACTTTTTTGTTTACAGGATTCCCACCATGACCATCAAGTACACCCCCGACCACGAATGGCTGCAGATCGAAGCGGACGGCACGGCCGTCGTCGGCATCACCCAACATGCCCAGGACGCACTGGGTGACGTGGTCTTCGTGGACCTGCCCGCCGTGGGCGACAGCTTCAACGCCCATGACGTGGCCGGCGTGGTCGAGTCCGTGAAGGCCGCCGCCGACGTCTACATGCCCTTGACCGGCGAGATCGTGGCCGTCAACGAAGCCCTGCGCGACGATCCCGCCCTGGCCAACAGCGACCCCATGGGCGCCGGCTGGTTCTTCAAGGTCAAGCTGAGCAACCCCGCCGATGCGAACGCCCTGCTCGACAAGACCGCCTACGACGATCTGTTGAAGAACGCCTGATCCCGCTGCTTCCCGCCCTGCCGCCGAACCGCCCGCCTCCGCCATGCTGAACACCTCACTGCCCACCCTCGCAGCACTCGAAAACGCGACCGAATTCCAGGCCCGTCACATCGGCCCCTGGGACGACGAGCAGCAGGCCATGCTCAGCGCCATCGGCGTGGCATCGCGCCAGGCCCTGATCGAGGGCATCGTGCCGGGCAGCATCCAGCGCGGCAACCCCATGGAGCTGCCTGCATCGCTGACGGAGGCGCAGGCGCTGGCCGAACTCAAGGCCATCGCGCAGCAGAACAAGGTGATGCGCAATTTCATCGGCCAGGGCTACTACAACACGCTCACCCCGGGCGTCATCCTGCGCAACATCCTGGAGAACCCCGCCTGGTACACGGCCTACACGCCTTATCAGGCCGAGATATCGCAGGGTCGCATGGAAGCGCTGATCAACTTCCAGACCATGGTGACGGACCTCACCGGCATGGCGATCGCCAACTCCTCGATGCTGGACGAAGCCACCGCCGCCGCCGAAGCCATGACCCTGGCCGCACGTGGCGGCAAGAGCAAGTCGACCCGCTTCGTGGTCTGCCACGACGTGTTCCCCCAGACCCTGGAGGTGATCCAGACACGTGCCAAGCCGCTGGGCATCACGGTGGACCTGGTGCATGCGGCCCAACTGGCTGAACACCTGCAAGGCAACGACTGCTTCGCCGCCCTGATGCAGTACCCCGGCGTGAACGGCCAGGTCCGCGACCTCCAGCCGCTGATCGAGGCCCTGCATGCCAAGGGCGCCCTGGCCATCGTCGCGGCCGACCTGCTGGCCCTCACCCTGCTGACCTCGCCCGGCGAGCTCGGCGCCGACATCGCCTGCGGCACCACCCAGCGCTTTGGCATGCCCATGGGCAATGGCGGCCCGCATGCCGCGTATCTCGCCACCAAGGACGAATTCAAGCGCTCCATGCCCGGTCGTCTGGTCGGCGTGAGCGTGGACAGCCACGGCAATCCGGCCTATCGCCTGGCCCTGCAAACCCGCGAGCAACACATCCGCCGCGAGAAGGCCACCTCCAACATCTGCACGGCGCAGGTGCTGCCGGCCATCGTGGCCAGCATGTACGCGGTCTACCATGGCCCGGTCGGCCTGCAGCGCATCGCCCTGCGCGTGGCCTCCTACACCGCCATCCTGGCTGAAGGCCTCAAGGCTCTGGGCCGCACGGTGATCCACACGACCTACTTCGACACCGTCCAGGTGTTGACCGAAGACCGCGAGGCCGTGCTGAAGGCCGCTTGCCAGCTGGGCATGAACCTGCGCGATGCCAGCGCCGACAGCGTGACCATCTCGCTGGACGAAACCTCCACCCGCAACGACATCATCGACCTGTGGACCGTCTTTGCCGGCGGCAAGGCCCTGCCCTCCTTTGCCGCCTTCGAGAACGGCGTGGCACTGGGCATCCCCACGGCCCTGCGCCGCACCAGCGCCTTCCTGAGGCACCCGGTGTTCAACACCCACCACAGCGAAACCGAGATGCTGCGCTACCTGCGCGCCCTAGCCGACAAGGACCTGGCCCTGGACCGCACCATGATCCCGCTGGGCTCGTGCACCATGAAGCTCAACGCCACCAGCGAGATGATCCCCATCACCTGGCCCGAGTTCGCGCAGATCCACCCCTTCGCGCCGCATGAGCAGCTCAAGGGCTACGAACTGCTCAACGAGCAACTGTGCGCGTGGCTGAGCCAGGCCACGGGCTACGCGGGCATCAGCCTGCAGCCCAATGCCGGCTCGCAGGGCGAGTACGCTGGCCTGCTCATCATCAAGGCCTACCACGAGGCCCGCGGCGAGGGGCACCGCGACATCTGCCTGATCCCAGAATCCGCACACGGCACCAACCCCGCGTCGGCCCAGATGGTGGGCATGAAGGTCGTGGTCACCAAGTGCGATGCCGACGGCAACGTCGACCTGGCCGACCTCCAGGCCAAGTGCGAGCAGCACAGCGCCAACCTGGCCTGCGTGATGATCACCTACCCGTCCACCTACGGCGTGTTCGAAACACGCGTGACTGAGCTGTGCAAGCTCGTGCACCAGCACGGCGGCCGCGTGTATGTCGACGGCGCCAACATGAACGCCCTGGTCGGCCTGGCCGCGCCTGGCCAGTTCGGTGGCGACGTCAGCCACCTCAACCTGCACAAGACCTTCTGCATCCCCCACGGCGGTGGCGGCCCTGGCGTCGGCCCCGTCTGCGTGGTCGAAGACCTGGCGCCATACCTGCCCGCCCACCGCGCAAGCGGTCTGGGCTCTGAGCAACAGGTAGGTGCGGTGAGCGCTGCCTCTCTGGGCAATGCCGCCGTCCTGCCCATCAGCTGGATGTACATCCGCATGATGGGCGCCGATGGCCTCAAGGCCGCCACCGAGGTCGCCATCCTCAACGCCAACTATGTGGCTGCCCGCCTGGCTGACCACTACGACATCCACTTCAGCGGCGGCAGCAAGGCCATCAAGGGTGGCGGCGTGGCCCACGAGTGCATCCTGGACCTGCGCCCCCTGAAGGACAGCAGCGGTGTCAGTGCAGAAGACGTCGCCAAGCGCCTGATCGACTACGGCTTCCACGCCCCCACCCTGAGCTTCCCCGTGGCGGGCACCCTCATGGTCGAGCCCACGGAGAGCGAGTCCAAGGCCGAACTGGACCGTTTCTGCGACGCCATGATCGCCATCCGCGAAGAGATCCGCCAGGTCGAACAAGGCCAGCTCCCGCAAGACGACAACCCGCTCAAGAACGCTCCGCACACGGCTGCCGCGCTCCTGAAGGCCGAATGGCCCCATGCCTACAGCCGAGAGCTGGCCGCCTACCCCGTGGCCAGCCTGCGCCTGCAGAAATACTGGTCGCCCGTCGGCCGCGTGGACAACGTCTATGGCGACCGCAACCTCTTTTGCTCCTGCGTGCCGCTGAGCGAATACCAGGGCTGATCCCCTCCTGCCCCGCAGCCACGCTCACTGGCCCGCCAAGGACACGCAATCCTGGGCGGGCCAGACTGTTTCCAGCCCCCAACACACATTGCCAAGCGCCCGTTTAGACGGTAAGGTACCAAAGCCGATCCGGGCCCGTCGGTCAGCTGTCAACTCGCCCCAACTTTCCCCAAAGAGCCCCGCCAAGCTTGGTACTGCCACCAACCGGCACAGCGCCTCGCCCACACATCAGAGAGGCTTATGACCACATCGTCGGAGTGCGCTGTGCCAGCTACCCGCTTCGTCCCCAATGAAGAAGGGCTGAAGATGGCCCTGGCCGCCGCCAAGGCCGCCTTGTGGGAGTGGCAGGTCGACACCGATGTCCACATGTGGTCCGACGAGGTCTGGCCTTTGTATGGCCTGCCCGCTGACCGAGACGCCAACACCATCACCTGGCTGGACAGCATCCACCCCGACGACCGGCAATACGCGCGCCAGACCATCACGGTGGCCAGCCAGTGCCGGGTTCCTTTCGAGATCGAATGGCGCACCAATCCCGCCAATGGCGTGGTCCGTTGGATCCTGTCGCGCGGCCAGCCCATCCAGGCACGCAACGAAGGGCAACTCACCTACACCGGCATCGTGATGGACATCACGGCTCGCAAGAAGAGCGAGTCCGAAGCCCTCAAGCTGACCGAGTCGCTTGAAGAACGCGTCAAGGACCGCACCAACGCCCTGAGCGAGCACGAACGCCTGCTGCAGAACATCCTCGATAGCGTGCCCGGCTTGGTTGGCTACTGGACGCGTGATCTGGTCAACCGCTTCGCCAACAAAGCCTATTGCGACTGGTTCGGCAAGACCGCCGACGAACTACGGCACAGCCACATCAAGGACATACTCGGTCCGGCCCTGTTCGCCCAGAACTGGCCCCACATCAGCGAAGCGCTGCAAGGGCGCCCCCAACGCTTTGAGTGCCTGCTGCCGGTGCCCAGCATGCCCGGCGAGCACCGTCACACCGACGTCCACTACCTGCCCGACATCGCTGACGACACCGTGCAAGGCTTCCTCGTGACCGTGCTCGACATCAGCCAGATCAAGCAGGCGGAACTCGCAGCCGAATCGGCCAACCAGGCCAAAAGCGAGTTCCTGGCCAACATCAGCCACGAAGTGCGCACGCCGCTCAATGCCATGTTCGGCCTGGCACAGGTCGGCGCACGCCAGGCCATCGGGTCACCGCTGACCAAGACCTTCGACCAGATCCTGGACTCTGCCCAGCACCTGCTCTCGCTGGTCAACGATGTGCTGGACTTCTCTAAGATCGAATCCGGCAAGCTCAACCTGCACTACGAGCGCATCAACCTCGGCCAGGTGCTGGAGCATGTGTTGACCCTCAAGGCGATTGGCGCACAGGCCAAGGGCCTGCCCCTGATCGTGCGCGAAACCCCGGCGGTTCCTCAGTACTTTCATGGTGATGCCACACGCCTGTCGCAGATCCTGCTCAACCTGATCGGCAACGCGATCAAGTTCACCGACATCGGGGCGGTCAGCATCCAACTGGACTATGTCGCGCCCGACCTGATTGTGGCGGTGAGTGACACCGGCATGGGCATGTCGCCCGAGAAGCAGGCGCAGTTGTTCAAGCCCTTCGTGCAGGTGCATGGCAACCACCCAGCCCAGACGGGCGGCACCGGCTTGGGCCTGGCCATCACCAAGCGGCTCGTCGAGATGATGCGCGGCCACATCCAGGTCGAAAGCCAGTCCGGCAAAGGCTCGACCTTCACGGTCAAGCTGCCCTTGATGCACCCTGAAAGCGGCGACATTCACGGCATCCGCCAAGTGGCCGTCGCCGGGCCGCCGACCGCCCAGCGCGCGGCCCTGTGCCAGGCTTTGTCAGACCGGGGATGCGAGGCCCAGCCTCACGACACCCTGCCCAAGACAGCCGATTGCACGGCGGACGTGCTCGTCGTGGCATCCGACAGCCTGACGGATGACGCCACCGAATCCATCCGCGCCCACCTGGCCGCCAACCGCACCGTCATCGTCAATGCCCCGGCCAGCACGGCTCTGGAGCTGCCTGAAGCCTTGCAAAACGAGCTGACCGTGGTCGCCGGCCCCTTGAGCCCGCTGCGCCTGCTCAACGTGATCAAGACCAAGCTCAGCAGGCCTGCCGTGATCGCCACGCAGCGCCTGTCCAACATCCGCGTGCTGGCTGCCGAGGACAACCCCGTCAACCGCCTAGTGCTGCAGCAGATGCTGGAACAGGAGGGCGCCCTGGTTACCTTCGCCTTCGACGGCGCCCATGCGCTGGAGCAGGTGCGCGTGCATGGCCCCGCCTGCTTCGACATCGTCTTGTGCGACATCCAGATGCCCATCATGGACGGCTACCAGACTGCGCAGGCACTGGGCCACATCGCGCCCTCGCTGCCGGTGATCGGCTTGACGGCCCATGCTTTCGAAACAGCCAAGCAGCAGGCTCGGCGCTCGGGCATGGTCGGCTATGTGACCAAACCCTATATGCTTGACACCCTGGTCGATGAAGTCCGGCGCTTTGCACGCAGACGCCCAGGCGAAGCCGCCAAGGTGCACCCTATCGACCCGAACGACAAACAGGCGTCCAACACAACTCCAAAAATGCCCGAGCAGACCATGCAGAAGGACATCACCGACTGGCAGGCCATGCAGCAGTACTTCCAGGCCCAGCCCCAATTGCTTGAGCGCCTGATCGGCATGCTGGGCGACACCCTCGTCGCCATCCAGCAGGAGCTGGAACAGGCCATCGAAGCCGGTGATCTGGTGACGCTGTCCAAGGTCGCACACAACATCAAGGGCACGGCGCTGAACCTACACACACCCGAGTTGGCGCGGCTGGCCGTCCAGACCCAGGAGCAGGCACGTCAGCAAGCCCCCGAGGCCCTCGGTACGGCTACGACCTTGCTGGGCAAGCTGCGAGAGTTCATTGAACTGGCCCAGGAGCGCCGCACTTGATATCGGTCGATCAGTACACCAGCCTGTCCGGGCGGATGTCGCGCAGGATGGTGGTGGCGATCTCCTCGATCGACTTGTGCGTGGACGACAGCCATGCGATGCCCTCGCGGCGCATCATGGCCTCGGCCTGCGCCACCTCATGGCGGCAGTTCTCCAGGGCTGCGTACTTGCTGCCGGGGCGCCGCTCGTTGCGGATGTGGCTCAGGCGATCGGGGTCGATGGTCAGGCCAAAGCACTTCTTCTTGTAGGGCTTGAGCATCGAAGGCAGAAAGCCGCGATCGAAATCTTCCGGGATCAAAGGCACGTTGGCCGCCTTGATGCCATGCTGCATGGCCAAGTAAAGCGAGGTGGGCGTCTTGCCGCAGCGGCTCACGCCCACCAGCACCACATCGGCCAGATCCAGACTGCGCGACGACTGCCCGTCATCGTGTTCCAGTGCGAAGTTGATGGCGTCGATGCGGTCGTTGTATTCCTGGTCCACACTGGGGTCACTGAAGCGGCCAACCCGGTGGTTGGACTTCATGTTGAACTCTTCCTCAAGCGGCTCCACGAAGGTCTTGATCACGTCGAAGACCTTGGCCTCGCAGCCCATCAGGATGGCCAGTACATCGTCATTGGCCAGGGTCGTGAACACGATGGGGCGCTTGCCCTCGCGCTGCCCCGTGGCATTGATTTCGCGCACCACCTGATGCGCCTTGTCCACGGTGTCAATGAAAGGCCGGCGCACATGCCGGGGTTTGATGGCGAACTGGGCCAGGATGGAATTACCCATGGTTTCGGCCGTGATACCCGTGCCATCCGACACGAAAAAGACGCTGCGGTCAGACATAAGCGCTACTTGAAGAAATGACGCCACGGAAGGTTTGCATGCCAACACCCGTTCGTGCGCCAAAGGAATTGGTTTTATGAACCCACGATCATAGGCCTGACCCTACAATCGGTCCATCTCGTGTTCACGCCTGTTGTCAGATACGCCAACAGACGCGCCAAGGCAGGTCCCATAACCACAAACACAGACCTGGCCGCGCCGTGAACACCACAAGATTTTTTTCACCATCCTGGAGCTTTGTATGACCAACCGATTTGAGCCGACCGCCCTGGTCGTGCCATTCGAGCAACTGAGAATGTCCGATGTCGAGGCCGTTGGCGGCAAGAACGCCAGCCTCGGCGAGATGATCTCGCAACTGCCCACCGGCCCCAACGGCGTGCGCGTGCCCACCGGCTTTGCTACCACTGCCCACGCTTTCCGCGAGTTCCTCAAGCACGATGGCCTGGCCGACCGCATCAGCAAGCGCCTGGCTGCCCTGAACACCGAAGACGTGCGCGCCCTGGCCGAGGCCGGCGCCGAGATCCGCGGCTGGGTCGAAGCCCAGCCCTTCCCGGCCGACCTGGAAAAAGCCATCCGTGAGGCCTTCGCCCAGCTGGCTGGCGAGAACCTCCAGGCCTCGTTCGCCGTGCGCTCCTCCGCCACGGCCGAAGACCTGCCCGACGCCTCGTTTGCCGGACAACAGGAAACGTTCCTGAACGTCGTCGGCATCGAAGACGTGCTGCACAAGATGAAGGAGGTGTTCGCCTCCCTCTACAACGACCGCGCCATCTCCTACCGCGTCCACAAGGGCTTCGCGCACGATGTGGTCGCCCTGTCGGCCGGCGTGCAGCGCATGGTGCGCTCCGACCTGGGCGCCGCTGGCGTGATGTTCACCATCGACACCGAATCGGGCTTCCAGGACGTGGTCTTCATCACCTCCAGCTATGGCCTGGGTGAGACGGTGGTGCAAGGCGCCGTCAACCCCGACGAGTTCTACGTGCACAAGCCCGCGCTCAAGGCTGGCAAGCAGGCCGTGATCCGCCGCAACCTGGGCTCCAAGCTGATCAAGATGGAGTTCGCCACGCCGCAAGAGAAAGCCGCCAGCGGCAAGCTCGTCAAGACAGTCGATGTGGGCGTGGAAGCCCGCAACCGCTACAGCCTGAGCAACGAAGACGTGACCGAGCTGGCCAAGTACGCGCTCATCATCGAGCAGCACTACGGCCGCCCCATGGACATCGAGTGGGGCAAGGACGGCACAGACGGCAAGCTCTACATCCTCCAGGCCCGCCCCGAGACGGTCAAGAGCCAGATGCAGGGCAAGGTCGAGCAACGCTACAAGCTCAAGAGCACCGGCACCATCCTGGCCGAAGGCCGCGCCATTGGCCAGAAGATCGGCACCGGCCCCGTGCGCATCGTGCACAACATCTCCGAGATGGACACCGTCAAGCCCGGCGACATCCTCGTCACCGACATGACCGACCCCAACTGGGAGCCGGTGATGAAGCGCGCCTCCGCCATCGTCACCAACCGAGGCGGCCGCACCTGTCACGCGGCCATCATCGCGCGTGAACTGGGCATCCCCGCCGTGGTGGGCTGCGGCAACGCCACCGAGCGCCTGACCGACGGCACTCTGGTCACCGTGGCCTGCTCCGAGGGCGACACGGGCTACATCTACGAAGGCCTGCTGGAGACCGAGGTCACCGAGGTCAAGCGCGGCGAGATGCCCCACATTGGCCTGAAGATCATGATGAACGTGGGCAACCCGCAGCTCGCCTTCGACTTCGCCCAGATGCCCAACAACGGTGTGGGCTTGGCCCGCCTCGAATTCATCATCAACAACAACATCGGCGTCCACCCCAAGGCCATTCTTGACTACCCCAACATCGACACCGACCTGAAGAAGGCCGTGGAGTCGGTGGCGCGCGGTCATGCCAGCCCGCGCGCCTTCTACGTGGACAAGCTCGCCGAGGGCATCGCCACCATCGCCGCCGCCTTCTGGCCCAAGCCCGTGATCGTGCGCCTGTCGGACTTCAAGTCCAACGAGTACAAGAAGCTGATCGGCGGTTCGCGCTACGAGCCCGAAGAAGAAAACCCCATGCTGGGCTTCCGTGGCGCATCGCGCTACATCAGCGCCGAGTTTGGCGAGGCCTTCGCCATGGAATGCGAGGCCCTCAAGCGCGTGCGCAATGACATGGGCCTGAGCAACATCGAGATCATGGTCCCCTTCGTGCGTACCTTGAAGCAGGCCCAGCGCGTGACCAATATGCTGGCTGACCACGGCCTGGTGCGCGCCTCCAAGGGCGGCACGGACGGCCTGCGCGTCATCATGATGTGCGAGGTGCCCTCCAACGCCATCCTGGCCGAGCAATTCCTGGAGTTCTTCGACGGCATGTCCATTGGCTCCAACGACCTGACCCAGCTCACCCTGGGCCTGGACCGCGACTCCGGCCTGGAACTGCTGGCCCACGACTTCGACGAGCGCGACCCGGCCGTCAAGGCCATGATCTCGCGTGCGATCGCCGCCTGCCGTGCCCACGGCAAGTACATCGGCATCTGCGGCCAGGGCCCCAGCGACCACCCCGACTTCGCCGAATGGCTGGCCGCCGAAGGCATCGTCTCGCTGTCGCTCAACCCGGATACCGTGGTCGACACCTGGCAGCGCCTGGCTTCCAAATAAGGAATTTCGGACAAACACGGAGAAAACCTGCCATCCGAACCCGCAGCGCCACCTCCGGGTGGCGTTTTTCATTGCTATAATTGCAGGCTTTTCGTTCGTTGCTCAATTCTCTTTGAGCACACCTTGCCGTCCACGGGTTTGACGCTTCGTGACGGCTTCCATCCCGCTTTCACGAGCGGGGAACCCAAAAGGAGTCCCTATGCGTCACTATGAAATCGTCGTGCTGATCCACCCGGATCAAAGCGAGCAGGTTCCCGCCATGCTGGAACGCTACAAGTCCCTGATCACCACCACCGGTGGTCAGGTGCACCGTGTTGAAGACTGGGGCCGCCGTCAACTGGCATACCAGATCAACAAGCTCGCCAAGGCTCACTACCTGTGCCTGAACATCGAAACCAGCAAGGAAACCCTGGCTGAGCTCGAAACCGGCTTCAAGTTCAACGACGCCGTGCTGCGTCACCTCACCGTGCAGAAGGACAAGGCCGAGACCGCTCCTTCCGTGATGATGAAGCAAGTTGAGCGTGAAGAGGCCCGCAAGGCCCAGCAAGAGCAAGCCGCTGCCTGATTGATGCCGCAAGGCGTCTGTCAAGCAACGCGTCCGCCGAGCAGTTCATGAACCGTGTGCTGATCACAGCCCAGATCATTGAACGCAAGGCACTGAGGTACACCCCCGCCGGCCTGCCCGCACTCGACCTCGTGCTCCAGCACGAATCCGAAGTGACCGAGGCGCAGCTTTCCCGCAAGGTCAAGCTGGACATCAAGGCCGTGGCCATCGGTGAGATTGCATCGCAATTGAACCGTCAGCCAGTCGGCGAGCCCATCGGCATCGCAGGCTTTCTGGGTGCACCGCGCAACGGACGTGGCGTGCTGCTGCACATCACCGAACTCAACGACATCGTTTAAACACATCCATCCGGATACTGAGAGGTCACCATGCCCGCTCCTCGTTCCAAGAACGGCAAGTTCTCCAAAGATCGCAAAGGCAAGCGCAACACCCAGTCGCTGCTGTTCCGTCGCAAGCGCTTCTGCCGCTTCACCGTCGCTGGCGTCGAACAAATCGACTACAAGGACGTCGACACCCTGCGCGACTTCATCGCTGAAAACGGCAAGATCATCCCCGCTCGCCTGACCGGCACCCGTGCGATCTACCAACGTCAGCTGACCACCGCCATCAAGCGCGCCCGCTTCCTGGCCCTGCTGCCCTACAGCGACCAGCACCGCGTCTAATCAAGGAGAGTTCTGTCATGCAAATCATCCTCCTCGAAAAAGTCGCCAACCTGGGCAACCTGGGTGATGTGGTCAGGGTCAAGGACGGTTACGCCCGTAACTTCCTGATCCCCACCGGCCAAGCACGTCGCGCCACTGAAAAGGCCGTCGCCGAATTCGAAGCCCGCCGCGCCGAGCTGGAAAAGGTCCAGACTGAAAAGCTGGCCGCCGCTCAAGCCCTGGGCGAGAAGCTCAACGGCAAGACCATCTCCGTCACCCAGAAGGCTGGCGTGGACGGCCGTCTGTTCGGTTCGGTCACCAACTTCGACATCGCCGAAGGCCTGAAGGCTGCCGGCTTCGACGTGGCCAAGCAGCAGATCCGTCTGCCCAACGGCCCTCTGAAGACCGTGGGTGAGCACCCCGTGTCGCTGTCGCTGCACACCGACGTGGTCGCCGAGATCACCGTCGCCGTGGTGGGCGAAACCGCCTGATCCAGCGCTGATACATCAGCCTGGCGCCCGGTCCGACGCAAGTCGGGTTGGGCGGCAAAGCAAAGCCGGCCCTGTGCCGGCTTTGTGCTTTGCGGGGCATGTTGGCAAGACACCTTTTGGGGAGTTGAAAAACTTATCCCTCAATTTCCCCAAGATGCCCAAAAGCTACCCACAGACTTATCCACATATGCACAGCTTTGTGCACAAGCGCTGCGCCACGGCGCGCATATGATCCGTCACCATGGCTGCATTGTCCCCACCGTCTCTTTCCGTCGTCGGCGCCACCTCCAGTCTGGGTGCCGACGAGGTTGCCAAGCTGCGTGTACCGCCCCACTCCATCGAGGCAGAGCAAAGCGTGCTGGGCGGCCTTCTGCTGGATAACAGCGCCTGGGACCGTGCCTCTGACCTACTGACCGACAGCGACTTCTATCGCCATGAGCACCAGCTGATCTTCATGGCCATCCAGCAGCTGATCAACGCCTCCAAACCGGCCGACGTGATCACCGTGTTCGAGCAGTTGCAGATGTCGGGCAAAGGCAGTGATGTAGGTGGCCTGGCTTACCTGAATGCCTTGGCCCAGTCCGTGCCCAGCGCGGCCAATATGCGCCGCTACGCCGAGATCGTGCGCGAGCGTGCCGTGCTGCGCAAACTGGTGACCGTCAGCGACGAGATCGCCACCAACGCGTTCAATCCCAATGGCAAGGCCGTTGCCGACATCCTCGACGAAGCCGAAGCCAAGATCATGAAGATCGGCGAGGAAGGCAACAAAGGCAAGCAAGGCTTCCACGCCATGGACAGCCTCGTCGTCGACCTGCTGGACCGCGTGCAGGAGTTGGCCGACAACGGCTCGGATGACGTCACCGGCGTGCGCACCGGCTTCATCGACATGGACAAGATGACGGCCGGCCTGCAAAAGGGAGACCTCATCATCCTGGCAGCCCGCCCCTCCATGGGCAAGACCGCGTTTGCGCTCAACATCGGCGAGAACGTGGCCGTCAACGAAGGCCTGCCCGTGGCCGTGTTCTCGATGGAAATGGGCGCCTCTCAATTGGCACTGCGCATGGTGGGCTCGATCGGCCGCATCAACCAGCAGAACCTGCGCACCGGCCGGCTGAGCGACGATGAATGGAGCCGCCTGAGCGAAACAGTCGAGAAGCTGCGCACGGCCAACGTCTTCATCGACGAAACACCGGGCTTGTCACCCAATGAATTGCGGGCCCGCGCCCGCCGTCTTGCACGTCAATTCGGCGGCACCCTGGGCCTGATCATCGTCGACTACCTGCAGCTGATGAGCGGCTCAGGCGGGAACGAGGAAAACCGCGCCACCGTGATCGGTGAAATCTCGCGGGGCCTCAAGGCGCTGGCCAAGGAGCTGCAATGCCCCGTGATCGCGCTGTCTCAGTTGAACCGCTCGGTGGAAACGCGCCCTGACAAGCGCCCCATGATGTCCGACTTGCGGGAATCGGGCGCCATCGAGCAGGACGCGGATGTGATCATGTTCATCTACCGCGACGAGTACTACAACAAGGAATCAAAGATTCCTGGCATGGCCGAGATCATCATCGGCAAGCAGCGTAACGGCCCGGTGGGCAGTCTGCACCTGGCCTTCCTGAAGTCCAACACCCGCTTCGAAAACCTGGCACCTGGTACCTATGTCGGTGAGGGCGATCAATATTGACCCACACCATTGCGGCGGCAGTAGCTTACGGCGCCTCTCGGGGCGCCGTTTTTTTGATCAGCGCTCTCGATAGACGATCAGTCGTCGTTGCCGCCCAGTGCCATCAGCAGCTGCAGCAGCGAGGTGAAGACGTTGTAGAGATCCAGGTAGATCGCCAGCGTTGCCGTCACGTAGTTGGTCTCGCCGCCATCCAGCACGCGCTTGATGTCAAAGAGGATGAAGGCCGAGAAGACCACGATGGCCATGGTCGAGATGGCCAGTTGCAGCGCCGGCAGTTGCAGCCAGATGTTGGCCACGCCCGCCACCAGGATCACGATCATGCCCATGAACAGCCACTTGCCCAGGCCAGACACATCGCGCTTGACCGTGCTGGCCAGGGCCGCCATGCCCAGGAAGACCGCGCCGGTGCCACCGAAGGCCAGCGAGATCAGACGAGGACCATTGGACAGGTGCAGGGCGAACGACAGCAGGCCGGAGAGCATCAGGCCCATGAAGAAGGTGAAGCCCAGCAGGAGCAGCACACCCACGCCCGAGTTCTTGAACTTCTCGATGCCAAAGAAGAAGCCGAACGCGATGGCCATGAAGAGCACGAAGCCCATCAAGGGGCTGCCGGCAAAGAAACTGAAGCCCGTTGCCACGCCCAGCCACGCCCCCAGCACCGTGGGCACCATGGACAGGGCCAGCAGGGCGTAGGTATTGCGCAGCACCCGCTGACGGTCCACGCCCAGCGACGAGCCATAAACAACATCAAGGGGTTTGATAGAACGATCCATGTTTCCTCCAGAAAAGACAACTCTTGGAACCTTGGCAATGGCTCAGGCTCCGCGAGCCGATTGTAGAACGCCCCCATCAGATGAGGTGCTGGAAGGCGTCTTCAAGACCCCTCAGGCACCTTGTATTTCACATGATGAGAGGCGTAAAGGCCCAACGCTCAGACCGACAAGCGCCGGCGCATCGATTCGTACAGGCACACCGCCGCGGCCGCAGCCACATTGAGCGACTCCTCGCCGCCTGGCTGGGGAATGGCCACCTTCAGCTGACAAAGCTCCATCACGGCATCAGCAACGCCCTGCCCTTCGTGCCCCATCACCCAGGCGCAAGGCTCAGGCAGCGGCGCCGACGGCAGTAACTGATCGGTGTGCGAACTGGTGGCCACCAGCGGTACAGCCAGCTCGCCCAGATCCTCGGCACTGACCTGTTCCACCAGGTGCAGCGCGAAATGCGCCCCCATGCCGGCACGCAGGACCTTGCCTGACCACAGCGCGGCCGTGCCCTTGAGCGCCACCACCTGCTCGAAGCCCATGGCCGAGGCGCTGCGCAAGATGCTGCCGACGTTGCCGGCATCCTGCACACGGTCCAGCACCACCGAGCGTAGGCCAGCACGAATGCCCTGCGCCTCGTCAGCCGAGCGGGACAGCAGGAAGCCAATGCGGGCATGCGATTCAAGGCCACTGAAGTGCTTCCAGAGGCCCTCGGGCACCACCACGACCTTGGCCGCCTGACAGGCCAGATCGGACAACTGTTTCGCTGCGGCGTCGTCGCTGGCCGCCACGCCATGCTCGCCCAGCCAGGCTGTGTCCGCGATGAGCGCCAGCGCTACGGGGACCTGGCGCGCCAGGCAGGCCAAGCCCAAGTGGTCGCCCTCCAGCCAGACCTCGCCCAGCTTGCGGTAAGCAGCCGGGTCTTGCGTGTGCTTGCGCAGGCGCTGCAAAAGCGGGTTCTCGCGCGAGGTGATGAGCTGGGCTTTCATCATGTGGCGGCTCAACGAGGCTGGACCAGGGTCGGATCGGGCGCCAGGCCCAGAACCACCTTCACCGGGCCAAAACTGCGGCGATGTGCCGGTGTCACGCCATGGCGTTTGATGGCGGCCACATGGTCCGCCGTGGGGTAGCCCTTGTGGGCATCGAAGCCATATTGCGGATAGGTCTCGTGCAGTTGCCCGCACAGCCGATCGCGATGCACCTTGGCGAGGATCGACGCGGCCGAGATGGCCTGCACCTTGGCATCGCCCTTGACGATGGCCTGCGCTGGCACTTTGAGTAACGGCACCCGGTTGCCATCAACCTGCACCATGGCGGGCTTCAAGCGCAAGCCTTCCACGGCACGCCGCATGGCCAGCATGGTGGCCTGCAGGATGTTGATCTCGTCGATCTCTTCAACGGTGGCCTCGGCAATGCAGCAGCACAGGGCCTTGGCGCGGATTTCGTCGAACAGGCGCTCGCGCTGGCGGGCCGTGAGCTTCTTGGAGTCCGCCAAACCTGTGATGGGCTGCTGGTCATCGAGGATCACGGCAGCGGCTACCACAGGCCCTGCCAAGGGGCCTCGGCCGGCTTCGTCCACCCCCGCCAGCAGGCCGGCAGACGCGCTGGGCCACAACAGATCGAGCTGCTGCGGCACGACCAAGGTGTCGTGCGATGAAGAAGACGCCTTCTTAACGGCTTTCGAGGACTTGGGCGATGGCATCGCTGGCGGCCCGGGCGGTATCGCGCCTCAGGGTATGGTGAAGTTCAAGGAAACGCTGCTGGACGGACTGCACACGCGCCGGCTGGTCGAGCCAGGCCAGCACATCGGTGGCGAGTTGCTCAGGGTTGGCTTCATGCTGCAATCGCTCGGGCACGACGAAGTCCGACAGCAGGATATTGGGCAGTCCCACCCATGGCAGGTAGGCCATGCGCTTCATGATGGGCCAACTCAAGGCGCTGATCTTGTAGGCGATCACCATGGGGCGCTTGAAGAGGGCGGCTTCCAGCGTGGCCGTGCCGCTGGCGATCAGGGTCACGTCGCAAGCGGCCAGGGCCTCGTGGGACTGGCCATCGAGCAGCGTCAAGGATGTGGCATGAGGTGCATGCTCGGCCACCATCGGGTCGATCAAGCCACGCATGCCAGGCACCACAGGCAGCACGAAGCGCAGGTCCGGGCGCAATTGGTTCAGGCGCGACACAGTTTGCAGGAAGACCGGCGCAATGTGACGGATCTCGCCACCGCGACTGCCCGGCAGCACGGCCACGACCGGCGCGTCGGCGGGCAGGCCCAGCTTCGCGCGCGCGGCCTCGCGTGGCACCACCAAGGGAATGGTGTCGGCGAGCGGGTGCCCCACATAGCTGGCGGCAATGCCCTTGTCCTGATAGAGCCTGGGCTCGAAGGGAAACAGGCACAGCATGTGGTCCACCGAGCGGTGGATCTTGTTGATGCGGCCACCGCGCCAGGCCCAGATCGAGGGACTGACGAAGTGCACGGTCTTGATGCCAGCCGCTTTCAAGCGTGCTTCCAGGCCGAGATTGAAGTCCGGCGCATCGACGCCGATGAACACGTCCGGCCGGCTTTGCAGCAGGCGCGCGGCCAGTTGCTCCCGGATGCCCCAGATCTCACGGAAACGCCGCAGCACTTCCAGATTGAAGCCGTGCACGGCGAGCTTCTCGTATGGCCACAACGCTTCGAAACCATGGGCCGCCATGCGCGGGCCACCAATGCCGGACGAGCTCAAGGCGGGCCAGCGGGCGCGCATGCCGCCCAGCAGCAAGCCGGCCAGCAGGTCGCCGGACGTCTCGCCGGCCACCATGGCCACTCTCGGATCTGCACCCATCTTGCTCAATCAGCCCACGCGCTCAGCGCACGATGCCACGCTCGGCCCGAGCCAGAAAATCGAGCATCTTGTCGATATCGGCATCGGCCTCGGCGAGCTGGCCCTTCAGCGTGGCAATCTCGGCTTTGGCCGCATCCAGCGTCAGGCCCTTGCGGTAGAGCACCTTGTACATGTTCTTGAGCATGGTCAGGCGCTCGGCTGAATAGCCACGGCGACGCGGGCCCTCCTGGTGCACATTGCGCGCCTCGGCGGGATTGCCCTCTGCCACGACGAAGGGCGGCAAATCTTGCGACAGGCGCGTCTGAAAGCCCAGCATCGCGAAGTCGCCGACATGCACGAACTGGTGGATGCCACTCAGGCCACCAATCAAGGTGAAGTTGCCAACCGTGACGTGGCCGGCGAAGGTCGCGCCATTGGCAATCGTGTTGTGGTCACCGATCGTGCAGTCATGAGCCACGTGCACATAAGCCATGACCCAGTTGTCGCTGCCGATACGGGTGACACCCTTGTCCTGCACGGTCCCGGTGTTGAAGGTGCAGAACTCGCGAATGGTGTTGCGATCACCCATGATGAGCCTGGTGGGCTCGCCCGCATACTTCTTGTCCTGCGGAGCGGCACCCAGCGAGGCGAACTGGAAGATGCGGTTGCCCTCACCAATTGTGGTGTGGCCTTCGATGACGCAATGCGCGCCGACCGTGCTGCCTTCGCCGATGCGCACATCGGGGCCGATGACCGCGTAAGGGCCGACAGAAACCGAATCGGCCAACTGGGCCTTGGGATCGACGATCGCGGTTGGATGAATTTGGGCCATGGCGCGATCAAGTCACCTTGCGAACCGTGCACATGATCTGCGCCGACACGGCCAGCTCATCACCAACAAAGGCCTTTGCATTGAACTTGTAGATGCCCGCCTTGTTGCGGTCCATCTGCACGTCCAGGATCAGCTGGTCACCAGGCTCCACGGGGCGCTTGAAGCGCGCGCCATCGATGCCGACAAAGTAGTAGACCGAATCGTCATCGGCGCCCTCACCCATGGCATCGAACGCCAGCAGAGCCGCCGCTTGCGCCAGGGCTTCGAGCATCAGCACACCGGGCATCACCGGCCGCTTGGGGAAGTGCCCCTGGAAGAACGGCTCGTTGATCGTCACGTTCTTCAAGGCACGGATCCGCACGTTCTTGTCGATTTCCAGCACGCGGTCCACCATCAGGAAGGGATAGCGGTGCGGGAGCTTGTCGAGGATCTTGTGGATGTCCATCAGGATTTGAGCTGTTTCTCTAAGGTACGGATGCGGTCACGCAGGGCATGAAGCTGGCGCAGCGTGGCGGCGTTCTTTTCCCAGGATGCGTTGTCGTCGAAGGGGAAGACCCCGCTGTAGACGCCCGGCTGCTTGATGGAGCGCGAAATCAAGGTGCCCGAGGACACGTGCACATTGTCCGCCAGGCTGAGGTGCCCCAGGATCATGCCAGCACCACCCACGGTGCAATGCGCTCCGATGCGCGCGCTGCCCGCCACGCCCACACAACCGGCCATGGCCGTGTGCTCGCCGATGTGCACGTTGTGCGCGATCTGGACCAGGTTGTCGAGCTTGACGCCGTTTTCCAGCACGGTGTCTTCGATGGCGCCCCGGTCGATGCAGGTGTTGGCGCCCAGTTCCACGTCGTCACCGATGCGCACGGCACCCAATTGCTCGATCTTTTCCCAGCAGCCCTTGTTGGGCGCGAAGCCAAAGCCATCGGCACCGATGACCACGCCGCTGTGGATGATGCAGCGCTGGCCGATCACGCAGTCAAAGCCCAGCGTGACGTGGGCCGACAGCTTCGATTGCGCACCGACCCTCGCCCGCGCGCCGATGAAGCAATGAGCGCCGATGATGGCGTCGTCTTCGATGATGGCACCCGCTTCCACCACGGCCAGTGGGCCAATCGACGCGCCGGGACTGACGATGGCCGTGGCGTCCACCACCGCAGATGGGTGCACCCCGGCTGCGGGCCTCGGGCGCACTTGCTTGGCCCACCACTGGGTCAGGCGGGCAAAATACAGGTAGGGGTCATCCGTGACGATGGCCGCGCCACGCGCCAGGGCCTCGTCCTTCACCACCGGGCTCACGATCACGCAAGCGGCCTTGGTCGTGAGCAGCTGGCTGCGGTACTTCGGGTTGGCCAGAAAGCTGATGGCCTGCGTGCGGGTGGTATCCAATGGGCCGACATCGTGGATGGCCAGGTCGCGCTCGCCATGCAGTTCACCACCCAGCGCATCCACCAGGTGCCCGAGCGTGGTCTTCAAAGAAGGCAATACACGGTCGGGATGGGGTGGTGCGTCATGTACTGGCGACTGTCCGCTCACTTGATGGATCCACCATTCAAGGCCTTGATGACCTTGTCTGTGATGTCGACACGCGGGCTGGCAAACACGGCTTCCTGCAGGATGAGGTCGAATTTTTCCTGATCGAAGATCTGCTTGACCACCTTGTTGGCCCGGTCCAGCACGGAGGACAGCTCTTCGTTCTTGCGCTGGTTGAGGTCTTCCTGGAACTCGCGGCGCTTGCGTTGCAGTTCCCGATCTTGATCAACCAGATCGCGCTGGCGACGGACGCGCTCGCTTTCGCCCAGTGTGGGCGCGTCTTTCTCGAAGCGGTCAGAGGCAGCCTTCAGGCGGCTCTCGGTTTCGCTCAGCTCCTTCTCGCGGCGGCTGAATTCGGCCTCCAGTTTGGTCTGCGCAGCTTTGGCCGGCGTCGCATCACGCAAGACGCGGTCCAGGTTCACAAAACCGATCTTGAGTTCCTGGCTGTGGGCAGCCACCGCGCCCAGCAGCAAGGTGCTGGCGACCAGAGTCTTGAAAATCGATTTCATGATCAGAATGCCGTGCCGATCTGGAACTGAAGTTTCTGGATTTTATCTTGATCGAAGTAGCGGAAGGGCTTGCCGTAGCTCAGCTTGAGCGGTCCCACTGGCGAGACCCAGCTGATGCCCACGCCGGCTGAGGCGCGGAAGTCCTTCCAGCGGACAGGCTCATTTTCGCCCCAGACGTTACCCGTATCCACGTAACCGAAGAGACGCAGCGTGCGGTCGTTGCCCGCACCGGGGAACGGCACGTAGAGCTCGGTGTTGATGTTGATGCGCTTGTTGCCGCCCACGTAGGCGCCTTCGATGTCCACCGGGCCCAGCGAGCCCTGCTCGAAGCCCCGGATCGTGCCCAGACCACCACCGGTGAAGTTCTTGAACACGGGGTAAGGCTTGCCAGACAGGCCTGTGCCGTAGCCGAACTCGCTGTTGAAGCCGATCGTGTAGCGGTTGGTCAGGGGCAGGTATTGCTGGAACTGGTAGTCGCTGCGCAGATAGCGGGTATCGCCAGCGGCCCCCCATTCCAGGTTCACGCGCTGATATCGGCCGGAGTTCGGAGCGATCGTGCTGTCTCGGCCATCGCGAGCCCAGCCAACCGTGAGCGGCACCGAGAGGCTGCGTTCGCCGAAGATCTCGCGGTGCAACTGGTAGCTGACGGGCAGGCCCGTGGACCCGTGAATGGCCGTCTGCTCGGCACCCGCACCGAAGAACACGGTGTCGAATTCCGTGTAAGGCACACCGAAACGAACAGCTGCACCAGGCGTGACGATCTCGTAGTCACCGCCTTGGGAGCTCAGTGGGCGCGACGTGCGGTAGAACACATCGTAGGAACGAGAGACGCCGTTGTCGGTGAAATACGGGTCCACCGTGCTGACCACGATGGTGCGGTTGTACTTGCTGGTATTGAGCTCCACGCCCAGGTAGTTACCCGTACCAAAGACATTGTCCTGTTTGATCGAAGCCGTCAGGGTGAACTTTTCGGCACTGGAAAAGCCCGCGCCCAGCATCAGGTTGCCGGTGGGTTTTTCTTCCACGGTGATGGTCAGATCGACCTGATCGGCCGTGCCGGGCACCTCGGTGGTCTCGATGTTGACCTGCTTGAAGTAGCCCAGACGGTCCACGCGGTCGCGCGAGAGCTTGATCTTCTGGCCGTCGTACCAGGCGGCTTCGAACTGGCGGAACTCGCGACGGATAACCTCGTCTCGCGTGCGCGAGTTGCCCGCCACGTTGACGCGGCGCACGTACACGCGGCGCTGCGGCTGAGCCACCAGCACGGCCACAGCCTGGCCCTTTTCACGGCTGAGCTCAGGCTTGAAATCCACCTTCGCGAAGGCATAGCCGAACGCGGCGAAGCGGTCGGTGAAGGCCTTGATGGTGGAGGCGACATCTTCAGCGCGGTAGGCGTCTCCCGGCTTGATCGTCACCAGCTTGCGGAATGTCTCTTCCTTGCCGAGGTAATCGCCTTCGAGCTTCACGCCGGTGATCACATAGCGGGGGCCTTCGGTCACGTTGATGGCGATCGAGATGTCCTGCTTGTCGGGCGAGATGGCCACCTGCGTGGAGTCGATCTTGAATTCGAGGTAGCCACGGTTGAGGTAATAGGCCTTGAGCGTCTCCAGGTCGGCGTTGAGCTTGGAGCGCGCGTACTGGTCGGACTTGGTGTACCAGGTCAGCCAGCCACCCGTGGTCAGGTCCATCTGCGACAACAAGGTGCTCTCGGAGAAGGCCTGGTTGCCCGTGATGTGAATGCTCTTGATCTTGGTGACCTCGCCTTCCGTCACCGTGAAGGTCACGTTGACGCGGTTGCGCTCGGCCGGCGTGATGGTGGTGACGACCTCGACGCCATAGAGGCTGCGGGTCAGATACTGGCGCTTGAGCTCCTGCTCGGCACGGTCGGCCAGGGCACGATCGAAAGGCTGGCCTTCGCCAATGCCCACATCTTTCAGGGCTTTGACGAGGTTGTCCTTGTCGAACTCCTTGGTACCGACGAACTCCACGCGCGAGATCACGGGGCGCTCTTCCACCACGATGACCACGACGTTGCCGTCGATCTGGATGCGCACGTCCTTGAACAGACCAGTGGCAAACAGGGAGCGCAGACCGGCCGCACCCTTGTCATCGGTGTAGGTGTCACCCACTCGGAACGGCAGGGAGGCGAACACCGTACCGGCATCGGCACGCTGCAGGCCTTCGACACGGATGTCCTTGAGCACGAAGGGCTCGACGGCCCATGCGGCCTGGAACAAGGAGGATGCCAGCAAGGCAGCGAGCAGGGTCGGCTTGAACCGGACAGCAGTCATGGAAGGGATGTGCATGCGGAAAGGAAGGAACTCAGTGCGCGCCCATCAGGCGTGCCAGGTCGTTATAAAGGGCCAATGACATCATCATCAGCATGATGGCCACACCACCACGCTGCAGGCGCTCCAGCCACCGCTCGGAAACGGGCCGGCCCGTGACACCTTCGAAAAGATAATACATGAGGTGTCCACCATCCAAGACCGGCAGCGGCAGCAAATTGAGCACACCCAGGCTGACGCTGACCAGCGCCAAAAAGCCGACATAGTAGACCCAACCCAGCCTGACGGACTGCCCGGCGTAGTCGGCAATGGTCAAGGGGCCGCTGAGGTTCTTGATGGAGGCCTGCCCCATCAGCATCTTGCCCAGCATGTCCAGGCTCAGGCGGGACACCTCCCAGGTCTTGTCGAGCGCCAGTTGCAGGCCCTCCAGGAAGCCATAGCGCACCTCGATCGCAGCGGGCAGGCCGCCCAGTCCGGCTTCGATGCGCGAGACCTTTTGTCCCTGTATGTCCTTCATCACAGGCGTCACGACCAGGTCCATGACGGCCTGGCCACGCTGCACGCGCAGGCTCAGTGGGCGCGCCACATCCTTGTCGTGGCTCTCACGGATGATGGCGCGAAGCTGCGAGGCATCCACGGGAACCTGGCCGTTGACCAGCAGGATGCGGTCGCCTTGACGCAAGCCTGCTTTCTGGGCGGGGCCGTCGTCGAGCAGCAAGCCGATGGTCGGTTCGCCGTAGGGGCCGGTCAGGCCGATGCGGTCCATCAGCTCGCCATCGACCTCGGAGGGCTTGACCTGGCTGAGCTGGAGATGCAGCTCGCGCTCGCCACGCGCAGGCTGGTCAGCCGCAACTTTGGACTGCACGCGCAAGACGACGTCCTGCCCTTTGAGTGCGGCTTGCGTCAGGCGCCATTGCAGGTCGTTCATCGAGCGCACGGCATACCAGGAAGCTGCATCTTCACCTGAACCGGAGGCGGAACCTGAGGCGGTAACGGGCTTCAGCGCCACGATCTCGTCTTGCGACTGCAACCCCGCCTTGTCCATCAGGCTGCCGGTCTTGGGCTGCCCGAACCAGGGGCGCAGCTCCGACACACCCGCCCAGTTCACGCAGGCATACAACAGCACCGCCAGCAGCAGATTGGCCAGGGGCCCTGCCACCACCACGATGGCGCGCTGCCACACGGGCTTGCGGTTGAAGGCCCGATGCAACTCACCGGGGTCGACCGTGCCTTCGCGTTCGTCCAGCATCTTGACGTAGCCGCCCAGGGGCAAGGCCGACACGACGAACTCGGTTTCGCCTTTCGTGCGAGACCACAGCACACGCCCGAAGCCCACCGAGAAGCGCAGCACCTTGACGTCGCAGGCCACCGCGGCGCGGTAATGCCCGTATTCATGGATGACCACCAGCACCCCGATGGTCAGGATGAAAGCCAGCACGGTCGTCAGCATCGCACTACTCCTTGGCGAACTACGCAGGACACTGTCATGGTGACAGCCGATGTCAGGGGGCGACGCGCGCTCAGCGTGCCAGCCCCGCCACCACCGACTCTGCCACACGGCGAGCCAGCTGATCCAGTGACAACAACCCTTCCACTGAATCCACTGCACCGGATGGCACGACGCAATCCGACAAGGACTGCAGGTTCACATGGTGGATCTGATCAAAGCGGATGCGGCGCGCCAGGAAGGCCGCCACGGCCACCTCGTTGGCCGCGTTGAGCACACAAGTGCTGCCCGGCACGCCTCGCAGTGTCTCCCAAGCCAATTGCAAGCCCGGGTAGCGGGCGGCATCGGGCTCCAGGAAGGTCAGCGCGCCCAGCTTTGCAAAGTCCAGCAAATCCGCGCCGGACTCGATCCGCTCGGGCCAGGACAGCCCATAGGCGATGGGCACACGCATGTCGGGCGTACCCAGTTGCGCCAGCACCGAGCGGTCACGGCAAACCACCATCGAGTGGATGATGCTCTGCGGATGCAACACCACCTTCACCTGCTGCGGCGCCAGGCCAAACAGCCAGCGCGCCTCGATGACCTCCAGCGCCTTGTTCATCATGGTGGCCGAGTCCACCGAGATCTTGCGGCCCATGACCCAGTTCGGGTGGGCACAAGCCTGCTCGGGCGTGATGTCGGTAAAGGTGGCTGGATCGCGATCCCGGAAGGGGCCGCCCGAGGCCGTCAGCACGATGTGATCAATACGGGCAGACCAGGTCGCCGGGTCTTCAGGCAGGCACTGGAAGATGGCCGAGTGTTCGCTGTCGATGGGCAAAAGCGTCGCGCCACCCTCTTCCACAGCCCGCATGAACAAGGCGCCGCCCACAACCAGGGCCTCTTTGTTGGCCAGCAACAGGCGCTTGCCGGCGCGGGCTGCGGCCAGACAAGGCGCCAGACCGGCTGCACCCACGATGGCACCCATGACCACGTCCGCATCAGGATGCGCGGCGACATCGCACAAGGCCTGCTCGCCACTGAGCACCTCGGTGTTCGCGCCTGCCTGGCGGAGCTTGTCGCGCAACTGCAGCGCAGCCGCTTCGGCCGGCATCACCGCGAATTTGGGCTTGAACTTCAGGCACTGCGCCAGCAGATCGTCCACCCGCGAGGCGCCCGTGAGTGCCCAGACCTCGAAACGCGTCGGATGTCGGGCAAGCACATCGAGCGTGTTCATCCCGATCGAGCCCGTGGCACCGAGGATGCACAGCCGCTGCGGGCGTTTGCTTGGGGAATCAGCCATGGCACAAAGTCATCAAAGCCAGCGAGAGGGGCAAGACTGGCAGCAAGGCATCGATGCGGTCGAGCACACCACCGTGCCCGGGCAGCAACTGGCTGCTGTCCTTGGCGCCCGCCTGGCGCTTGATCAGCGACTCAAACAGGTCGCCCACCACGCTCATGCCGGTCAGAAAGGCCAAGGCCACCAACATGCCCAGTGGCCCCAAGCCCAGCAACAGCCGACTGTACAGGCTGGGAGAATCCACCCCCAGGTTGCGGTCAAGCCAGATCCACAAGGCCGACAGCAGCGCCACGGCCAGCATGCCCGCCCACACCCCTTCCCAGCTTTTACCGGGGCTGATCGAAGGCGCCAGCTTGTGACGGCCGAAGGTGCGGCCGCCAAAGTAAGCGCCGATATCGGCCGCCCACACCAGACAGAACACCGACAGCAGGTAGTTGAGTCCTTGCGCCTTGCTCTCCACCAGCGCCAGCCAGGCCAGCACCAGCACGGCCAGGCCCAGCAGACGGCGCAAGAGCTGGGGCGATTGTTTCCAGTACAGGTTGCCAAAGCGCAAGGCAATTACCCCACCCAACACCCACACGACCAAACCGATCATCCAGATGCCAGCCGGCGTTGAAAAGCCCACCAGCGGGTGGCCCCAGCCATGCACATGGCCCTGCGACTCGGACACCTGCGTCGCAGCCTCGCCGCCAAGCAGTGCCAGGCCCAGTTGCCGTGCGAGCAGCACGCAAGCAGCCGCGACAGCCGCACCCAGGATCAGCGCCCTCAACCCAGGCGCCTCGTTGAGCCGGGACCATTCCCAACCCGCCGCCGAGATGAAGACCAGCGTGAGCGCCGCGAACGGCCAGGTCGCCTCTGCCGCCAGCGTGGGCAGCAGGATGGCCACGAGGATCAGTGCCGTGATGACACGTTGCTTGAGCATCGGTCAGGCCCCTTCGCCGCTGAACTCATCCCAGCTGCCACCGCTGCCGATAGCACCCACTCCCTCACCCGAGGCGCCCACGTCGCCAAAGCGGCGTTCGCGCTGGGCGTAGCTGGCAATCGCCTTGTCCAACTCCACGCCATCAAAGTCGGGCCACAGGCAGTCGGTGAAGTAGAACTCGGCATAGGCGCTCTGCCACAGCAGGAAGTTCGACAGGCGCACCTCGCCGCCCGTGCGGATGAACAGGTCTGGATCCGGCGCGTAGTTCATGGCCATGAAGCGCGACAGCGCCGCCTCATCGAGTTCGCTGGCCGGCACGCCCGCCTCGATGGCCTGACGACAAGCCTGCACGATGTCCCAGCGGCCACCGTAATTGAAGGCCACGGTCAGGACGACACGGCTGTTGTGCACCGTTTCATCCTGGGCTTGCAGCAAGGCGTTGCGCACCTTCTCGGACACATTGGCCAGATCGCCCACGATGCGGATGCGCACACCGTCGGACTTGAGCTTGGTCAGGTGCTTGGACAGCGCCACGATCAACAGGCTCATCAGGCCGGAGACCTCTTCCTCCGGACGCTTCCAGTTCTCGGACGAAAACGCAAACACCGTGAGGTAGCCGATACCGCGATCGGACACCGCCTGCACCGTTTTCACCAGCGCATCGACTCCCGCCTTGTGCCCAATACCCCGGGGCATGAAGCGTTTTCGCGCCCAGCGCCCATTGCCATCCATGACGATGGCCACATGGCGGGGAACGGTATCGGCAGCGGGAGATTTGGCCATCGGCGCAGGAGATTGGAGGGTGAAGCCTTCGGGGCAAAGGCGGCGCCCTGACTGCGGCGCCTCAGAAACACAGCGAGGCGGCCAAGCCGCCCCGGACTGCGTCGGGATTATGGCAACAAGCTCAGCTCAAACGGCCAGGACTTCGGCTTCCTTGGCAGCCACCAGTCTGTCGATTTCTGTGATCGTCTTGTCGGTCAGCTTCTGGACATCATCCTGCGAGCGACGGTCTTCATCTTCGGTGATGATCTTGTCCTTGAGCAGCTTCTTGGCCTGCTCGTTGGCATCGCGACGCAGATTGCGCACGGCCACCTTGGCATCTTCACCGGCGCCCTTGACCACCTTGGTCAGCTCCTTGCGGCGCTCTTCGGTCAGCGGTGGCATCGGCACGCGGATCAGGTCACCCTGCGCCGACGGGTTCAGTCCCAGGTCGGATTCGCGAATGGCCTTCTCGATCTTGGCGCCCATGCCTTTTTCCCATGGCTGGACGCTGATGGTGCGCGCATCGACCAGCGCGACATTGGCCACCTGGCTGATCGGCACGAGAGAGCCGTAGTAGTCGACCTGCACCTGATCCAGGATGCCAGGATGGGCACGGCCGGTACGGATCTTGGCCAGCTCGTTCTTGAACGCTTCAACGGACTTGAGCATTTTCTGCTCGGCGTTTTTCTTGATATCTGCGATGCTCATGGAGAACTCCGTGCGAATGTTTTACAGCCTGACAAACGCGTGAGTGACAAAACGGGACGACAAAAGAACGCGCAGCTCAGACGTGGACCAGCGTGCCTTCGTCTTCGCCCAGCACGACACGCTTGAGCGCACCGGGCTTGAAGATCGAAAACACCTTCAAGGGCAGATTCTGATCGCGGCACAGGGCGAACGCGGTGGCGTCCAGCACCTGCAGGTTCTTGATCAGGGCCTCGTCGAACGTGATGCTCGTGTAGCGCGTTGCCGACGCATCCTTCTTCGGGTCGGCGGTGTAGACGCCATCCACCTTGGTGGCCTTGAGCATCACCTCGGCACCGATCTCGGCACCTCGCAGCGCAGCGGCCGTGTCGGTCGTGAAGAAGGGGTTGCCGGTACCGGCCGCGAACACGACGACCTTGCCCTCTTCAAGGTACTGCAAGGCCTTGGGACGCACATAGGGTTCGACCACCTGGTCGATGCTGATGGCCGACATGACGCGGGCGGTCATGCCTTCCTGGCGCATGGTGTCAGCCAGGGCCAGCGAATTCATCACTGTGGCCAGCATGCCCATGTAGTCGGCCGTGGCACGGTCCATGCCGACGGAGCCACCCGCCACGCCGCGGAAGATGTTGCCGCCGCCGATGACCACCGCCACCTGCGTGCCCAACTCGGTGACCTCCTGGATTTCCTTGACCATGCGGACGATGGTCGCGCGGTTAATGCCATAGGCATCGTCGCCCATCAGGGCTTCACCAGAAAGTTTCAAGAGGATGCGCTTGTAGGCGGGCATGCAGACGTCCTTGTTTGATGACTTGCGGCGAGTTCAAAGGTTAGCTCAACTTTGAACCGCCCAGACCTCGTGGTCTTGGAAATTCCGACCGCGTGATGGTTCCCCGGTCTGCGGTCATTCTTGTGTAAAGCGCTCACCTGCGGGGTGAGCCGTGGCGCATAGCACAAGGGGGCCGAAAGCCCCCTTGTTTTGCGTCGGGTTACTGACCCTTTGCAGCGGCCACCGTGGCGGCCACCTCGGCAGCGAAGTCGTCTTGCTTCTTCTCGATGCCCTCGCCCACAACGAACATCGTGAACGACTTGACCGTCGTGTTGGCCGACTTCAGGTACTGCTCAACGGTCTGCTTGCCGTCGGCAGCCTTCACGAAGACCTGATTCAGCAGCGAGACTTCCTTGAGGTACTTCTGCACAGCGCCTTCGATCATCTTGGCAGCGATGTCAGCAGGCTTGCCGGACTCGGCGGCCTTGGCCGTGGCCACATTGCGCTCGATCTCGATCAGGCTGGCAGGCACATCGGCAGACGACAGGGCCACGGGCTTCATGGCGGCGGTGTGCATGGCCACGTCCTTGGCGGCGACTTCATCACCGTCGAACTCGACCAGCACGCCGATGCGGGCACCGTGCAGGTAGGCGGCCAGCTTGCCACCACCGGCGTAGCGCTTGAAGCGGCGGATGGACATGTTCTCGCCGATCTTGCCGATCAGGCCCTTGCGCACTTCTTCCACGGTGGGGCCGAAGCCGTCTTGCGAAAGGGGCAGCTCGCCGATGGCGGCCACGTCAGCGGGGTTGTTCTTGGCAATCAGATCGGCCACGGACTTGCCAAAAGCCAGGAAGGACTCGTTCTTGGAGACGAAGTCGGTTTCGCAGTTGATCTCGACCAGGGCGCCGGTCGTGCCGTCCACGGCAGCGGACACCACGCCTTCGGCCGTCACGCGCGAAGCAGCCTTGGAAGCCTTGCTGCCCAGCTTGACGCGCAGGATTTCTTCAGCCTTGGCGAAATCGCCCTCGGCTTCGGTCAGGGCCTTCTTGCACTCCATCATGGGGGCATCGGTCTTGGCGCGCAGGTCGGCAACCATGCTGGCGGTAATAGCAGCCATTTGCTTTCTCCGTTTGGTTCAGGGGCGGTGTCATCACCGCCTCACAAGAAAATCTGTTGAAAAAAAAGGGCTGATCGGTCAGCCCCTTCTCGTTAAGTCAAGGCAGCCTTGCTCAGCTTCAAGCGGCTTCGTTGACTTCCACGAACTCGTCGTCGCCACCAGCGGCAGCCACCACCTCGTTCACGGCATTGGCCTTGCCTTCCAGCACGGCGTCAGCCACAGCCTTGGCGTACAGGGCCACAGCCTTGGAGGAGTCGTCGTTGCCGGGAATGACGTAGTCGATGCCCTCGGGCGAGTGGTTGGTGTCCACCACGCCAATCACGGGGATGCCCAGCTTCTTGGCTTCGGCGATGGCGATCTTGTGATAGCCGACGTCGATCACGAACAGGGCGTCAGGCAGGGCGTTCATGTCTTGAATGCCGCCGATGTCCTTTTCCAGCTTGGCCAGCTCACGCTGGAACAGCAGGCCTTCCTTCTTCTTCAGGTTGTCCAGACCGGTTTCGACCTGCGCCTGCATGTCCTTCAGCTTCTTGAGCGAACCCTTGACCGTTTTGAAGTTGGTCAGCATGCCACCCAGCCAGCGCTGGTTCACGAAGGGCACGCCAGCGCGTGCGGCTTCTTCAGCGATGGTGTCGCGGGCTTGGCGCTTGGTACCGATCATCATCACGGTGCCGCGGCGAGCCGACAGCTGCCTGACGAACTTCAAAGCCTCTTCAAACGCAGGTTGCGTCTTCTCGAGGTTGATGATGTGGATCTTGTTGCGATGGCCGAAAATATACGGGGCCATCTTGGGGTTCCAGAAGCGGGTTTGGTGACCGAAGTGGACACCGGCTTCCAGCATTTCGCGCATGGATACGGACATGGAA
>RXJQ01000085.1 GCA_003963115.1 Burkholderiales bacterium
GCCATTGCGAGGGTTTGCTGCTTCATATGGCCTCCTGTGCTGAAGCACAGGCATGCAAGTCGTACGCCAGTCAGCGGACCTTTTTCAGTGCATCCCTAGTCTGACATGGCCCAAGGGCCTTCGCTTGACTCAGGTCGCGAACAGGTTCTTGGCCCGGCAGATCAGCGTGCAGCGTTCAGCGCCTGGCGCGTATCAAGCGCAGCCTTGCGAGCCGCGCTGGCAAAGTCATCGCCGCTGCTCGCATACAGCACGGCGCGCGAACTGTTGACGATGATGGTACCGGTCACGACACCGCTGGCATCGGTCTTGAGGCCAGCCTTGACGGTGGCCATGGCATCACCGCCTTGCGCCCCCACACCGGGGATCAGCAAAGGCAGGGTCGGGGCCAGTTCGCGCACACGGGCGATCTCTTCGGGGAAGGTCGCCCCCACGACCAGACCCATCTGACCATGGGTGTTCCAGGGCCCTTGCGCCTGCGCCGCGATGTGCTCGTACACGCGGGGCTGGCCGGGGATGTCGGCCAGACGCAGGTTCTGCAAGTCAGAGCCGCCCGGGTTGGAGGTGCGGCACAGCAGGATCACACCCTTGCCCGGGTACTTGAGGAAGGGCTCCATGGTGTCGAAACCCATGAAGGGCGACAGCGTCACCGCATCGGCCTGATAGCGCTCGAAAGCCTCGCGCGCATACTGCTCGGCCGTGCTGCCAATGTCTCCACGCTTGGCGTCCAAAATCACAGGGACATGCGGCGCCACACGGCGCATGTGGGCCATCAGGCGTTCGAGCTGGTCTTCCGCGCGGTGGGCTGCGAAGTAGGCGATCTGCGGCTTGAAGGCGCAGACCAAGTCCTTCGTGGCATCCACGATGGCCGAGCAGAAGTCAAAGATGCGATCAGCCTGCCCCTTCCAGGCACCGGGAAACCGGGCTGGTTCAGGGTCCAGGCCCACGCAGAGCAGGGAGTCGTTCTGGCGCTGGGCTTGCGCGAGCTGGTCGGTGAAGTTCATCCCTGAATTTTACCGGCTCGCGCCTGCATCCTCACTGACCGCGACGGCGGCCGCGCAGCAAGGCGCCCATCATCAGCATGCCTGCGCCCATCAAGGCATAGGTCGAGGGCTCGGGCACGGCAGGCGCAAAGGTCTGGAAGGAGCCCGACAGCTTTTGCGCCCCCGTGGTCAGCAGGTCATAGCTGGCGATCTTGTCGTACGACGTGGCCGTGGTGTGCAGGAAGAAAAACCGCGACTCGCTGCCTGGTGCCACACCGCCCGTACCGTTGAACAAGAAGTTGATGTCGCCCGCCGGGTAGTTGGCCACATTGAACAAACGCGCTGTGTCAGGGCCGGTGGTACCCAGGCCATCGGTGCGGAAGTCGGCGTCCTTCAAGTTGTTGTAGCCAAAATCAGCCAGACGGAAGGCGCTCACGCCCGTGCCGTTGGTGGACGCATCGACGTTGACCTTCCAGTAGAAGTCCAACGTGCCCGTGCCCGTTTCCCGCACCACGCGGTTTTGCACCGACCCGCTCACCCCGCTGAAGCTGAAGGGGCTGATGACGTCTTGCAAAACTGTGCCGGCCAACTCGGGCCTTGCAGCAGCGGTGGTACCGCCCAGAGCGGTATCGGCAAAGGGATTGGGCGACACAGGCGCGGTCAACGAGACAGCCTGTGCAGATTGCGCCAACAGGCCAATGCTCAGCGTGATGACGGACAAGGCAAAGCGCGAAATGAAACGCATGATGTGACTCCTTTTGTGACATGCATAAATCAGGAGTCTCCACTTTAGGAATCGCGGACATTTTGCGCATCCCTAGCGGTAGGGATAAGGCCGTCCTAGCCTTAGGGGTGTGGATCATGGCGGAACCACAGGCTCTATCCCGTGTGCGGTCCCGCTTTTGATCTGGCTCAGATCCGCTTGGCCAGCTCGATCGCCTTGCCGATGTAGTTGCCCGGCGTCATGGCCAGCAGACGGCCCTTCTCCTCCTCAGGCAGTTCCAGTGTCTCGATGAAGGCCTGGATGGATTCGCGCGTGATGGCCTTGCCGCGGGTCAGCTCCTTGAGGCGCTCATACGGGTTGGGCAAGGCATAGCGGCGCATCACGGTCTGGATGGGCTCGGCCAGCACTTCCCACGAACTGTCGAGGTCGTCGGCCAGGGCCTTAGGGTTGACTTCGAGCTTGCCCAGGCCGCGCGCCAGGCTGTCATAAGCCAGCACGGCATAACCCAGGGCCACGCCCATGTTGCGCAGCACGGTGGAGTCGGTCAGGTCACGCTGCCAGCGGCTGATGGGCAGCTTCTGGCTCAGGTGCGTCAACACGGCATTGGCCAGGCCCAGATTGCCTTCTGCGTTCTCGAAGTCGATGGGATTGACCTTGTGCGGCATCGTGGACGAACCGATCTCGCCGGCCTTGGTCTTTTGCTTGAAATAGCCCAGGCTGATGTAGCCCCACACATCGCGCGACCAGTCGATCAGGATGGTGTTGGCGCGCGTGACGGCGTCGAACAGCTCGGCCATGTAGTCATGCGGCTCAATCTGGATGGTGTAGGGGTTGAAGGTCAGACCAAGCTGGTTCTCGATCACCTGGCGGCTGAAGGCCTCCCAGTCCTGCTCGGGGTAGGCCGACAGGTGGGCGTTGTAGTTGCCCACGGCGCCGTTCATCTTGGCCAGGAGCTTGACCTCGGCGATGCGGGCGCGGGCATGGACCAGACGCGCCACGACATTGGCCACCTCCTTGCCGACCGTGGTGGGTGAAGCCGTCTGGCCGTGGGTTCGGCTGAGCATGGGGATCTCGGCCAGCGAATGGGCCAGGCCGCTCAGGGTGCCGATCAGGCCATCGATGGCAGGCAGCAGCACCTGCTCGCGCGCCGCCTTGAGCATCAGGCCATGGCTGGTGTTGTTGATGTCTTCCGAGGTGCAGGCGAAGTGCACGAACTCGCCGGTGCTTTCCAGCTCGGGGTGATTGGCAAAGCGCTGCTTGATCCAGTACTCCACGGCTTTCACATCGTGGTTGGTCGTGCGCTCGATGTCCTTGATGGACTGGGCATCGGCCTCGTTGAAACGGGCGACCAGGCCACGCAGGTAGCCGCGCGAGGCTTCAGTCAGGGAGGGAAACTCGGGCAGACCGGCATCCGACAAGGCGATGAACCACTCGACCTCGACCTGCACGCGGCGGTGCATCAGACCAAACTCGGACAGCAGCGGGCGCAACGCGGCGACTTTGGCGGCATAGCGGCCGTCCAGCGGCGACAGGGCGGAAAGGGCAGACAGGTTCATGGGCAGGGATCCGAAAGCGGTTACGGCAGATTCGCGGGCGAACCCGCCATTTTACCGGTCGGCGGCAGGCCGTGGGGTGGCCAATGCGCCTTGAGGACGTCTGCGTCAACCCGCGACCAGACGGTGAGCGCCTGCGTGCGCATGCGGCGCGTGGCCACGACAGCCCAAGGCCAGTACAGCCCCAGTGTCAGGACCAGCAAGAGCGCATGGCGGCACTGCATCACCACGAAGCCCGAAATGGACAGCTTGCTGCGAAACCGCAGATAACGGTTGCCCGACTTGTTCCACACCAGGTTCTGCAAACGGGCCTGGGCATAGGGCTGCACCATGGCGCAGATGCTCAGCGCCGCAGCCACCAGCATGCAGGACTGCACCGTCAAGGGCAGCCGCCCCTTGAACACCAGCACGCCGGCCAACGCCACCGCCGCCACGCCCAGGCTGAACACGGTCGCCAGCATGGCCCACACCAGCATGCGCAGGAACATCATGGACACGGCCGCACGCGACGCCTTCCACAGCAGGTGCATGGGCCCCAGGCGCAGATGCCGCTGCCGAAACAGATACCAGGTCCAGACAAAGGCCGGCATGGCCAGCAGCCACAGCGACGCCGCCACGCTCCAGGCCACCCAACTGCCAGGCCGCCTCACGATGGCCGCCGCCATCAGCAGCCAGGCCACCGAGCCACCTGTGACCAGAGGCGCCCACATGGCCCGGTAGACCGACTGGCAATCGGCATCGAAAGCCAGCCGCCGGTGTGCCCAGCTGATGTGAGCCAGGCGATGGCTCAGGCTCATGAACACCAACAGCGGCCACACCGCCAAAGCCAGCGACAAAGCCAGCATGCCCGCAGTCGGCGAGCCCCCTGCCCAGGCACCGCAGACGCCAAGCAACAGACTCAGGCCCAAGACGTACCTTGGTAACAACCTTGCCGGCGGTTCGTGGTAGTCCAGCGCATGTCCGGCCACCCGGGTGTGGCGCATCAGGTAGCGCTGGCTTCTCACACGGGCCCAGGGCCAGTAAAGCCCCGCCGTGAGCAGCACCAGCATGGCATTGGCGGCCCACAGGCGCGCATAGGTCGCTGCGTCGCCCTTGAAGCGCAGCGGCCAGGACGTCACGACGCCATACGGCAGACGCGGCATCTGCTGCCGAGGCGCTGCTGTTTTCGTTGTCGCTCTGCCTCCGTCCTCTGCTGGCACCCCGCTCGGGACGGGCGCCTCGACACCATCCCCCTCCTCTTCGTCCTCATCCTCCAGGGCAGAGACAGGCGTGGGCAACCCCGCCGATCCAATCGGATCAGGCCAGGCAACGGAGGGCAAGCTCGACCATTCGGGTTCGAGCTCGTCCTTGGTATGGGCCACAGGCGCAAGGGGTGCCGGCCTGGGTTCGAACTCGTCCAACCGGATGACTCGTACTGCTGAGCGGGCACCGGATTTGTTCATTTCAGCATCAAATGTAACGATAACGATTCCGCGTGCGCCCCCCTGCTCCCCCTGATTGGGTGGGTACCAGGTGGTTATGCGACAGCTCCCCGCTGACGGCTCCGGGGTCGCTAAAATCGGTCTCAAACACACATCACGACACAGAATGAAACTGATCGGATCCCTGACCAGCCCTTTCGTCCGCAAGGTACGCGTCGTGCTGGCCGAGAAAAAGCTCGACTACAAATTCGACATCGAGGACGTCTGGTCGGCCGATACCGCGATCCAGGACTCCAACCCGCTGGGCAAGGTACCCTGCCTGGTGATGGAGGGGGGCGAGGCCATCTTTGATTCGCGCGTCATCGTCGAATACGTGGACACGCTCTCGCCCGTGGGCAAGCTCATCCCCTTGAGCGGCCGCGAGCGCGTGGAGGTGCGCACCTGGGAAGCCCTGGCCGACGGCCTGCTGGACGCCGCTATCCTGGCGCGTCTGGAACAAACCTGGGCCGGCCGCAGTGAAGCCCAGCGCAGCCAGGCGTGGGTCGACCGGCAGCTCGACAAGGTTCACGCCAGCCTCAAGGCCATGAGCCAGGGCCTGGGTGATCGCCCCTGGTGCAACGGCAACCACCACAGCCTGGCCGACATCGCCGTGGGCTGCGCCCTGGGTTACCTGGATTTCCGCTTCCCCCAGATCGACTGGCGGGACGACTACCCCAATCTGGGCAAGCTGCTCGAAAAGCTGATGCAGCGCCAGAGCTTCATCGACACGGCGCCACCCACTGCCTGATCCTCCTCACCAGCTGATCAGTGCACGCCGTCGGCCGGCTCAAAAGAGTCGGCACGCGCACGGCGCCAGTACTGCTCGAAACCCGGGGTGCGCCAAGGCACCTCGCCGCGCTCGGCCTCCAGCAACTCGCCTGGCTTCAGGTAGACCAGCAGGTTGGACAAGCGCCCCACCTCGAAGCCCGACACCCGCCGCAGGATGTGCTCGGCCGTGATGTCATTGGGATGCTGCAAGCCAGCGGCCTGCACCAGCTCCTGCAAGGCATGCAGGGTGTTGTGGTGGAAACGGTAGACCCGTTCGGCCTTGTCCGGCACGACCAGGGCACGTTGCCGCCAGGGGTCTTGCGAGGTCACGCCGGTCGGGCAATGCCCCGTGTGGCAGCTTTGCGCCTGGATGCAGCCCAGCGCGAACATGAAGCCACGCGCCGCGTTGCACCAATCGGCGCCCAAGGCCATCATGCGCGCGATGTCAAAGGCGCTGATCACCTTGCCCGCGCAACCGATCTTGACACGGTGGCGCTCGCCCAGCCCAACTAGGGTGTTGTGAACCAAGAGCAAGCCTTCTTGCAAAGGCGCGCCGACGTGGTCGGTGAACTCCAGCGGCGCGGCGCCGGTACCGCCCTCGGCCCCGTCCACGACGATGAAATCGGGCCAGATGCCAGTCTGGCGCATGGCCTTGGCAATCGCGAACCATTCCCACACGTGGCCCACGCAGAACTTGAAGCCCACTGGCTTGCCGCCTGACAGCTGCCGCAGGCGCTCGATGAACTGCATCATCTCGATGGGCGTGGAGAAGGCCGAATGCCGGGAGGGCGACACGCAGTCCTTGCCAATGGGCACCCCCCGCGTGATGGCGATTTCCGGCGTCACCTTCGGCCCGGGCAGCACACCGCCATGGCCGGGCTTGGCACCCTGGCTGAGCTTGAGCTCGATCATCTTGACCTGGGGCTCGCGCGCGGCAAAGGCGAATTTGGCCTCGTCGAAATGGCCATCGTCGCTGCGGCAGCCGAAGTAACCTGAGCCGATCTCCCAGATCAGATCGCCACCCGGCTCGCGGTGGTAGGGGCTGATCGAGCCCTCGCCCGTGTCATGCGCGAAGCCGCCCTTCTTGGCGCCCTTGTTGAGCGCCAGGATGGCGTTGGCACTCAGCGCACCGAAGCTCATCGCCGAGATGTTGAAGATGCTGGCGCTGTAAGGCTGCGTGCACGACGAGCCTCCCGCGCCGATGAGCACGCGGAAATCGGGCGACTTCACCTCGCTGGGCGTCATCGAATGGCTGATCCATTCATAGCCCGTGGCGCCCACGTCTTTTTGCGTGCCGAAGGGGCGCTTGTCGGACTCACCCTTGGCCCGTTGGTACACCAGCGAGCGCTGCTGGCGCGAAAAGGGCGCCGCCTCGTTGTCGCTCTCGATGAAGTACTGGCGCATCTCCGGGCGGATGAATTCGAGCAGGTAGCGCAAGTGCCCGATAACGGGGTAGTTGCGCAGCACCGAGCGGCTGATCTGCCGCATGTCGTTGATGCCCAGCACGGTCAGCGCCCCGCCAACAGCGACCATCCACAGGCCGACGTCCTTGTGTGCGGTCACTCCCCATTCAAGGCCCCCGGCCAGCAAGGTCAGCAAGGACAAGACCCACGCCGTGTACCGAATGGGTACGTGCTCGTTGAGCCGGATCAACCACCTGGGCATGCCTGTCTCCTCAGAAATGCGGGGCCACGCTCGGGCACCTT
The DNA here is from genome assembly GCA_003963115.1 of Burkholderiales bacterium. Taxonomy (GTDB): domain Bacteria; phylum Pseudomonadota; class Gammaproteobacteria; order Burkholderiales; family Burkholderiaceae_C; genus Aquabacterium. The sequence goes on from RXJQ01000085.1 coordinate 7,192, forward strand.
GACACCATCCTAAGCCGCGTCGCCCTGGCGTGGTCCCTCGCACAAGATGGCAAATCGCCCCCAGATTGTGAAATATGCCCGCACTCCGTGGAGTCGAAATGACGCTACACTGACGCCCACAGCGCCGATTTGTCCGGATTGCGGGCGCTCAAGAAATTCCGCTAAAGAGGGCGCTGCACGCCGGCCCCTGCTTTCATGCGAGGCCGGTTTTTTGTTGTTCTTCACACCGCACGCGTCATGTCATCTCTTGGGGTCGTCACCCCTGCCTCATTGCACTTCGGCACGCCCTTGTCGCTGCAAAGCGGCGCCGTGCTGCGCGACTACACACTGGTCTACGAAACCTATGGGCGCCTCAACGCCGACCGCAGCAATGCGGTGCTGGTCTGCCATGCACTGAATGCCTCGCACCACGTGGCCGGCCTGCATGCCGACGAAAACGGCAAGGCCATCCCCAAGAGCCACGGCTGGTGGGACAACATGATCGGCCCCGGCAAGCCGTTGGACACCGACAAGTTCTTCGTCATCGGCATCAACAACCCGGGCTCCTGCTTTGGCTCGACCGGCCCCATGCACACCAACCCGGACACCGGCCGCATCTACGGCGCCGACTTCCCCGTGGTGACGGTGGAAGACTGGGTGAACGCCCAGGCTCGTGTGCTGGATCGGCTGGGCATCGACCAGTTGGCCGCCGTGCTGGGTGGCAGCCTGGGTGGCATGCAGGCGCTGAGCTGGACACTGCAATACCCCGATCGCGTGCGCCACTGCGTGGCCGTGGCCACCGCCCCCAATCTCTCGGCCCAGAACATCGCCTTCAACGAAGTAGCCCGCCGCGCCATCGTCACCGACCCCGACTTCCACCATGGCCACTTCTACGAACATGGCGTGGTACCTCGGCGCGGCCTGCGCGTGGCACGCATGATCGGCCACATCACCTACCTCTCCGACGACGTGATGGAAGAGAAGTTCGGCCGCGAGATGGTGGGCCGCGAAGCCGGTGAAGAGCCCGCTTACAGCACGCAGAACATCGAGTTCCAGGTCGAGAGCTACCTGCGCTACCAGGGTGACAAGTTCAGCGACTACTTCGACGCCAACACCTACCTGCTCATCACCCGCGCACTGGACTACTTCGACCCGGCCCGCGCACATGGTGGCAAGCTCTCGGCGGCGATGGCCAAGGCGCTGGCCAAGTTCCTCGTCATCAGCTTCACGACCGACTGGCGTTTCTCGCCCGCGCGTTCGCGCGAGATCGTCAAGGCCCTGGTCGACAACCGCCACGACGTGAGCTATGCCGAAATCGATGCGCCCCATGGCCACGATGCCTTCCTGCTGGACGACCCGCGCTACCACGCGCTCGTGCGGGCCTACTTTGAGCGCATCGCCCAGGATCTGCACAAGCGGCAGGCCGGCTTGAGTACCCACCAGGGTCAGGCCATGAAGGTGGCGGTGTGACGGGGGCACTCATGGCGAACATCAACAAGAACGACCGCGCGATCTACCAGGTGGTGGCCGACCTCATCCCCGTCGGCTCACGCGTGCTGGACCTGGGCTGTGGTGACGGTACCTTGCTGGCCTATCTGCGCGACCACCGTCAGTGCACGGGCTATGGCGTCGAGCTGGACGACAGCAAGGTGATCGAGTGCGTGCGCCGCGGCGTGAACGTCATCCAGCGCAACCTGGAAGAAGGCCTGAGCCTGTTCGATGACAACAGCTTCGACGTGGTGCTGCAGCTCGATACCTTGCAGCATCTGCGCAATACCGAAGCCATGTTGCGAGAGACAGCGCGTATTGGCCGCATCGGCCTGGTGAGCTTTCCCAACTTCGCGCACTGGCAGCATCGCCTGAGCGTGCTGCGCGGCCGCATGCCGGTGACCAAGGCCCTGCCCTACCAGTGGTACGACACGCCCAATATCCGCGTGGCCACCTTTGCAGACTTCGAGGTGCTGGCACGCAAGAACGGGCTGCGCATCTTGGACTCGTTCGGGCTCAATGGTGGTGGTGGCGAGCGCGTGGACCGATGGCCGAACCTGCTGGCGAGCACGGCGGTGTTCAAGTTCGAGCGGCATTGAACCCGCACGCCGCCCGAAAAAGAAAAACGCCCCGCGAGGGGCGTTTTTCATGCTCGGTCGGATCGAGGGTGTCGATCAGAAGTTGTGGCGGATGCCCACAGCGTAGGTTTGGCCCGAGCTGAGGCTGGTTTGACGCTCGTTGGAGAACACAGCGTAAACGTCGGTGCGCTTGGACAGCGTGTAGTCGTAGCCCAGCGAGAACACGTCGTTCTTGACCGAACCGTCCACACCAGCTTCGGTGTGCTTCAGGTTGCCGAACGAGGCCAGCACAGCGCCCTTGTCGGTCACAGGCACGGACACACCCAGTTGGTAGATCTTGTCCTTGGCATCGACCGCAGGGCAAGATGTGGGAGTGCTGCCAGAACCAGAAGCATCACACGTCTTCTTGATGTAGGTGGCTTGACCAAAGGCCTTCAGCACGCCGAAATCATAGCTCACACCAAAGTCGGTCACCTTGTCGTTGGCGTTGTAGCTAACAGGGGCATTGCCGCTGGCGTTGCCAGCGGGCGTGAAGCCGCCCTTCTCATACGTCAACGTTGCAGCCAAAGGACCGGCAGCATAAGTGCCAGACAGGGCGTAGCTGTTCTTCGCATCGGAAATAGCGGACGTGGTTTCCTTCGCTGCGTATTGACCGACAAAGCTGAAGCCAGAGAAAGTGGGCGACTGATAGGCCACCGAATTGATCCAGCCCGTGTCAAAGCCAGCACCAGGTGTTACAGAGAAACCAGCAGGCAGACCTGCAACGGCATTATTGATGTAGTTCAGATGGCGCATCGTGGGCGAGAAGGCCATCGAACTGCCGAACGGGTTGTAGGTGTAGCCCGAGGTGAACAGAGGGTTGTCGGATTGACCAATGGTAACGGTACCGAAATTGCCGCTCAAGAAAACATTCGAGGTACGGCCCCAGAATTGACCAGCATTGTTTGGCACAACCTTACCTGTATCAGCGCCCAAGAAGGATTCCAGCGCGAAACCAGCCTTCAAGCCACCGCCAAGGTCTTCGTCACCCGACAGGCCGAAGTAGCTGGTCATCATCTTGCCGCTTTCAACTGCGGTCACGCGTGTGGAGGGCAGGGTCTTGTCATGGGCCCCTTCAAACGAACCGACGGACATGTCCAGCATGCCGTACAGCTTGACATCGGCGTGAGCAACACCAGCAACAGCCAGCAAGGCGGCGGCTGCCACCAGGTTCTTCTTTGCAAACATTGAGTTCTCCTAGCAATGAAATGAACAGAAATTTTGAACAGGGAGAGGTCCCGCAAGAGGCCCCAACCTCAAAGTTCATTGTGGGACGGAAAGTCCGCAGGAGGCTCGATAAGCAAGAATCGTGACAGCCTTACCCCCCGGCTTTTCGCTTTTTCCGTTGTCAAGTGACAACAAAAGTCGAATTTTGTATAAGATTTCAGGACATTTGCCCGTCAAAACAGGCGGTTTTGCCCGAAATTTAGTTGCCCAGGCAATTGATCGGCAGACCGCACCAACTTGGTTCGGGCGGCCTCAACCCGATCGGATATTCCAGACAGAATGCCCTATCGAGGTGCAAAAAGAGGTGCAAAAATCGCCCTTGGTGCCCGGTTCAGGGATTGAGCAAAGCCAGGATCTGGTTGCCGTAAGCCTGGAGCTTTTTCGCCCCCACGCCGCTGATGCCGGCGAGTTCGCCCAGGGTCTGCGGAGCGATGCGGGCCATGTCGGCCAGGGTGGCATCGTGGAACACCACGTAGGCCGGCAGGTTGTGGGCCTTGGCCACGCCAGCGCGCCACGCCTTGAGTTCAGTGAAGCGGGCGAGGGCCGCACCGTTCAAATCGGCTGGCGCCGCCGCTGAAGCGCCACCACTGCCTTCGGCCTTGCCTGCCCTCCCTCGGCGGGGCAGCTCGACCGCTTCGCGCAAGGTCAGTTGCACCTCGCCCTTGAGCACCGCGCGGGCGCTGTCGGTCAGGCTCAGGGTGTTGTATTCGCCTTCGGCCACCACATGACCCAGGGCCACCAATTGGCGCAACACAGCGCGCCACTGGTTTTCCGACAGCGCGGCGCCCACGCCAAAAGTGCTCAGGCTCTGGTGGCCGTACTGCGCCACCTTGTCGGTCTGTTTGCCGCGCAGCACGTCGATGAGGTGGCCGCCGCCAAAGCGCTGGCGGCCGTGCTGCCAGAAGCGGTAGATGCAGCTGAGCATCTTGCGGGCGGCCTCGGTGCCGTCCCAGGTGGCGGGGGGCGTGAGGCAGTTGTCGCAGTTGCCACAGGGCTGGCTGGCTTCGCCGAAGTAGGCCAGCAGGCGCACGCGTCGGCAGTCGTGGGCTTCGGCCAGGGCCAGCAAGGCATCGAGCTTGCCGCGCTGGATGCGCTTGAAATCGTCATTGGCCGGGCTCTCGTCGATCATGCGCCGCTGGTTGACCACATCGGCCAGCCCGTAGGTCAGCCAGGCATCGGCTTGGCCACCGTCGCGGCCGGCACGGCCCGTCTCCTGATAGTAGGCCTCGATGTTCTTGGGCAGATCCAGGTGGGCCACGAAGCGCACGTCTGGCTTGTCGATGCCCATGCCGAAGGCGATGGTGGCGACCATGACCAGGCCGTCTTCTCGCAGGAAGCGGTCCTGGTGCTTCTGGCGCACGGAAGCATCCAGGCCGGCGTGGTAGGGCAAGGCGGTGATGCCCTGCTCATTGAGCCAGTCGGCGGTTTCCTCGACCTTCTTGCGGCTTTGGCAATAGACGATGCCGGCGTCGCCATCGTGTTCGTCGCGGATGAAGCGCAGGAGCTGTTTGCGTGGTTCGTCTTTTTCGACCAGGGCGTAGCGGATGTTGGGCCGGTCGAAGCTGCTGATGAAGACGCGGGCGTCCTGCAACTGCAGGCGCTCGATCATGTCGGCGCGGGTCTGGTCGTCGGCGGTGGCCGTCAGAGCCAGGCGCGGCACATCGGGAAAACGCTCATGCAGCAGGCTGAGCTGGAGGTAGTCCTCGCGGAAATCGTGTCCCCACTGGCTGACGCAATGCGCTTCGTCGATGGCAAAGAGGCTGAGCAGGCCACGCTCATGCAAGCTGGCCAGTTGGGCCTGGAAGCGCAGGTTGGTGACGCGCTCGGGCGCCGCGTACAGCAGCACGAGCCGCCCGGACATCATCTCACGCTCGATGCGCTGGGTGTCTTCCAGGCTCAGCGTGCTGTTGAGGAAGGCCGCGTGCACGCCCACTTCTTCGAGTGCCCCGACCTGGTCGTGCATCAGGGCGATCAGCGGCGAGACCACCACCGTCACGCCGTAGCCCGCGCGGTGGCGTGCAATGGCAGGGATCTGGTAGCACAGGCTCTTGCCACCGCCGGTGGGCATCAGCACCAGTGCGTCGTGGCCGGTGGAGACATGGTCGACGATGGCCTGCTGCTGGCCGCGAAAGGCCGTGTAGCCGAAGACTTCCTGCAGGATGGCCGTCAGCGGCGCACCTTGAGATCGCCTGGCCTCCACGGGCAGGTGGGGCAGTTGGGCATCAGAGTCGAAATCGGCAAGCGGCAGGGCTGACACGTTGGCGGCGTTGGGGCGGGTCCGCGCGTAGCAAAGTGGAAAGTACGCGCACAGACGCTATTGTCGCCGCAGCCACGGCCGCTTTGCCCGCGATCTGCCCCAGGCCCCCATCGAGGGGTCTCTCAGGCCTGGAAGAAACTCACCGAGCCCTGCAGGGCCTGGGCTTGCTGGCGCAGGGAGGCCGCAGCAGCGGCGGCTTGCTCGACCAGGGCCCCGTTTTGCTGCATGGTGTTGTCGATGGCAGCCACGGCCTGCGTGACCTGCTCGATGCTGGAGGCCTGTTCGCGCGTGGCCGCCGAGATTTCGTAGACCACATCGCGCACCTGCTTGACGGCGTGCACCGCCGAAGCAATGGTTTCGCCGGCCTCGCCCACCAGGACGCTGCCGCGGTCCACACAGGCCACGCTGGCGTTGATCAGGGCCTTGATCTCGCGGGCCGCGTTGGCGCTGCGCTGGGCCAGTGCCCGCACTTCGGAGGCCACGACGGCAAAGCCTCTGCCCTGCTCACCTGCCCGCGCGGCTTCCACCGCCGCATTCAGCGCCAGGATATTGGTCTGGAAGGCGATGCCATCGATCACGCCGATGATCTCGGAGATCTTGCGCGAACTGTCGTTGATCTCGGTCATGGTCTGCACGACGTCGCCCACCACGGCACCACCGCGCTCGGCCACCTCGCTGGCGGTGACCGCCAGTTGCTGGGCTTGCGCAGCGTGATCGGCGCTGTGCTGCACACCATGCGAGAGGATGTTGATGGAGGCCGCTGTCTGCTGCAGGTTGGATGCCTGGGCCTCGGTGCGCGCCGACAGGTCCATGTTGCCGGATGCGATCTCGCCGGCGGCGTGCGAGACGGTGTCCGCCGCTTCACGCACCTGACCGACCACGCGCAGCAGGCTGTCGTTCATCTTGCCCATGGCCGCGCGCAACTGGCTGACCTCGTCATGCCCGTCGGCATGGATGCTCACACGCAGGTTGCCACTGGCCACTTCCTGGGCCGCCGACACGGCGTCATCCAAGGGCCTGGTGATGCTGCGCAGGATCAGGATGCACACGATGGCGCCGCAGCCCAAGGCCAGCGTCACCAAAGCTGCCATGGCCCAGAGGACCGACTGCATGCGGGTCTTGGCGGCTTCCAGGGACTGGCTCTGGATATGCTTGGCTGTGTCCATCACCTTGGCCACGATGGCATCGATCTTCTGAGTGGGCGGACGGTCCATGCCCTTGACAAGGCTGTCCACCTTGTGGGCGCTCTTGTCGGCCTCGGCGCGGTCGTAGTGGCTCAAAGCATCGAGGTACTTGGTCTTGAGCTCGCCCAGGGCGGCCTGTGCCTCATCGATGTCACCCGTGGGTTGACCGAGTTCGGTGAGCACCTTCTTCAACTCACCCAGACGGACCTGCGTGGCCTCGCCTTCCTTGTCGAAAGCCTTGCTGTATTTCTCGAATGCAGCCTCGTCACCACCGCGCAGCAGGGTGTTCTTCCATTCCTGGATCTGGATCTTGAAGGTGACCTGGGCGTGCCGCGCCAAATCGACCGCCGCCTCGAATTGCTGGGCCTTGAGCGCGCTGGCTTCGAACTGACTTTCGTCCGCCTTGAGCGCCCACCAGGCGGTCCCGCCGACAAACAGCAGGGCCACCCCCATGGCTCCAGCCATGACAGCCAGGCGCGTGCCGATCTTCAAACTACCGATCATGATGACGACTCCGATGTCGTTTAGGGCGTTCAATTCGCCAGCCCTGTGGCGATGCCCGGATGAACGTGCCTCGTCGCCTTGACAGGAGGTTTTTGCGGGGACCGCTCCGGTGAAGCACCCCATTTATCGGACACGCGGGATCGGACTTTACGTTCACAAATTGAGGACTTCGACCCGATAAGAGGCTGATCAACATGGCAAATCGCTCGGCGCACCCTTCTGGGGCGCCCTTTTGACGCAAGCGGTCAAACCAGCCGCCAGTCAGCCCTCGGCCACCTCGATGACGGCAGCCGAGTAGGCCTGCTGGAAGGCCGCCGGCATGCGCCGCACACGGCCTTCGGCGATGTCGACGCACACGAACTGCGTGCGCCCCCGAAAGACCGTCGCCCCGTCTTCCAGGCGGATGAACTGGTAGTGGCGGCGCAGAGTCAGCTTGTCTGCATGCGTGAGCCAGGTGCCCAGGACCAGGCTTTCACCCAGCCGCGTGGCCTGCAGGTAGTTGAGCTCATGCTGGCGCACGACCATGCCATGCCCCAGCGCCTCGTATTCGGCCGGCCCCAGGCCCAGCGCTGAGGAGTGTGCCCAGGCCACGTCCTCCAGCCATTGCAGGTAGACCACGTTGTTCGTGTGGCGCATCAGGTCGATGTGCTGGTCCTGCACGGTGACATGCAGCACATAGGGATGCGTGTGATCCCACTGGAGTTCAGTCACGGAAGGCATCGTCATGCATGGCTTGCGCTGGATTCGGATTGGCGCAATGATGCCATCTCGACCCTCAAGGGAGCCTGCCATGAAACTCTCGGCATGCGTGTTCCTGATCACTGGCGGCTGCTCAGGCCTGGGCGCCGCCGCCGCCCGGATGGCGTGGGAGGCCGGCGCCCGCGTGCTGCTGGTCGACCGCTGCGCCCCATCGCCCGAGCACCCCTTGCGCCAGCTCGACCCGTACGAGGAGCGATGGTACTGGCAGGACACCGATGTCAGCGACGACACGCAGGGCTCGGCCGCCGTCTACATGGCGCAAGACCGCTTTGGCCGACTGGACGTGCTGCTCAACGCGGCCGGCGTGGCCTTTGAGGAATGCCTGCACGGGCGAGAGGGACCGCATCAGCTGTCCACCTTCCAGCGGGTGATGCAGGTCAATCTGCTGGGCAGCTTCAACATGATGCGGCTGGCCGTGTCGGTGATGATGGCTTCGCCGCCCCGCGCGGGCGAGCCGGCCGATGCCTGCCGTGGCGTGATCATCAATACCGCGTCGATCGCGGCCTTCGAGGGGCAGATGGGGCAGGTGGCGTATGCGGCGTCCAAAGGCGGCATCGCGGCCATGACCTTGCCCGCAGCGCGTGATCTGGCCAAGGACCGCATCCGGGTCATGGCGGTGGCCCCGGGCGTCTTCAGCACGCCCTTGACCGCCGGGCTGGCACTGGAGCGCCGGGAAACCCTGGTGGCCAGCGTGCCCTGCCCGCCTCGCCTGGGGCAGCCCGAGGAGTACGCCGCGCTGGTGCGCCACATCGTGGAAAACGACTACCTCAATGGTGAGGTGATACGGCTGGACGGCGGCTTGCGCCTCGGGCTTGTCTGAGCTTGACTCAAATAATCTGGCTTACAGGTGATATGTAATTGCTGCACAAATTAGGTGAATCGTGGCATGATCGCGCCATTCTTGAGTGACACTCAATTTTCACTGTGCCCACCAGCCTGCAACGCACCACGCCTCGCCGAGCCAAGTCCCAGGAGCGCATCCAGACGCTGCTGGGTGCCGCCAGGCAGGTGTTCTCGCAGCAGGGCTACCAGCGCGCCACCACGGCCCAGATCGCCGAAGCGGCGGGCGTGTCCGAGGCCACGGTGTTCACCTACTTCCCCGGCAAGCGCGAGCTGTGCATCCAGGTCATCAAGGACTGGTACGACGAGATCAGCAGCGAGCTGGAGCGCGATGTGCCCCGTCTCCACGGTGTGCACGCCAAGCTCAGCCATGTGGTGCGCGCCCACCTGGTCACGCTATTGGCCGATGGCTCGGGCATGTGTGCCCTGGTGCTCAGTGAAGGCCGCGCCGCCGAGCCCGAACTTGCCCAGGTCATCACCGACTGCAAGCGCCGCTATACCGCGCCGCTGATGGACTGCCTGGCCGAAGCCCAGACGCAAGGCCAGATCCGCCAGGACATGCCTTTGCGCCTGCTGCGCGATGTGGTTTATGGCTCGATGGAGCACGTGCTGTGGGATGCCATCACCACGATGAAGCGCCCCAGCATCGACACCACGGCCGAGCAATTGACCGAACTGATCTGGAGCGCGCTGATGCCACGTGACACCTCGCTGGCAGCACTGAGCCGCTTCAAGGATGAGGTCAGCGAAGCGCTGCGCCACATCCACCCCAAGACCTGACACAGACCGAAGACACCATGGCCGTCATCGAGACCCAACTCAATCCGCGCTCGGAAGGCTTCAAGGCCAGTGCCCAGGCCATGCAGGCCCTGGTCGCAGACCTGGAACAGCAACTGGCACGCATCGCGCAAGGCGGTGGCGAAGGGCCGCGTGCCAAGCACCTTGCGCGGGGCAAGCTGCTGCCGCGCGACCGCGTCGAGCAATTGCTGGACGTGGGCTCGCCTTTTTTGGAAGTGGCGCCGCTGGCCGCGCTCAATGTGTATGAGAACGCAGCGCCTTCCGCCGGTGTGATCGCCGGGATCGGCCGCGTGTCGGGCGTGGAGTGCATGATCGTGTGCAACGACGCCACCGTCAAAGGCGGCACCTACTTCCCGCTGTCGGTCAAGAAGCACCTGCGCGCGCAGGAGATCGCCTGGCAGAACCGACTACCCTGCATCTATCTGGTGGACTCGGGCGGCGCCAACCTGCCCAATCAGGACGAGGTCTTCCCCGACCGCGACCACTTCGGCCGCATCTTCTACAACCAGGCCAATATGAGCGCGGCCGGCATCCCGCAGATCGCGGTGGTGATGGGCTCGTGCACGGCCGGTGGGGCCTATGTGCCCGCCATGAGCGACGAGACCATCATCGTGCAGAACCAGGGCACGATCTTCCTCGGTGGCCCGCCGCTGGTCAAAGCCGCCACCGGCGAAGAGGTGACGGCCGAAGACCTGGGCGGCGGCGACGTGCACACGCGCCTGTCGGGCGTGGCCGACCACCTCGCTCGTGACGACGACCATGCACTGGCCCTGGCCCGTCAATGCGTGGCGCGGCTGAACTGGCGCAAGTCTCCGGAGCTGTCGCTGCTGACGCCTCGCCCGCCACAGTACGACACCAACGAGCTCAACGGCATCATCCCCACCGATACCCGCAAGCCCTTCGATGTGCGCGAGGTGATCGCCCGCATCGTGGATGGTTCGGAGTTCGACGAGTTCAAGCCGCGCTACGGCAACACCCTGGTCACCGGCTTCGCCCACATCGAGGGCATGCCCGTGGGCATCATCGCCAACAACGGCATCCTGTTCTCGGAGAGCGCCAACAAGGGCGCGCACTTCATCGAGCTTTGCTGCCAGCGCAAGATCCCGCTGGTCTTTCTGCAGAACATCACCGGCTTCATGGTGGGCCGCAAGTACGAGAACGAGGGCATTGCGCGTGCTGGTGCCAAGATGGTGACCGCCGTGTCGTGCGCCCAGATTCCCAAGTTCACGGTGATCATCGGCGGCTCGTTCGGGGCCGGCAACTATGGCATGTGCGGCCGCGCCTACAACCCACGCTTCTTGTGGATGTGGCCGAACGCGCGCATCAGCGTGATGGGTGGCGAGCAGGCGGCCAGCGTGCTGGCCACGGTCAAGCGCGATGGCATCGAGGCCAGGGGCGGCACCTGGAGCTTTGACGAAGAAGCCGCTTTCAAGGCCCCGATCCGCGAGCAATACGAGGCACAAGGCCATCCTTATTACGCCTCGGCACGCCTGTGGGACGACGGCGTGATCCGCCCCACCGACACCCGCCGCGTGCTGGCCCTGGCTTTGAGCGCCAGCTTGAACGCGCCGATGGCCGACACACGCTACGGCGTCTTCCGGATGTAAGGCGTTGCCCCAAGGAGAACAAGCCATGTCGCGACTCGATATCCAGCACGAAGGCCATGTCTGTCACGTCTACTTGAACCGGCCGGAGCTGCGCAATGCGTTTGATGCGGAGACCATCGCCGAGCTCACGCACACCTTCAAGGACCTGGCGCAGGACCAGGCCTTGCGCGCCGTGGTGCTGGGTGCCCATGGCAAGGTCTTCAGCGCCGGCGCCGACCTGAACTGGATGCGCGCGATGGCCGACTACGCCTGGGCCGAGAACCACACGGATGCGGCCAGGCTGGCCGACATGCTGTGGTCCATCGCCAGCATGCCGGTGCCCGTGATCGCCAAGGTGCAGGGCGACTGCTATGGCGGCGGCGTAGGCCTGGTGGCCTGTTGCGATGTGGTGGTGGCGTCCGAGCAGGCGGGCTTTTGCCTGTCTGAGGCACGGCTGGGTTTGATCCCGGCCACCATCAGCCCCTATGTGATCCATGCGATCGGCGAGCGCGCCGCGCGACGCTACTTCGTGACGGCCGAGCGCTTCAGTGCCCAGCAGGCGCTGATCGCTGGTCTGGTGCACGAGGTCTGCGCGGCCGATGCCCTGCATGAGACCACACACCAGATCGTGCACAGCATCGTGCACAACGGGCCTTTGGCGGTACGGGCCAGCAAGCAGTTGGTCAAGGACATCGGCAAGCTGCCCTTGAACCCCGACCTGCGTGACCTGACCGCGCGCCGCATCGCCGACATCCGCGCCAGCGAAGAAGGCCGCGAAGGCGTACAGGCCTTTTTGAACAAACGCAAACCGCAATGGCAATCGGACGTCAAGCCCTTTGCCATGAAGCCAGGTGTGCGTGACCTCGAAGAACCCAACGATTGACAACACAGGATCGCCATCCATATGTTCAACAAGATCCTGATCGCCAACCGGGGTGACAAGGTCGAAGACCTTGCGGCGAAGCCAAATCGCATGGGCACGCAAAGCGTGTCGCAGGCGAGTTCAACCCGGGAGCGCTGATGTTTCAAAAGATCCTGATCGCCAACCGGGGTGAAATCGCCTGCCGCGTGGCCGCGACCGCGCGTCGCATGGGCATCCGCACCGTGGCCGTGTATTCCGACGCCGACGCGCAAGCCTTGCATGTGCAGGCCTGCGATGAAGCCGTGCACATCGGCCCGGCCAGCCCGCGTGAGAGCTACCTGCGCGCCGACCGCATCCTCGAAGCGGCCAAGGCCACCGGCGCCCAGGCCGTGCACCCCGGCTACGGCTTTCTCAGCGAGAACGAAGACTTCGCCCAGGCCTGCGAGGAAGCGGGCATGGCCTTCATCGGCCCACCCGCATCGGCCATCGCGGCCATGGGCAGCAAATCCGCTGCCAAGGCCTTGATGGAGAAGGCCGGCGTGTCCTTGGTACCCGGCTACCACGGTGACCGGCAAGACCCTGCCTTCCTGCAAGTCCAAGCCAATGCCATGGGCTATCCCGTGCTGATCAAGGCCAGCGCCGGTGGCGGCGGCAAGGGCATGCGGGCTGTGCACAGTGCAGCCGAGTTCGAAGCCGCCCTGGCCTCCTGCCAGCGCGAAGCCCAGGCCAGCTTTGGCAGCGCCCATGTGCTGGTGGAGCGCTACCTCACGCAGCCCCGCCACATCGAGATCCAGGTGTTTGGCGATCGGCACGGCAACTACGTCTACCTCTTCGAGCGCGACTGCTCGGTGCAGCGCCGCCATCAGAAGGTGCTGGAGGAAGCCCCCGCCCCCGGCATGACGCCCGAACGCCGCAAGCAGATGGGCGAAGCGGCCATCGCCGCCGCGCGCAGCGTGGGCTATGTGGGTGCGGGCACCGTCGAGTTCATCTGCGAGCAAGACTGGGCGAGTGACGCCGCAGGGCCGCCCCAAGGTGTCACAGCCCCTCCGGGGGGCAGCGCAGCCTGCGAGGCAGCAAGCGTGGGGGCTCAAGGTTTCTATTTCATGGAGATGAACACGCGCCTGCAGGTCGAGCACCCCGTCACCGAGGCCATCACCGGGCTCGATCTGGTCGAGTGGCAATTGCGCGTGGCGGCCGGCGAGCCCCTGCCCCTACAGCAAGACCAGTTGCAGATCAGGGGCCACGCCATCGAAGCCCGCATCTGCGCCGAAAACCCGGCCCAGCAGTTCCTGCCGGCCACGGGTACCTTGCAGGTCCTGCGCACGCCATCTGCCGTATCGTTTGAAGTGGCCCCGGTGCGCATCGACAGCGGCGTACGCGAAGGCGATGCCATCTCGCCCTATTACGACTCGATGATCGCCAAGCTCATCGTCTGGGGAGAGGACCGCGCTTCCGCCTTGAGCCGGCTGGATGCGGCGCTGCGTGATCTGCACATCACCGGTCTGCACACCAATGTGGCTTTCGTGCGCCGCGTGATCAACACAAGCTCTTTCTCGCGCGCCCAGCTGGACACGGCTTTGATCGAGCGCGAGCACGCGGCCTTGTTCCAAGCCCCCGGCCTGCCGCTGAACGTGGCCATCGGTGCCGCCATGGCCGGCATGCTGCCCGCCGTGGGTCAAGCCTCGTCGTCGTCAAGCCAGGACCCGTGGTCGCTTCAAGACGGCTGGCGCCTGCACGGCCAGCCGCGCCACCGCGAGGTGCTCGAACTCGATGACCAGGCCATCACGGTGACCTCCACGCAGCTGGGGCCACAGGCTTACGAACTCCAGTTCGGCGACCAGCGCTGCGTGCTGAACGTGCATGGCAGGCCAGGCCCAACTGGCGGTGATCAACTGGACATCAGCGTTGACGGCCAACGGCTGCGCGTGAGCGTCTACCGACATGCTGACGACATCCATGTCTTCACGGACCAAGGCAGCGCCCATCTGCTGCGCATCAACCCGCTCAGCCAGGTCGACCATGGCCACCATGGCTCGGGCCGATTGACCGCACTGATGCCGGGCAAGGTCGTCGCCCTGCTGGTCAAGGAAGGCCAGGTCGTCAAGCAGGGCGACCCACTGGCCGTGACCGAAGCCATGAAGATGGAGCACACGCTCACCTCGCCGCAAGACGGTACCGTGGCGGCCATCCTGTGCAGCGTGGGCGACCAGGTGGCCGAGGGCGTCGAGCTCTTGCGTATCGATTAAAGGCCATGCTGAACAAGGCACATGAGGAACGCACCATGATCCCCTCGCACTTTCCCAAGCAGGTCCAGTTGGTCGATGTCGGCCCGCGCGATGGCCTGCAAAACGAAGGCCGCCCGGTCGATGCCGCTGACAAGATCGAGCTCGTGCACCGCTTGCAAGCCGCGGGCCTCCAGCAGATCGAGGTCACCAGCTTCGTGAGCCCCAAGTGGGTGCCGCAGATGGGCGACAACGCCGAGGTGATGGCGGGCCTTCAACGTCGGGAGGGCGTGCGCTACTCGGTGCTCACGCCGAACATGAAGGGCTTCGAGGGCGCCCTGGCCGCCAAGGCCGATGAGGTGGTGATCTTTGCGGCGGCCAGCGAGGCCTTCAGCCAGCGCAACATCAACTGCTCGATTGCCGATTCCATCGAGCGCTTCCGACCTGTGGTCGAGGCCGCACGTGCAGCCGGCATGCGTGTGCGCGCAGCGGTGTCCTGCGCGCTGGGCTGCCCCTATCAGGGCGAGGTGTCCATTGATGCCGTGGACGACGTGGCGCAGCGCCTGCTGGACATCGGCAGCCACCACATCGGGATTGCCGACACCATCGGCGTGGGCACGGCCGGCCGCGTCAAGCTGGTGATGGAGCGCGTGCTGCGGCATGTGCCCATCTATGAGCTCAGCGGGCACTTCCATGACACCTACGGTCAGGCTCTGACCAATATCTACGGCTGCCTGGAACTGGGCATCCACACCTTCGATGCCAGCGTGGCCGGCCTGGGCGGCTGCCCCTATGCCAAGGGTGCCACGGGCAATGTGGCCACCGAAGACGTGGTCTACCTGCTGCATGGTCTGGGCATCACCACGGGCATCGACCTGGACAAGCTGGTGGATGCCGCCGACTACATCTCGGGCGTGCTGGGCCGCAAGCCCGTGTCCCGCGTCAGCAATGCCTTGCTGGCCAAACGCGCCCACCCCACGATCTGACCGCTGACACATTGATTGCGAGGAGACAAGACCATGAACCTGCCCGGCCTGAACCACCAGCTTGGTGATGACATCGACGCCCTGCGCGATGCCGTGCGCCACTTCGTCGACAAGGAGCTGACCCCCATCGCAGCCGACATCGAGCGCGAGAACAACTTCCCCGCGGCGATGTGGAAGAAGCTGGGTGACCTGGGCCTGCATGGCCTGACCGTGAGCGAAGAATACGGCGGCACCCATATGGGCTACCTGGCCCACATGGTCGCGATGGAAGAAGTCAGCCGGGGCAGCTCCGCCGTGGCCCTGAGCTATGGCGCGCACTCCAATCTGTGCGTCAACCAGATCTACCGAAACGGCAGCGAGGCCCAGCGACGCAAGTACCTGCCCAAGCTGATCAGCGGCGAGCACGTGGGCGCACTGGCGATGAGCGAGCCCAATGCCGGCTCCGATGTCGTCAGCATGAAGCTGCGCGCCGAGCTGCGTGGTGACCGCTATGTGCTCAATGGCAGCAAGATGTGGATCACGAACGGCGGTGACGCCGACACCCTCGTGGTCTATGCCAAGACCGAGCCCGAAATGGGCGCACGCGGCATGACCGCCTTCATCATCGAGAAGGGCTTCAAGGGCTTTGGCAAGGGCAACAAGCTCGACAAGCTGGGCATGCGCGGCTCCAACACCTACCCGCTGTTCTTCGAGGACTGCGAGGTGCCCGTTGAGAACGTGCTGGGCAGCGAAGGCAGCGGCGCCAAGGTGCTGATGAGCGGCCTGGACTACGAACGCGCCGTGCTGTCGGGCGGGCCGCTGGGCATCATGCAGGCCGTGATGGACAACATCGTGCCCTACATCCACGAGCGCAAGCAGTTCGGCCAGCCCATCGGCGAATTCCAGCTGCTGCAAGGCAAGGTGGCCGACATGTACACCATGCAGCAGGCCGTCAAGTCCTTTGCCTACACGGTGGCCAAGAACCTCGATGCGCTGGGCAGCCAGCATGCACGCCATGTGCGCAAGGACTGCGCTGCGCTGATCCTGATGGCCGCCGAGAAGGCCACCTGGATGGCGGGCGAAGGCATCCAGATCTTCGGCGGCAACGGCTACATCAACGACTACCCGCTGGGCCGCCTGTGGCGTGACGCCAAGCTCTATGAGATCGGCGCGGGCACCAGCGAGATCCGCCGCATGCTGATCGGCCGCGAGCTGTTTGCCGAGACGATGTGATTAAGAACTTGTCCGTCAATAGGCGAGAGGAGGGTGGCGAGGCATTTCGGGATGCAGAGCAAGGCGCAACACCGCAGCGATACCCGAAGGTATCGCGAGGATTTGCAACGCCGCTGTGCGCCCGAAAGGACCGTCAAACCGACCTCGACTGTTTACGGACAAGTTCTAAGGCGTGGCCGGCTCGCTCTCCACTTCGTGGAAGCGGGTCAGGTCTACCACCCTGCTGCCATCGGGCATCTCGCGCAGCACATCTGCAAAGCGCCCGTCGAAGACCAGGTCCTGCCACTCGTAGTCGTGCACGGCATGCACGGTGGCCGCCACGGTTTCATCATGCCCGGCAATCGAGACGGCAATACGTGCCTGGCTATTGGCCAGATCCTGCGACGTCAGCCCATGCAGAGGGCTGTGCTCGTTGATCTCGTGGATCAGGGTCCAGGTCAAGTTGAAGACCTGGGTCCGCTCGCGGCGCAGCTTCAGGTCATGGATGCGGAAATAAGGTTCGCCTTCCTTCAGACGCTCGATGCGCACGATGGACATCATGGCGCTGACATCCACGATGCGGTTGTAGCGCTCATTGGCCATGCGCAGCATCAGCACGCGCTGCCCGTCGAACTGGCGGATCACCGCCCGGCTGCTGAACATGATGCGCGCCTTGGGCTTGGCAAAGCGCGCGAAGATCAGGCCCGTGGTCACCGCCAGGATGGCCATGCCAAACATGATCTCCACCACCGCGATGATGTGCCCCGCCGTCGTTGCCGGCGACATCTCACCGTAGCCCACTGTGGCCAGGGTTTCGACGCTGAAGAAAAAGTGGTCCCAGAACATGCCCGGGCGGGCGTTGGCCACGCTGCCCGGCACCAGCCAGTAGGCCAGTGCGAAACACAGGTTCAGGCTGAAGAACAACAGCACCAGCAGACCGAAGAAGCGCGGCCAGCTGAGCGTGAGCACAAAGTGATACGGGTCGAACAGGCCACGCGTGGGGTGGCCTTTGGCCAGCACCTGAGTCCGCCCGACGTGGACCGATCGAATATGACCTTGTTTGTGGTGATTCATTGCATCCTGCTCGGTTGGCGGTCAAGTCTGTCGCATGCACGACCTGCGCCTGAACGGCACCATTTTCGCAGCACCAGCCCACACCCCGAACGAGGGCCTCCCCATATTGAAAAGGGTGCCAATGTGATAGAAATCGGTCACCAAATAACACCAAATGGGAGTGAACATGCAACGAGCCCCTGCGCGTCCGAAAATGCGTCTAATCTGGCTGGCACTGGCCATCACCATGGGCCTTCAGGCCTGTGGTGGGGGCGGAGGTGGTGGACCCGACGGTGACACCAACACGACCCCGACTACTAGTACCGTGTCAGGCTACGGTGCGACACGCCCGACTCAAACAACGTCATCCAGCAACAGCAGCGCCTCACCATCTGCCAACCTCGGCCCCGGTATGGCCAGCAGCTATGCAGAGACCACGCTGCAATTGGCCGTCGAAGAATTGAACATCGCTTTGGACAAGGCTGACAACGTGCTGGCTGCACCGCCCTTGACACTGGCTCACCTCAATGCCCTGTTGAGCGCCGGCCACGGTGCCACGGCCAGCCAGCTCAAGGCGGCCTTTCCTGACGCGGAAGCCTGGGCCACCCAGTTGAAGAACGACAACCCCATCTTGCGGCAGCTGTGGTCACCGCAAGGTCAGTCCTTTCTGCTGACCTTCCTTCATGCCACGGATTTGTCTGGCGCCAACTCGGCCACCAACGCCTGGCAAGGTCATGAAACCGGCTTCTTCAGCTCACCAGCCACACCAGATGCCTCATTCGATTCCGCCTTGCAAGCGGTCGATTCCGAGTGGAGCAGCTACTCGCTAGAGGCCACCGCGTTCAATCACCTGACCATCGTCGATGCCATGCAAGTACAGGCCTCCTGGTCAAATGCGACGACCTTTGATGGCCGCTTCCAGGTCGATGGTGGCGGTAACCGGTTGATGACGATGTTGAAGGTTTCCGATGGCGTTCGCCGCTACGCCGAAACCGACTTCACCACCAACGCGCTCACCAGCAATGGCCTGACGATCTTGAGCATCGTGCCCAGCACCGTCTCGGTTCGCGACTTCGCCAAATCCTTGCAGTTGAACACAGCAATCCAACACAGTCTGGCTGCCCTGAGCAGCAACAGCACTCAAGCGGGTGAGATGGTTCTGCCCGCCGGCACGCTCAAACTGGCGCAGCATGCCGACAGCGTGATCGTCCACAGGAACGTCAATCTGCCCTACGACGAAATTCAAGCCGACATGGGCGGTCTAGATGGCAACGGCGGCACATACGCCAAGGTGGTCTCACCTGCGTCGGTCTTGAATCTGATCGTCAATGCGTTGACCCTGCAGTCGGCCAATGCAACGGAATTCATCTTCAGCCCACTCAACCAGCATGGTCGCCAAAACGGCGGCGGTGGTGACTACGGGGTGATCGTTACAGAACGAGCACCTCCACCATACATCCCGCCCTGCGAACGCGCCCCAGACCTCAAGAGCTTCTTCCTCGTGATCCTGGACGCGCAGCAGGCCGTGCTGTCGATCTCAACCATCATCGACCCCAGTGGCAATGCAACGGGGTCTTGTACAGGCTGAGAATCAACGCATATTGCCCGTATGCCCCAGCGAATAGCGCCCGGGCTGCGGCCACAGTGTCAGGCCATGCGGCTCGGCACCCACCTTGATCTGCGAGACCTCCCCGGTGGTGGTGTCGAAGCGGTAGACCACATCGTCGAAACGACCTGAGAGCCACAGCCACTTGCCATCGGCGCTGATGTTGCCCATGTCGGGGCTACCGCCGCCCGGTACCGGCCAGCGAGCCACGATCTTGTCGGTGGCGAAATCAACCACGGTCACGCTGCCTGGGCCCCTGCGGGGGCCATGGATCCGGTGCGAGCCACGGTTGGCCACATAGAGATTCTTGCCATCTCGGCTGGGGTACAGGCCGTGCGCGGCCACGCCGGTGGTGATGAAGCCAATCTCCTTGAAGGCCTCGGCATCCAGGATGTGCACACCGTCGGCCTCCATGTCGGCCACGTAGAAGCGCTTGCCGTCGGGCGAGACGCGGATGTCCTGCGGCATGCCTTTCTTCGAGGTGCAGATCTCGGTGTCAGGCAGGCCCTGTGGCACGGGCTTGTCCTTCAGCCGTGTGGCAGGCATCTTGAGCGTGAGGTAGCCCATCACTTCGCGTTTGACCAGGTCGATCTTGGCCACGCTGCCTTCGAACTCGCAGGTGAAGATGGCGTAGCGCCCATCGATCGAGAAATCGGCATGGTTGATGCCACCGCACTTGGGCACATCGATCGAATACTGCATGGCCATGGTCTTCGGGTCACGGAAGTCCAGGCGATGGCGGGCTTCGGCCACCACGATGGCCGACTTGCCGTCCGGCGTGAAGTACATGTTGTAGGGGTCGTCCACCGGGATGTTCTTGCCAGGCTTGCCCGTGCGTGGGTCGACGGGCGTGAGGCTGCCGGTGAGCTTGCGCTCGGCATTGTTGGCCACCCACAGCGTGCGCAGGTCCCACGAAGGCACGACGTGCTGTGGTGCATCGCCCACCTTGAAGCGGTCGACCACCTTCATCTTGCCGGGGTCGATCACGTACACGTCCATCGAGCGCAGATTGGGCACGTAGACGCGCTCCAGGTCGTCCTTGACGACGGCTTGCAGCTTGGACGGGTCGCTGATCTCGCTGTACAGATTGCGCGGATCGAGCACGGGTGCCATGCCTGGCACGGTCGTGATGGGCGCAGATGCGGCCACAACAGGCGTAGCGGGCTGCTGGGCCGACACGCTCTC
This sequence comes from Burkholderiales bacterium, assembly GCA_003963115.1. Classification (GTDB taxonomy): domain Bacteria; phylum Pseudomonadota; class Gammaproteobacteria; order Burkholderiales; family Burkholderiaceae_C; genus Aquabacterium. Next base: position 27,536 of record RXJQ01000085.1, read on the forward strand.
CACCTCCACCAGGGCCAGGGTGCTTGCCGCTGCGATCGCCAGTGTCACGGCACCGGCCACGATTTTCTTGTTCAACAAAATGCTATCTCCAGGAAACTGAGGCGATCAGGGCGCGGTTTGCGCGGCCCGAATCGCGGCGACCGATGATTCCACAATGCGCTGCACCCCCATCTGACCCAGGTCAGCGGTGGCCCGCCTGGGGTCGCCGGAAACGCCATTGTGCGCTCCCTGCTTGCCCGCCTGCCCCAACAGCTCGGTTCTGACCATCTCAGGTGCCAGGGCCATGGTCAGCGCGGTGTCCGCCAGACCGGCATGCATGCCAATCTCGGCCTCGCTGAAACCACGCTTCTTGAGATCGGCCACGTAGTCGGTCTGGGTGACGCGGTAGTAGGCACTCAGGGCCAGCACCCGGCAGGCCGGATCCTTGGCCCAGGCCTTGTTCAGCTTGGCCGCCACGCGCTCCTCGCTTTTTTGGTAGCCGCCGTGGTCCCCCAGAAAAACGACCTGTCGGAAACCATGCTGCTTGAAGCTGCGCGCCGTGGATTCCAACATCGACTCGAAGGTCGCCTCGGGGATGGAGATGGTGCCGGTGAAGCGCATGTGCGCCACCGGTGGGTCGATGCTGCCCTCGGGCACGTAGGCGATCACCGGCGCGACCACGGCATGGCCCAGGCGCTCGGCGATCTGTCCGGCCAGCACACGGGCTCGGGCATTGTGTTTGCCCAGGGCCAGGTGCGGGCCGCTTTGCTCCGTCCCGCCAATGGGTATCAGTACGGTGGTGCTGCCCGCGCGCAAACGGGCTTGGAGCTCGGGCGAGGTCATGTCTTCGATGTAAAGGCCAGGTAAAGAACCGGCTGCTGCCATCGCCGCTGTGCCCCAAAAACAGGCGCTGGCCACCAGGAAGTGTGACAACTTGCTCATCCCGCCATTCTGCCAGCCCCGATCCATCGAGCTGGCCCGCCTAAGCCTGCTTACTCGCACTTTAGAACGGCCAAGCGCTGCCTAGACTGGCGTCACCCCGCCGCGTCCCCATGGCCAGATAGGCTAGATAAGAAGGCAGTTGCTGATGGCCACGATAGACATCACCACCTTGTCGAGCGACCAGATCGCTCAGCTGACCGCAACGCAGCTTGCTGGCTTGAGCACGAACGACATCGCCTTGATGACGGCCGATCAGATCGGGGCGCTCACGGCCTCGCAAGTTGCGATTTTCTCTGTGCCTCAACTGGCCGCGTTCGCCCCTCAGGTGATGAATGCGCTCTCGGTCGCGGCCGTGGGTGGCTTCACGGCCACGCAGGTCAGCCACCTGAGCGTGCCGCAGCTGACGTCCTTGACGGATGACCAGCTGGGTGGCCTCAATGCGCGCCAGACTGTCGTCTTGAGCACCGCACAGATCACGTCTCTGAGCGTGGAGCAGATCCAGTCTCTGAGCACAGCCAGTGTCCAGGCCATCAGCACGAGTGCCATACAAGCGCTCAATGCAGATGCCGTCAATGGCCTGACCCAAAATGGCGCAACACCACTGACTGCTCGCCAGGTGGTGGCCTTGAGCAGCACGCAGATCAGCAGCCTGTCGTTGGACACCATCGATGCGCTGAGCACCACGCAGGTCGCTGCCGTGACATCCACACAGGCCACGGCGCTGAGCGCCACCCAGCTCAATGAACTGAGTCAGCAAAACGTGGCTGTCCTGAGCACGGCCGCCGTGCATGCCCTGTCGAGCGCGCAGCTCAGCGTTCTGGGCGATGCGCAATTGAATGCACTCAGCACCACTCAGGTGAGCGTGCTCGGCAGCACGCAGCTCAACGCGCTCAGCCTGGATCAGGTCAGCTCGCTGTCGACGGCGGGTGTCGCCCTGCTCAGTACCGCCGCCGTTCATGGCCTGGCCACAGACGCGCTCAACGCCCTGACCGTCAACGCCGCCACGCCCCTGAGCAGCACCCAGATTGCCTCGCTGGCTTCTGCCCAGGTTCAGTCCCTGTCGCTGGACACCATCGATGCGCTGAGCACGACCCAGGTTGTGGGGTTCACGTCCGCCCAGGTCATGGCCTTCAACACCATGCAGCTCGACGAGCTGGGGGCCGTGCGCGTGCCGTATCTCAGTACAGCCGTGATCCATGGCTTGAGTGCAGACCGCCTCAATGCACTCAATGCCGACGAGCTGGGGTCGCTGACGACACGCGAAGTCGCGGCCTTGACCACCAGCCAGATTGGGGCCTTGAGCGCAGACAGCCTGTCAGCGCTGGGCAGCACTCAGTTTGCGGCCTTGAGTTCAGCCCAGATCACGGCCCTGAGCGGCAGCCAATGGCAGGCCCTGGGTGACGACGATGTGGCGGCTCTCAACACCCAGGCCGTGCGCATGCTGAGCGCCGCGCAACTGGCCGCCATGTCACCCGAACAGATCGGCTCGCTGACCACCACTCAGATCGCCGCCATGAGCAGCGCCGAGATCGTGGCCCTGTCGCCCGATCAGTTGGGCGCGCTGTCGGCGCCGGCCATTGCGGCCATCAGCACCAATGCCATCCGCATGCTGGGCACCGACGCGCTCAATACCTTGACCGCCTACGACAGTCTGCCCCTGACCAGCCGCCAGATCGCGGTGCTGAGTACCGCGCAGGTGGCCGGCCTGACGCTGGACACGATCGACGCGCTCAGCACCACCCAGGTGTCGGGCTTCACCTCGGCACAGGTCCTGGCGCTCAATACACAACAACTTGTTGAGCTGGGCGCCGACAACATCGCAGCCCTGAGCACCTCGGCCATCCACAGCCTGACCACGGACAGGCTCAATGCCTTGAGCGTCGACGAACTGGGGGCATTGAGCACCCATGAGCTGGCGGCCATGACGCCGTCGCAACTGGCTTCATTGAACCCGAATGCCGTAGCGGCCTTCAACACCACCCAGCTACACAGCCTGGGTGCCCTGCAGGTAGCCGCCTTCAACTCGCAGCAGATCCAGGCCCTCAGCGATGACGCCATCTCGGCCTTGAACACCGCCGCTGTACGGGCCTTGACGCTGACCCAGCTGAGCTCACTGAGTGACGAGCAGTTCGGCGCCTTGACCTCCATCCAGACCGCAGCATTGACCTCGGTGCAGGCTGTAGCCTTGACCGTGGAACATGCCGATGCCTTGAGTGCACCCGCCATCGCCTCGCTCAACACCGCGGTCATCCGTTCTTTGAGCGTGGACGCGCTCAACAGCCTGACCGTGGAGGGCAGCACACCGCTGACCAGCCGTCAACTTGGCATGTTGAGCACGGCGCAGGTCGCTGGCCTGTCCATGGACACGATTGACGCGCTCACCAGCACACAATTGGCCGGCCTGAATTCCAGCCAGGTCGCCGCATTGTCTGCAGACCAGGTCACCGAACTGGGCGTACAGCACCTCTCGTCACTGAGCACCAGCGTCATCCACGCCATGTCGCCAGCCAGACTGGCCGCCTTGGGTGCCGATGCCATCGCCAGCATGACCTCGGTCCAGATCGCCAGCATGACCACCAATCAGATGGGGCAGCTCGCGCTGGATGAAGTGGCTGCCCTCACCACCGCGCAGATCAACGGCGTGAGCGCCGTGCAGGTGGCCGCTTTGAGCCCGACACAGTTGCAGGCCATGTCCGCCAGCAACGTCGGCTTGCTGAACACCGTTGCCGTGCACACGCTGAGCTCAACCCAGCTTGGTGCCTTGACAGATGAGCAGATGGGCGCCCTCACGGCACGGCAGGTGTCTGTGATCAGCAGTGCGCAGGCCGGTGCATTGACCGTGGAGCAGTTGCAGGCCATGAGCACCACCTCGGTGGCTGCACTCAACACCGCTGCCATCCGGGCCCTGAGCGGTGAGGCCATCAACGCCCTCGTGGTGAACTGGACCGACCCTTTCACCAGCCGCCAGATCGCGGTGCTCAGCACGGCGCAAATCGCATCACTCACGCAAGAGACCCTGGAGTCGTTCACCTCCCAGCAGGCCAGCGGCCTGACCTCTGCGCAAATTCAAGCACTCAACACCCAGCAGGTTCTGGAGCTCGGCGCCGCCAACATGCCGGCACTCAGCACGGCCGCCGTGCACGCGTTCACCACCACCCAGCTGCATGCCATGACAGGCGATGAACTGGGCGCCTTCAGCAGCCATCAGATGGGGGCCTTCAGCACGGTCCAGCTGGCCTCACTGAACGAAACGGCACTGGGCAATCTGAGCACCGCAGAAGCGGGCGCCTTGAGCGTGCAGCAAGCCGAATCGCTGTCCAACAGCCAGCTGCAGGCCCTGGGCGCAGCCAATCTGGCCATGCTCAGCACAGCGGTCGTCCACGATCTGTCGACCAGCCGTCTGGCCGCCCTCACCACCGCTTCGCTGGAAGCCCTCGCCGGTACGCAGCTCTCGGCCTTCAGCGCCACCCAACTGGCCAGCCTCAGCACCACCGACATGGCCACCCTGAACACGCAGCAGGCCCTGGCCTTGAATGCGGTGCAGATCGTAGCCCTGTCCAGCTCCCAGCTCGATGCCATGGCCACCAGCAGCCTGGCCAGCCTCAACACCGCTGCCGTCCATGCCTTGCTGCCGACGCAGGTCAATGGCCTGACAGCCGACGGGCTTTCGGCGTTGACGTCCAGCCAGATGGCGGTGCTGGGTACCCGTGCCATCCAGAGATTGTCTGATGAAGCCCTTAACACCTTCAACAGCAATCAGATCCAGGCGCTCACCTCCGCCCAGACACTGGTGCTCAACACGCAGCAACTGGCAGGGCTTGACACCCAAGGTGTGGCGGCCTTGTCCACGTCGGTGGTCCATGCGCTCAACACGGCCCAACTGGCTGCCATCGCGGACGGAGCCCTGTCGACGATGTGCACCTCGCAGATGGGTGCCCTGACATCGACCCAGGTTCAATCGCTGGACACGAATGCACTGGCGTCCTTGCGCACGGATGAGATCGCGGCCCTCAACAGCATCGCCGTTCAGGCCATCACGTCGGTTCAGTTCGCCGCCTTGACATCCAGCGAACTGAGCGCCTTGTCATCGTCCGAACTGGCCTCTCTGACGACCACACAGATCGTCGCCCTCAACCCGCAGGAGCTGCTGGGGCTCACGACCAGCCAGGTGGCCTCCCTGACGCCCACTCAGGCAGCCGCACTCGGCACCAGCCAGTTGATCTCGCTGGGTTCCGAGCTGATCAGCGCCTTGAGCTCGCAAGCCATCAATGCGCTCAGCAGCAGCCAGTTCAACAGCTTGTCGGCCGACGAGCTGAGCGCGCTGACCACCACCCAGCTCTATGGCTTGAGCTCGGTCGACTTGGCTGCGCTGAGCTCCAACACGCTCAATGCATTGGGTACCGCCGGCCTGTCCGCACTGGACCCGGCCAGGTTGATGGGCCTGACCACCACCCAGATCGAAGGACTGAGCACCGCGCAGATCGGTGTGTTCAGCACGGCCGAGATCGCCGCGCTCAACACGGCTCAACTTGCGATCTTCGGGCTCGATGACATGGCGGCGCTCAATACCGCCCAGGCCGCCGCCCTGACAGCCGTCCAGACCACCGCGCTCGGCACCGGCCAGATTCAGGCCATGGGCGCCGACAACATCGCGGCGCTTCGCGCGTCTTCCGTCGCCGCACTGACCACCAGCCAGTGGCAGGCCTTGCAAACGGATGAGATCAACGCCCTGACCTCCGTCCAGCTTGCCGCGATGAACTCGGCGCAGTTCAATGTGCTGAGCCTGGACCAGATCACCGCGTTCAACACCAGCGCATTGGGCACCTTGAGCACGGCCGTGATGCAGGCCATGAGCACAAGCGATCTCGCGGCCTTGGGCAGCACCGACATCGGTGCGTTGACGGGACATCAGTTCGCCAGCCTCACCACGGCGCAGTTGGCCGTGCTTTCGGCATCGCAGTGGATGGCGCTCAATACCGACGAGCTCTCATCCCTGAGCACCAGCACCCTCTCCTTGCTCAACAGCCTGCAGCTCAACACGCTGACCAGCACCGAGATCGGTGCCCTGACCCCCGGCCAAATCGCTGCCCTGACCACCACCCAGATCATCACATTGGGTACAACAGACCTGTCGGCCCTGAACGCCAACCAGGCTGCGGCCTTGACCGTGGCCCAGGTCGATGTGATGACAAGCACGCAACTGGCCTCGCTCAACAGCACCGAGGTGTCAGCCTTGTCACCCAGTGCCCTGCACTCGCTGAGCACCGCACAGCTGGACGCCCTCACGCTGGACAGCCTGGGGCACCTGACACCCGCGCAAATCCAGTCGCTCAGCACCACTCAGTTGGCTGCTTTCACCCCCGACATGGTGGGTGCCCTGGGCTCAACCCAACTGGCTGCCCTGACCTACGCCGAGTTGACGGCGCTGTCCACGACGCAGTTGGACCACCTGGCGCTCAACGCCCTGCCCACCCTCAATGCTTCTGCCCTGGCTCTGCTGCCAGACACCACGCTCGCGTCATTGACACCCAATGAACTGGCCGCCTTGTCGACCACGCAGATGGCCGCCCTGTCGGCCACCCAGCTCGAAGCACTGAGCGTCAGCGAGATGGCTGCGCTGACACCCGCCCAGATCGGCGCCGTGTCGTCGGGCACCTTGAGCAAGCTCAACGCCGGCACCATCGGCGAGATCAACCACCTGCAAGCCACCGCCATCACCACCACGCAGATGGCCGTGCTGGAGACCAGCCAGATCGCCGCGCTGAGCCTGGATGCCTTGAGCGGCCTGTCCACCGCCGCGATGGCGGCCATGAGCGCGGCCCAGGCCACGGCGCTGACCACCGACCAGTTCGCCAGCCTGTCTCAATCCCAGATCGCCTCGCTGCGCCCTGACGTCATCAGCGCCTTGACCACCGCAGAGATGGCCGCCATGACCTACTACCAGGCTGCGGCACTGAGCACAGGCGCACCCGGTACCCTGACCACCGAATCCATCGGCGGCATGACCTACTACCAGACCTCGGCCATGACCACGGGCCAGATCGGCGCGCTGCAACTGAGCGAGATTGCGGCCATGAACACCAGCGCATTCAGTGGCCTGAGCCCTGCGCAGCTGGCCGAGCTGGATTACAACCAGATCACCGCCGTGACCACGTCCCAGCTTGCCGTGCTGTCGCCCACGCAGGTGGGTGCACTCAGCCCCGATGCGGTCCATGCCCTGAGTGCCGCGCAAGTGGGCGAGCTGACGCACTTCCAGTTCGCCGCGATGACCTCGGTCCAGATCCAGCCCCTGACCGTCAGCAACATCGCCGCCATCCAGCCCGACTCGCTGTCCGGCCTGAGCGTCGATGCCATCTCGGCGATGACCTACAACCAGGTCGCGGCCATGAGCACCAGCCACATCCAGGCCCTGACCGATGCCCAGGTGGCGGCGCTCAGCCCGGTGGACGTCAGCGTGATGAGCGCAGCCGATCTGGCCGCACTCCATCCTCATCAACTGGCGGCCATGACGGCCAGCCAGGTCGCCGCAATCTCTTTGCCTGACATGGCCAGCCTGAGCACCACGGCCATCAGCAGCTTCAGCGACGCAGCCATTGGCGGCCTGAGCTACAGCCAGATGGAAAGCATGAGCCCCGCCCAGATGGCCGCCTTGTTGCCCGGGCAGATGGGCGCGTTGAGCCTGGACGCCTTGCATGCCATGACCACGGCGCAAGCGGCTGTGCTCTCTGGCTTCCAGCTCAATGCCATGTCGGGCGATCAGATTGGCGCACTCAGCGCCGACGACATCAATGCGATACAGCCCAACGCCATCAGCGGCCTCAGCGCACAGGCGCTCTCCTCGCTGCACTACAACGAAGTGGCCGCGATGACGACCACGCAACTGGCCAGCCTGAGCATGACGCAGATCGCGGCCATCAGCCCCGAAGGCGTCGGCGCCCTGACCACCACGCAGATCGCCTTCCTGAGCACCAGCGACATCGCCGCCCTCACGCCCGAGCAGGTGGCCGCCCTCACCCCCGCAGACCTGTCGGTGATGACGCCCGCCCAGCAAATGGCCTTTAGCACCGCCGACATGGCCGTGATGTCGGAGGCTCAACTGAACGCCTTCAGCCAGGTCACCCCGCTCGTGCTGGACTTCTCGGGCACCGGCATCCACACCGTATCGGCATCCAACGGCGTCGACTTCGACCTCGTCGGCACTGGACTCCACTCGCAAGTGGGCTGGATCGGCGCCGGCAGTGGCCTGCTCGTGATGGACCGCAATGGCGATGGCCAGATCAACAACGGCACCGAACTGTTCGGCTCAGCCACCGTGCTGCCTGATGGCTCCCATGCCAGCAACGGCTTTGCCGCCCTGGCTGCGCTCGACACCAACCATGACCATCACATCACCGCGGCTGACGCCCAGTTCAACCAGCTCAAAGTCTGGTTCGACACCAATATGGACGGCAAGGTCGAGGCCGGCGAGATGAAGTCCTTGTCCGACCTGGGCATCGTCGAGCTGGACCTGAGCTACACCAACAGCAAGCAGGTCGACCATGGCAATACCATTGGCCTGGTCTCCAGCTACAAGACCGCCGATGGCCAGACCCATGAGATGGGCGATGTGTGGTTCGCCAAGTCCAGCGAACCCAGCACCAGCACGACCACCACGACCAGCCACGTGACCTTGTCGGATCTGCTGGCCTCGCCAGGCCAGGATCTGATCCCGGGCAGTACAACAGCGCTCACCACCGTGGCGACCAACAGCCAGGCCCATGAGCTGCACCAACTCACCATGCCCAGCACCTTGGGCACCCCCGACGAACGCAAGCACGACTGGCTGATCTGACGGCGCCGGGCTGCCTCACAATGCGAGGCATGACCACAACCAAGAACTACCACCACGGCAATTTGCGCGCGGCCCTGATCGAAGCTGGCCTGGCCGAACTCGAAAAGAGTGATCAGGCCGAACTCAGCCTGCGGGCCGTCGCGCGGGAGGTCGGGGTATCGGCCAACGCGGCCTACCGGCATTTCGCCAACAAGGATGATTTGCTGGGCGCATTGGCGGCAGAAGGCTTTCGGCGCTTTGCGGCCATGCAGGCGCAGGCCACGCAAGATGGCGCCGCCTCACGGCAGGCTCGCTCAGCATCGGCCAAGGCCTATGTTTCTTTTGCCCAGGCACACCCCGCTTTGTTTCGCCTGATGTTCAGCCGCTTCCTGTATGCCAGCAGCAGCGAGGCCCTGAAAACCGCAGCTGCGGCCGCATTTCAGGGTTTGCTGCAGGCCTCGGCCCAGCATGCCGGCGTGCCGGTGGACAGCGATCAGGCACTGCTGATGGCCCTGGCCAACTGGAGCATGGTCCATGGCCTGAGCCACCTGATGCTGGATGGCCAACTGGCACTGTTCAACATGGACGTGGGCAAGCTGATCGACGGCATCCTCGATCTGCCTGCCCCACGGCTCAACGCAAGCTGAACTCAGTTCGCACTGGCATGCACAAAGTCCACCCTGCGGTTCTGTGACCAGCAGGACTCTTCGTGGCAAGTGGCGCGGGGCTTTTCTTCACCGAAGCTGATGGTCTCGATGCGATCAAGCGGCGCCCCCAGCAGGCCCAGGGCTTTGCGCACGGCATCGGCACGCTTTTGGCCCAGGGCCAGGTTGTACTCGATGCCACCGCGCTCGTCGGAGTTGCCCTGCAGCGTCAGCTTCTCCTTGCCTTGTGCCTTCAGGAAATCGGCCTGCTGTTGCAGCATCGAGGTGTAGTCCGGCTTGACGGTGTAGTCGTCAAAGTCGAAGAACACGCTCTTGGCGTTCAATTCGGCCATCTGCTGGCGCAAGGCCGCCAGACGCTGGGCCTCCAGTTGCGCCGGGTCCATGGCCTTGGCCTGGGCGGGCTGTGTGGTTTGCGCGGTCTGCACAGGTTTGGCCGGCTCAACGGGCGCCTTGGCCTGCATGGGAGGGGTGCTGCTGCATGCGGCCAGCAAGGTGGCCACGACAGCCAGGCTGATGAGTGAGAGACGCATGGTGATCCTTCTTCTTCAACAATGCAGTCGATTGTGAAGACGGATCCTTAGAGGGGCCTTAAGCCTCAGGCAGACAAGGGCTTGAGCCGCACCTGCACGCGCAGGCCGCCCAGCCTGTCAGAGCGATCCAGCACCACCGTGGCACCGTGCATATCGGCAATGGCCTTGACGATGGCCAGCCCCAGGCCGCTGCCATCCTGCCCGGAGCCGCTCACGCGGTAGAAGCGGTCCAGCACGCGCGCACGGTCGGCCTCCGAAATGCCCGGGCCGCTGTCTTCCACACAGATCAGCGCGCCTGCCGGGGTCATGTGCACATCCAGGTCCACCGTGCCGCCACCGGGTGTGTACTTGACAGCGTTGTCCAGCAGATTGCGGATGAGGATGCGCAGCGCATCAGCATGTACAGGCGCCATGGCCGCTTCGCTGCGGTGCACGCCCAGGTCGATCTGCCGGCTCTGCGCCTGCAAGAGCATGTCGGTCAGGCACAGCAAGGCAATCTGCGAGACATCGCAGGTATCCATCTCGACGCCCGAAGCCAGGCTCGCCTCATGCCGGGCCAGCACCAGCAACTGGTCCACGAGGTGACCCGCACGTTCGATGCCCGCGGCCAGGCGCTTGACGGCCACGTCGCGCGAGGCCTCGTCACTGGCACGTTGCAAGCCTTGCACCTGGATCTTCAGCGCCGTCAAGGGCGAGCGCAGTTCGTGCGCCGCATCGGCGACGAAGCTCTTTTGCGCGTCGAATGCATGCCTCAGGCGATCGAACAGCAGGTTCAACTCCTGGATCAAGGGCCGGATCTCGTCGGGTAAGCCTGTGACATCCACATGCGACAGGTCATCGGCCTTGCGCGCCGCCATCTGCGCGCGCACACGGGCCACGGGCGCCAGCGACCCCGAGATCACCCACCACACCACCAGCACCAACAAGGAGGCCATGAGCACCATGGGGCCCACGGTGTGCAGCGCCAATGTGCGGGCCATGTCCTGCCGCGCGGCCATGTCTTGCGCCACCTGCACGAACTGGCTAGGCGTCTTCAAGGCATAGACCCGGTAGATTCGGCCATCGCGCGCGCGCAATTGCGAGAAGCCCGGTGCCGACTGCTTGCGCAAGGACTGGTGCGCGGCCGACTCGAACACGGGCACGCCCTTGTCGGTCCACATCTGGACGAAGAAGTCCTCGCTGGCCAGGTCATCGCGCACCTTGTTGTTGCCTTGCACATCGCTGAGGTGCACGCCGGAGCGCAGTGACTCGGCCATGCGCTCCATGTGCCGATCAAAGATCGCATCGGCCTCCGACAATGCCGTGACATAGGCCGTCACCGCCTGCAACAGGGCCACCAGCACGATGGCCCCCAGCAGCGAGCCCAGCAAGCGGGCTCGCAGGGAATGCTCTGCCGCGCGCCTCATGCCTTGGGCACCATATAGCCCACGCCACGCACGTTCTGGATCAGCGATGCGCCCAGCTTCTTGCGCAGGCCATGCACATACACCTCCACGGCATTGCTGGAGACCTCATCATCCCAGCCAAAAACCTTTTCTTCCAGCTGGGCCCGCGACAAAACCACGCCAGGCCGCGCGATAAGTGGCTCCAGCACGGACCATTCGCGCGAGGACAGCACGACCGGCTGCCCCGCGACCGATGCCTCGCGCGTGGCCGGATTGATCATCACACCCATGTGTTCATACACGGGCTCGGCACGCCCCGCCGCACGCCGGATCAAGGCACGCACACGGGCCAGCAGCTCGCCGAGGTCATAAGGCTTGAGCACATAGTCGTCCGCACCGGCATCCAGCCCCGCAATGCGCTGCTCGACCGCATCGCGCGCGGTGGCGATCAGCACAGGTGTGCGCTGGCGGGCGGCACGCATGGTCTTGAGCACCGCCAGGCCATCCTTGCCGGGCAGGCCCAGGTCCAGCAACACGAGGTCATAGGCCTGCGAGGCCAGGGCCCCATCGGCCATCAGGCCATCCTTGACCCAGTCCACGGCATAGTGCTCCGCGCGCAGCACATCCAGCACGGTCTCGCCGATCATCCGGTCGTCTTCAACCAACAGCAGTCTCATGTCCGTTTCCGTCTGTGCCTGCTACAACTATGCGGCCATCGGCTTAGGCGAGTCTTAGGGATGCACTGAAAAAGGTCCGCTGACTGGCGTACGACTTGCATGCCTGTGCTTCAGCACAGGAGGCCATATGAAGCAGCAAACCCTCGCAAT
>RXJQ01000035.1 GCA_003963115.1 Burkholderiales bacterium
ACGGTCAAGCTGATCGCCCCGATCGCCATGGAAGAAGGTCTGCGCTTCGCCATCCGCGAAGGTGGCCGTACCGTCGGCGCCGGCGTGGTTGCCAAGATCCTCGACTGATTCGCATGACACCGCCCGTTATCGATCTTGGGGTCGTGGCGGGCGTCTCATCGCTCTTTAATTAAAGGAAGTGTGTCATGGCACAACAGAAGATCCGCATCCGCCTGAAGGCGTTTGACTACAAGCTGATCGACCAATCGTCGGCTGAAATCGTTGAAACGGCCAAGCGCACCGGCGCCATCGTCAAGGGCCCCGTGCCCCTGCCAACCCGCCTGCAACGTTTCGACATCCTGCGTTCGCCACACGTCAACAAGACTTCACGCGACCAGTTCGAAATCCGCACCCACCAGCGTCTGATGGACATCGTGGACCCGACCGACAAGACGGTTGACGCCCTGATGAAGCTCGACCTGCCCGCCGGCGTGGACGTCGAAATCAAGCTGCAGTGATGTTGCGCATCCCTCGGGATGCACCTCAAGAAAACCGCCCCTGGCGCAGGCCTTGGGCGGTTTTTTCATGCCGAGTGAGCGGTCATGGTGAGCCCTTGCGGGAATCACAAGGGCTTGCTATACTGGCGAGCTTTCCCGTAATGGGCGGATAACGCATTGCCTGAATTTTAAGCATTTGAAATTTAGGCACTGTGGCAGCCGGCCAAAACAGGATCACAAGGCGGCTTTCGTTCAAGTAAAGAGTGAAGGTTTGCCGAAAGAGTCGGCCCGGCCAATCGATGTCGGGTTTGTGTACAAGGCTCCTGGTCGTTTTCATGACGTGCGGAGCTGGAGAAAATATATGAGTCTTAGCAATCGCCTCGGATTGCTGGGCCGCAAGGTGGGCATGATGCGCATCTACACAGACGACGGCGACGCCGTTCCTGTGACGGTGCTGGACGTGTCCAACAACCGCGTGACCCAGGTCAAAACCGTAGAGACTGACGGCTACACCGCCTTGCAGGTGGTGTTCGGTGCGCGCAAGGCATCGCGCGTGACCAAGCCCGAAGCCGGCCATCTGGCCAAGGCTGCCGTGGAAGCAGGTGAAGTCACCCGCGAATTCCGCGTCGCCCCTGAAGTCGCTGCCGAATACAAGGCTGGCGCCACGATCGCCCCGACCGCGCTGTTCCAGGCTGGTCAGAAGATCGACGTGCAAGGCACCTCGATCGGTAAGGGCTTCACCGGCACCATCAAGCGCCACAACTTCGGTTCGCAACGTGCTTCGCACGGTAACTCGCGTTCGCACAACGTTCCCGGCTCCATCTCGATGGCCCAGGATCCTGGCCGCGTGTTCCCCGGCAAGCGCATGTCTGGTCACGCAGGTGACGAGACCGTGACCACGCAAAACCTCGACATCGTGCGCGTTGACGAAGCCCGTCAACTGCTGCTGGTCAAGGGTGCCGTGCCTGGCGCCAAGGGTGGCTTCGTCACCGTGCGTCCGGCCGTCAAGGTCAAGGTCAAGAAAGGAGCCAACTGATGGCACAGCTCGAACTGCTCAATGAGCAAGGTCAGGCTGCTTCCAAGGTTGAAGCATCCGACACCGTGTTCGGCCGTGAGTACAACGAAGCCCTGATCCATCAGGTCGTCGTGGCTTACCAGGCCAATGCCCGTCAAGGTACCCGCGCTCAGAAAGACCGCGAAACCGTCAAGCACACCACCAAGAAGCCCTGGCGCCAAAAGGGCACTGGTCGCGCTCGTGCTGGTATGTCGTCCTCGCCCCTGTGGCGTGGCGGCGGTCGGATCTTCCCGAACAGCCCTGACGAAAATTTCACCCACAAGGTCAACAAGAAGATGTACCGCGCCGGCATGGCCGCCATCTTCTCGCAGCTGGCCCGCGAAGGCCGCCTGGCCGTGGTGGATTCGATCGCTGTCGAAGCCCCCAAGACCAAGCTGCTGGCCGCCAAGCTGAAGGCCATGAACCTGGACCACGTCCTGGTCATCGCCGACACCGTGGACGAGAACCTGTTCCTGGCCGCTCGCAACCTGCCCAATGTGCTGGTGGTGGAGCCCCGTTACGCCGATCCCCTGTCCCTGGTCTTCTACAAGAAGGTCGTGGTCACCAAGGGTGCGATCGCCAAGCTGCAGGAGATGTTCGCATGAGCACTCTGAAATTCGATGAAAGCCGCCTGCTGAAGGTCCTGGTCGCTCCGATCATTTCGGAAAAGGCCACCGCCGCTGCTGAAGAGCGCGGCCAAGTGCTGTTCAAGGTGCTGCGCGACGCCACCAAGCCCGAGATCAAGGCCGCTGTTGAGCTGCTGTTCAAGGTCGAAGTGAAGTCCGTGCAAGTCCTGAACCAGAAGGGCAAGACCAAGCGCTTCGGTGGCCGTATCGGCCGTCGTGACCATGCCAAGAAGGCCTTCGTGGCCCTCAAGGAAGGTCAAGAGCTGAACTTCTCTGGGGAGGCTGCGTAAATCATGGCCGTCGTCAAAGTCAAACCAACTTCGCCTGGCCGCCGTGGCGTGGTCAAGGTGGTGCACAAACACCTGCACAAGGGCAAGCCGGAAGCTTCGCTGCTGGAACCCCAGAAGCAGAACTCGGGCCGCAACAACAACGGTCACATCACGGTTCGCCACAAGGGCGGTGGTCACAAGCACCACTACCGCGTGGTCGATTTCATCCGTAACAAGGATGGCATCCCCGCGAAGGTCGAGCGCATCGAGTACGACCCCAACCGCACGGCTCACATCGCCCTGGTGTGCTATGCCGACGGTGAGCGTCGCTACATCATCGCGCCCCGTGGTCTGGACGTCGGTGCCACCATCCTGAGCGGCTCGGAAGCGCCGATCAAGGCTGGCAACACCCTGCCCATCCGCAACATCCCCGTGGGTTCGACCATCCACTGCATCGAGATGATGCCCGGCAAGGGCGCGCAGATCGCGCGTTCGGCTGGCACTTCCGCGGTGCTGATGGCCCGTGAAGGCACTTACGCTCAGGTCCGCCTGCGCTCCGGTGAAGTCCGCAAGATCCACATCGAATGCCGCGCCACCCTGGGTGAAGTGAGCAACGAAGAGCACAGCCTGCGCCAATACGGTAAGGCCGGTGCCATCCGCTGGAAGGGCATCCGTCCGACCGTTCGTGGCGTGGCCATGAACCCGGTGGATCACCCGCACGGTGGTGGTGAAGGTCGTACTGGTGAAGGTCAAGTCCCCGTGTCCCCATGGAACACGCTGACGAAGGGCTACCGTACCCGTAACAATAAGCGCACGCAGACGTTCATCGTTTCGCGTCGCAAGAAGTAAGAGGTAGGCTGAAATGGCTCGTTCTCTGAAAAAGGGTCCGTTCGTGGACCATCACCTGTTGGCCAAGGTTGAGAAGGCGGTGTCCACCAAGGACAAGAAGCCCGTCAAGACCTGGTCGCGTCGTTCCACCATCCTGCCCGAGTTCATCGGCCTGACGATTGCCGTGCACAACGGCAAGCAGCATGTGCCCGTGTACATCCAGGATCAGATGGTTGGCCACAAGCTCGGCGAGTTCGCCCTGACCCGTACATTCAAGGGTCACCCTGGCGACAAGAAAGCCAAGAAATAAGGAGCAGCGACGATGGAAACCAAAGCAATCGTTCGCGGTGTTCGCCTGTCTTGCGACAAGGGTCGTCTGGTCGCTGACCTGATCCGTGGCAAGAAGGTGGACCAGGCCCTGAACATCCTGACTTTCACCCAGAAGAAGGCAGCCGGCATCATCAAGAAGGCTCTGGAGTCGGCAATCGCCAACGCCGAGCACAACGACGGTGCCGACATCGACGAACTGAAGGTCACCAGCATCTATGTGGAGCAAGGCACCACGCTGAAGCGTTTCACCGCCCGCGCAAAGGGCCGTGGCAACCGCATCAGCAAGCCGACCTGCCACATCTATGTGACCGTGGGCAACTAAGCAGAGGCTGACTATGGGACAGAAAATCCACCCAACCGGCTTCCGCCTGGCCGTCACCCGCAACTGGGCATCGCGTTGGTACGCTACCAACCGTCAATTCGCCTCGATGCTGGCTGAAGACCTGGAAGTCCGTGAATTCCTGAAGAAGAAGCTCAAGAACGCGGCCGTGTCGCGCATCTTGATCGAGCGTCCCGCCAAGAGCGCACGCATCACGATTTTCTCGGCTCGTCCGGGCGTGGTGATCGGCAAGAAGGGCGAAGACATCGAAAACCTGAAGCTCGAACTGGCCAAGCGCCTGAACGTGCCGGTCTCGGTGAACATCGAAGAAGTGCGCAAGCCTGAAGTCGATGCTCAGCTGATCGCCGACTCGATCACGCAGCAGCTGGAAAAGCGCATCATGTTCCGCCGCGCGATGAAGCGTGCGATGCAGAACGCCATGCGCCTGGGCGCTCAGGGCATCAAGATCATGTCCTCGGGTCGTCTCAACGGCATCGAAATCGCTCGTACCGAGTGGTACCGTGAAGGCCGCGTGCCTCTGCACACCCTCAAGGCTGACATCGACTATGGCTTCTCCGAAGCCCACACCACCTACGGTGTGATCGGTGTGAAGGTCTGGGTCTACCGTGGCGACCGCCTGGCCAATGGCGAAGCACCGGTGCTCAAGGGTGACGACCGTGAAGACGATCGTCGCAACCGCCGTGGCCCCCGCAGCGATCGTCCTAACGATCGTCGTGGCCCCCGTGGTGGTGGTCGTGGTGCCCCTCGCGGTGATTTGGCCGCTTCGGGCGCACCTGCTGACGGCGCCGACAAGGCTGCCGCCGTGGGCGCGGCTGACGCCAAGCGCGTTCGCAAGGCAGCACCTGCTGCCGACGCGAAAGGAGAATAAAACATGCTGCAACCTAATCGTCGCAAGTTCCGTAAGGAGCACAAAGGCCGTAACACGGGTGTTGCCACCCGTGGCGCCGATGTGTCCTTCGGCGATTTCGGCCTGAAGGCCACCGAGCGTGGTCGCATCACCGCTCGTCAGATCGAAGCTGCACGTCGTGCGATTTCCCGTCACGTCAAGCGTGGCGGCCGCATCTTCATCCGCATCTTCCCCGACAAGCCGATCTCGAACAAGCCTGCCGAAGTCCGTATGGGTAACGGTAAGGGTAACGTGGAGTACTACGTGGCTGAAATCACGCCCGGCAAGGTGCTCTACGAGATCCAAGGTGTGCCTGAAGAGCTCGCTCGCGAAGCCTTCAAGCTGGCCGCTGCCAAGCTCCCGCTGTCCACGACTTTCGTGGGCCGTGAGTTCGGCATCTGATTGACGCGCAAGGAGAAAGACATGGCTAACAAAGCCTCTGAATTGCGCGCCAAGGATGTGGCAGCGCTGGAAAGCGAAATCAAGGATCTGCTGAAGTCTCACTTCAACCTGCGCATGCAGCGTGCGACCCAGCAGCTCAATGACCACTCGGCACTGGGCAAGACGCGTCGCGACATCGCTCGCGCCAAGACCATCCTGGCCGAGAAGAAGCAAGGAGCCGCCAAATGACGGAAGCTCAAACCAAGGTGACCCGCTCGCTCGTGGGCAAGGTCGTCTCCGACGCCCGCAACAAGACCGTGACCGTGCTGGTCGAGCGTCGCGTCAAGCATGAGCTGTACGGCAAGATCGTGGGCAAGTCCCGCAAGTACCACGCTCACGACGAGAAGAACGAGTTCCACATCGGTGACGTCGTGGAGATTCAGGAAAGCCGTCCGCTGTCCAAGACCAAGAACTGGGTGGTGTCCCGTCTGGTCGAGAAGGCTCAAGGCGTCTGATCGTTCTTGCTGGCGATGCGGCTGGGTGATGCACCCGGCCTCATCCCACGGTGCCGTTGGGGAGTTTCTCCTAAAGGCGACAAATTCAACCGGCCTGCCAGTCATACTGGCGGCCGGTTTTTCATTTTCGAGGAGAGATCATCATGGTCAAGGTCGGTGACAAGCTGCCCGCTGGCACCCTGTTCGAATACATCGAGGTGGAAGGCGAGGGCTGCAGCCTGGGGCCCAATGCTTTCGATATCGCCAAGTCCACGGCGGGCAAGACGATCGCCCTCTTTGGTCTGCCGGGCGCGTTCACGCCCACCTGCTCGGCCCAGCATGCACCGGGCTACATCGCCAAGGCGGAGGCCTTCAAGGCCGCGGGTGTCGACGAGATCTGGTGCGTGTCGGTGAACGATGCCTTCGTGATGGGCGCGTGGGGCCGTGACCTGAAGGCGGCTGGCAAGGTGCGCATGATGGCCGATGGCAGTGCTGACTTCGCCAAGGCCACGGGCCTGACGCTGGACCTGAGCGCCAAGGGACTGGGCCTGCGCTCGGGCCGCTACAGCATGCTGGTCAAGGATGGCACGGTGCTGGCGCTGAATGTGGAAGAAGGCGGCGGCTTCAAGGTCAGCGATGCGGAAACGCTGCTGGGGCAGGCGGCCAAGCTCGAGGCCTGATCCGGCCTGGCATTCAACAAAGGCGGCTCTGGTGGCCGCCTTTTTCCTTGTCCTGGCTCGACGTGGGTGTCAGCGAGGACAGCCGGCGCGGGCATTGACCTCGTCTTCCACGTCCTTGCGCAGGCCCAGCAGGAAGCCGGCCTCGGCCGTGACAAAAAGCGGCCCGATCAGCAGGCCGATCATGTCGTCCACAAAAGCCGGCTTGCGGCCCTCGAAGTAGTGGCCGACGAACTGGATGACCCAGCCGACTGCGAATAGCCCGACCCCGATGCCCAGCCAGGCGGCCGTGCTGTAGACGGCCAGGGATTGCGCGCCGCTCAGGCAGGCAAACAGGTAGGCGCCCAGCACGACGCCGTAGCGCCAGTCCAGCCGCAGGTAGTACAGCGTGATGGCCGCCGAGATGAGCGCACCCGGTGTGGACCAGGGCAGCTCGTGCGACAAGATCGGGCGCGACAGCAGGATGCAAAGGGATGCCACGATCATCGGCACCCCGACGAAATGGGTCACGATGTTGCGCCGGTCGCGGTGGTAGGTGGCGTACTGGCTGAGTTGATCGACGAGGGTCTTCATGACGACGTGAGGAAGCAAGCTGAAACTTTGTGCATGAATGCTAAGGGCGGCCGGCTTTTCAAGGTGTCATGTAGCGGACGATTGACCTGAGCTTAGGATTAGCCACCTGATATGTGGGGGATGGTGGCGCGAGGCTTCGCCAAATGCTGCTAACCTGCACTTTCAATCAATCATTCAATACGGAGGATCGTCCCATGACTCGTCTCCCCAGAAGCAATTTGGCCAGGCATCTGCCGGCTTCTTGTGCATCTGCATTGGCCATGGGCCTGCTGATGCTGGGTAGCCAGCAAGCTTCGGCACAACTCAGCTATACCACTCAGCAGTACGACGTGAATGCGACCATCAAGGGTGTGTACCCAGATGGCAGCGGTGGGCTGGTTCCGGTTGACCAGTCAATCGATCGCCAGGGAGGAGACCCTGTCTCGACCTCGGTGGGGCCTATGCTCAAGGGAGCCAGAGGCACGCCGCTCGATAGCACTCACGCTGACGCAGGCTACATCTCAACATTGAATGTGGACAGCTTTCACCTGCTGCTGTGGAGTGGTGCTCTTGGAATGGTCTCAGGGGCAGGCGATGGGTTTTCCGTTCAGGTAGGCGCCGCGTCGACCTTGGCGTTCGGCTTTAGCCTGGACCGGGCGGGTGATTTCACGGTCAGTGCCACCACTTCGACGAATATGAATAATGTAAATTATGGAGACGGCTCCGTTGATTCTGCCGAAAGCATGGTGAAACTGCTGGACGCAAACCAGCAGGTCGTCTTCTCGCTGGCTGGGGGCCAGGGATTGTCGCAGGTGCTGTCGTTGCAGGCAGGAAACTACACGCTGACTGCCTCGGCCGCGAATGGCAGCTTGCTCGGCCCTGATGCGGTGTTTGCCACAGAGGCGTACGTGACAGTCGACCTCGCGGCTGTCCAGCAGGCGGTACCCGAGCCGGCCAATGCCGCCTTGATGTCGCTGGGGCTTGTTGCGGTTGGCGCGGTTGCGCGTCGCCGGCTGCAAGCAAAGGCTTGATGATGGCGTGGGCCCAGGGCCTCGGAAAATGAGGGCTTGGGCCATTTTGCACATCCGCATGGTGGCGACTCGTGCTACATTGGTGAACATGTACAGCGCCCGCTTCTACTTTTGGCATTTTTACTTCTCGCCTTCGACCGGCGCAGGAGTGGCCAAGTCATAAGCAAGCCACACCACATCCTGAAAACCGCCGGTCCACCCCGGCGGTTTTTTTTCATCCACGCACGCACAACGTACGCCAACTTCACCCGCAACAGGAAGCCCCATGAACGCCAAATCCAGCGCCGCAGAAGGCTGGGTCCCACCCGCCGACAAGACCTCGCAGACCGATGACGAACGCATCAAGAACGTCACGCCGTTGCCCCCGCCCGAGCACCTGATCCGATTCTTCCCGATCCGCGGCACGCCGGTGGAGACGCTGGTGGCGCACACGCGCAAGGCCATCCGCAAGATCGTGCACGGCAAGGACGACCGCCTGCTGGTCATCATCGGCCCCTGTTCCATCCACGATCCGGCCGCGGCCGTCGAGTACGCGGGCAAGTTGCGGACGCTGCGCGATCAGTACGCCGACACGCTGGAAGTCGTGATGCGCGTCTACTTCGAGAAGCCCCGCACCACCGTGGGCTGGAAGGGTCTGATCAACGACCCGTATCTGGATGAGAGCTTCAAGATCGACGAAGGCCTGCGCATGGCCCGTCATCTGCTGCTGGAGATCAACCGCCTGGGCGTGCCCGCCGCCAGCGAGTTCCTGGACGTGGTTTCTCCTCAGTACATCGGTGACCTGATCAGCTGGGGTGCCATCGGTGCGCGCACCACCGAAAGCCAGGTTCACCGTGAACTCGCTTCGGGCTTGAGCGCACCGATCGGTTTCAAGAACGGCACGGACGGCAACATCAAGATCGCCACAGACGCCATCCAGGCTGCCGCACGTCCGCACCATTTCCTGTCTGTGCACAAGAATGGTCAGGTCGCCATCGTCGAGACGGCCGGCAACCCCGACTGCCATGTGATCCTGCGTGGCGGCAAGGAGCCCAACTACGACGCCGGCAGTGTGGCCGCCGCCTGCAAGGACCTGGAAGCCGCCAAGCTGCATCCTTCGCTGATGGTCGATTTTTCGCATGCCAACAGCTCCAAGCAGCATGAGCGCCAGGTCGTGGTGGCCAAGGACATCGCCGCGCAGGTGTCGGGCGGTTCGACCAAGGTGTTCGGCGTGATGGTGGAAAGCCATCTGTGCGCCGGCGCCCAGAAGTTCACGCCGGGCAAGGACGATCCGTCCAAGCTGACCTATGGCCAGAGCATCACGGACGCCTGCATCGGCTGGGACGATTCGGCTGATGTGCTGAAGATCCTGTCCGATGCGGTGAAGGCGCGCCGCGTGCGCTGATATCACCCTTAAGAGGGTAAAGCGGGCCGATCCAGCGTGATCGGCCTTTTTTATGTGCGGCGAAGCGCGATACTCCCGGAGACTGCCTGCCCTTTTCCATGAGCGCCGCCGCCCCTCACTTTCTGCTGGTTGACGACCACGCCTTGTTCCGCACAGGGCTGGGTCTGATGCTGTCGGAGCACTGGCCGCAGGGGCGCGTGACGCAGGCGGCCACCTGGCAGCAGACGCTGGCGGCTTTGCAGGTGGAAACGCCTGACCTGATCCTGCTGGATGTGAACCTGCCCGATGGCCATGGCCTGGCGGACTTGCCGGCCCTGCGCGTGCCGGCGCCGCAGTGCCCCGTGCTGATGATGTCTGCCGACGTCAATGGCGAGCAGATTCGCCAGGCGCGTGAGGCAGGCGTCACGGGCTTTCTGCCCAAGGTGGCGTCGGCGCCGGAGGTGCTGGAGGCCGTGCGATCAGCCTTGCGCGGGCAGCTCAGCTATGCGGCCGTGCCCTATAAGGTGTTGTCGCCGGCGCGCGCGGTGGGCGATGGTGCAGGACATGGCGCAGGTGAGGCCGTAGCGCATGTGGCCGAAGCGCCGCCCTCGGCCTTGACCGCGCGCCAGCTGGCCATCCTCCAGTATCTGGGGCGCGGTACGCCCAACAAGGCCATTGCCCGCAAGATGGGCATGAACGAGACCGAGGTCCGTGCCGAGGTGTCGTGGCTCACGGAGTGGCTGGGCGCCAGCAGCCGCGAGCAGGCGCATGCCGAGGCCGTGGCCAGAGGGTTGTTGCAGCCATGAAGCTGCCCGCCCCCTTGACGCGAGCCTGGCGCTTCGACAGCCCCAGGGTCTTGTCGGCGCAGATGGAATTGTTGGACCGCAACCTGCCTTATGCCTTCATGATCTCGGCCATCGTGGCCCTGTTGACGGCATGGATCGGCAGCCATGCCGGCCACATCGAAGGGACATGGACCTGGGCCCTGGGCACCACCGGCGTGACCTTGCTGTGCCTGTCGGTGCGCCAGGCGTTGCCGTCGCCATCCGACCAGAGCAAGGTGCTGATCTACGCCCACATCGTGCGCATCATGGCGGGCATCATCGGCCTGTGCTGGGGCGCCCTGGGTGTGCTGATGCTGGACTTTGCCAACCCGATCTCCATTGCCATTGTGCTGGGCATCACGGCGGGCATGAACTCGGGGGGGCTGGCGGTGTTCGCGCCGTCCTGGCCGGTGGCCATCACCTACTGGCTGACCAATATCACGCCGGTGATGGCGGTGTTGCTGCGTTCAAGAGATGAGTTCGGTTTCCTGATGGGGCTGGCGGTCACCCTGTACCTGATGGCCATGACGGTGTTTTCCTACTTCGCGTCACGTGGCGCCTTGCGGGCCATCGAGCTGGGCTTCGAGAACGAGGGGCTGGTCACGCGCTTGCGGGACCAGACACAGCGGGCGTTGGAGGCGCGCCAGGTGGCCGAGGTGGCCCTGGCCGAGGCAGAGGAGGCCAACCGCGCCAAGACCGTGTTCCTGGCGTCGGCCAGCCACGACCTGCGCCAGCCCTTGCATGCGATGGGCCTCTTTCTTCATGCCCTGGCGAGGTCGGACCTGAACGAGCGGCAGGCCCATTTGTTGTCGCAGGCACATGCCTCGGCGCAGGCCACTGGCGAGATGCTCAACACTTTGCTCGATTTCTCCAAGGTGGATGCGGGCGTGGTCAAGCCGCAGATGCAGCCCTTTGCCTTGCAGCCCCTGCTGCGCAAGCTGGAGCGGGAGATGGCGCCGCTGGCCGAAGAAAAGGGCTTGGCCTTCCGCACGCGGGACTCGTCCGTGGTCCTGCATGCCGACCCCGCGCTGGTGGAAATGATCCTGCGCAATCTGGTGCTCAATGCCATCCGCTACACCGAGCAGGGGGCCATCCTGCTGGCCTGCCGGCGTCGGGGCATGCGTGCGGTGATCGAGGTGTGGGACACGGGTATGGGCATAGCGGCCGAGCAGCACGCAGCGATCTTTCGCGAGTTCCACCAGCTGGGCAACCCGGAGCGCGACCGCCGCAAGGGCCTGGGGCTGGGCTTGGCCATCGTGGAAGGGCTGGCCAGGGCCATGAGCGTGGACGTCACCTTGCGCTCGCAGCCGGGCAAAGGTTCGGTGTTTCGCTTGTGGCTGCCGGTGAGCATGGCGCCCTGGGCCGCATCATCCGAGCCGGTGTCCGACGACGAGCCCGATCTCAGTGGCTTGAAGGTGCTGCTGATCGATGACGACGAAACCGTGCGTGCGGCCATGTGCGATCTGCTGGCCAGCTGGGGCTGCTGGTGCGAGGCCGTGGCCAGCGACGACGATGCCATGCCAGTTATCCACGGCTTCGACCCGGACGTGGTGCTGGCCGACTACCGGCTGCGCAGTCACCGTACGGGCTTGCAGGCGGTGCAGAGTGTGCGTCAGCGTTTGGAGCGCCATGTGCCGGCGGCCATCCTCACGGGTGACACGGCGCCGGAGCGCCTGCGCGAGGCACACGATAGCGGCCTGCCCTTGCTGCACAAGCCGGTGTCGGCCGAGCGCCTGCAGGCCACGCTCTTCAGTCTGTGGCACGAGACGGCCTCCCCGCCCGTGTTTGCATCAGCAAGAGGCTGAGCGCGAGCAGGGCCAGCCAGCTGCCCTGGCCACCGATGCCGAAGTGGTCGAACATCCAGCCACTGACGATCGGGCCCAAGGCGCCTCCGGCGGTGTAGCCGGCGATCATGGCCGAGGTGCCGGCCAGCGCAGAGGTGTCGGCGAAATCATGCGCAACGCGGATCATGCTCAGGGTGTAGAGCGCACCGCCCACGCCACCCCAGGCCGCCGCGCAGATCCAGATCAGCGAAGGCCAGTTGGCGGCTTGAACAAAGGCCAAGGCACTGAGCACGAGGATGCCAGCGCCAGCGGCGAAGAGGCGGCGCGGTGGCAGGTGGTCGGCCAGCCAGCCGATGGGGTATTGCGCCAGGAAGCTGCCCATGCCCAAAGCGCCCGCGATGGAGGTGGCAGCGGCGAGGTTGAGCCCGATCTGCGAGCCATAGGCCGTGGTGATGGAGCCCAGGCCGACTTCGAAGACCCCGCCGACCACCGCCGCCCAGGCCAGGGTGGGCCGAAAGCGCCAGGCACTGACCATGCTCATGTGCTCCTGGTCATCGTGCATGGCCTTGAGATACGTGACGGCGGGCGCCAACGTGATCAGCAGCCCCAGGGCCAGGCCGGCGGCAGCCAGGGCGTTGGCCTCCATCGGGCCCACGCGCAGCAGGCCGGGCAGCATCGGGCCCAGGGCCATGCCCGCGCCCAGCAGCGCCTGGTACAGGCCGGTGAGGCGGCCGCGGTGGCTGGCCGGCACATTGTGGGCAATCAAGGCTTCGGTGGCGTTCCAGGCGGCCGCAGCGCCCATGCCGGCCATGAGGCCCAGGGCGCACCAGGCCCGGTAGTCGGTGGTGACCATGTAGCCCAGGCAGGAAAGCAGCTCGAGCAGCACGCCCGCGCGGTAGGCCTGGCCCACGCCCACACGTGCGAACAGGCGCGGCACCAGAGGCACAAGGGCGGCCACGCTGATGAAGGGCAGCATGGCCACCAGGCCAATGGCCGTGCTGCTGGCGCCGCTGGTCTGCAGGCGCACGGCCAGCACGGGGTTGAGCAGGCTGTAGCTCAGCACCACGAGGGTGGTGCCCAGCATCACGCGCAGCAGGCCGTCGGGCAGTTGCTTGAGTTGGTCGAAACGCAGCACTGTCAGTTCAGCCAGCCTTTGCGGCGGAAATACCAGAAGGGTGTGATCACCGAGGCCATCATGATGGCCAGTGCGAAGGGGTAGCCAAGGCTCCAGTCCAGCTCGGGCATGGCCTTGAAGTTCATGCCGTAGATGCTGGCGATCAGCGTGGGCGGCAGCAGGGCCACCGAGGCCACCGAGAAGATCTTGATGATCTTGTTCTGGTTGATGTTGATGAAGCCGACGGTGGCGTCCATCAGGAAGTTGATCTTGTCGAACAGGAAGGCCGTGTGGCTGTCCAGCGAATCGATGTCGCGCAGGATCTGGCGGGCTTCCTCGAACTGGTCGGCGTTGAGCATGCGGGCGCGCATCATGAAGCTCACGGCGCGGCGCGTGTCCATGACGTTGCGCCGGATGCGGCCGTTCAGGTCTTCCTGGCGGGCGATGGCGGCCAGGGCCTCGGCAGCGGCCTGGTCGTTGATCGCGCTCTTGAGCACGCGGTGGCTGACCTTTTCGAGGTCGTCGTAGATGCCTTCGAGCGTGTCGGCGGAGTACTCGGCGTCGGCGTCATACAGCTTGAGCAGCACGTCCTTGGCGTCTTCGATCAGGGCGGGGATGCGGCGGGCGCGCATGCGCAGCAGGCGGAACACGGGCAGGTCTTCCTTGTGCACGGAAAACAGGACGTTGCCATGCAGGATGAAGGCCACGCGGACGTTGCGCGGGGCCTCGTCATCGTCGATCAGGAAGTCGGAGCGGATGTGGATGGCGCCTTCTTCTTCGTAGAAGCGTGCGGACTCTTCCAAGTCATCGTCGATGATGTCGCCGGGGATGACCAAGCCGAACTTGACGGCGATCCAGCCTTTTTCCTCAGGGGTGGGGTCTTCCAGGTCGACCCAGACCGGACGGGCTGGCGTGAGCTCGTCAAGGCTGTCGATTTCTTCCTGAAACAGCCGGCCATTGGCCAGCGTGAACACGTTGAGCATGGGAACTCCAGCATGGGGGCCCCACGGTGCCTGCTCGGGCGGGCGTGAGGCCCTGCTTGGTGGGATGGGGTGGATGTGGTGTGCCGCCCCCTCCCGCTGTTGGCGCCATGCACGGGGCATTGGGCCGCACCTGGCTTGCGTGCCCAAACGACTGGGCCGGGGCCGGGTGGCTGGAGTGGGCGGTCACCGAGGGTGACTGTCCAAGGTGATCGCTCCAATGGAGCCGCTCATGCGGCTCAAGCTGACATTATCGCTTGCTACGTAAGTCGCAGGGCGTCGGCGTGCACCAAAAAGTCACGCCTGTTGGCAGGGTGTAAGGTGGCGGCCATGGCCATCCCCGCATCCCGCATCGACCTCAATCTGTTTCGCGTGATGGACGCTGTGCATGAGCACGGCGGCATCTCTGGCGCGGCGCGGCATTTGCACCTCAGCCAGCCGGCGGTGAGCCATGCGCTGGCCCGCTTGCGCCAGTTGTGGGACGACCCGCTGTTCGTGCGCCAGGGCAACAGCATGGTGGCCACCGAGTTGACGCGGCGTGTGATCGGCGAGGTGCAGGCGCATCTGCGTGGTTTGCAGTCGCTGGTGGGGCAGGCTGACAGTTTCGATCCGGCCACGCTGGACATGACCTTGCGACTGGGCATGCGCGATGTGCTGGAGGCCATCACCCTGCCTCCCCTGATGGCGCGCCTGGCTGACGTGGCACCTCGCGTGCGGCTGGCCAGCGTGCGGGTGCCGCGCGACGAGCTGGAGCGCGTGCTCACGCAGGGCGAGGTGGACCTGGTGATCGACCGCGAACGCCGCCTGGGCAAACGCATCCGGGGGGCGCACCTGGCCGACGAGCGCCTGGCGGTGCTGATGCGCAAGGGTCATCCTTTGACGCGTCGCCGCATGGACCTGGCCGCCTACTTCAAATGCCAGCATGTGATGGTGACCTTGCAGCCCGACCAGCCTGATCCTTTGCAGGCCTTGTGGGCCATGAACGGCCAGGGCGAGCGCGACGTGATCCTGCGCTGCCAGCATTACTTCGCGGCGGCCAATGTGGCGGTGCACAGCGACGTGCTGGTGACGCTGCCCCGTACCTACGCCATGGCCCTGACGCGCGCCCTGCCCTTGAGCGTGCGTGACCTGCCCTTGAGCGTGCCGCCGCTGGGCATCTGGATGTACTGGCATGCCGACCGGGACGACGACCCGGTGCACCGCTGGATGCGCGAGCGTGTGCAGGGTGAGGCCTTGCAGGCGATCCAGGGGCGGGTGCGCTGAGATGATGCCGAACAAGCAGGTCATTCATCTGGTGCATGACTTGCGATGAAAATTCATCATTTGATGCACAGCCTGGGTAGCCGTAGGATGGCGGCTGTCTGAGGACAAGCAGCACAACCCCACACCGATCAGGAGATCACCATGGACTTCCAGCCCAGCGAGCGCGCCAGGAAAACAGCCGAGCGTGTGCGTGACTTCATCAAGGCCTACATCGAACCGGTGGAGCAGGAACACTGGCAGGGCATCCTGGCGCAGCGCCATGGTGGCGACTGGACGCAATGGAAGATCCCGCCGCGTGTGGAGGAGCTCAAAGCCAAGGCCAAGGCTGAGGGCCTGTGGAACCTGTTCCTGCCCGATCCGGAGCTGGGTGCCGGCCTGAGCGTGCTGGAGTACGCCTTCAGTGCCGAAGAGACGGGCAAAAGCATGATGGCGCCCGAGATCTTCAACTGCAATGCGCCCGACACCGGCAACATGGAGGTGATCTGGAAGTACGGCAGTGCTGAACAGAAGGAGAAATGGCTCAAGCCGCTGCTGGCTGGCGAGATGCGCTCGGTCTTCTTCATGACCGAGCCCGATGTGGCCTCGTCGGATGCCACCAACATGGCGGCGACGGCCGTGGTCGAGGGCGATGAGATCGTGCTCAATGGCAAGAAGTGGTGGTCGTCCGGCGTGGGAGACCCGCGCTGCAAGATCGGCATCTTCATGGCCCTGACACCCAACCCTGACGCGGGCCGCCATGCCCAGCACTCCATGGTGCTGGTGCCCATGGATGCGCCGGGTGTGGAGATCAAGCGCATGCTGCCCGTGATGGGCGAGTACGACGAGCCGCACGGTCACGGTGAGGTGCACTTCACCAATGTGCGCGTGCCGGTATCCAGCTTCATCAGTGGGCCGGGCAAGGGTTTCGAGATCGCGCAAGGCCGCCTGGGGCCTGGCCGCATCCACCACTGCATGCGCTGCATCGGCGCGGCCGAGAAGTCGCTGGAGCTGGCCATCAAGCGCGGCATCGAGCGCACGGCCTTCAAGAAGCAGCTGATCAACCTGGGGGGCAACCGCGAGCGCATCGCCGATCACCGTGTGGCCATTGACCAGGCCAGGTTGCTCACGCTGCAGGCCGCGTGGAAGATCGACACGCAAGGTGTGATGTCGGCGCTGACCGATGTGTCGGCCATCAAGGTGGTGGCCCCGACCATGCTGCAGAACGTGGTGGACTTCGCCATCCAGATCCACGGTGGCATGGGCGTTTCGCATGACACGCCCCTGACCGCCTTCTTCAACCAGGCCAGGGCCCT
The DNA here is from genome assembly GCA_003963115.1 of Burkholderiales bacterium. Taxonomy (GTDB): domain Bacteria; phylum Pseudomonadota; class Gammaproteobacteria; order Burkholderiales; family Burkholderiaceae_C; genus Aquabacterium. The sequence goes on from RXJQ01000035.1 coordinate 16,565, forward strand.
GCGACTGGCCGATGGCCCCGATGAAGTCCACAAGGGCATGATTGCGCGCCTGGAGTTGATGAAGTACGGCATATTCAAGTGACCCCCCGAAGCGCCTTCGGCGCTCCCCCCAGGGGGCGCCGCCAGCGGGCCGGCAAAGCCGGATCTGCGGCGGCCGCTTGGTGGTGGGGAGCGATGGCAAGCATGGAGCAATTGGAATGAGTGGGCTGCAAGTGCATGGGGCTGTGTCATGACGGACGTCCAGGATCGGGGCGGACAGGTAAGAGTAGGTGAAGAGCTCAATGTGGCGGCTGTGGACGCGTGGCTGAAGGGCCATGTGCCCACCTTGCAGGGCCAGCCGGAGATCACGCAGTTCTCGGGCGGTGCGTCCAACTGGACCTACCGGCTGAAGTACGCGGGTGTCGAGCATGGGGGGGACTTCATCCTGCGTCGCCCGCCCCATGGCACCAAGGCCAAGGGCGCACACGACATGGGCCGCGAGTACCGCGTGCAAAAGGCGCTCAAGCCCCTGTACCCCGTGGTGCCGACGATGATTGGCTTGTGCGAGGACGAAGCCGTCACGGGTAGCGAGTTCTATGTGATGGAGCGCATCGCCGGCATCATCCCGCGCAAGAACATGCCACGCGGCCTGCAGCTTGATGCCGCCACCACACGCAGACTGTGCATGAATGTGCTGGACAAGCTCGTCGAGCTGCACCAGGTCGATGTGCAGGCCACCGGGCTGGACAGTCTGGGCAAGGGCAGCGGCTACTGCAAGCGGCAGATCGACGGCTGGAGCGAGCGCTACATCAAGGCCAAGACCTGGAACGTGCCCAGCTACCGCTACGTGATGGACTGGCTCAAGGAGCACACACCGCAGGATGTGGCCAATGTCGTCATCCACAACGACTGGCGCTTCGACAACGTCATCCTGGCCGAGCAGGATCCGACCCGGGTGATCGGCGTGCTGGACTGGGAGATGGCCACGCTGGGCGACCCGCTCATGGACCTGGGCAATGCACTGGCCTATTGGATCCACGACGACGACAATGCCCTGCTCAAGGCCACGCGCCGCCAGCCTACGCACCTGCCGGGCATGTTGCGGCGTGAAGAGGTGGTGGACTACTACCTCGACAAGAGCGGCTACAAGATTGATCGCCGGGGCGCCATGGGTGATTGGGCCTTCTACGAGGTCTATGGTCTGTTCCGCCTGGCGGTGATCGCGCAGCAGATCTACTACCGCTACCACCACAAGCAGACGCGCAACCCGGCCTTCAAACACTTCTGGATCCTGGTCAACTACCTGGACTGGCGCTGCAAGGGCCTGATCAAGCGGGCCAAATCCTGAACACGAAAGACAGCACACCATGGGCGCCATCTACCTCTTGCGGCACGGCCAGGCTTCGTTTGGCTCCAACAACTACGACCAGCTCTCGCCGGTGGGGCACCAGCAGGCCCGCGTGCTGGGCCGGGCCTTGAAGGCGCGCGGCATCCAGCCCGAGGTGGTGATCAGCGGCAGCATGCAGCGCCATCAGGAGACGGCCTCGGGCGCGCTGGAAGAGCTGGGGCTGGCGTTGACACCGCAGCAGCATGCCGGTGTCAACGAGTTTGACCACGAGAACGTGATCGAGGTGGCCGAGCCGCGCTATGTCGACAAGCTGGTGATGATGAGCGACATGGCTGCCACGGGTGACCCGCGCCGGGCTTTTCAGAAGTTCTTCCAGGACGCCGTCTCGCGCTGGGTGGGCGGCAACCACGATGACGAGTACGCCGAGCCCTGGTCCGTGTTCAAGCTGCGCGTGGTCTCGGCACTGGAAGACCTGGTCAAGGCCACGCCCTCCAAGGGCAGCACACTGGTGTTCACCTCGGGCGGCACGATCAGCGTGATCTGCGCGCACCTGCTGGGCTTGAACGACAGTCAGGCCTTCACGATCAACTGGACGCTGGCCAATGCCGGCGTCACCCGCATCCAGGCGGGCCGCGAAGGCCTGCACCTGATTGCCATCAATGAGCACGCACATCTGGAAACCGAGCAGCCGTCCTTGCTGACCTACCGCTGACGCATACTGCTGATCTGGGCCGGCACGCGGACGCCGGCGAGATCAACAAGCTGGGAATGGTCAGAACATGAAAGTCTTGAAGATCGCGGGCCTGGTGCTCGCTTTACTGGTGGCGGCTTTGGTCGCCGGGGTGTGGATGGCCTGGGCGCCCGACCGCGACCCGCAATCGCTCACGGCCCGATGGGCGCAGGCCCCTTCTCAGTTCATCACCGTCGATGGCATGCAGGCCCATGTGCGTGACGAGGGGCCGCGCAACGACCCCACGCCCATCGTGCTGCTGCACGGCACCTCGGCCAGCCTGCACACCTGGGATGGCTGGGTGGCAGCACTCAAGGACAAGCACCGCGTGGTCCGCGTGGACATGCCGGGCTTTGGTCTGACCGGGCCCACGCCCGATGGCAACTACACCATGCCGGTGTACACGCACTTCGTGATCTCGATGATGGATGCGCTGGGCATCAAGCAGGCGGTGATCGCGGGCAACTCCTTTGGCGGCTATGTGGCCTGGAAGACCACGGTGGACCACCCGGACCGCATCAGCAAGCTGGTGCTGGTGGATGCGGGCGGCTATGACTTCAAGGCCACCTCCGTGCCGATTGGTTTCAAGCTGGCGCAGATCTCGGCCTTGGCGCCGCTGATGAGCAAGCTGCTGCCGCGCAGCATGATCGAGTCCAGCGTGCGCAATGTCTATGGCGATCCATCCAAGGTCACGCCCGCGTTGATCGATCGCTATTACGAACTCACGCTGCGGGCTGGCAACCGCCAGGCCCTCGTCGAGCGCTTCAAGCAGAGCAAGGGCGGCGAGTTCGAGTCGCAGATCAAGCAGATCACCAAGCCCACGCTGATCATCTGGGGCGGGCAGGACCACCTCATCCCGCCGGACAATGCCGACCGCTTCCAGCACGATATCGCGGGCAGCCGCCTGGCCGTGTTCGATGGGCTCGGCCACGTCCCCCATGAGGAAGACCCGGCAGCCACGGCAGCTGCGGTGCAGGCCTTCCTGGATGAGCTGCACTGACTTCGCGCTTTCCTTTTCACCACCTCGTCCATCAACCCACCCTCGCAGAAAGACAAGCCATGGCCCAGCGCAGACAGAACATCCTCATCACCGGCGCCAGCTCGGGCCTGGGCGAGGGCATGGCGCGTGAGTTCGCGGCGATGGGGCGCAACCTGGCGCTGTGCGCGCGTCGCGTGGACCGCCTCATCGAGCTCAAGCAGGAGCTGGAGGCCAAGCACCCCGGTGTGAAGGTGTTGGTGCGGCCGCTGGACGTCAACCAGCACGAGCAGGTCTTCGAGGTGTTCCGTGCCTTCAAGCAGGAGATGGGGCAGGTCGACCGCGTCATCGTCAATGCGGGCCTGGGCAAGGGCCAGCCCATCGGCAAGGGCCGCTTCGATGCCAACTTGCAGACCGCGCAGACCAACTTCATCGCGGCGCTGGCGCAGTGCGAGGCGGCGGTGGAGATCTTCCGGGCACAGAACAGCGGGCACCTGGTCAGCATCTCGTCGATGAGCGCGATGCGGGGTCTGCCGCGCAACCTCACCACCTATGCCGCCACCAAGGCCGGCCTGGCCGCGCTGACCGAGGGCATCCGTGCTGAGCTGCTGCGCACGCCCATCAAGGTCACCACCATCTACCCGGGCTACATCGAGACCGAGCTGAGCAGCAAATCGGCCAAGACACCGCTGATGGTCGACACGGCTTCTGGCTGCCGCGCGCTGGTGGCCGCCATCGAGCGCGAACCCGTCAAGGCCTGCGTGCCCAGTTGGCCCTGGACGCTGGTGGGCTGGTATATGCGCAACGCGCCACTGGCTTGGATTGCGAAAATGTCGTGACGCATTTTGTCTTTTTTTGTCACGGTCATGCACTTTGAGGTGTCTGTCGCGCGTATTTCCTAGCCGAAATCCCGTGTGTGTGAAATAGATTTACGCCTTCACACACAACTCATTACATCCAACGGATCTGGGCGGAGCCGGTTGGGCGTGCATTGGCATGGCAAATCAATCCAAGGTAGTGGCGTCCTTTGCGGCGTGGGGTCTGGTTCTGGCAACGGCAAGCACGCAGGTGCTGGCGCAAAGCGCGGCAGACATTGACGCGGCCCGGCGGCAGGCCGAGATCCTGCAGCGCCAGCAGCAAGAGCAGATCAAGCGCGAGCAGGAGGCCAGGCAGCCTGCCGAGAAAGCGCCTGGCGGCATCGACACCCGCACGCTGGTGCCCAAGGTGGACGCGTCCAAGGCGGCCGGCAAGTGCCGTGACATCAGCGAGATCGTCATCAGCGGCGCGCCGCACCTGTCTTCATCGGTGCGCGAGCAGATCAACAAGCAATACGCGGGACACTGTCTGGGCGTCACCGAGATCGAGCAGATCCTGGGCGAGGTCACCAAGGACTATGTGCTGCAGGGCTACGTCACGACCCGTGCCTACCTGCCGGCGCAGGACCTGACCCGGGGCAAGCTCGAGATCCTCGTGGTCGAGGGCACGATCGAGAAGCTGCGCATCGAGGACAAGGGCCACCGCAGCTTTGCGCCAGGCAACACCATCCCCGCCAAGCCCGGCGACCTACTGAACCTGCGCGATCTGGAGCAGGGTATCGACCAGATCAACCGCCTGGCCTCCAACAAGGCCACGCTGGACATCCAGCCGGGCAGCCAGCCTGGTGGCAGCGAGGTGGTAATCCGCAACGAGCCTGCGCCCTTTTATCACTGGATGTTCTCGCTGGACAACCAGGGCAGCTTGGCCACGGGCAAGGACCAGTTCGGAGCGAGCCTGTCGACCGACAGCCTGCTGGGCTGGTCGGAGTTCATGCTGTTCACGCACCGCGAGTCGGTGCCGGGCGACAAGCTGCACCGGTGGTCCCTCAGCGACTCCTTCCTGCTGAGCGTGCCTTATGGCTACAACACCTTCAGCTACAACGGCAGCATCTCGCGCTATGTGAGCACGGTCCATGCACCCAGCGGCCTGGACCTCACCGCCAGTGGCGACAGCACCAGCAACGCCCTGACCTGGGACCGCGTGGTCTACCGCGACCAGCGCACCCGCGCCAATGTGGCCGGCACCTTCACGAACAAGGAAACGCGCAGCTTCCTGGAAGACCAGTTGCTGGGTGTGAGCAGCCGCAAGCTGTCCATCGTGGACCTCGATGGCAATGTCTCCACCGGTCTGGGCTCGGGCATCCTGGGCCTCAATGTGGGCTGGGCCGAAGGCCTGAGCTCGGCGGGTGCGCTGCGCGACATGGACGGCCTGCCGGACGTCGCACCGAAAGCCCAGTTCAAGAAGCTCAAGTACGGCGGCTCTTACAACCTGCCTTTTGAGTGGCAGGGTGGCGAGTGGACGCTGAGCTCCGTGCTGACCGGACAAGCGGCCCGCACGACCTTGTACGGCTCCGAGCAGATGGCCATTGGTGGCATCTACAGCGTGCGCGGTTTCGTGCGCAGCACCCTGGCTGGCGACAGCGGCTACTACCTGCGCAATGACCTGTCGTTGCGCCAGATGATCAACCTGGCCGGGGTGCAACTGCCCACGCGCTGGTTCGTGGCCCTGGACATGGGCGCGGTGCGCAACCGCGTGCCCGAAGTGCCGCAAGGTTCGCTGGTGGGGGCCGCTGTGGGCGCCTCCATCAACTGGAAGGGCGCCACCTGGGACATCTTTGGCACCTGCCCTGTGGCCTTGCCCGATGGTCTGGAGCGTGAGCCCTGCCAGATGTGGTTTCGCCTGAGCTTCGCGATCTGATCGATCGTTCCCTTCTTCGCATTCGAAAGTAGTCGCCATGAACGGACACGCTTCTCTCAATCGCAGCTACACCCACGTTTGGAGCGATGTGCTTCAGGCCTATGTGGTCGTCCCTGAAACCGCCCGTCGCAGGGGCAAGCGCTCCGGCGTGTCGCTCAAGCCGCTGGTTCAGGCTGTGGCCGCGGCCGCCCTGGCCATGGGGGCTTCATCGGGGGCGTTCGCGCAGATCAAGCCTGCCACGACCGTGGTGCCCACCGGCAGCAACGCCAATGCCTATATCTCGCCCAACGGCGTGCCGGTGGTCAACATCAGCACGGCCAACAGCGCGGGCATCTCGCACAACCAGTTCACGCGCTATGACGTTGAAGCCAACGGCATGGTGCTCAACAATGGCAACACCAGCCAGGTGGCGCGCCAGTCGCAACTGGCCGGCCAGGTGATGGCCAACGTGAACCTGGCCAGCGAGGCACGCATCATCCTCAACGAGGTGGTGTCGACCAGCCGCAGTACCTTGGCCGGCTTCACCGAGGTGCTGGGCGGCAAGGCCGATGTGATCGTGGCCAACCCCAATGGCATCACCTGCACGGGGTGCGGCTTCATCAACACCGACCGCGTCACGCTGACCACGGGTACGCCCAATCTGGCCGGTGACGGCAGCCTCACCGGCTTCACGGTGAACCGCGGCGACATCCTGATCAACGGCATGGGCTTCAATGCCAGTGCCCAGCAGATCCTGGATATGGTGGCGCGCTCGGTGAAGCTCGATGGCCAGGTCAATGTGCCCGATCTGGGCATCGTGACCGGCGCGAACGTCTGGAACTACACCAGCCGCAACGTGACGGGCAGCGCCACCGCGACAGGCACCGTGCCGGGCTACGCGATCGACTCCACCGCGCTGGGTGGCATGTATGCAGGCCGCATTCGCCTGATCGCCACCGAAGTGGGTGTGGGCGTGCGCATGCTGGGCGAAGCCGCGGCCACGGCCGATGACTTCACCTTGAACGCGGCGGGCAAGGTGGACATCCGCAGCAAGGTCTCGGCCGAGCGCGACCTGAGCCTCACCAGCACGATGACCGGCGCTGATGCGCTGAGCCTCACCGACGGCACCCTGACGGCGCGTCGCAACCTGAGCCTGACGGCCACATCGGGCGGTGCGACCTTCAATGGTAGCGTGCTGGTGGCCAGCAATGACCTGAGCCTGGCTTTGGGAAGCCTGACGGATGCCGCGTCCAGCACCGTGCTCGACGACAACAACAAGCGCTATGCCGGTCATGCCTTGAGCCTGACGGTGTCGCAAGCGGCCAGCATCGATGGCACGAGCTGGGGCTCGGGCAGTACGGTGAACGGCACCGTGGGCAGTTTGACGGTGGGCGCGAGCGGCGCCACGCTGTATGCCACCGACACCTTGTCGCTGACGGCCACCACGGGCAATCTGTCGCTGGGCACCGCGGCGATCGTGGCCACCAACGACCTGAGCCTGACGGCTTCCGCCGGTGCGATCAGCACCACCGCTGGCGCCGCACAAGGCGTGGAAAGCAGCCATGGCAACATCAGCCTGAACGCGGCCACGGGCCTGAGCAATGCCGGTGTGATCAGCGCCGATGCGGGCGACGTCACCGCGCGCCTGGGCGGCACGGTCACCAACAGCGGTACCGTCTATGCCCATGGCACGCTGGACGTGGCCGATGGCAGCAATGGCGCCACCGAGAACTTCACGAACAGCGGCACCATGCTCGCTGATGGCAGCTTGAGCCTCAAGGGCGCGGCACTCACCAACACCGGCAGCATGCAAGGTACGACCGGCAGCACGGTGACGGCCACCTCGCTCAACAACAGCGGCCTGCTGGTGGCCTCGGCCACCACGGGGCACTCGGGCACCTTCACCTTGGGCTCGCTGACCAACAGCGGCACGCTGCAGTCGGCCCAGGACCTCACGGTCAACCTCAGCGCCGGCCTGAGCAACAGCGGCAAGCTGCTGGCTGATCACGACTTGTCGATCGCCAGTGGCAGTGCGGCGGTCAGCCTGAGCAACAGCAGCAGTGGTGTCATCCAGGCGGCCAATGCCTTGTCGGTGACGGGCAGCCAGGCGGCCTTTGGCACCCAGGCCGGCGTGCTGCTGGGCCACACGGCCACCTTGAACATTGCCAGCCTGAACAACTCGGGCACGCTGCAATCCGACACCAGCCTGGGCCTGACCACCAGCGGTGCGGTCAGCAACAGCGGCACGGTGCTGGCCAAGACGTCCTTGACCCTGGGCGCGGCCAGCCTGAGCAACAGCGGCATGCTGGAGTCCGACACCACGATGGGCCTGACCCTCAGCGGTGCCTTGACCAACACCGGCAGCGGCACCATTCTGGCCAAGACCACACAATCGATCACGGCCGGCAGCCTGAGCAACGCTGGTGCGATCCAGGCTGATGGCGCGCAGACCGTGAACATCGGCGGTGCAGCCACCAACACGGGCACGATCCTCGCGCAAAGCACGCAAGGCTGGACCTCGGCCAGCCTCAACAACAGCGGCACGCTCGAAGCCGATGGCGCCCAGACCATGACGGTCAGCGGTGCCGTGAGCAACAGCGGCACCTTGCTGGCCAGCACGACGCAGACGGCCAGCGTGGGCAGCCTGAGCAGCAGCGGGGTGTGGGAAGCCGAGCAAGGCACGGGCCTGACCGTGAGCGGCGCGCTGACCAACTCGGGCAAGCTGATCACCTCGGCCACGACGGGCCACAACGGCAGCATCACGGCCTCCACCTTGAGCAACACGTCGGCGGGCACGATCCAGTCGGCACAGAACCTGACCATCAGCCTCAGCGGTGCCACACTGAGCAACGCGGGCAAGATCCTGGCGGTCAATGACCTGAGCGTGACCTCCACCGGCAGCGGCCTGACCTTGAGCAACCTCAATGGCGGCTATGTGCAGGCGGGCGGCAACTCGGGCGACACCTTGACGCTCTCGGGCAACGGCTTCGTGCTCGACAACCAAGCTGGCTCGTGCCTGCTGGGCGACCAGTTGAGCCTGACCCTGGCTTCGCTGACCAACGCCGGCACCGTGCAAGGTGGCGCGGCCGCCAGCAGCGTGAGTGTGAGCGGCACGCTGACCAACAGCGGCACCATGACGCTGTCGACCAGCAATGCCGGCAGCGGCACCGTGACGGCCGACACCGTGAGCAACAGCGGCACGCTGCAATCGCAAGGCGCGATGGCGCTGAACATCGCCACAAGCCTGACCAACAGCGGCACCACCTTGTCCATGGGCAATGTGACCGTGCGTGGCACGGACGGCAGCTACACCATCAACAACACCGGCCTGATGGAGTCGCGTGCGGCGCTGGACCTCAAGGGGCAGAGCGCCGGCAATGGCGTGACCATCTCGGTGGGTGGCAGCGGCGTGCTCAAGGGCGCCTCGATGGCCATGAACACCAGCAGCCTGACCATCGCCAATGGCGGCATGGTCAACACCACGGGGGCCATGAACCTGAGCCTGGGTAGCCTGAGCATGGGTGGCTCGACCTCGCGCATCGTGGCGGGCACGGGCTCGTCCACGATCGGCATCAGCAACAGCTTCACCAACAACGGTGCCGTCTATGCCGCTGGCAACCTGACGCTGACGGCCACGAGCATCAACAACAGCAGCACGGGCGGCATCGCGGCCAGCGGCAACCTGACGGCCCAGGCGACCGGCGGCAACTTCGACAACTACGGTGCCTTGTATGCGGGCGGCACCTTGACGGCCTCGTCGACGGGCACCTTCACCAACTACGGCACCAGTTCGGCCGCACAAGGCACGATCGACGCGGGCGGTGCGGTCGGTATCAGCGCATCGACCTTCGTCAACAGCAGCACGATCAACAGCGACGGCAACATCACCATCTCGGCGACGACCTTCCACAATGATGTGGCCGGTGGCGATACGCGCCATTGGGTGACGGTGAGCGATTCGGGCAATGTCCACGACCGCACGGACGACTGGTACAGCTTTCCTGACGACTATGAGCGCGACTATTGGTACCGCACCCGCCGCACCGAGCAGCAGTTCTCCGGCGCGACGCCCACCTTCAAGCCGCAAATTCTGGCAGCGCAGACACTGACCATCCAGAACTTCAGCACCGGTACCAACGTGGGTGGTGTGATCTCTGGCAACACGGTGACCTTGTCGGGCAATGGCGGCGGCAGCACCTTCACCAACAATGACCTGTCCCTGAACTACATCACCTATCGCCACGATTGGGACTACTACACGCACTGGATCGCATTGGGCCCGGCCAAATACGACGACCATGTTCTGGAAGACCACCCAGAAGTGCAGACGGGTTCAGGCCTGGTCAGCTCCATCGGGGCAGGCGTCTTTGCCAACACCCTGAATGCAGGCGGCTTTGCGCTGAGCAACGCAGGCTCACCTCAAAGCGCCTCGGCCAACAGCCGTAGTACCGGTGGTGCATCCGGTGGCAACATGAGTGGCAGCGTGTCCGGCACGTCCAGCACGTCGGGCGCTTCAGGCACGTCGGGTGCATCAGGTGTCCCGGGTACGTCGGCTTCTACAGGCTCCAGCGCCATCAATTTCCCGGGTTTGAGCCTGACACTGCCCAGCAACCCCAACGGCTTCTTTGTCGTCTCGGTCAACCCGAACGCGCACTTCCTGGTTGAAACCAACCCCTTGTATGCCGTGGGTTCCAACTTCGTGGGCTCCAACTACCTGGCCGAACGCTATGGCTTCAACCCCGATACGGTGGAGAAGCGCCTGGGTGATTCGAACTACGAGGCCTACCTGATCCGTCAGCAGTTGATCAAGCAGACGGGCAACAACATTCTGACGGGCCAGGCCGATGAGGCCACACAGATGAAGAGCCTGATGGACAACGCCGTCACGCAAGGCAAGCAACTGGGCCTGACATGGGGCCAGCCCTTGAGCGCTGCGCAGATCGGCAACCTCAAGGAAGACATGGTCTGGATGGTGGAAACCACCGTGGCCGGCCAGAAGGTGCTGGCGCCCGTGGTCTATCTGTCGGCCGCTACCAAGGCTTCGATCGAGACTGGCGCGGTGATCGCAGCCAAGGATGTCAACCTCAACCTGACATCGCTGAGCAACACGGGCGGCACGATCAGCGGCAGCAACTCGCTGAACATCACCTCGCAAGGTGACATCACGAACCTCAGCGGCACCATCAAGGGCGGTGATGTCAGCCTGACCTCGACCAAGGGCAGCATCCGCAACGAGACCGTGGCCACGACCACCGGCGATGACAAGTACCAGAACACCGTGATCGGCAAGACCGCAGGCATCACGGCCACCAAGGGCCTGTCGCTGGACGCGGCCAAGGACATCACCGTCAAGGGCGGCCAGGTTTCGGCTGGAGGCGACGCGTCGCTGAGCGCAGGCGGGAATGTCACCTTCGACACGATCGAAAACAAGAAGGCCAACACCACCTCATCGACCTCATCCAATGGCCTGACATCGAGCGTGACCACCACGACCGTGGCCACCACCGAGCAGATCAAGTCGGGGCTGACGACCGGTGGCAACCTCAGCATCAAGTCCAAGAACGACATTACCCTGGCCGGTACCGATGTGAAGGCCGGTGGCAATGCCGATCTGGATGCCGGCGGCAGCGTCAACCTGCTGGCCCGGGCCAACAGCACCAAGACCACGTCGAGCACAACCACCTCGGGTCTCGGTGTGGGTGGTGGCCTGGTGGGCAGCCAGACCACGGACACGGTCAAGGGCAGCGACCGCAACGTCGGCACCACGCTCAATGTGGGCGGCAATGCCTCGATGACCGCCAAGAAGGACATCACGCTGGAAGGCGCGACCGTCGACGTGAAGGGTGACGGCAAGCTCAATGCCGGCAACAACATCAATGTGCTGGCTGGCAAGGACGCCGACTACAGCAAGACCACGACCAAGACCACGACCTTCCTGAAGGTGGACAGCGGCAGTGGCGAGTCGGGCTCCAATTCGCAGTCCTCGTCCGGTGCGACCTCTGGCAACGGCGCGGCCTCGGCCGATGCCAGCGCCTCGGCCGGCGCGAACGCCAGCGGCAAGGGTGGCCTGATCCTGGGCGAGACCTCCACGAGCACGACCACCACGCTGGATCAGCGCAGCGTGGGCTCCTCGGTGAAGTTCGGTGGCAATGTCGACGTCAACGCGGGCAACACACTCACGCTCAAGGGCTCGGAGCTGTCTGCCGGTGGCGACGCCAACATCAATGCCAAGGACGTGAAGGTGCTGGCTGGCGAGAACATCAAGACCAGCAACACGACGACCTCGACCACCTCGATCGGCTTCATGGGCGAGAGCGACAACAAGGCCAATGCCCAGGCCAAGGCCGGTGCCTCGGCTGACTCCGGTGGTGCCGGCGCCTCCGGCAAGGCGGGCAAGGGTGGTGTGGGCGGCTATGCCGGCGCTGACGCCAACAAGCTCGGTGCCCAGGCCTCCGCCGACGCATCGGCCGAAGCCAGCAGCGAGAACAAGCTGGCCCTGGCCCGCACGAGCAACACCTCCGACAGCTCGCTGGACATCACGCACACGGGCTCGGCCATCAAGTCCGGTGGCAACATGAAGATCAACGCCAGCAACTCGCTGACCACGGTGGGCTCGTCCATCGAGTCGGGCGGGAACATGGATGTCAAGGCCAAGGACATGAGCTTCCAGGCCGCACAGGACGTGCATGAAACCCGCAGTTCCAGCGACGTGACCTCGGTGGGCCTGTATGCCGATGCCAGCGCCTCGGCCAAGGCGCAGGCCAATGGCCAGGTGGGTGGCGGCAGCATGTCGGCCAGCGGCTCGGCCAGTGCCGAAGCCAAGGCCGAAGGCAGTGTGGGCCTCTACGGCAGCAACACCAAGAGCAACAATGTGCAGGGCTCGACCACGGCGGTCACCTCCAGCCTCAAGGCCGGTGGCAACATGACCCGCACGGCCACCAACAGCATCACCGATGTCGGCACCAACATCGAAGCCGGTGGTGATTTCACGCAGTCGGCCAAGACCATCACCAGCAAAGCCGCGCAGAACACGACCTACGCCTCGTCCAACTCCGAGAAGAACGAGGCCAAGCTGGGCTTGTATGCCGAGGCGGGGGCCAGCGCGTCGGCCAGTGCCAATGGCTCGGCCGGTATCGGCGGCGCGGTGAGCGGCACCAACACCAGCACCAGTGCGGACGCCAGCGTCGGCATCAAGGCCAGCTATGAAAACGACAAGAGCGGCAGTTCCTCGTCGACCAGCAATGCGGTGGTGTCCACCATCAAGGCGGGTGGCAAGGTCTCCAGCACCTCCAGCGGCAAGACCAGCCTGGAGGGCACGCAGATCACGTCCGGCGGTGACACCGAACTGAACGCGGGCTCGCTGGACTACAAGGCCGCAGCCAACACCAGCACCTCCACCAGCACCGACAGCAAGGGGCAGGCGGAACTCAAGGTCGACATCAAGCTCAAGGGCGGCAGCCTGGGCGGCGGCTATGACACCTCGACCACCAAGGACAGCTCGTCCGAAGCCGTGGTCGGCGGCATCAACGCCGGTGGCAACCTCAAGATCAACACCAAGGGCGACACCCGTCTGGAAGGCACGCAGCTCAACTCCGGAGGTGACACCAACATCACCACAGGCGGCAACCTGAAGGTCGATGCCGCGCGCAACACCCAGTCCAGCTCGACCACTGGCTACAACGTGGCGGCTGAGATCTCGGCCAGCAAGGGCAAGGGTGGTTCGTCAGGTGGCATCGAAGCCAGTGGCGGCTACAACGACAGCAGCTCGAACGCCTCACAAGCGGTGGTGAGCAACATCCAGTCGGGTGGCAAGCTGAACGTGAAGTCCGGCGGCAATGCCAGCTTCGAGGGCACCAACATTGCCTCGCAGGGTGATGCTAGCATCGCGGCCAAGGGCGACCTCGCCTTCAATGCGGCCAAGGACACCTCGTCGAGCCAGTCGCTGGATGTGAGCGCCAAGATCGGTGCCAGCAAGTCCAATGACAAGGGGGGCACCAACGCCAAGACCGGCGAAACCACCAAGCCCTCGTCCAGCAAGGAAGGCTCTTTCGGTGCCAGCGCCGACTATGGCCAAAGCAGCAGCACCACGGCCAAGGGCGGCACCATCCAGTCGGGCGGCAACCTGAAGCTGTCGTCGGGCAATGACACCACGCTGGAAGGCACGCAGGTGGCAGCCCAAGGCAAGACCACGGTGGCAGCGGGTGGCAACGTCAACGTGAAGGCGGCCGAGAGCACGTCGTCCGACCTGTCGGTGGGCGGCTCGATTGGTGGCTCCACCAAGCACGAGACCACCACCGGCGACGATGGCAAGAAGACGACCAAGAAGACCAATGAGATGGCCTCGGCCGACAACGGCTTCCAGCTTGCGGGCAGCAAGTCGACCACGTCCAGCGTGGCCAGCATCGCCGGTGGCCAGGGCGTGGACATTGTCGCGGGCAAGGACGTGACCCTGGTGGGCACCAAGGTCGACAGCGGTGGCGACACCAACATCGCCGCGGGCGGCAACGTCAACCTCAAGGCGGCCACCAGCAGCCATGTGGGCGGTGCCATCGGTGGCACGGCGGGCGATGGTGGTGCCGTCATCAACCGGGCCGAGATCGGCGGTGGCACGAGCAAGGAAGGCGTCACCATCAACGGCGGTGGCAACCTCAAGATCAACTCGGGCGGCGGCACCTCGATGGAGGGCACGCAAGCCAAGGTCGATGGCTCGGCCAGCATCAACGCGGCTGGTGGCATCCAGAAGTCGGATGCCGTCAGTGGTGGCGCCACCTTGGGCATGACCAAGGCCGGCGCTGAAGTCGACGTCACCAAGACCAGTATCCAGGCCAAGGGCGGCGTCACCGAGAAGACAGGTGCAGCGGCCGGGCCTCAGGTGAAGGCCGTGGTGCAGCTGCCGGCCAACTTGCCGCCTGGCAAGACCATCGAGGTCAAGACGGCGGACGGCAAGCCCATGCCCTCATGGGTGAAGTTCGACCCGGCCACAGGCGCCTTCACGGGCACCCCGCCGGCCGACTTCAAGGGCACGCTCAACCTCGTGGTCAAGGTACCTCAGGCCGATGGCAGCGTGAAATCGGTGCCGGTCAAGATCGGCCAGTAAGGGCAACAGGGTCGAGTGTGCGCAGTGGGCCTTTGTGCCCACATGCGCTGCTTGCTAGGCATTTGTCAAAGCCTGGCAGCCAGCCGCGCCGCCTGGTCTATCGCCTTCTTGGCATCAAGCTCGCCGGCTTCAAAGGCCCCGCCGATGACGTGCACCGAGCGCCCACTCTCACCGAGTTCATCGGCCAGCGCTCGCAAAGGTACCTGGCCCGCGCACAGCACCACGTTGTCGCAGGCGATCCAGGTCGGGTCCTTGCGCTCCTCGCCGTAGCTGATGAGCAGCCCCTCATCACCGATGCGTTCGTAGTTCACGCCGCCCACCATCTCGACGTTCTTCATCTTCAAGGTCGTGCGGTGGATCCAGCCCGTGGTCTTGCCCAGGCCATCGCCCAGCTTGCCCTTCTTGCGCTGCAAGAGCGTCACCTCGCGCGCAGGCGGGCTCACCTGCGCCGGGCCATTGACCACACCACCCGGTGACAGAGCCGGATCGGTCACGCCCCATTCGGCCTTCCAGGCTTCCAGATCCAGCGTCGTCGAGTGCCCATCGTGCACCAGGTACTCGGCCACATCGAAGCCGATGCCGCCCGCGCCGATGATGGCCACCTTGCGCCCCACCGGCTTCTTGTGGCGCAGCACATCGATGTAGCTCAGCACCTTGGGGTGGTCCTGCCCGGGGATCCTGGGGTTGCGCGGGCTCACGCCCGTGGCGACGATCACCTCGTCATAGCCTTGCAGGCGCGCCGCATCCACACGGATCTGCAGATGCAACCTCACGCCGGTCAGCTCCACGCGCTTGCGGAAGTAACGCAGCATCTCGTGGAACTCTTCCTTGCCCGGTACCTGCTTGGCCATGTTGAGCTGGCCGCCGATCTCATCGGCCCCATCGAACAGGTCGACATCGAAGCCACGCTCGGCCAGCACCGTGGCGGCGGTCAAGCCCGACGGGCCCGCCCCCACCACGGCGATCTTGCGCTTGGCCGATGTGGGCTTGAACACCAGCTCGGTCTCATGACAGGCGCGCGGGTTGACCAGGCAGGAGGTCAGCTTGTTGCGGAAGATGTGATCCAGGCAAGCCTGGTTGCAGGCGATGCAGGTGTTGATCTCGTCGGCGCGGCCTTGTGCGGCCTTCTTGACAAAGAAAGGATCGGCCAGCAGCGGGCGCGCCATCGAGATCATGTCGGCGCAGCCATCGGCCAGCACAGCCTCGGCCACCTCGGGCGTGTTGATGCGGTTGGACGTCACCAGCGGGATGGCGATGCCCGCCGATGCCAGCTCCTGCTTCATCTTCTGCGTGACCCAGGTGAAGGCCCGGCGCGGCACGCTCGTGGCGATCGTGGGCACGCGCGCCTCATGCCAGCCGATGCCCGTGTTGATGATGCTGGCGCCGCCCGTGGCAATGGCCTTGCCCAAGGTCACCACCTCGTCCCAGGTGCTGCCATTGGGCACCAGGTCGATCATGGACAGACGGTAGATGATGATGAAGTCGCGGCCCACGGCTTCGCGTGTGCGCTCGACAATCTCGACGGGCAGGCGCATGCGGTGGCTGTAGTCGCCACCCCATTCGTCCGTGCGCTGGTTGGTGTGGCGGGCCAGGAACTGGTTGATGAAGTAACCCTCCGAGCCCATGATCTCCACGCCGTCGTAGCCCGCTTCACGGGCCTTGACTGCGCAATTGACGAAGGCGCGGATCTGCCGCTCCACACCGCGTGCCGACAGCGCAAAGGGCTTGAACAGCGAGATGGGCGACTGGATGCGCGACGGTGCCACCGCCAGCGGATGGTAGGCGTAGCGCCCCGTGTGCAGGATCTGCAACGCGATCTTGCCGCCGGCCTCATGCACTGCGCGCGTCACCACCTGATGGCGCCGGGCCGCACCCGATGTAGACAGGGTGCCCGCAAATGGTTTGGCCCAGCCCACGATATTGGGCGCGAAACCACCGGTCACGATCAGCCCCACATCCCCCTCTGCCCGTTCACGGAAGTAGGCGGCCAGCTTGCTCAGATCGCGGCCATCTTCCAGGCCCGTGTGCATCGAGCCCATCAGCACGCGGTTCTTCAGCGTGGTGAAGCCCAGGTCCAGTGGCGACAGCAGATGCGGGTACGGCGATTGGCCAGCCAGCGCGGGGTCGGAGCGTGTGTTCATGCTGTCTCCACCAGGTCTTGCTACTACGACGATGTGGCGCCATTCTAGTTGGGGTATGTCCGTGCCTTGCTCCGCTGTGGCCTGGGATGGGGCGCGATGGTCTTCATACATAATCGCTGGACATCGGTCGATGACCTGTCTGGGGAATCCAGGTTTGACGGGGCCATGTCATGGGCCCAGACCAACTAACTACTTTGCATTGGGGTTTGTATGGACATGAAAAAGCTGATCGCGGCGGCAGCGTTGCTGGCGTGTGTGGGTGGCGCCTCGGCGCAGGTCTATGTGGGCGGCGCGCTTGGCGCCACCAACCAGGACGTGGATTGCCAAGGTGCCAGTAAATGCGACAAGAACGCTGTTGGCGGCAAGCTGTACGCAGGCTACGCCATCGACCCGGTGTTCGCGCTGGAGGCAGGCTATGCCAATTTCGGCAAGTTCTCCGCTTCGGGCAATGTGTCAGGAGTGGGGTTGGTTTCGGTTGATCTGCGCTCCAGCGCCGTGTTCATCCTGGGGGCCATTCGCGGCACGGTGGCACCCGACATGAAGCTGGTGGGGCGTCTGGGCATGGCCAATGTCACCAGCAAGATCGACGTGTCCGTGCCCAGCGCATCGGGTAGCGACTCCATGTCGGAAATCAGCGCCTACTATGGTATCGGGCTTGAATACACCATCAACAAGAACCTGTCGGCATCGGTGGAAGCCGACTTCACCAAGGCGGCTGACGTGGCGGAAACCGGCAACGGCCTGATCCGCATGATCTCTGTCGGGGCGCAGTACCGCTTCTGACGAGGGGCCTGACGCGAAAAGAGGGAGCGAGGGGGCCGACATCAACAGCCTGGCAGGGCGAGGCTGTTTCTCTTTGGGGCCTCCGCTGTCTTCTATTCCTAATCCCCCGGACTAAACCGACGTCCAGTTTGCGTCTTGCGCACCACATTTCCCCGTGTCCATGGGGGTATCGAGCGGCCTCATTTATCTACACTTCGCGCGTCGAATTGCCGACGCACTATTGAGTATTTGGGGTTTATATGAACATGAAGAAGCTGATTTCAGCCGCGGTGTTATTGGCGGCTGTGGGGGGCGCTTCGGCGCAGGTCTATGTGGGTGGTTCTGTTGGCGCAACCAACGTGAACGCCGATTGTTCTGGTACCAGCGATTGCAAGAACAATGACACGGGCTACAAGCTCTATGTGGGCTACAAGCTCAATCCTGTGTTCTCTGTGGAGGCTGGCTACATCAACTTCGGCAAGCCCTCTGCCACGGCCTACGTCTATCCCTACGGCAACATCAAGGTTGATCTGGAGTCGAGTGCACCCTTCGTGGTCGGTGCGGTTCGCGGCAACTTCACGCCTGAACTGAGTGGTGTCGCGCGCCTGGGTCTGGCCAATATGGAAACGAAACTGAAGGCCACGCAGGTCATCACCAGCGCCTCGGGCTCCGACTCCAAGTCGGAAATCAAAGCCTTGTTCGGTTTGGGGCTGGAGTACGCCTTTACCAAGAGCTTCTCGGCTTCTGTTGAAGCGGACTTCAGCAACACGACCGAAGTCATCAGCGGCATGGGTAGCGGCTCCATCCGCATGCTCTCGATTGGCGGCCAATACCACTTCTGATCCTTGCGCTTGAGGCAAGGCCGGCCCAGCCGGTTTGCCAACGAACAACGGCCTCGCATGCTGGCATGCGGAGGCCGTTTTTTGGGGCGGCTCACAAATAGCGCTGCACACCAATCAGGCAGCTCTGGCTGACGGGTGCCTCCCTGCGCTTGGTGGTGTCACATTGCGCATGGAGGTTCCAGTGCTTGTCAAGGCTGTAGCGCGAGCGCAGGAGCAGGCTGGTTTCAGCCGGTTGTCTGTCCAGGTAGGCGCGACCTGACACCTCGACCTGAACGCGCCATGATGGGCTCGGGTCCGCCAGCATGCCCAGCGCCAGGCCACTGCCGATGGCCCAGGGCTCACGTGGCAGGGCACGGTCCCAGCGAGCCTGGTTGTCCAGGAAGACATAGCCCAGGACACGCTGATCGGCCGAGAGCTCATAAGACAGACCAGGGCCGCCATTGAGGTTCAGGCCCAGCGGCCGGGTGCCATCCTGTCGCACCTGATTGCTGCGCTCCAGTCCGACATGCACACGCCACGAACGCGCCGACAGCAGCGGCTCGCGGGGGCTTAGTGACGCGATCTCCACCGGCACGAAGCGCTCCAATTGCACATGGCCGTCGGAGGTCTTGCTCATGGCCAGACTGAAGAAGGTGATGGCCGCGCCGCGCTGGTAGCCCTCTTCGGTGTCCATCAGCTCATGATAGGCCGGACGCGCCTGCAACATCACCATCCCATGCCCATTGCGCTGCCCCACCATCAGATCGACACGGGCGGTGTCATGGCCCTGCGTGGGATCCATGCGGGGTGTGGGCACGGTCAAGGCGGGGCCGGAAGGCAGCGCCGCCCGGGCGGCCAGCAAGCTGATGCGCTGTTTCTGGGTCTCGCTGTCCACACTGACATGGCGTGTGGCGTCATAGGCCGTCAGTCGCTCGGCGGTTTCCAGGATCAGGGCGCGGCGCTCCGGCGAAGGCTCCAGCTCGCTCAAGCGTTCGACGGGTAGTTGTCCCTGCATGATCGCCTTGGCTTGCGCGGCGCTCTGCGGTCCCAGCAGGTTCGCACGGTAATGCAGCTCGGAGCTGTTGGCCGGACGGTAGCGCACGGACGTGACCAGGCCCGGTACCCTGGCAATGGCCTTGATCGTGTCCAGAGGAATGGCCCACCAGGTGAACTGCTCCGACAAACGCAGTTCGGGCCTGGCGGCATCGATCAGCGACAGCAGGTGGTACGAACAGTTCTCGTCGAAGAAGTAGTAGTCGAAAACGGTGGGGCCCAGCTCCCATGTGTGGGCCATGAGCCGGTCGACCTCTTTCGGCGTGAGGTTGAGCTCGTACTCCCAGATATCCCGGTTCTCGAGGTCGTTGTATTCGCGGATGCGGATGTAATAGGGCGAATTGGTGAAGGCGCCGGCATACAGGCCCGTCAGCCCCTTGAACGCAAAAGCCAGCCCTTCGTTCTCGTTGCCATTGGCCGCGTAGTTCACGGCATACGACAGCAGTGGTGAAGCCTTCGGGCCGCTGGCGGGCTTGGGGTCAAGCCGAAGGAAGGTGTGGCCATACATGGAGGCCGGGCTGTTGAGATAGGCCGAAGGGAAGATCAGTGTCACCTTCTCGGCAGCAATGCCCTCGCGCCATTGACGGTAGCGCACGCAGTTGGGCTCGGGCAGCAGCTTGGGGTCGAAGTGCAGCCGTTCGTCCAGCCATTGGTAGCGCGCGACGAAGCGGCAGGCCGCAGACTGATCCAGCGCATAGCGCAAAGTGGGGTCGAAGAAGGCGGCGAGCGTGGCGTCCAGTTCTGCGCCTGGCTGGTATTTGCCCGTGGGGGCCAGAAAGAATTCGGGGTCGTCGGCCAGGCTGCGGTTGACGCGTGCGATGGGGTGCACACGGTAGTGCATCAGTGTCTGCCACATGAGCTCATCGGCCAGCTTTTGCTGGCTGGCCTGGGCTTGCAGTTGCTGAAGATAGACCTTCTGCTCTGGCGTGGCCGGTTCCAGAATGGCGGTGGCGGGCGCATCGTGCGCCTGCGCCAGCCGAGGGGCAAGGCAAGTCAAGGTGAGCACGGCCAACACGGCCATGCCGCCAATCAAGTTTGAAGTGCGCACAGGAGTGTCCTGCTGTAAGTAAGCATGCCCAGCCTAGGCTGGGCATGGTTCATGGCCGCAAGGGGCGGCCATCGTCATGCATCAGATGACGTTGGCGTAGCCAGCCAGTTGGGTGTTGGCGGCCAGCACAGCCTTCAAGTTGACGGCCACTTGCTCATTGGCAAACACGGTGGCGAAGTTGGCCTTGATCGTCGAGGCGAACAGGGCGCGGTCTTCGGCCTTCACGCCCATCAGGGCAGCCAGCACGTCCAGGCTTTCACCTTGACCAGCAGCGGCGTCACGGGCCAGGGCCACGCGGTTGCCGTCGATGTACATGGCGGTCTTCCAGGTCGAGGACACCACGCCGTCCTGGGTACAGCCGGACGTACCGGAAGTGATGGCGAACGTCTGGTTGCCCGAGGTTCCGTTGGTCGTGACGGCCAACACTTGCGGTGCAATACCCGATTGACCTTCGAACAGCTTGGAGCCCCAACCGCAGCTACCCACGTTGTTCTGGGCGGCCATGGACGATGCAGCGGCAACGGTTGCCAGTGCGGCAACAAAAATCTTCTTCATATGTAACTCCTAGGTTTGTGGCAAATAGCAGGTGGAGGGCCCCATGCCTTCCGGAAAACATTCTAGGCGGACCGCAGTGGTGTCCCTGCAACCCTCCTGATGGGGTATGGAGGCATGGCTTTGCTGGTGTATTTGCTGTAAGGCGTCCACAGCTTCGCCACCTACAATTTGTGGCGCTGAACGTTCAGTGTCACAAACCTTGGGATGCATATGAAGAAGACTGTATTGGCGGCCGCCGTGTCGATCTGGATGGTGGGCGGGGCCTGTGGGCAGCAGGCTTACGTGAGCGCGGCACTGGGAACCAGTCACGTCAACCTGGATTGCAATGGCACGACCCAATGCGACCAGAACGACAGCGGCTTCAAGTTGCTCGGCGGGCTCAAGATGAGCACCAATCTGTCGCTGGAGGCATCCTACATTGACTTTGGCAAGGCTCGCTACGAATATGTCCAGGGCAGCACGACCATAGGCGGGCGCCTCGATGCTTCGGCCCTCACGGTGGGCGGCGCTTTGCGCTACGACTTCATCCCCGAGTTCACGGGCGTGCTGCGTCTGGGCATGGCGTATGTGACCAGCAAGGTGGACGAACCCAATGCCGCGGCCACCTCGCATGCCACCAAGCCCTATTGGGGCCTGGGTGCCGAGTACGCCTTCGACAAGAACTGGAAGGGCGTGGCCTCGGCCGACTTCACCACCGGCAAGTTCCGCGGTACCAATGGCGTGGTCCGGCTTTACTCCGTCGGCGCGCAATATGGCTTTTGATGGGCCAGTGATCGCGATTTGATCCCCGCAGAAACAATCGCCCACAGTCCTTACCGGATTGGTGGGCGAACCATCCCTTTTTCAGGGGGGGATGCGGCCACCTGGCCGGGGCAAGATGCGCGCTTCATTTGTCGATCCCCGTTGAGCGGGGCAGATCCCCATGAAGATGAAGCAACTTGTTATCGGCGCCGTGGCCCTGGCTATGTCGGCTGCCACCTCCGCCGAGAATTACATTGGCGCCACCATCGGCCCCAGCCACATCGACATCGACTGCGGCCTGGGCACGCAATGCGATGACGGCGATACCGGCTTCAAGCTGTACGGCGGCTTTGATGTGTCGCACCAGGCTTCGCTGCCCGGCCTGGCACTGGAAGTGGCCTACATCGATTTTGGCAAGGCCAATACGTCGATCCTTTCCGTCACGACCCAGTCCATCGAGGTCTCGGCGTTGACTTTTGGCGCGGCCATCCATCCCAAGTTCACGTCTGCGCTCACCGGCGTGGCGCGCCTGGGTCTGGCCTATGTCGACGCCAAGTCCAGTGGGCTGTTTGCCAGCTCGTCTTCCAAGCTCAAGCTCCACGGCGGTCTGGGCCTGGAGTATTCGCTCAACCGGCAGTTCAAGTTGGTCGGCAACGCCGACTTCACCAGCTACGACACCGGCCGTCAAAGCGGCTCGGCCCACCTGTTGAGCATCGGCGCGCAATATGGCTTCTGATCGGTTGGCGCAATCGGTCGCACCATGAAAAAAGGCACCCATCACGGGTGCCTTCTTGTTGGGGCCTCTCAACCAAGATAGAGGGGCTGATCAGCCCTGGGCCTTCTTCTTCAAACGCCATGCATGCAGCAGCGGCTCGGTGTAGCCCGAAGGTTGCTCCTTGCCCTTGAAGACCAGGTCCAGCGCAGCCTGGAAGGCGGCACCGTCGGGGTTGGCCACCAGCGACTGGTAGAGGCTGTCGCCGGCGTTCTGCTTGTCCACCACGGCGGCCATGCGCGTGAAGGTCTCGCGCACCTGGGCTTCGGTCACCACGCCATGGTGCAGCCAGTTGGCCACGTGCTGGCTGGAGATGCGCAGGGTGGCGCGGTCTTCCATCAGGCCCACGTTGTGGATGTCGGGCACCTTGGAGCAGCCCACGCCCTGGTCGATCCAGCGCACCACATAACCCAGGATGCCCTGGATGTTGTTGTCCAGCTCCTGCTGCTTCTCGGCATCCGACCAGTTGGCGCTTTCCACCACGGGGATGGTCAGCAGCTTGTCCAGCAGCGACTGAGGATCTTCACCGTTCTTCTCGATGTCGGCCTGGATGGCGGCCACGCTTACCTGGTGGTAATGCGTGGCGTGCAGCGTGGCAGCCGTGGGCGAAGGTGTCCAGGCGGTGTTGGCACCGGCCTTGGGGTGGGCGATCTTCTGCTCCAGCATGCCGGCCATCAGGTCGGGCATGGCCCACATGCCCTTGCCGATCTGGGCACGACCACGCAGGCCGCATTGCAGGCCGATCAGCACGTTGCGGCGCTCGTAGGCGGCGATCCAGACGCTGTTCTTGATGTCGCCCTTGCGCATCATCGGGCCGGCCAGCATGGCGGTGTGCATCTCGTCGCCGGTGCGGTCCAGGAAGCCGGTGTTGATGAAGGCCACGCGGCTCGAAGCGGCGGCGATACAGGCCTTCAGGTTCACCGAGGTGCGGCGCTCTTCGTCCATGATGCCCAGCTTGACGGTGCTGTCAGGCAGGCCCAGGACTTGTTCCACACGGCCGAACAGCTCGGCGGCAAAGGCCACTTCAGCGGGGCCGTGCATCTTGGGCTTGACGATGTAGACCGAGCCGGTGCGCGAGTTGCGGATGGCCTGGCCCTTGATCTGGCCATGGCCTTGCAGGTCGTGCAGGGCGATGGTGGTGGTGATCACCGCGTCCATGATGCCTTCGGGGATCTCCTTGCCGCCGTCCCACAGGATGGCCGGGTTGGTCATCAGGTGGCCCACATTGCGCACGAACATCAGCGAGCGGCCGTGCAGCTTGACCTCGCCACCATTGGGGGCGGTGTAGACGCGGTCGGCGTTGAGCGAGCGGGTGAAGCTCTTGCCACCCTTGGCGACTTCTTCGGTCAGCGTGCCCAGCTGGATGCCCAGCCAGTTGCTGTAGCCCAGCACCTTGTCTTCGGCGTCCACGGCAGCCACGGAGTCTTCCAGGTCCAGGATGGTGGACACGGCCGATTCCAGCACCACGTCGGCCACACCGGCGGCATCGGTCTTGCCGATGTTGGTGTTGCGGTTGATCTGGATGTCGACGTGCATGCCGTTGTTGACCAGCAGCACGCTGCTCGGTGCGGCAGCATCACCTTGATAGCCCACCAGCTGGGCCGGGTTCTTCAGGCCGACGGTCTTGCCGCCCACGGTCACGGCCAGCTGGCCGTTGACAATGGCGTAGCCGGTCGAATCCTTGTGCGACGCGCCTTCCAGCGGGGCAGCGGTGTCCAGGAAGTTGCGGGCCCAGGCGATGACCTTGTTGCCGCGCACTTCGTTGTAGCCGGGGCCCTTGGCGGCGCCACCGTCTTCGCTGATGGCGTCGGTGCCGTACAGCGCGTCATACAGGCTACCCCAGCGCGCGTTGGCCGCGTTCAGGGCGTAGCGGGCGTTCAGGATGGGCACCACCAGCTGCGGGCCGGCTTGCAGGGCCAGTTCGGCGTCCACATTGGCGGTGGTGGCCTTCACGTCGGCTGGCACTGGCACCAGGTAGCCGATCTTTTCCAGCTGGGCCTTGTAGGCGCTGAAATCCTTGATCGGGCCGGGGTTGGCCTTGTGCCAGGCGTCCATCTCGGTCTGGATGCGGTCGCGCTCGGCCAGCAGGGCGGCGTTCTTGGGCGCGAGGTCCTTGACGATGGCGTCGAAGCCGGCCCAGAACTTGGCGCTGTCGACGCCCGTGCCCGGCAGCACCTTGTCTTCAATGAAACGGTAGAGCTCGGTGGCCACTTGGAGGCCGTGGACGGTGGTGCGTGCGGTCATGGTGAACCTCGTCTGGAAGAAGAGCGTCAGTAGAAGGGATGTGGCGCGGAAATGCCAGCAGCCGTGCCTCGAAATGGGCATCAGCAAATGGCAGACCCGGTGTCAGTGCGGCAGTTTATTCGATACTTGAATAAACATTAACAACTCAAAAATACATTGATTAATGACTTTTAAGTAAAAATCAAGGCCGTGGTGTGCATGAATGGGACACGCAGGGTTGCCCCCGGATTGTCTTGCCTGCATGACCTGATCAACATGCGTCGTCCAGAAGAAGTGGCCAGCCTGGGGTCGCGCACAGGCAGCGGGTGAGGAACCATGGATCGACTCAAGCAGATCGAATCATTTGTGGCCGTGTCCACGAAGGGCAGCCTGACGGCGGCGGCGACCGCTGAAGGCGTGGCACCGGCCGTGATCGGGCGTCGCATCGACGCGCTCGAAGAGCGCCTGGGTGTCAAGCTGCTGGTGCGCACCACGCGCCGCATCAGCCTCACGCACGAGGGCAGTGCCTTTCTGGAGGATGCCCAGCGCCTGCTGGCCGACCTGTCCAATGCCGAGGCCAGCGTGAGCGCAGGCGGCCTGCAGGCCAGCGGGCATCTGCGCATCACCGCGCCGGCGGGCTTTGGGCGCCGCCATGTGGCGCCGCTGGTGCCGCGCTTCGTGGGCCTGCATACGGAGGTGTCCCTGTCCCTTAACCTGTCAGACCGCCTGGTGGACCTGGTCAATGAAGGCTTCGATTGCGCCGTGCGCGTGGGCGATCTGCCCGATTCCAGCCTGGTCAGCGTGCGTCTGGCCGACAACCGGCGCCTGTGCGTGGCCAGCCCGGCTTACCTGGGTCGACGTGGCCGTCCCACCCGCCCGGAAGACATCGCCCGGCACGATTGCCTGACGCTGAGTTCCGAAGCGAGCCAGACGCGAGGCTGGGCCTTCACGGTGGACGGGCAGTTGCACCATGTGCGGCCTTCCACGCGGCTTGATTGCTCAGATGGCCAGGTGCTACACGCCTGGTGCCTGGAAGGCCTGGGTCTGGCCTGGCGCTCGTGGTGGGAGGTCGAGGCCGATGTGCGCGCCGGGCGCTTGCTCAGCGTGCTCGATGAATACGCCGCGCCGCCCAATGGCATCTATGCGGTGTTCGCGCAGCGCAAACACCTGCCGTTGCGACTGCGGCTGTGGATCGATTTTGTCAAGGAGACTTATGGCGACCCCGGTTATTGGCAGCGCGGTCACGTTGAGCCGGCATGATGGGCCCCATGCTGATCGAATCCCTGCTGGCCTACGCCCACTTCATCGCGATCCTCAGTGTGGTCGTGTTCCTGAGCAGCGAGGCGGCCCTGTGCCGGCCTGAGTGGCTCAATGCGGAGGTGGTGCGCCGCCTGGTGCGTGTGGATGCCATCTACTTCGCGGCGGCCATGGCCGTGCTGGCCACCGGCGTGGCGCGGACCTGGTGGGGCATGAAGGGAACGGGCTGGTACTGGCATCAGCCGCTGCTGCATGCCAAGCTGGGCCTGTTCGTGCTGATCGGGCTGGTTTCCATCAAGCCGACCCGGTCCTTTCAGCGCTGGCGCCGTGAGCTGGATGCCACGGGGCGCCTGCCGTCTGCGGACGAGGTGCGCGGCGTGCGCAAGCTGATCATGCTGGAGGCCCACCTGCTGGTGTTGATCCCGGCTGCGGCCGTGTTGCTGGCGCGTGGGGTGTGGACGCGCTGATGCACCCCATCAGACCTGTGAAGTGAAACAGGCCCCGAAGGGCCGTGTTCTTACTTGGCGGTGGCCGCTTCCTTTTCGCACTTCTTCATGAAGCTGCTCTTGGCAGCGCCGGCCAGGGCCTTGCCGTTCTTGTCGACAGCCTTGGCTTCGCAGGCCGCGCCACCGGCTTCCTTCTCGCACTTCTTCATGAAGCTGGTTTTGGCGGCGCCAGCCAGGGCCTTGCCATTCTTGTCAACGGCCTTGGCTTCGCAGGCTTCGCCTGCATGGGCCAGGGTGGACAGCAGGGCCAGGGAAACGGTCGCAATCAGTGCACGCATGTCAGGACTCCATCAAGGTTGGTTGGCAGGCGGGCCACGGCGGCCGCGTCTTCCCTTGTAACGCATGATGGATGAAATCGGATGACGCGCTACATGATCCGCCGAGGGTGCGCCAGCGCCTCGTGCGCCGCATGCAGGCGCCGCACCAGCACGCGGATGAAGGCCTCGTCGAACAGGTGTCGGCAAGCCGGGCTGAGCTGCTGCATGGCCTCGGGCGTGAAGGAGATGGTCGTGGTCGGCTCGGTCACCACCACATCGGTGCTGTGGCGGCGCAATTCCGGGCTGGGCGCCAGGTAGGCCATCTCGCCCACCGAGGTGCCCGCGCCCAGCAGGGCCACACGCTTGGCGTTGCGGTACACCTCCACACTGCCCTGCGCGATGATGTGGAAGGTGCGGCCTTCCTCGCCCCGTCGGTACAGCGCGTGCCCGAAGGAGAAGCGCTGCCACTTGGCGCGGTGCACCACCTCCCACAACTCCACGTCGCCGAAGGTCGAGAAAAAATCCAGCGTGCGAAGCAGGTTGAAGCGCTCGGAGTCCAGCACGCCCTGCAAATGGCCGCGCGGCACCTTGTGCTCGGTGATCAGGCCCGACAGCGCCTGGGCGAATTCGTCCCAGTTGCCGTAGCGGTCCTTGGGCTCCTTGGCCAGTGCCCGGAGGATGACCTGGTCGACCGCCTCGTTCACACCGGAGCGCATGCCGGCCAGCGGCGGCGCGTCCTGGTTGTAGATCAGGTTCATCAGCGCCGCTTGCGAGGGCGCATCGAAAGGGGGCTTGCCGGCCACCAGGTGGTAGAGCACGGCGCCCAAGCCATAGATGTCGGCGCGGCAGTCGGGCACCTGGCCATCGAGCTGCTCGGGCGACATATAGGCCAGCGAGCCAACCTGGTGGACCTGCGTGGAGTCCGCCGCGAGGTTGAGCACGCTGCCGAAGTCCGTGATCTTCACATCGGTGACCACGCCCTGGCTGTTGGTGATGGCCAGGATGTTGGCCGGCTTGACATCACGGTGGATCAGGCCTTGGCGGTACACATAGCCCAGCGCCATCGCGCACTTGAAGCCGACTTCCACGATCAGCTCCAGCGGCAGCAACTGGTCGGGGCGGCAGTAGGTGCGCAGCGTGGTGCCCGGCACATACTCCATCACCACATAGGGCGAGGTTGGGTCCGGCACCGCGTCGAAGATCTGCACGACATTGGGGTGCTGCAGCCGGCCCACCAAGGCGGCTTCGGCCGCGAAGAAGCGGGCGTACACGGGCCCGTCCACCGCGTCACCCAGCGCCGAGGAGCGCACACGCTTGATCGCCACGTCGCGGTCGTGGAAGTCGTCGCGGCAGAGGAAGACCTCGCTGGTGGCACCTTCGCCCAGTCGCTTGAGGATCCGGTACTTGCCGATCAGTCCGGTGTCGATATCGATGTCGATGTCACCCATGGAGGCCCAATGTGTCGCGCCGCAAGGTCCCATTCATGCCACATCGCATGTCGCACGCAGACCCTTTGGCAGCTCATGACGCCATCTTGGCACTGTGCGCGCTTTGCCTCCTTCTGAAAAGACCCCCGTGGAATGTGCATTTCTTCGCACTTTGTGCGTGGTGCCCGGCCGTGGCGGTGTCGTTGTGGATGCCTTTTGTCGGGCAAAGACCTATGAAATCAGTCGGCCGACGTGGGATCGTGAAGGCTCGCGGTCAACCCGTCAGTTCATCTTTTTACTCACGCATCCTGACTCGCCATGACAACAACACAGAGACAACATCCGCAACCCCACATCACGCCGCGCGAGAAGCTCGACTTCCAGCTCGATGCCGATGACATCCCCCGTTACTGGTGGGATGGTGACGCCTTCAAGACGCGTTTCGCCGACGCCATGTCCACCACCTTCCCGGTGGGCGAGCGTTTCTTCATCTCCTGCGTGCGCGACTACCGACACCGCGTCAAGGACCCGGCCATGCTGCGGGAGATCAAGGACTTCATCCGCCAGGAAGGCCAGCACGGCATGGTGCACGACCTCTTCAATGGCCGACTCAAGCAGCAGGGCGTGGCCGTTGGCATCCTGGAGCGCATCTACAAGTACTGGCTGTTCGACTTCTTCCGTGGCCGCTTCTCGCGCCGCCACACGCTGGCCTTCACGGCCGCTGCCGAGCACATGACCGCCATCATGGTCCACCTGCTGTTCGACTCGCCACACATGATCGAGCAGGCCGACCCCCGTCTGGCCGGCATGTACGCCTGGCACGCCATGGAAGAGATGGAGCACAAGGCCGTGGCCTTCGACGTGATGCAGAAGGTCGCCAAGGTGGGCTATTTCACGCGCATCCTCGGCTTCATCGAGATCAGCTTCTTCTTCCCCCTGGCCACCTTCATGGTGATGAACCACATGTTCGAGGTCGACGGCATGACGCGCGGTCAGCGCATCAAGACCTGGTTCAAGGGCCTGTGGTGGCTCTATGGCTGGGGCGGCCTGTTCAGCCGGCCCGCCTTCCTCAAGCACTACATCTCCTACATCAAGCCGGGCTTCCATCCTTGGGACGCTGGCGAGGTCGGTACCTACAAGCGCTGGCTTGAGGTGCTTGACCAGACCGGAGACCCGATCGCGGCGGGGCAGTCGCTGAAAGTGGCCTAGGAGCGGCGCAAGGGTGGCAGAAGGGTGGCGCAAGGCGGCCTGTCACGGGGCAACGCCTAGAATGCGGGGATGATCCAAGCCAAGCGTGCCCTTCTCTCTGCCCTGGGTGATGCCCTGCGCCAAGCCGCGCCTGACGCCGACGCGTCCTTCACCCCTGTTTTCGAGGCCCCCAAGCAGGCCGCTCACGGCGATTTGGCCGTGACGGCGGCCATGCAACTGGCCAAGTCCCTCAAGAAGAACCCGCGCGAGCTGGCCACGGCCCTGGTCGCTGCCCTGCAGGCCCAGCCGGCCGTGCAGCAATGGGTCTCGGCCATCGAGATCGCCGGGCCGGGTTTCATCAACCTGCGCCTCAAGCCGGAGGCCAAGCAGGCCATCGTGACCGATGTGCTGACCGGCGGTGACAAGTTCGGCTGGCAGCCCCTGTCCGACAAGAAGGTGCTCGTCGAGTTCGTCTCGGCCAACCCCACGGGTCCGCTGCACGTGGGGCACGGTCGCCAGGGCGCCTTGGGTGATGCGCTGTGCAATCTCTTTGAAACGCAGGGCCAGGCCGTCACGCGCGAGTTCTATTACAACGACGCCGGCGTGCAGATCGCAACCCTGGCCACGTCCACACAGGCGCGCATCAAAGGCCTCAAGCCCGGTGACGCCAACTGGCCTGAGTCCGCCTACAACGGCGACTACATCGCCGACATCGCCGCTGACTTCATGGCCAAGAAGACCGTGAAAGCCGACGACCGCGAATTCACCGCCTCGGGCGACCCCGAAGACCTCGACGGCATCCGCCAGTTCGCCGTGGCCTACCTGCGCCATGAGCAGGACCTGGACCTCAAGGCCTTCGGCGTGCGCTTCGACAACTACTACCTCGAATCGAGCCTGTACACCTCGGGCCGGGTCGAGGCTGCGGTGCAGAAGCTGAAAGACGCGGGCAAGACCTTCGAAGAAGACGGCGCCCTGTGGTTGCGCTCCACCGACTACGGCGACGACAAGGACCGCGTGATGCGCAAGTCCGATGGCGGCTACACCTACTTCGTGC
Organism: Burkholderiales bacterium; assembly: GCA_003963115.1. GTDB lineage: Bacteria > Pseudomonadota > Gammaproteobacteria > Burkholderiales > Burkholderiaceae_C > Aquabacterium. Next base: position 47,212 of record RXJQ01000035.1, read on the forward strand.
CCGATGTGGCGTATCACATCGCCAAGTGGGAGCGTGGCTTCCAGCAATGCGTGAACATCCAGGGCTCCGACCACCACGGCACCATCGCCCGCGTGCGCGCCGGCCTGCAAGCCGCTGGTGTCGGCATCCCGCAAGGCTGGCCCGACTACGTGCTGCACAAGATGGTCACCGTGATGAAGAACGGCGAGGAGGTGAAGATCTCCAAGCGCGCCGGCAGCTACGTCACGCTGCGCGACCTCATCGAGTGGACCAGCAAGGACGCGGTGCGCTTCTTCCTGATCAGCCGCAAGGCCGACACCGAGTTCACCTTCGACGTCGACCTCGCCCTCAAGCAGAACGACGAGAACCCCGTGTTCTACGTCCAGTACGCCCATGCCCGCATCCACTCCGTGCGCGCGCAGTACGTCGAAAAGCTTGGCGGCGACCTGGCGACCCTGTCGCAAGCCAATCTGGGTTTGTTGTCCGCTGAAACGGAACTGGCCTTGATGACGAAGCTGGCCGAATTCCCCGGCATGCTGACCTCGGCCGCACAGGGCCTGGCCCCGCATGATGTGGCTTTCTACCTGCGTGACCTGGCCAGCGCCTTCCACAGCTATTACGCCGCGGAACGTTTCCTTGTGGACGATGTCGAACTCAGCCGAGCCCGCGTGGCGCTGCTGACCGCCACGGCCCAGGTGCTGCGCAACGGCCTGGCGCTGCTGGGTGTGAGCGCACCTGAAAAGATGTAAAGAAGAAAGAGGATCTGATCCCATGAAATCCCAACGCGGAGGCTTCTTCCTCGGCATGATCGTCGGCCTGTTGATCGGATTGGGGCTGGCCCTGGGCGTGGCGCTGTACATCGCCAAGGTCCCGCTGCCCTTCATCGACAAGGTGCCACAGCGCACCCCTGAGCAAGACGCGGCCGAGGCCGAGAAGAACAAGAACTGGGATCCCAACAGCCCGCTGTACGGCAAGAACCCGGCCAAGCCCCATGCTGTTCAGGAGGAGGCTTCCGCTGCCTCGGCTGCGGCTTCCGGTGGCGAGCCTGCTGCTCAGCAGGAGGTGCCTGTTGCACCCGTCGTCACGCCGCCAAGTGCCGTTGCGCCGGCCACCTCTGCAGCCAGCGCGGCCAAGTCCTCCAGCAAGGCCGCCAGCGCGCCGGCCAGCAACCGCAACCCGGCAGCCATCCTCTCGGGCGAACCCGTGTCCACCGCTTCGGCCCCTGATTCGTTGAGCTACCAAGTGCAGGCCGGCGCCTATGGCAGCCAGGCCGAGGCCGAACAGCAACGCGCCAAGCTGGCCATGATGGGCATGGAGCCCAAGATCCAAGAGCGCGAGGTCAACGGTCGCACGATGTACCGTGTTCGCGTCGGGCCCTTCGCCCAGCGGGAACAGGCCGACGAAGTGCGTGTCAAGCTGCAGGCAGCCGGCATCGAGTCGGCCCTGGTCCGGATTCAGAAGTAAGCACAAACAAGCGCTGAGCTAAGCGAAAGGATGTTCCATGAACCGCCGTGAGTTTTCGATCCAGACTTTGAGTGCCACCCTGGGCGCGGCTGGTCTGGGCGCGGGTGTCGCGTCGCTGCCGTCCCTGGCCCTGGCGCAAGGTGGCGAGCCTGTTGAGGGCACGCACTACGTCAAGTTGACCCAGGCCGCACCCACGACGGCACCGGCCGGCAAGGTCGAGGTGGTCGAGTTCTTCTGGTACGGCTGCCCGCACTGCAACCACTTCGAACCCTATTTGGCAGCCTGGGCGGCCAAGGTGCCGGCCGATGTGGCCTTCCGCCGCGTGCCCGTGGCCTTCCGCGAGAACCCCTTCGGCGTGCATCAGCGCCTGTTCTACGCGCTGGACTCCATGGGCCTGCTGCCCACCTTGCACGCCAAGGTCTTCCACGCCATCCACGAAGAAGGTCTGAAGCTTGACAAGCCCGAGCTGATCGCCGACTGGATCGCCAAGCAAGGTGTCGACAAAGCCAAGTTCCTTAGCGTGATGGAGTCTTTTGGCGTGCAGACCAAGTGCCGCCAGGCCCGTACACTGGCCGATGCCTACAAGATCGACGGTGTGCCGACCGTGGGCATCGCGGGGCTCTACTACACCTCGGTGGGCCTCAACGGCACGCCCGAGAAGACCCTGGCCACCACCGATGCCCTGATCAACAAGGTGCGCAAGGGCAAATAAGCCCGCAGTCACAACGCGAATAACACGAGGGGCGCTGCATGCCCCTCATTCCGGTGTGACAAACCCGACTGTGGTGCGTCGATTTCGCCAAATTGAGCACCACGATGCAGCGCTTCATGGCTAAAATGAATGCAAAATTCATGCCGAAAATGCTGCTGACTTTCCCTAGCTTTTCTCGACTCACACTGGCCTGCGGCTTGCTCGCCGTATTGTGGGGCACGCCTGCCTGGTCCGAGAAGTCAGACCGCGCGCAACCGCTCAATTTCGCGGCGGATTCCGCACGGGTCGATGATGCCCAGCGCCTGAACATCCTCACCGGCAACGTCGAGATCACCAAGGGCACGATGACGGTCAATGCCGATCGTGTGGAGGTCCGCCAGAACGCCGATGGCACCCAGACAGCCACCGCGCTGGGCGGCCCCGGTGGCCGCGCCTACTTCAAGCAAAAGCGCGATGGTGTGGACGAGTCGATCGAAGGCGAGGCAGAAAAGGTCGTCTACGAAGGCAAGGACGACACCGTGCATTTCTCGGGTCGGGCCGTCATGCGCCGCCTGCGTGGCGCCACCTTGACCGACGAGGTCACCGGCCAGGCCATCCTCTACGACAACAAGACCTCGGTCTTCCAGGTCGTGGGCAATATGGGCAACACCACGTCGACCAAAGGTCGTGTGCGCGGTGTGATCACCCCACGCAACACCGAGCCGCCCGTCGCACCCAAAGACAAGGGCACCAACCTGACACCGGCGCCCACGCTGTCCCAACCGGAAGGCGGGCGCTGAATGATGAATGTGCCACCCGCCTCCGCACATGTCGAACCCAGTCGCCTGAAGGCCGAGGGCCTCAAGAAGCGCTACGGCGCACGCACGGTGGTGCACGACGTGCATGTGGCGGTGCAGGCCGGTGAGGTCGTGGGCCTGCTGGGCCCCAACGGGGCGGGCAAGACCACGAGCTTTTACATGATCGTGGGCCTGGTGCGCGCCGATGCCGGTCAGATCGACATCGACGGCCAGCGCGTCGAGCGCCTGCCCATCCACCAGCGCTCGCGCCTGGGCTTGAGCTACCTGCCGCAAGAGGCGTCGATCTTTCGCCAGCTCAATGTCGAAGACAACATCCGCGCGGTGCTGGAGTTGCAGGTCGACGAGCAAGGCAAGCGCCTGAGCAAGCCCGTCATCGAAGACCGTCTCAATACGCTGTTGCGCGACCTGAGCATCGAGAAGCTGCGCACCAGTCCATCACTGGCACTGTCTGGTGGCGAGCGCCGTCGTGTCGAGATCGCGCGGGCCCTGGCCACCCAGCCGCGCTTCATCCTGCTTGATGAACCCTTCGCCGGCGTCGACCCGATCGCCGTGATCGAGATCCAGCGCATCATCAGCTTCCTCAAGGCGCGCGGCATCGGTGTGTTGATCACCGACCACAACGTACGCGAGACCTTGGGCATCTGCGACCGCGCCTACATCATCAGCGAAGGCCGGGTGCTGGCCGAAGGCCGTCCGGCGGACATCATCAACAACGCCGAGGTCCGCAAGGTCTACCTGGGCGAGCACTTCCGCATGTGAGCGAGCCAGGCAGGACGCAGTCATGAAGCCCTCCTTGCAATTTCGGCTCTCACAACATCTGGCACTCACGCCGCAGCTGCAGCAGTCCATCCGCCTGTTGCAACTGTCGACCCTGGAGTTGCACCAGGAAGTCGAGCAGATGCTGGAGCAAAACCCTTTCCTGGAGCCCGAAGAAGAGTTCGCGCCACTGGAAACGGCGGCCTCGGCCGAGTTCGAGCGCCAGCGCAACGAGCGCGTCAGCAGCGAAGACAATGGCGCCGACCGCGAAGGGGGCACCAGTGAAGCCGAGTCGGGTGGCCTGGACACCGCCGAGCTGGGCACGACCGAGCGTGATGACTGGGAAAACGGCACCGAGCGCGATGACTTCGATGGCATCCGCGAAACGCCCTCGCGCCAAAACGACGACGACGACTTCGACCCGCTGGAGCGCAACAGCGTCTCCATCTCGCTGCAAGAGCATCTGCGCCAGCAACTGAGCGGCACACGCCTGAGCGCGCAGGACATGGCCGCGGTGGACATCCTCATCGAATCGCTCGATGAAGACGGCTACCTGGCCGACCCCATCGAAGAGATCGCCGCCAGCCTGCTGCCCGAAGGCGCCGATGAAGAGATGCTGGACGAGGTGCTCTCCAGATTGCGTTGCGCCCTGGGGTGGTTGCAGAACCTCGAGCCCGTGGGAGTGGGGGCGGCCAATCTGTCCGAGTGCCTGATCCTGCAGCTGCGCACCCTGCCTGTGAGCGAGGTGCGCCAGGTTGCCATCCTCATCTGCCAGCACCACCTGGAGCTGCTGGCACGCCGCGACACCAAGAAGCTCATGGCTGCCACCGGCGCCGACGAGGCCATGCTCAAAGAGGCGCAGGCCGTCATCGTGGTGCTGGAGCCCAAGCCCGGCCGCGCCTTCTCGCGTGCCGAGGCCAACATCATCGTGCCCGATGTCATCGTGCAGAAGTCGGGCCGGGGCTGGAGGGTCGTGCTCAATCCCGATGTGATGCCCAAGCTGCGCATCAACGACCTGTATGCACAGGCCTTGCGCTCGTCTCGTTCGCCACGCGGCACGGCGGCCACCGAGAGCCACACCGCGCTGAGCTCGCGCCTGCAAGAGGCCCGCTGGTTCGTCAAGAACATCCAGCAGCGTTTCGACACCATCCTGCGTGTCTCGCAAGCCATCGTCGACAGGCAGAAGAACTTCTTCACCCACGGCGAGATCGCGATGAAGCCGCTGGTGCTGCGCGAGATCGCCGACGAACTCGGGCTGCACGAGTCCACCATTTCGCGTGTGACCACGGCCAAGTACATGAACACGCCCTTCGGCACTTTCGAGCTGAAGTACTTCTTCGGCTCCTCGCTCAACACCGAGGCGGGCGGCAACGCGTCCAGCACCGCCGTGCGCGCGCTCATCAAGCAACTGGTGTCTGCCGAAGACCCCAAGAAGCCGTTGTCCGACAGCCAGCTGTCCAATATGCTCGAAGAGCAGGGCATCCAGGTCGCGCGCCGCACCGTGGCCAAGTACCGCGAAGCCCTCAAGATCGCGCCCGCCAATCTGCGCAAGGCGCTCTGAGTTGTGGCTGTCGCTGCGTGCGACACCAAGCCAGCACGCCATGCGCCTCGTGGACACCGACATGCCCAGTTCCTTCTCTAGCTTCATGAGCCTCATGCCCTGGCCGGACTGGGCTGCGCTCGCGCTGTTCTTCTTCGGCTGGATCGGCTACGCGCTCTTTGCCAGCCGCCGGGCCAAGGTCGAAAGCACCCTGCTGGCCAGCACCAACCACTTCCGGCGCCTGTGGATGGCGCAGGTCACCTACCGCGACCAACGCATCGTGGACGCGGCCGTCACGCAGAACCTCGCCAGCAGCCCCAGCTTCTGGGCTTCGACGACCATCCTGGTGCTCGGTGGCCTGCTGGCCGTGCTGGGTACCAATGAGCGCGCCAACGAGCTCGTCAAGGACCTGCCCTTCGCCGCGCGCACCTCCATGCTGGTCTTTGACGTCAAGATCATCGTGCTGCTGGCCGTCTTCGTGTATGCCTTCTTTCGCTTCACCTGGTCCATGCGCGTCTACTCCTTCGGCGCCATCCTGGTCGGGGCCGCGCCCAATGTCGACGTTTTCGAGCGTGGCGAGGCCGATCGCGAAGAGTTCGCCAACCGCGCCGGCAAGCTCATGGGCATGGCCGCCGAAAGCTTTGCTGACGGCCTGCGCGCCTACTACATGTCCTTCGCCGTCATCGGCTGGTTCGTCTCGCCCGTGGCCTTTGCCATCGGCACCCTGGCGGTCCTGTGGGTCCTGTATCGGCGAGAATTCCGCTCCGACGTGCTGGCCATCCTGCGTGCCTGATCGCGTCTTCACCTGATCTTTTGCCTGCTCATGCCCATCAAGCCGCCTCGTCGTCCCGTCGTGTCCTCGGTCACCGGCCGTCCTTCGGGTTCGCCTGGTGGAGACCGACCCCAGCCAGGTCGCTCCCTTGACGCGCCCGCAGATCAGGTCGCCCGCAAGTCCACGCATGGCCCAGTGCCGGCTCGACAGGATGCGCGGCATGGCGCTCAGCCTCCTGACCGCCGTCCGCCCTCGCGCCCCGCCGTTCGTTCGGAAGGTCGTCCGGAAGATCGCCCGCGTCCCGCTGCACCCGTGCTGGCCGCAGACCGACCGGCCGCGCTCTACCTGTCCTGCCCTTCGGGCGTGGAAGCTCTGCTGGCTGATGAGGCCACCCGCATCCTGCAAGACCAGGCGCAGGTCACGGCATCCCGTGGCGGTGTCGAGATTCAGCCGTTAGCCAATGTGGATACCGCACCCGCCCGTCAAGCCGCGCTGGCCGACTTCGCCATGCGCCTCAACCTGGAGAGCCGCCTGGCCCAACGTGTCCTGTGGCGCGTGGCTTCGCGCGTCTATCGCCACGAAGACGACATCTACCACCTGGGTCGCAGCGTCAACTGGTCGGAATGGATCACGCCGCGTCACACCCTGCGTGTCGATGTCACCTCGCGCCGTAGCCACCTGCAGAGCCTGAACTTCGCCGCGCTGCGTGTGAAAGACGCCGTCTGCGACGACATGCGCGAGCGCAGCGGCGAGCGCCCCAGCGTCGACACCCGCCACCCCGACCTGGGCCTGGTCCTTTACATGGATGACATCGAGGCCACGCTGTATGTCGACACGTCCGGCGAAGCCTTGTTCAAGCGCGGCTGGCGTGAAGACACCGGCGAAGCGCCCTTGAAGGAAACCTTGGCCGCCGCCATGCTGGCCGCCGCAGGCTGGCAAGGTCGCCCCGAAGATGGCGCCCTGCTGGACCCTTGTTGCGGCGCCGGCACCATCCCCATCGAGGCTGCGCAGATTGCCTGCGGCATTGCGCCCGGCCTGCAGCGCCGCTTCGCCTTCGAAAAGCTGCTGCCCTTCCGGCCGCATCTGGCGGCTTGGCAGGCACTCAAGCAGGCCGCGCGCGCGCGCCAGCACCCGCCCCAGGTGGCCATCTACGCCGGCGATGTTGCCTTCCGCATGACCGACTTTGCTACGCGTAACGCGGAGCGCGCCGGCGTCAAGCACGCCATCGAATTCAAGACGGCGGACGCCTTGCAGCGCCCCGTCCCCTGCGACCGTGGCGTCTTGATGTTCAACCCGCCTTATGGCGAGCGCATCGACACCAAGGGGGTGGCGCGCAATGCCTACCGCGACCGTACCGATCCCGATGACATCGACAACCCTGTCGATGCAATACGCGCCGGCCGAGAGAGCTTCCAGGACGAGGAAGCGTCCACCTTCTTCCAGCGCCTGTCATCGCACTGGAAGAAGCAATACACCGGCTGGACCGCCTGGATCCTCAGCCCCGACATGAAACTGCCCGGCGCCATGCGCCTGAAGGAAAGCCGTCGCGTCGTGATGTTCAACGGCCCCATCGAATGCCGCTTGTTCCGCTTCGATCTGGTGGCGGGCGGCAACCGCCGCCCCGTTGCGGGTACGGCCGACGACGCCACACCCTCGCCGCCGGCCAGCGAGCCTTGAGCTGACGCCAGCTTACCGCTCGTACACCGAGGCGATCACGCTCAGGGCGGCCAGTGGCGCCGTATCGGCCCGCAGCACACGCCTGCCCAGCGTGATGGCCGTCCAGCCCGCATCCAGTGCGCTTTGCTCTTCATGGGCAGACAGCCCGCCTTCCGGCCCGCTCAAAAAGACGAAGCGGGGTGCTGAGGTCAGGGCTTCTTCCGAGCGGGGTGTCAGTCCCGCATCTCTCGTCAGCCATTGTGGCAGCGACATCGCATCGCGCAGGCTGAGAACACCTCGCTGCCACGCAGGGCCGCGAACCTCGTCATCTGCGCCTTGCAGCCAGGTCGACAGAGTCTGCACTTGGCGTACGACCGGCACCACGGCCCGCCCCGACTGCTCGCAAGCCGAGACGGCCACGGCCTGCCAGTGCGCCACCTTCTTGGCAGCACGCTCGCCATCGAGCCGCAACACAGATCGCTCGCACACCAGCGGCTGAATGGTGCGCGCGCCCAACTCGGTCGCCTTCTCGATCAAACTGTCCATGCGGTCGTTGGCAGGCATGCCCAGCGCCAACGTGACCTGCGCAAGCAACTCGCGGTCGCTGCTCAGAGCTGCTTCGACCTGAACCGTGACCTGCTTGCGCCCCATCTCCATGACCTGCGCACGGTATGCCAGGCCTTGCCCATCAAACAGCTCAATTTGATCGCCAGGCTGCATGCGCAGCACCTGAACATGTCGAGAGACGTCATCTGGCAATACGCAGACCTCACCGTTTCGCAAAGGCAGAGCATCTCCAACATGAAAACGAGGCAACACGGTCGCAGGCCTTTCTCTTCATCCAGTGTGTCGAGGGTGTCGTTGTCGGGTGGACGTCATCATCGTGAGTCGCCACCCTGTCCAGTATTGTCACCGTGAGGCTGGCCTGATCTCCTGTTCATACGCTGCGCTCAATAGACAGTAGAAATGGACAGTAGACAGGCGGCCAACAGGCGCGCGAGGCCTCCGGCAACACCGAGCAAGGCGGTCACACAAGCCAGCCAGACGAGGCGCTTGCCAGGTGAGAGCAGCGTCGCAAGACCATTTCCAACTTTTTTATAAAAGGACTTGCAATGACTGTCAAAACGGTGCCATAATTGCGTTCTTCGCTGATCGCGACAGCAAACCAAGCAGTCAGCAAACAGCGAAGCAGTTCTTTAAAAATTAACAGCCGATAAGCGTGGGTGTTTGGACAGGTTGGCAGGTCGAGAGATTTGTCTTGAGACCGACAAACACTCATGGATAGAT
>RXJQ01000067.1 GCA_003963115.1 Burkholderiales bacterium
GCCGCTTGTCTTTTCGTCCACTGTAGGGGTTAGGTCGTTTTTCATGGTTGCCAGTTTATCTACTGAAAGCAACTGTAGTGATAAGAAGGATTATCGCAATAGAACGTATTTAACTGGATATTTTGCTTCGCCATGGCAGCGCGAAACTCACACGAGATTGGGTCTTGGAGCGGTTGTGGGGGATGGATCGCCACACCCAGTCTGGAGTGCACTTTCGTCGGCTGTCAGTTGGTCCGGCGAGAACGCTGAACGAACTTTTCTACGTGGGTCCGACTACTGCGTGCAACGTCGAATGTCGCTATGATGCCAACGCCGCTGGTTCGTACCTACGGCCCGGCTTCTCCTCCCTGAGCCGGTGGCGCAACCGCGTGACAGCGATGCGCCTTGCGCCCGCTGATGTCACAAGTCAGCGGGTTCTTTTCTTGGGCTCTCCGCTCCACCGCTCGCACGGCTGCAGCCACTGCTACGTGTTGTCATGCTGAAGATGTCGGTTTGGTCATCGCCTTGTCATCGACCGGCCATAGTTTGACAGTTCTTATCAACACAAAAAGCCATCATGTCCGGGGAGTGTGATCAGTCAATGGGTGTTCCAGGCACCGATAGTCGCCTTCCCAAAGCCCTGCTTTGGAGGCTTGCGGTTTTCTTGGGAATATTTGCTGCCCTTCAGGGTATTTACGGCGCAGCCAAGGGTGGATGGTTTGAGCACCTTGTCATTGACAGGCTCACAGTGCAATCGGCAGCGTTGGTAATCGATTACGCCAGCCCAGAGCTTGGCGTTGAACCGTCTGGATCAAGGTTGAAGGCGCCCGGTGGCGGCATCAACGTGCTCAACGGTTGTGAGGGAATGGATGTGGTCTTCTTGGTCACTGCCGCCATGCTGGTTGCACCCATATCTTGGCGTGCACGCTTGCTCGGCATCCTCTGTGGAACACTGGTGGTTCTGGTCCTCAATCAGGCTCGTGTGATTGCGCTTTTTTACGCCTTTCGCAGCGACCGTAGCCTGTTTGACATGCTGCACGGTGTGGTGTCGCCGTTGCTGCTCATTGTGGCGGCCTCAGGATTTTTCATTGCCTGGCTACAGCGCTTTGCACGAATGCCCTCGCCAAATGGACACAGCGCTGATGTCTGAGTACGAAACCAGGCACGGTGATGTCATCAGTAGGCGATACACCACAAATGCTCACGCCAGACGGGCACTGCTGCGCCTGGTTCTTGGGGCGGCGGTATTGCTTCCACTGGCGGTGCACTTCGGGCAGCAGGTCATCGAGGCTTTCCTGCCGGCCTTCGCCCTGATCTTTGGCTGGGTCGCCGACGACTTTCAGCTGTTGCGCCTGGCTGTAGACCACGAGGGCTCCGATCTTGTCTTGCGCGCCACAGTGATGTGGAAGCACATCATGTTCTTCGGGCCTCATGTGATCTATCCGGATGCGCGTGGCACGGCCAATGCGTCAACCCTTCTGGCGCATGCACTTCAAGGGCCAATTGCCGCCATGCTGGTTGCCATCACTTGGCCAACGACAGGCGTGCTCTTTCACAGTTCGTCGCTTGGCTGGACCGAGCGAGCCCTGCGGACGCTGTTCATGATTCCGTTGATGGGCCTGTTGGTCATGATTGACATGCCGCTTGTTCTGGCGGGCGAGTTATGGCAATTCACTCTGGATGCACTTGCCCCCGATACATTTTGCGCACTGGTAACTTGGAAGTTCTTCATGCAAGGTGGCGGACGCTATGCGCTGGCCATAGCCATGGCTGTACTGGCCGTGCTCTTGGGGCGGGTTACTGCGACGAGACTGCAGCAACGACAGGCCTCAATCCGCCAAACGGCTAAACGCCTGGCTTGATCGCATCAGACCATATGGCACGGCCTTGCTGACTTTCCCACGTCATTTCCATTTGTTGTGATTGTGTAAACCTTGGCAAAGGTTTGCGAATTGCTGGCTTGCCAAGAACAAGGAAATGATTCAGCGGAGGTTGCATGCGCAACAACGTAGGACCGGCCATGGCCCGGTCAGATCGCCATCGCGTCAGCTTGGGCCTGGCTCCATTGTGCGGCGCTTTGATCGCCCTAACGGCGACCGTGAACGTTGCCTGGGCGGACGCTGATTCAGCCAGAAACGCGGGCGCAGCGTGGCTGATCAAGCAGCAGCTTGGAGACGGCTCGTGGGCGACGACCTCAGGCGATTTGGCCGTCCAAGCCACTGCCAGCTCATTGATGGCGCTTCGCAACGCCGGGCAAGCCAAGTCCCCTTCGTATGCTGCGGGGACAACATGGTTGGCCAACGCCGACGCGGATAGCGTGGACGCAATTGCCAGGAAGATCGAAGCGCTCAGCTACGCAGGACGTGCCACGGTGGCACAGTCTGAGGCTACACGGCTGTATGGCCTCCAAGCCACCGACGCGACTGCCGTGTGGGGTGGTTATGGCGCGGTGAACACGACAGACTACGTCGACACGGCGCTGGGATTGACGGCCATTCGAGTAGGTGATGCCTCATTTGCATCCAAAGCGTACAACTTTGGAGCAACCGGCAATCCGGTGAGCAATGCCGTGTGCAACTTGGTTGGCAATCGGATCACGGTTGCCACTGGCAAGCAGGCGTGGCCGATGTCATCCACTGCTACAGGTCAAAGTGCTGGGCAAGGTCGCCCCTCTGTTGTGGCAACAGCCTTGTTGACCACCGAACTGAGGGCTCTGCAGCGCAACTCGGCTTTGTCCTCTGGGTCTTTTTCCTGCTCATCTGTCAACTACACCTTGAGTGACTTGTTGACACCGGCAGTGGCGTGGCTGCTCGATCAGCAAAATGCCGATGGCGGCTTTGGCGAGCAGCGTACTGATGGCAGCAAGGGATCGTCCAACGTCCTGGTTTCTGCGCTCGTCCTCAAAGCGCTGACCGCACAAGCCACCGTATCCCAGCCTCAAACGGACAACACTCGCAATTGGCTGCTGGGCAAACAAAGCAGCACAACAGGCAGTTGGGATGCCGATCCACTGGTCACCGCGACTGTGGTCTCGGCCTTGCCGGCAGCGGCGGGCGCACAGCTGGCTGACGCCGATCACGACGGCATCACGGACAACGTCGAGACCCAACTGGGCAGTAACAAGGCTGTGGCGGATGCCCGCTCTCAAATGGGTGCGCCGACCTTGTCGATCTCTGGCGCAACGGCATCAGCATTCACCGCAGGCGCGACGGTTGGCTCGCCGTTCAGCTACTCGCTGGGCAGCAGTGGCAACTACGCGTTGGCGTCAGGCTCCCTGCCACCGGGCCTGCAGGTCAATGCCACCAGCGGACAAATTTCAGGAACGCCAACACAGGCAGGAAGCTACAGCTTCGAGTATCAAAGCAGCAGCGGTGGCGACACGGTTGTCGGCCGCATTGATGTCGCTGCGCCAGCAGACAGTGGCGACGTTCCCTTGCCGGGCTGGGCCTTGCTGACCCTCGGCGCATCGCTGATGGGGGCGCTCAAGCGGCGCTTCCAGTCGCCTGCCTGACTCATTGCTTGATGCAGACAGGCCCCTCGTGGCGACTGTCTGCTCATCACCCGATTTGCGCGCATTCAACCCATTCAATTTTGCATACGGCTATGGCTAACTCAATTGCGAACACCACGCCACCAAAGCGCCGACGCGTTGGCGCGGCCATCATGGCAGCCATCGCTGTGCTGAGCGCGTCCGCCAGCGGGGCCGCCACGTCGGTTCTGGGGCGACTGCCGCAAAGTACCGTGCAGCCACTGCGCGACAGCTTCGGGGAGGTCAGCTCGCCGTTGCGCGCCAACTTGCATCACAAGCTCGAAGATCTGCAACGAGATGCCGAGCAGGAAGCCAGTTCAGACGCCCCTGTCAAAGCCACGGCCCAGTCCTTGAACCAGGCTGAATCCAGCGACAAGCTGCGCAACTGGAAAAACAAGTTTGCGGGTCATCGCGCCGAGGTCAAGCAACTGCGTGAGCAGCACGCTCAGGAACTTCAGGCGCTCAAGCTCCAGGTGCAGCAGTTGACCAGTACCTCTGCCTCGGCTGGCTCCGACAAGGCAGCGATAGTCCAGCGCCTGGCCGATCAACTCGATGAGCGATTTGCCAGGCTCGACGCCGCACTCGCCCAACTGGAGTCAGCCAAGGATGTTAAAGAGCACCACGCAGCCGCACGCAAGCTGCAATCACTGTTGAACACCCTCAAACCTGCCGAAGCGGTCCCCACAGGCCCTGTGCCCATGCTCAGCCCGGCGCACCCCAACCTGCGCCAGCCTGGTGAGGGCGGCGTCAGTCGCACCTTGCCCAAATACGCCCTGGAGATGCTGCATGACGAGCAGCAGCGGCAGGCTCAGGCCGACAAGGGCCTGCACGATGCATTCGCATCAAGCGGTTTCGGATTTGTCAAGGTTGCCGCAACCTTGCCACCCGTGGCTCCGGATGTCACGACAGACTGCAGCTCGACATCCGCTGATCTGGCCGATGATGGCGTCGAGGTACGACTCACGCCTGAGATCCAGGCCCTGGCCAAGAGCCTTCAGTATTCGCCCACCCGCATCCTGCGCTGGATGCTCAGGGAAGTGGAGTACGAGCCCTACTGGGGCTCCATGAAGGGCTCCCTGGGCGTCTTGCAGTCGCGCCGAGGCAATGCCACTGACCAGTCTAGCCTGCTGGTCGCCTTGCTCAGAGCCTCCAACATCCCTGCACGGTTCGTGCGCGGCACCGTGTCTCTGGACGACGTGCAGCCCAGCGACAACACCAATGGGCGTGTCCAGCGCTGGCTGGGGACCAAGAGCTACAGCGCATCCATGGCCGCGCTGGGCTATGGCGGAGTGGCGGCCGGTGCAACCGTCAACGCCTCCAGTGCGGTGCAAGGCATCAACTTCGACCATGTCTGGGTTCAGGCGTGCGTTCCTTATGCCGGATACCGCGGCAGCAAAGCCGACAGTGGTGGCTACCGTTGGCTGCCGATGGACCCATCCATCAAGGACCATGATTATCAGGACGGCCTGGCCATCAGCGTCACGCTCGATGACAGCTTTTACTCGGGCTATCTGGCCAAGCGGACCGACCAGCTGATGACGGACTACCTTGGCGACAAGGTGGAAGCCGCCGCACGTGCAGTCAAGTCCGATGCTTCAAGAGAAGACGTGCCCTATCAAGGGCGCCTGCGTAGCCTCAAGGTGGACGTGCTGCCCAGCAACATCCCGGCAGCTGTTCGCTCATTTTCAAACTGGCCTGGCACGAGTTCGCCCGAGTCCAGCACGATTCCCGATGGCCACCGACACAAATTCACGGTGACCGTACAAAACGCGGGCGGCACCACGCTGGCCAGCAAGACCCTGACCTTCCCGCAAAACGTCTTCAGCAAGGTCACGGTGTCCTACTTGCCTGACTCGGCCAGTCAGTCTCTGTGGAGCAGCTGGGGCGGGTCTTTGAGTGCCTTGCCTTCGGGCACCGTCAACGTGTATCCGCATATCAAGGCCGATGGCGTTGTCGTGGCATCGGGCAGCGCCAGCGCCACCATGGCGCTCAATGCCCAGCACAAGCTGATCATGAAGGTCACGCAGGGCGAGCAAAACCGTGGCGCCACCTGCGTGGCGGATACGGGCAATCCCAACGACACCAAGGACTCGGACACGACCTGTCTGAACAAGACGGTCTACACCAACCTGGCAGCAGGCAGCTACTTTGCCCTGGGCATCAATGCGCGCCAGGCGTCCGACCCCTACCTGGAATCACTGGCCAAAACATTGGCACAAGGTGTGTCGAGTAACACCACGCCCCCGACACCCGCCAGTGGGTCGGCCTATGACGCAACCGTCGGGCAACTGCTGCATCTGGTTTTACAGTCCTACGTCAAAGGCATTGTGGACGCCGATGCCGACATGGGCGCTCCGATGGGCTTCAAGAGCGTCAAGAACTACGACCTGGGACTGACCGGGTCTCAACTCAAGACGGATTACGCCTTTGATTTGCCGCTGACAGTCAAACCCGCTGGCGTCTACGTCGACTTCAAAGGCGGCGTTGTCAATTTCATCAAGCAGAGCTCAACGGCCCCCACGCAAGCCAACAGCGGCGAGTCCACCACGGATTTCAACACGCGCCGTAAGGCCGCGTTGAGATCCGAGTCCACGCCGATGAACAAGCTGTCCATCTACGCGGGCTCGACCCTGGAGCACCGCGTCTGGCAGGAAGCGCTGCGCACGGATGCCGTGTCCACGGTTCGTGGCCTTCAGTACGCCTCAGAAAGCGGCACCACGTTGGTCACGTTCACGTCAGCCAACATCGGCCAGTACGACTCGCTCATGGATACATCCATGTCGAGCTATAAGACGTCTATCACCACGCAGGTCAACGGCGGCGCGACCGTCATCGTGCCCCGCGCCAAAATTGCCTACACAGACCCGGTCGATCCCAACAAGGCCTGGCGCGGCGCTGTTTATTTCACGGTCAACGACACGGCAGGCGCTTACGGCGCCATCATCGAAGGCGGTTTGTCCGGCGGCTACCCGCTGATCAACCCCGCGCCGATCACGACGGTCTACAACCCGCCCATTACGCTGCCCAGCTTCCAGAGCGTGATCAGCACGCCTGCGCCCAGCCTGTTGAGCACACTGACCCCCGGCGTTCAGGGCAGCAACAGCTTTGCCACCTGGGTGGGCGACCCGGTGAACATGCTCACGGGCAATTTCACCCACCACGAGAGCGACCTGCGCATCAAGGGGCGCGGCGGGCTGCCTATCTTGCTGGAGCGCTGGTACAACAGCGGCGACCCCAAGGATGGTCCCTTTGGCTACGGCTGGACCCACAGCTTCAACCACCAGATCAAGCTCTATGGCATCGAGGGCAGCCCCTCCACAGCCAAGGTCAGCTGGGTCAACGGCAGTGGGGGTGAGCAGTATTTCACCACCACCAGCCACACCAATGGAGACATCACCAAGGGGGCAGTCTTCACCAATCCCGCAGGTATTGAAGTTCAGTTCAGCCGTGTGTCGGGTGGCGCAGACGATGGAAAGTTCAAGATCCGTGAGCGCGATGGCACGGTTTATCTGTTTGCATCGACCACCGGCCCCAATGTGACGCCCTCGGCCACCAGTGCCGTCACGGCTCGCCTGCTGTCCATCACGGATCGCAATGGCAACGCCCTGAACCTGAACTACAGCGGCACACAGCTCAGCACTATCACCGACAGCCTCAGCCGTACTGTGCTGACCTTCACCTGGACGGGCAGCCATGTCACCCAGGTAAGTGATTTCACGGGTCGCAAGGTGATCTACGCCTACACGGACGGCAACAACAACCTCAACCAAGTCACCGACACGCTCAGCCAGAACCATGGCTACAGCTACTACACGTCCGCCGACGGCACCAAGCTCGACCATCACCTCAAGCGCTACACCCTGCCTCGCAACAACGGCATGGAGTTCGCCTACTACAGCGGTGGGCAGGTCTTCAGGCACACGCCCTTCGGCACCGATGGCAGCCTGATTGATGCCAGCGCCACCACCTTCCACTACAACCTGTTCAATCGCGAGAGCTGGTCGGTTAACGGCCGGGGCTTCGAGCACCACATTACCTTCGATGCCAACGGCAACCCGCTCAAGATCGTCGAAGAAAACGGTGCCATCCACACCTATACCTACGACAGCGCCAACCCCTACAACCGGCTGACCGATACCGACTCGATTGGCCGCGTCACGAAGTACACCTACACCACGGGCACACCCAAGAACCTGGTGGAGACGATTACCCGCCCATCGGGTGCCGTGGTCGAGTTCAGGGATTACAACAGCTTTGCGCAAGCGCAGCGCACCAAGGACGAACGCGGCAACTGGACCTGGCAGAAGTTCGACACCAACGGCAACCTGACCGATAGCATCCGGGTCAAGAGCGGTGTGACACCTGTGGCGGGCACCCAGCCTGCTGCAACAGACATGCTGGCGTGGACCAAGATCGCCTACGACAGCGTGGGCAACGTCACGACCACCACTCGCGTCAAGGACTTCAGCGCAGGCACCGGCCCCAGCCTCACGCAGAACTGGGATACCAACAAGCTCAATGTGCTGAGCCTGAACCGCAAGGGCAACCGCAACGGCGCCACGGTCGATGAGACGACGCCCACTTTCACGTACGACACCCTGGGCCGGCAGAAGACCGGCATAGATGGCCGCTGGTATGCCGCCAGCTATGACTACGATGCCCTGGACCGCCTGATCCTGGCCACCGACAGCTATGGCAAGACGCACAAGTTTGGCTTCGACGCCAACGGCAACGCCAACAGCAGCGAACTTATTGACGGCGGCGCCCGCCAGGACGCCTCAAGCGCTCGCTTTGACAGCCAGGACCGCCTGCTTGACACGCTGGACTACGCCGGCAACCGCAGCTTCTTCAGCTATGACGAAGTGGGCAACCGCCTGACGCAGACCTCGCCGGACAACTTCACTCTCAGCTTTGATTACGATGAGGTCAACCACCCGGTGGCGGCCTTCGATGCCGAGGGCAACCGCGTCTACACCAGGCTGGACACCCAGGGCCGTCCTCTGTCGGTGACAGACCCCAATGGCAACGCCGTGAGCTATCAATACTGGGGCACCAGCGGCAGTACCTTCACGGCCGATGGCCGCCTCAAGCGCGTGACGCAGCCCAAGATCGCCGGCCAGACAGCAGGCCGTGCCGTAGAGTACGACTACGACAACGCAGGCAACGTCATCCGCACCCGCGCGCTGGCAGCAGACGGCAGCAGCACCCGCCAGAGCTACAGCTTTTATGACGAACTGGGCCGCATCACGCGCAAGGTTGGTGCCCCCGATGATTCGGGCAACCGCCTGCAGATTTGCAGCAAGTACGACAACCTGAGCAACCTCACCGAAGTGTGGGCGGGCCCCACCACGGACACCAGTGCCAGCACCTGCAACTTCAGCGACACGAACCTCAAGAAGCAGGTGGCCTACACCTGGGACGACTTCGGGCAGCAACTCAGCCGCACCGATCAGTTGGGTAAGACCTGGAACTTTGCCTACGACTACTACGGCAACCTGCAAAGCAGCCAGACGCCCGAACAGGCCAAGGTGAGCAGCACCACCAAGACCAGCTATGCCTATGACCCTGGCCTGAACGGTGCGCTCAAGACCCGCACGGTGCCAGGCACCGGCAGCGCGGGTCAGACGGCCAGCTATACCCGTAACGCGTTGGGTCAAATTACCCGCGCCGAGACCAAAGACGGTAGCGGCACCGTGCAGGTGGCTTACGACTATGGCTATGACACCGCCCATCGCCTGAGCAGCATCACCGACAGCCGTGGCAACAAGAGCCTGGGCTACGAGTGGACGCCTGGAGGCCGACTGTCCAAGATCACCCTCAAGGACGCGGCCGCGATCACCCACCAATGGGATTTCAAATACGACGCGGTGGGCCGCCCCACGGCGGTGGTGGCCCCCAATGGCCAGACGGTGACCTTCACGCTGGACGCGGCTGGTCGCCTGATCGAGCGCAACGCCGGTGCGGGCCTGACCACGCAGTTCAACTGGTTGCCCGAAGGCAGCTTGAGCAGCATCGTGCACATGGCCCAAGCCCTGAGCACGGGCAGTCAGATCGGCAATGCGCAAACGGCGCAGTTGGCCCAACACGCCTATACCTACGATATCTGGGGCAACCGCCAGACCAGTGCCGACACCCTGGCGGGCTCGGTCTACAACAAGACTTACACCTACGATGCCCTCAACCGCATCAAGA
>RXJQ01000015.1 GCA_003963115.1 Burkholderiales bacterium
AAATCAGCGGCAAATGCGCCAAGTGATGAACTTCACTGACCTCGACCACACCGATGTCCGCCAACGCAAAAATGCGGCGGCTTCTTCAGCGTATCCCTAAGCCAAGACCGATACCACCAATGCTCAGATGACCGAATTCAAATGAGGGTGATCCATGTCAGATCACTGCCACGGTGTGGAAGGCTTGCGTGTAGGGGGGGTAAACCAACGTGATGATACGGATTGCATACGAAAGGAGGGGGAGAGGCGTCATCGCAACGACATGAGTTGCGTGATTTCATGGACTCCGTGTAGAGAGCTCAATGGCTACTGAAGCTCCCAACGTTGGGTGCCTACTGTTTATTGATTTCCGCGCTTTGGGACTTTGTGCTCGGTATGTTCGCGCCAGGCAGGTTTCCCTCTTGCGCTATATCTTCAATTCCCAATCTTTGCTTGGAATGGCAGTCATGGTGTTTGGCTTGTGTCTTTGGTCGTCATCATGAGTGCACTCCAGGTGTTCGAGGCGGCTTTACTGCGCCCGGTGATCGTTCTGACTGCTCTATCGGCGCTGCTTTCCCGAAAAATGGGCTGCACTGGTCAAACAGATTCGCTCGGACTCAAGTCCGACTGCCTTCTGGTAACTGGAAGAACATGAAATGTAGTTGCTGACGTCTTTCCAAACTGATGGAGCTTCAAATGACTGCACAGCACAATCGTACGCACCGCGCCATCGCCTTCGCCTTGTTGCAAGGGACTCTCGCTGCCTCAGCAGCGATGGCAAGTGTGACGCTTTCCCCCTTGCCAGACCGTGCCCTCCTACCGCAGTCAAACAATTCGGGCGTAAAAACCTTCTACGTTCAAGCGGCCACCAGTGACGGCCATCCCTTGTCGATCTTTACCACAACGGGCGCATGCATGCAGAGCACGCCGCCGGGCTCTGCCAGCCAGTCGGCAACGATCGGTACACAGTCTCCAAGTACTTACGTTGACTACTACGAACCGATCACACTTCTGAGCCCGGGATCTTGCGC
Source organism: Burkholderiales bacterium (assembly GCA_003963115.1). Classification (GTDB taxonomy): domain Bacteria; phylum Pseudomonadota; class Gammaproteobacteria; order Burkholderiales; family Burkholderiaceae_C; genus Aquabacterium. The sequence goes on from RXJQ01000015.1 coordinate 1,011, forward strand.
CATCTCCGTGTACGACACGGTCACCCACACCCAGGTCGCGAGTGGCAGGTTCAACATTGTCTATCGCCCGCTTTCACTGACCGATCAAATCCAGGTGCCTATCGGCGTCGACTCCAAAGGGAAGACGATCTACGCACAGGTGCTACGACTGCCCGCTCCCGGTGATCCCGAATCCATGCCCCTCGTGAGCGCCGGCGGTGGCGTTTCAGCCGTCAGCACGACGCTGGCAACCAGGTTTCGTTCGTCGTCTTGCTCAAATTGGTATTCTCCGACGCTACCCGCGAACGGTGACCTCATTTCGACGCTGCAAGTTCCGAACTACCCGCTGACGCCGCCTAGTCAGCCTCCCAGTCAGTTTACGGATCCCACCTACGATTTCCCTTTCTCATTTGCCAAATTCACCGAGTTGAGCTCCTACAACAGTGGGGCAGCGGGTGGTGGCGTGCAAGTCGGCAACGGTGGAACCGATGTGCAACCGCTTGGTGCTTTGACATCGATCATCAGCAGCGGCGGGAGTGCGAAGCTGAATCCGCTCAGCGCTGGTGTCGCCCCATTCTGGCAAACCAACGTGCTGGCGAACTCCCTTCCTAAATGGGCCAACAACACGGCCACCGCCACTTACGCTTGCGAGGATGTCACCTACATCTGCGATACATCGAGCAAGTCCTGCTCGGTTCAGTTGGCCTCGGAACTTGCCATCCAGGGCACACTGAGCGGACTGAGAATTCAAGCTGGTGATACTGCGCTAGCTGCAGTGCGCATTGGCATTTACGACGATTGGGTGGGGAACAGCTTGTATTCCGCCCGCAATCAATTTCAGCCGTCATTGCCTGCTGGTGTGCCCACCGATCTGCCCTTGCCGCAGTTTACGAACCCTAGCCCGCTGCCCCGACCTTATACCTATCCCCTGCAACAAAATGCCGTTGGCGACCAGATCCTGACGGACATGGCGATCGTTGCCTACCGTGGTCCGCAAGATGCGCAGGGCAATTGGCACTACTCGGCGCCTACTTACTGTGTATTTGGAGGTGGAGGCACGGGCAATGGAGGCTGGCCGGGCCGCAGAGCCGTCAACTTCAGCAACGGGATTGCCGACCCCAACGGGGGCAATGATTGCGAAGTGCTTTGGACCAGTGGCGCAGGAAATTTTGCCGGCCTCTCCAGAAGCCTCACCCTGCCATTCACGCTCAGGCCGCAGGAGACTGTCCACGTGCGCTATACCTATGTGGCCTACGCGAACGGCGCCGGGCAAGCGTACGACATGAAGCGCACGGATAGCAACTATCCCTTGCTTTCGGGTCAAGTCGGACTAGGAGCCGGATTCCTTCCTGGGTGGGCTGTGCCGAGTACGGGTTCGAACCCGCCACTGGCCTACGTTGGCGACGGACGACTCCCTGCGGCAGTGGAGATGCTGACCAATGCCAGCGGCATGCCCGTCACCTCGGTCAGCCTCGCCTTCACTCCGCCGGCGGGACACACTGTTGTCATGCTTGCGCCGAGTCGGACCTATAACACTGGGGCCGCCCCAACGTCGATCTCATTGCAGGGATCGGTGGTGACGGCAACATGGGATCCTACAAACCCGCTGCAACCTGGAACTTCGTTCACATTCGAAATCACGACCGATGACGGAGAGAGCTTTGTACCCATTGGCACAAGCTCCACTTGGACACTCACGAGCGGCGGTAGCCAGCCCATGCCTACTACAGCCGTGACTTCTTCGACCCAGACATCATCAGACGCTGATACACCGACCCTGCCCCAATGGGCAGCAATTCTGTTGGGCGGCAGCTTGCTTTGGGTGAGTACCTGGAGGCCAAGGCGCGGGCACGGCGGTCTGCAGTGACATACATGGCGTTTGTTGTACTGATCCACCTTTCACGCCAGCGTGATGTAGGTCTCTGGCTGTCTTTGGCATTGCTCTAACCCAGGTGCGTCGCGCGTCGCTTGTCTTGAAGGAACGGACTGTCAAGTTTGGCTGGGGTCGATCACCTGTCGCTAAGATATGCGCCGCCGTTGGTTCGTACCTCCGGCCCGGCTTGTCCGTCGTAGCGTCGGGAAACGGATTGCCTGGCTCAAGGCCTCCACCATGCGTGATCTCGCGCCTGTACAAGCCTTTGAGAGAGCCCCATTTGGCGCGGGGTGGAGCAGTCTGGTAGCTCGGCGGGCTCATAACCCGAAGGTCGTTGGTTCAAATCCGGCCCCCTGCAATCACTATCAAAAAGGCCCTAGCAATCGCGGAGGGCCTTTTTTCGTTTGTGGCCCATCTATGGCCCGCCAATGGCCCACGCGTGGCCCACAAGTTCCGACGTGCCGAGTCCTAAGCTGCAGCGGGTGGCTTGACCATGCGCGCAGGCTCGCGCATCAGCACAAACTCTTCTGCCACGGTCGGATGCAGGGCCATCGTGCGATCGAAGTCTGCTTTGGTGGCCCCGGCGGTCAACGCCACTGTCAGTGCCTGGACGATTTCGGGCGCATCCGTTCCCATCATGTGCACGGCAAGCACGCGGTCACATGCGGCGTCCACCAGCAACTTCATTTGGGTGCGCTCATGGCCGCCGACGAAGGCCTGCTTCATGGTTCGGAAATCGGTTTCAAACACCTTCAGCACGTGACCGGCGGCCAGTGCATCGGATTCCGTTGGACCCACGCTGGCCATTGGCGGCACCATGAACACGGCGCTGGGCACCAGGCCAAGATCGACCGTTCGAGGCGTGGCGCCGAACAAGGTATCGGCCAGGGCTCTTCCCTCAGCAATGGCCACTGGGGTCAAATTTTTTCGGTTGGTGACGTCGCCAATTGCATACACCCCGGGTAGGGCGGTCTGCCATCGATCGTCCACGGGCACCGCGCCATGGGCGTCGACTGCCACGCCCAATCCCGAGGTGTTGGGGCGTCTGCCAGTGGCATTCAACACCCAGGGGAACTCCAACTCACGCGTATCGGCCAACACCAGGCGCAGGCCATTGGCCGTTTGCTGCACACGCTGTGGAACCAGCCCTGGACACAGGTTCACGCCAGCACGCTGCAATGCAGCGGACGCCGCGTCGCGCAGCATGTCGTCGAAACCCCGCAGCGGTGCACGGTCGCGAAAGAACATGGTTGTGGCGACCCCCAAACGCGACAACATGCTGGCAAACTCCACCGCAATGTAGCCGCCTCCGATGATGGCTGCACGCTCTGGCAGAGTCTGCAGATCCAGCAGACCATCACTTGTTGCGCAATGCTCGATACCGGGCAAGCTGTCGGTCACAGGTGCGGCGCCAGTGGCAATGAGCACGTGCCGGGCCGTGAGGCGCCGGTTACCGACCACTACTGTTTTCGGCCCTTCCAGACACCCCCAGCCTTCCACGAGGGTCACACCAGAGGCCTGCAGCAGATCGCGGTAAAGCGCTTCAAGTCGGGCTGCCTCTGCGGCCTTGGCCGCAGCCCACTGCGCCATGTTGAAGCTCGGCGCTGCAAAGGTCCACCCAAAGCCGCGGGCTTCGGCCAATGCGTCGCCAAACTGCGCGGCGTACATCAATTGCTTTTTGGGCACGCAGCCACGAAGTACGCATGTACCGCCAACACGGTGACTCTCGACGATGGCAACTTTCGCCCCGTGCAGGGCAGCACGACGCGAAGCCGCCATGCCACCGGAACCTGCTCCAAGGGTGATCAGGTCGTAACTCTCCGTCATGAGCATGGCTCCTTGCAGCGATCCATTGGCGCCTTGATCAATCGCCCTGCGCCACAAACCCCGCGCTCAGATGCGACAAATCACAAAAGGGTTTGTTCTTCGACTGGCCACATCGACAAAGCTTGGTTTCGGTGGTCCGCGCAACCGTGCGTCCTGTCCCTGCGCAGATTTCCAGATTGCCCTGGATACGCAACGGCCCATTACGCAAGGGCGTCACATGCAAGGCACCATCCCGAACAGCCAGTGGTTCCACATCGCCACTGCTGGGTTCACCAGTGGCCAAGAAAGCCGCCGACACGTGCGAGCCATCGCACCAAGGCTTGTTCCCGGACTGACCACATCGGCAAAGGGTGGCACGGTAGCCATCATCTTTACCCGCGATCTTCAGTTCAGCGTGCACCGCATAGGGACCGTTCTCACGAATACGCATCTGATTGACGGCGGGTGCGCTTTCTTCAGCGCCACCATCGTGTCTTTGGTAGCGTATGGCCCCTGAAGGGCAAGTGAGCGCCACACCCACCAATGCTTCGGCCGAGACGGAGTCTGGATGGATCCACTCCCCCGGGGTGTTGGCCTTGAAGACGCTGGGTGCGTCCAGCACACAGTGGCGTGAATGGATGCAGCGTCGCCCTTCAAAGTGCACGCTCAGGTCGCGGCCCCGGGCCACTTCCACTTTGGATTCGGTTTGTACAGAGGCCGTCTGCACGACCGGCGCAACAACAACCGGCAGTACAGAGACCACCTCACCCGGCTGCCCAGCCAGGGCTTGAAGCGCCAGTTGCTGTTGCCCCAGCAAATCAATGACGCCCGCCCACACACCTGCCGACTCGCCTGCCACGGGCGTGACTGGCAGTTCGATGGCCCGTTGACGGAGTTGCCCTAGCCGCTCCGCGACCAAGCGCGCAGCGCCCTGCGGTGGCAGTGCCGCCAGCGCACGCAAGGGTGTGAAGGTCAGACCGGCATGCGGCCCATCAACTTTCGTTGTCGCCGGCCGGGCGGCCAGGCCCTCCCCCACAGGCACCAATGCCCGCATCAAGGCAAAGCTGGATGACAGCCACGTCGCCTTTTCCTGGCGCTCGCGAACGATGAACCCTTGCAGCAGGCAGCGCAGAGAGGTGGTGTACATCGCATTGCCGATATCCAGCCAGCGAGCGATACCGGGTTCACTGATGTGCACGCGATCGTTCGCACTATGGATGGGCGCGTTCATGACGGGATCGGTGGCAGCAGGCCAGGCCGGTTCAAAGCCAGGGTCAGCGGCCATGAATTGAGCAAGCTCATCTCCAATGCGGGTAAAGCGTAAGAAATGCGAATGGGCATGTTCACTGGCTGCACCTTCGCCCTGGGTCACGATGGTCCGAATGGCCTCTTGTGCACTGGCCAAATCTGTCACCGCAACCACACCGGGCAGTGGTGCCAGGCTGGCGTCGACTTGCAATGCCGGATCGCCAATAAACGTGGCGGCCTCACCGTGCGCGTGCACACAGGCCTCCAACGATGCCGACAGGACGTCATAAAGCTCACCGACGGTGTTGTAGTCCCGTGGCCCTGGGCTCAGTCGCCCCTGGGGCACAGCGCGCTGGTACGCACCTAATGGTGCAAAGCCTTGAGCGTCGGCCAGATCCTCGCTGGCAGGTCGCTCCAGAAACTTGAAGTGTTCGATCGTGGCAGCGCAAAACGGCGCCAGTCGGATGACAAATCCCGCCGGATAGGGACCGGCGTCTACAGGCAGAGCCGGGCGTCCCATGTGTGGGACGGAGCCCAGTGCATTGGCCAGGTTGCCGACAAGCGCCAGGTGCGACATTTCCTCGAACACCACTGACATGATGCTTTGACGCCAACGCTGTACGGCGTTGCGTTGATCTTCCGTCCACCTCGAGTCGGTTCGCTTCAAGCTGAAAGCGGCATAGAGGTAACAACACATCAAGTGGTGCTCAATCTCTGCGGCCTCATGCAGCCAATAGATGAGCTGTTCGCGGCTGGGTGGTACGTTGACTTGCTGCATCAGAAAGACTCTGGCCATTTCTGGCGTGATTGGGGTGATTCGCGACCATCGACCAGCAAAATTGTCTCAGACCCCATCTTGCACCGAGACGACCACTTGAGACTTGAGGGCATTTGCGTTCACCGCAGTGGCCGAGCCTTGTGAAGTCCTCTTGATGTTGCGCGGTCGTTCAACTGCTCTAGCGTGAATCCGGTTTGCTCAGGATGGCGCTGATCAGTTCCTTCAGAGAACCCAGAACCTCATCTTCAAACCAAGGGTTGCGTTTGAGCCAGATGTTGTTTCGCGGGCTGGGGTGCGGCAGTGGCACGATATGGGGCCAATGATCGCGCCAGGCCTTGACCGTTTCAGTGAGCGTCGCCTTGTTGTCCGTATGCAAGTGCCAGTCTTGGGCATACGATCCGATGACAAGGGTGAGTTCAACGTCGGGAAGATGATCGAGCAACTTTGATCGCCAAGCCACGGCGCATTCGGGCCTGGGTGGCATGTCGCCGGAGCTTCCCGTGCCCGGGTAGCAAAATCCCATCGGCAGGATGGCGATGCGCTTCGGATCATAAAACGTAGCCTTGTCAATGCCCATCCATTCACGAAGTCGGTTTCCGCTTGCATCGTCAAATGGCACGCCACTCTCGTGAACCTTGCTGCCAGGTGCCTGACCTGCAATCAGAATCCTCGCATGCGGATGAACCTGCAAAATGGGTCGCGGCCCCAATGGCAACACGGGCGCGCACAATTGACAGGCACGGACTTCTTTCAGCAATGAATCGGTGGCGGCAATCGACCGGAACATGGACTTGCTCATGGATTGACCTGCAGCGTTTTAAGGTAGGCAATCGGTTCCAAACGATCCTGCAATTCGCCGACCGAGTAACCCATCTTCTGCCCACGAAGCAGTGATGGTGGATTGGCTAAACACCGATTGAGTGTACGTTCTGTCCAGACAATCTTCGACGATTTGACTGCTGCGGAATAGGCAGAGCCGGGTGAGAGCCCTGCCTTGCGACCCAATACGCCACGGTGTGCAGGCCCGACTCTGTTGTCGTCGATCGAATGGCATCCTGAGCACCGACTCTCATAGAGTTGCTGTCCACGCGACGCATCGCCCACGCGACTGATGGACCGCTTTTGACCATTGGGTACTTTGGAGTCACTCAATGAGCATGTCGCTATAGGCTATTGCGAAAATGCGTTTGAGTCGCTTCATGCGGACTAGCTGCAGAGCTGACCTTGCAATGGCAACTCCCTAGACGAGCTGCCTACAAACACGGCTTGGCAGCCACTGGAGACAGACCAGCCGTTGCCGTCCCAATAGGACAGAGCACGATCATTCAGGGTGAAGGTCACCGTCTTGGACTGTCCTGCGTCAAGCCAGAGCTTCTGGAAGCCCTTGAGCTGCTTCGGGGGGTGACTGATCGAGGATGAAGCAGACAGCCCGATATAAAGCTGCGGCACGGCCCAGCCTCCACGCCCGCCGTTATTGGTGACGGTGGCGGTCACCGTTCGCCCATTGATGGCCAGACTAGAGAAGTCAAACCTGGTGTACGAGAGCCCGAAGCCGAAGGGAAACGCTGGCGTCAAACTCTGTGTGTCGTACCAGCGATATCCCACGAATACATCCTCGCTATAGTTCTCCTGAAAGACGTGCCCCCCTGACAAGGTGAGTACGCCCGGGTAGCTTGCGGCACCGCCTTTGGCGGTGGGAACGTCGCTGTACCTGGCTGGGAACGTGGCGGGAAGACGGCCACCTGGCTCGGCATCGCCGAAAAGCAAACTAGCAATGGCCGTGCCGCCCTGTTGGCCGGGATACCAGGCTTCCAGTATGGCTGCCACCGAGTCGCGCCAGGGTGTCAGCACCGGCGCACCAGTCTCTAAAACAACGACGACCTTTCCTGGGGAAACGGCACTCACGGCCGTGATCAAGGCGTCCTGGTCGCCATATTTCAGTGCCGGGAAACTGCTGCCTGCAAGGTCAATAGCAGCATTGGCAAAGCACGAGGCATTCAGTGACATGCAGCTTTTGTCGACACCTTCAGAGGCGGCATCCGCAGCGACCACGATCACCAGATCGGCGAGCTTAGCGTGTGCCAGTGCCTCGACCATATTGCTCGCGTCGTCACCTACACCGCCACGCTCCGGTACGACATCAACGGTAAGTCGGACCTGAAGATCCAGTTCGATCACGTGATCGAACGCAGCGAAACGCCCTTCATGGGCTCGGCCAAGGCGATTGCGATCGCCTATGACGTCGTCTTCTGAGGAGTGGCTCATGAACAGCATTCAACATCAACTGCCTTCCCTCAGCTTGATGGCAGGCCTCGCCCTGACATGCGCCATGGCGCAAGCCGGTGTCGTGGTTGTCGTCGGCGCCAAGAGCCCGGTGGGGCCGCTCAACAAGACGCAAGTGGCCGATCTTTACCTGGGCAAGGCGCGTGATTTCCCGTCCGGTGGCGCCGCCGTGCCGGTGATCGAGGAGAGCGGCCCCGCCAAGACCGAGTTTCTCGACAAGGTGCTCGGCAAGACCGAGCAACAGGCACGTGCTACTTGGTCGCGCCTGATTTTCACTGGTGCGGGTACTGCACCCAAAGAGATCCCGAATGCGGCCGAGATGAAAAAGTTGCTGGCCAGCAATCCGAACGTCATAGGTATGATCGACAAGACCGACCTGGACGGGCAAGTCAAGGTCGTGCTGGAACCCTGAAGGGATGATCGGTCCATGATCGGCATAGCGGGGGGCTTGCCCCCTTCTTTGCCGTCTTTGACCATCCTGGGCTTACGCTATGTGCTGTTTCATTGATGGACCGCTGCGCAAACTCAGGCTGCTACAGGCACCGGACGTGCCAGCCTGAACGCACCCGGTGCCAGCCCCTGCAGCGAGGTGGCGAAAGGCATCCGCCCTTCCGCTGTGCCGATGAAGAAAAGACCACCTGGTCGCAAGCGACTGAGCACGCGCCTGACCACTTCCTGCTTGGTTTGCATGTCGAAGTAGATCAGCACGTTGCGCAGGAAGATGACGTCGAATGGGCCCACGTCATTGACGTCCTGGCAGAGATTGAGCTGCCCGAAGCTGACGTGTCGGCGTAGCTGCTCCTGGATCTGGATCAGGCCCTCCGACTCGGCCTCACCGCGCAGGCAATGGCGTTTCAGGCGCGCGGGTGAGACATGGCGCAGTCGGTCTGCGGGGTAGATGGCTGCACTGGCGCTGCGCAGCACGCGGTCGCTGATGTCGGTGCCCAGCACGGACCAGTCGGGACCGATATGGCCTGCGTGATGCAGGTCGGCGAGCAGCATGGCCGTGGTGTAGGCCTCGTCGCCAAACGATGAGGCGGCGCTCCAGACGGCCAGGTGCCGGGGCTTGGTGCGGATCAGTTCCTTTTCCAGCAGCTGGAAGTGAGCCGGCTCACGGAAGAAGTAGGTCTCGTTGGTGGTCAGCAGGTCGACGGCCATCTGGAACTCGCCGCCGTCGTTGCCCGAGATGAGGTCGCAGTACTCGTCGAAGCCGCTCAGGCCCAGGCGCTGGATGCGCGTGGCCAGGCGCGATGTCACCAAGGGCTTCTTGCTTTCAGCAAACGACAGCCCGATGGTGTCATGCATCAGGCCGGTGATCCGGCGAAAGGTGTCATCGCGCAGGGCTTCCATGCTCATGTCCTCGACCGCTTAATTGGTCCATCAATACGGGCGGAAATTGCCGGACGCCCTGCGGTTGTCCGCATGAGGTTCCGCCGCAGTGCTGTGGCCCGCAACCGATCTCATGGGCGAGTTGGGGGCGCGACGCTCGACGCCACCGGGCGCACTGGTTGCGTGCCCCTTTTGGCTTTTCTGCCCCTTTTGATTGTGTGCACCGTCCAGACCCAGGTTGAAGAACGCGACGGCTTGCTGCAGCTGCTCAGCCTGGCCCGAGAGCTCTTCCGATGTGGACGCCAGCTCTTCGGACGCGGACGCGTTTTGCTGCGTGGCCTTGCTCAATTGCCCCATGGCGCTGCTGATCTGTGTCACGGCCTGGCTTTGCTCTTGAGATGAAGCAGAGATCTCCTGGACCAGATCACTGGTCTTGCTGATCGATGGCACGATCTCGTGCAGCAGCTTGCCTGCACGCTCGGCTGTCGAGACGCTGGTGCCGGCCAGGTCGCCGATCTCTTGGGCGGCCTCCTGGCTGCGTTCCGCCAGCTTGCGCACCTCGTCGGCCACGACGGCAAAGCCCTTGCCGTGCTCGCCGGCGCGTGCGGCTTCGATGGCCGCGTTCAATGCCAGCAGGTTGGTCTGGTAGGCGATATCGTCGACGATCGAGATCTTCTGGGCGATCTGCTTCATGGCTTCGACCGTCTGCACCACGGCCTGGCCACCTTCATCGGCTTCCTTGCTGGCCTTGGTGGCCATGCCATCGGTGACCTGGGCGTTCTCGCTGTTCTGCGTGATGGAGGCGGACATCTGGTCGACTGAAGCCGTGGTCTCTTCAACAGACGAGGCCTGCTCCGATGCCGATTGAGACAGGGCCTGAGCCGTGGCGCTGACCTGCGTGGCAGCGCTGGTCAGGGCATCGGCTGCGGCACGCACTTCCTGGATGATGCCGGCCAGTGTCTCGCAGCTGCTGTTGGCATCGTTCTTGACCTGCTCGAAGGTGCCCTGTGCCTCGCGTGTGATGCGCTGGGTCAGGTCACCCTCAGCGAGGCCTGAGAAGACACGGCCGACGTCTTCGATGATGGCCGAGAGCTTTTCGGTGGTGGCGTTGGCATCGCTCTTGACTTGGGCAAAGGTGCCTTTGTAGTCGCGTGTGATGCGTTGGCTCAGATCGCCCTCTGCCAAGGCCCCGAAGACGCGACCAAAGTCATCGAAGATCACCGAGGTGGTTTCCATCAACACGTTGACGCCAGAGCACAGCACCTCGATGGGGCCGCTCTTGCCTTCCAGCGGGATGCGCTGGCTCAGGTCGCCGTCCTTGGCGGCGCTGGTTACGCTCTGGGCCTGCTCGACGGCCTCGCGCAGCATGTTGTTGGCATTGACTTCGGCTGTCACGTCAGAGGCGTACTTCACCACCTTGAAGGGCTTGCCGTTCATGTCCATGATGGGGTTGTAGGAGGCCTGGATCCAGATCTCCTGGCCGCCACGGCCCACGCGCTTGTAACGGCCGCTGTCGTACTCGCCGCGTCCCAGCTTCTCCCAGAACAGGCGGTACTCGACGCTGTTTCGGTAGTCCGGCTCGACGAACATCGAGTGGTGCTGCCCCTGGATCTCATTGAGCGAGTAGCCCAGGGTGTGCAGGAAGTTGTCGTTGGCGGTGAGGATCTTGCCGTCAAGGCTGAATTCGATCACCGCCTGGGCCTTGCTGATGGCCTGGAGTTGCCCCGCATAGTCAGCGGCTTGTAGCTTGGCCTGGGTGATGTCGGTGGCGTACTTCACGACCTTGAAGGGCTTGCCATTCATGTCCATGATGGGGTTGTAGGAGGCCTGGATCCAGACCTCCTTGCCACCGCGACCCAGGCGCTTGTACTGACCGGCATCGTATTCACCACGGCCCAGCTTTTCCCAGAACTGGCGGTAGGCCATGCTGTCGCGGTAGTCGGCTGGCACGAACATCGAATGGTGCTGACCCTGGATCTCGCTGAGCGAATAGCCCAACGTGTTCAGGAAGTTGTCGTTGGCGGTGAGGACTTTGCCGTCCAGGCCGAATTCGATGACGGCCTGGGCCTTGCTGATGGCCTGGAGCTGCCCCGCGAAGTCGGCGGCCTGCAGTTTGGACTGGGTGATGTCGGTGGCGTACTTCACCACTTTGAAGGCTTTGCCATCTTTGCCGAGGACGGGGTTGTAGCTGGCCTGGATCCAGACTTCCTTGCCATGCTTGCCGATGCGCTTGTACTCACCGGCATCGAACTCGCCACGATGGAGGCGCTCCCAGAAGGCGCGGTATTCGGCAGACCCTGCATAGACTGGATCGATGAACATGCTGTGGTGCCGACCCTTGATCTCATCGAGGCTGTAGCCCAGCGTGCGCAGGAAGTTCTCGTTGGCATGCACGATGGTGCCGTCAAGCTTGAACTCGATCATGGCCTGTGCCTTGTCCACGGCATGCAGCATGGCTTGGGCTTCGGATCGTGCCTGCTCCAGTTGAGCCAGTTGTTCGGCCGCCTGCTGGAGGGGGACCTTGGCAAAGATGCGGGCGAGCAAGGAGGGTTGTGTAGTGGCCATGGGTATCGGACCTCACGCTGAAAATTAACTGAATCGATCCTTGCTGACGCCCTGACTGATCACGGATGACATGTGCGAGCAAGCAACCAAGGTGCTTGACCATGATTCGACAAAACCACCCAATTTGTGAACGGGCTGGCAACACAAAATCGATGCACTTTTCACGGATGCATGGCCTTTGACGGAGACTTGCGCGCAACCATGCATCGTGCAGCGAATAGCCCTTTTTGCAGAGGGGTACCAGGGTTGCCCTGACCTTGCTTCAGACCCTTTTAAGACCTTGTTATCAGTCCGGAAATGACCCCTGAAGATCACCACAAAGAACAGTCAACTTTGGTGTGAGCAGACATGTCATCTTTGTCTGAAACCCGACATGGACATGTCACATCGATCATGCCTCTACATAGCCACAAATGGGCTTCTCGCCAGGCAGTTCGAGCGACCTTTGCCATCTGGTATGACAGTTGCGATAGCGCTCTGTATGGACAACGGCGCACCGCATCTCGCAACGCACTCGCACTATGACCGCCTGGGTGGTCATGAGGCGGTGGTGAACCTGGTGGATGCCTTCTATTTGGCAATGGACACGCTGCCCGGCGCGGCTACCATCCGGGCCATGCACGAGCCCGACTTGCGTGCGACCAAGGCGGTGCTGGTCAAGTACTTGAGCGAATGGATGGGTGGCCCCAAGTTGTACTCACCCGAGCGTGGCGCACCCATGCTGCGTCGTCGGCATCAGCCCTTTCGCTTGGACAGCGCAGCACGTGATGCCTGGATGATGTGTATGAGGCAGGCTTTGAGCGAAGTGTGTCAAGACGCCGGCCTGCGGACAGAGCTCGATGCAGCCTTCTTCAAGGTCGCCGACTTCATCCGCAATACAGAAGACGGCGGCCAGGAGCGCGCGCATCCAGGTCGGCCACGGGAGACCCATCCAGGTCAGGTGGCGCTGCCTCATCAATCGAAGGCATGAAGGGCGGTTCACGTGAGGCCTCGAATTGACCGTGGATGGGCTCTCTCACCCGCACCATTGGTACTCGACCAATCTCGTTGGTGTGCCAACCTGGGTGCTGGCCAGCGCCGAGTTCAACGCACATCCTCAGGCCTTGCACATCGGCGGGACAAGGGCGGCCCACGGCGGCCTGTTTGCCCTGCTGGCGCGGTGCTCGGATGCGCAGGAGGCCAGTGAGGTGTTCGTGCACTACATGAGCCTGGCCTTTGCCCTGCAAACACAAGCGCCGTGGGCCAGCCCGGGTGAGCGCCGGCGATGGCGAAGCAGTTATATCAAGTTGCTGCAGGGTTGGGGGCTGGACAGCAATGGCGCTGCCGGTGCCGTGCTCAAGGGGTGGGTCGAGAGCCGCTTTGGATTGGTGCCCAGCTTTCACAAACAGGCACTTGAACGCTTTCCATCGCCGGCATGGGTGAGCTACCTGGAAGAGAAGGTGTCCAGCAGGTACCACAACAACAACATCTACCAGCAGCTGGACCTGCTCTATGAGTTCTGCCAATGGGCACTTGCACGCTTTCAGCCCTTCGGTGCGGGGGCGCACATCGGCGCGTGGCGAGGCGTGTCGCGCGAAGAACGGCTGGCAGCAGGGGATCGATGGTCACCTGACGGCCAGCACGCCGTGGTGAGGCTCAACAACGTGGTGAGCCTGTCCATGCGGTCTGACCAGGCCGAGTGCTTTGGCGACTGGGTATGGCGTGTGACTGTGCCGACATCCAAAGTGCTGTTCTATCCGGGGCTGGTGTCGCCCGTGCCCTTGAGTGGCGAGGGGGAGGTCCTGGCCATCGGGGGGGACTACGAGGTGGATGTTCGCCATGGATGATGTTGCCGAGCGTCCGCTTGCCAAGCGCCCTTCACGAATAGGGATGGCCCGCCTGTTTGATCAGGCGCTGGGCGCCTACCTGGGGCTGGCTGTTGGCGATGCCTTGGGGGCGACGGTCGAGTTCATGACGTCCGGTGAGATCGCCGCCCAGTATGGTCGCCATCGGGACATCGTGGGCGGTGGTTGGCTCAGGCTCAAGCCTGGTCAGGTCACCGATGACACGACCATGAGTTTGGCTCTGGGTGATGCGCTGCTGGATGGCCGACGCACGGGGCGCCCATTTGACACCCGTTTGATGGCCGAAGCCTTTGTTCAATGGTGGCAGGGCAAGCCGGTGGATTGCGGTAACACCTGCCGGCGCGGCATCATGCGCTACATCTCCGACGGGAGTCTGGCCGGACCATTCAACGAGGGCGATGCGGGCAATGGCGCCCTGATGCGCAATCTGCCTGTGGTTCTGGCCACGTTGGGGCAGCCTCAACGCCTGCAAGAGGTCTCCCTGGCCCAGGCCCGCATCACCCACCATCATCCATTGTCTGACGCTGCAACGCTGGCCTTTGGCGAAATGCTGCATGCCTTGTTGTCGGAGGGGGAGCCAGCCTTGGTGATGCCGGCTTGCCGTCAGATTGCAGACAAGTGGGTGGCACGCCATGGCGTATTTCGGTTCGAACCCTACCCGGGGCGGGCCAGTGCCTACGTGGTCGATACGGTGCAGACCGTGTGGCATGACTTCTTCGTGAGCCATGATTTTGAATCTGCCGTGGTGGGTGCGGTGAACCGCGGTGGCGATGCTGACACCAACGGGGCACTGGTGGGCATGCTGGCCGGTGCCCGCTTCGGGGCCCATGCCATACCTCGGCGATGGCTGGGCAAGCTGGATCGGGCCATATGCCTGCAGATCACCGAACAGACCAGTGCCTTGCTGGCCGCGACGGACTGGTGATGGACACCAATGCCCGCACCAATGCGCCTGTCGCGCTGGCCTACCACCAGAGGACCAAGCACCATGTGCAGCGCTTTGCCGCTGGCCCCGAGACCCTGGATTGGGATGCGCAACCAAGCCCGTTTCGAGTGTGGCATGGGGCCCCCCTTGTCCATATGCCGCTGGTGGCCGACGGGCTGGAGACGACATGGGGGCAACTGCATGCACCGTTGGCCAGCATGCGCCAGCCATTGAGCCTGGATACCCTGGCTTGCCTGCTGGAGTTGAGCTTTGCGCTGACGGCCTGGAAGCAGTTCGGGCCGGACCGGTGGGCGCTGCGTGCGAACCCTTCCAGCGGCAACCTGCATCCGACCGAGGTGTATGTGATGGCGGTGGGCGTGGCGGGGCTGGACGACGGGCTCTACCATTACGAGCCTTTGCATCATGCGCTGGCTTGCCGGGCGCGCTATGCGCAACAGACCCAGGCAGGGCCAGAAGGGGGGCGCCTATGGGTCGGGCTCAGTTCGATCCAGTGGCGTGAGGCCTGGAAGTATGGTGAGCGAGCCTTCCGCTACTGCCAGCTCGATGTGGGCCACGCCATGGGCGCCTTGCGCTATGCGGCAGCAGCCTTGGGCTGGCAAGCCATTTCTCTGGAGGGGTGGCCTCACGAAGCCCTGGCCGCTTGCATGGGCCTGAGTCGGGAGGCCGACTTTGGCGTAGCCGAGCGTGAAGAGCCCGAGATGCTGATTGGCGTGGGCTGGCCCATGCCTGGCGAGACGGTGCCACCTGACATCACCGGTGCGAGCTGGTTTGGTCAGGCCGGTCTGCTGGACCGCCGGCCGATGTACCGATGGCCCGTGATCGACGAGGTCACGCAGGCCACGCGCCTGACAGCAGCTGCAGCGGACGTGAAGCTGACAGGCGATGGCGGCAAGCCGTCTGGGTGTGGTGAGGCGCTGCAGGCAGTGCGGCAAGGCGAAGCCGCAGCCACCATCATCCGCAATCGGCGCAGTGCACAGCATTTCGACAAGCAGGCGCACATGAGCCGAGACAGCTTCGACGGCATCGTGCGAGCCCTGCTACCCACTGCGAACCTGCCTTGGGATGCCTGGCCGAACGAGGCCCGCGTACATCCCGTCCTCTATGTTTACCGGGTGAATGGCATGGTCCCCGGTGTCTATGCCTTGCCGCGCAGCCCCCAAGGAACATCCCTGCTCATGCAAGAGCTCAGGGCGGCGACGATGTGGGAAAAGCTGTGGGATGCCGAACCTGACGGGGGCGGTGAATGGCGCGCCACCTTGTGGCGGCTTGGTGAGCACGAGAAGCTGGCTGGCGCACTGCGTCAGTTGAGTTGCCACCAGGCCATTGCCAGCGATGCCTGCTTTTCCTTGAGCCTGGTGGCCCAGTTCGAGGCCTCACTGGATGAGCGTGCCGACGCCTACCGCCTGTTGTTGCAGGAGGCCGGACTGATCGGGCAAGCTTTGTATCTGAACGCGGAGGCCCAGGGCTATCGGGGCACGGGCATGGGCTGCTACTTCGATGATGCTGTCCATCACTTCCTGGGCATTGATGGGGAGCGTGTGCAGGTGCTCTACCACTTCACCATCGGCGTGCCCCTGGTGGACAGCCGGATCACGATGGAGCCGCCCTATTCTCACCTGGCCCACCTGGCCCCTCTTCACGATGGAGATACGACATGAATACGCCGAAGCGATTCCTGCGCCTGCGAGCGAGCGATGTGCTGCCCTGGCTGGTGCAACGGCCTGCTGCCCTGATCCTGGATGCGCGCGATGAGCATGCGCACGCAAGAGGTCATCTCAATGGCAGCATCCGGCTCGATGGCCATAACCATGAGCGCCTGCTGATGCGCGAAGCCCGCAATAGGCCGGTCTTTGTCTATTGCTATCACGGCAACGCCAGCCAGACCTATGCCGACATGTTCATGGACTTCGGCTTCGAAGATGTCGCCGATCTGATCGGTGGCTGGGAGGCCTGGCAACAAGCGGAGCTGGGCAGCCGACAGCCTTCCTCGGCTGCACTGGCGCCTTCTCCTGCCTTGCAACAGTGGTTGGCGTCACACGGCTTTGATGGTGTGGATGCGGTTGGTGCGCATGGCAACACACCGCTGATGGAGGCCGCCTGGCGGGGCGATGTGACCATCGTGACAGCCTTGTTGGAGGCCGGCGCCAGGCGCAATGTCTGCAACCACGATGGCAACAATGCCCTGTGGCTAGGGTGTGTCTCCAACAAGCCTGAGCTGGTGACCATGCTGGCCCAGGCTGGCGTGGACATCGACCATGTCAATGCCACGGGGGCCACATCGCTGATGTATGCGGCGTCGAGCAGCAAGCCTGACATCGTGCGGGTACTGCTGGCCTTGGGTGCAGATCCCTCGATTCAGACGCAGGATGACTTCACGGCCATGGACATGGCAGGCAGCCTGGCGTGTCTGCAATTGCTGCGCGCTGCTACCAAGGCCGCAACCAAGACCATCGCTTGACAGCACAGGAATGCACCATGGCCCACATCATCTTCTATGAAAAGCCCGGTTGCGGCGGCCATGCCAAACAAAGGGCTTTGCTGGAGGCCGCCGGCCACACCCTGGAACGGCGCAGCCTTCTGGACGAGCCCTGGACGCGGGCATCCTTGCTGGCCTTTCTGGCGCCTCTGCCTGTGGCTCAGTGGTTCAACCGCGCTGCACCGCGTGTCAAGGGCGGTGAGGTGGTGCCCGAGGCGCTGGATGCCGAGTCTGCATTGACGCTCTTGTTGCAGGAGCATCTGCTGATTCGACGGCCCTTGATGCAGCGCCCTGATGGCGAAAAGCTGGTGGGCTTTGACACATCGGCCGTAGAGCGCTTTGTGGGGCTGAACACCGCCACGAATGTTCCTTCCTCCATGGAAGGGTGTGCGGCCGGCAAGGTTTGAGTGCCCAGGCATGGGCTTGACAAGGAGCGCAAGATGGAACTGGTCTACAAGGCACAGATGCTCACGCAAGGCGGCCGCAGCGGCAGCATCCAGTCAGAAGATGGTGGCTTCAAGCTGAGGCTGTCGGTGCCCGCTTCGATGGGCGGCAAGGGGGACGGCCCCAACCCGGAGCAGTTGTTCGCGGGGGCCTTTGGTGCCTGCTTCGAGCAATCAGTGAGGCACATTGCCAAGAAGAGCCATGCGCCATTGCGGGGCTGCTATGTGGAGGCCGATCTGTCCATGTACCTGACCTTCGAAGAGGTCTATCGCATGGCATTGACCTTGACGGTGCACATGGCCGGTCCGCTTGATCAAGAGACTGCCGACAACCTGCTGGAGCGGGCCAAGGGCATTTGCCCCTATGTCGATGCCACCAAGAACAACATCACGTTGAACCTCCAGGCGGTGCTGGATACACCTGTGCCGGCTTGATTGAAAGGAGCATGAACATGAGTGTGATACCTGAAGGCCTTTTTGTGGATTGGAGCGGCGACCTGCGCAAGACCACCGACCCTGGCGGCGGCTTTGTATGCGAGGTGGACTTGCCCGCGCGCTATGTGGGTGTGAAGACCAGCAAAGGTGTGCTGATGCACGAGGCCACGTTCTACAAGGATCAGGCGGCTGTCAACAAGGCTGGGATCAAGGCCCAGCTGGTGCCGGGTAGCCAACCCTGGGGCGAGCAGCTCTGATGCCGCCCCTGCGCATGGCGGGGACTTGTTCAGCATTGCCTTAGCGTGCTCCTTGGATTAGCTGCCTTCGATAAGGTTGCCACTGGCTCTCGGTTGGTGAGGGCCGATTGACATAGAGGAGTGACGACCATGGCATTGCAAACCTTCAATTTCGCGGCTGACTCGGCAAGCGGCGCACCCAGTGGCGACTACGTTCCGGCTTCTGTAGCCCAGGAGCTTGAGCAGACGCTGTCCAAACTGACCTGGCATGTGTTGTATGGCAAGTCCCACGATGCCTCCGGGCTGGCTGTGTCGGCCGAGCAGTTGCTGCAGCAGCTGCGTGCACGCAAGTGAGCCGCAAGTGAGTATCAGGCAGGAGACATCAGGCCTTCACGCCTTTTGCCGCATGCCCCCAGCCATCTCGAAGCACTGAACGATGTGGCCAAGGGCGCTGGTCTGCCTTTGGCCATACCAGACTGAAGCGACCCTTGGATGGCAAGTGCGTGCAGTTGTGCGTGCAGGCCTTTCTTTTCGCTGCCTTCAGTAGCTGACCTCGAACCAGTTCGGGTGCTTGCGGCGCAGGTCTTGCAGCAGCGTCATGGTTTGCGGAACGAGGGCCCGCACCGCGTACCAGATCTCGCTGCGACGAGGCTGAATGCCATGTCGCAGCTTGTCGTGCAGGACGGCCCAGCCATTCCAGTCCACCTGCATGAGTCGACTGTGCAGGGTAGGCGTGAAGTTGCCCATCGTGTGGGCCATGATGAGCAGTTGAGCCTCGACGGCTCGCAGGGTCAGGATGCTGACAAAGAGCTCGTCTTCGCTTTCCATTTCCTGGATGAGCTTGCCGATCGACTGGCCGGTTTCCATCACGATGTCGTAGAGCGAGCGGTGGTACATGGCGTCAGGCCGGCAGTGCCGTGGCATCCAGCGCCCTGAACATGGCGCAGCGTGCGAACACATCCAGAGACGGCTTCAGTTGCTTGTGCAGGCAGAATTTGGCGACCAGCTTGCTCAGGCCCTTGATGTCGCGACCACTGGCTTCTTGGTAGAGACGGGCCAGATGCGCAATGAGATCCTCATCCAGATTCAACTCGAACTGGTCGGACATCACGCCCCAGATGCGCTCGCGTGCCGCCAGATCGGGTGCGTGGTAGCGGATCAGCGCGATGCAGCGTGACACGATGGCTTCGTCGATGTCATCGATGCGGTTGGTGGTCAGAAACAGCAGGCCATCGAAGTACTCCAGCACACGCAGGAACACGCCGACAACGGCGTTGGCTGTGATGTCGTCGCTGCGCTTGCGGATGTAGACGTCGGCTTCGTCGATCAGCATGACGGCACCCCAGCGCTGGGCCCGCGTCAAGGCCTCCTTCAAGGCCTGCTCCATGGTGCTGACGCTCAGCCCCAGCTGCCCCGAATGCACGCGGTAAAGCGGCCGGCCCGTCACTTCGGCATAGACCTCGGCCGTGAGCGTCTTGCCCACACCTGGCGGGCCGGCGCACAGTACGGTGGTGCCCCCGCTCTTGCCCGCGATGACGTCTTCCTGGAGCACGTCCATTTCAGCCGTGAGGATGTCGATCAGCTCGGTCTGTTCTTCGGGAAGCACGAGCTTGTGTTTGAGATCAGGCTGGTAGACGTAGGGCTGGATGTCGTCCGCATGAACCCACAGATGCTGATGCAGCTCCAGATGGAAGGCAAACAGGTAGGCCTGTATCGGAAGGGACTTGAAGAGATGAGGGGGCAGGGAGGCGTCGAGCGCCTTGACTTCTTCCTCGCAGTCGAAATCGCTGCTCTTGGCCGCACGCCGGAGATAAGGGGCCAGGATGTCACCAGGCGATTCCAGGCCCACACTGCGGGGGGGCAGGATGCCCTCGTCATTGACAAGCCGTGCCTCACCGCCGCTGGCGCTGAGCACGACCTGGTCCTTGCGGCTCCAGTCCGTGTCGCGGTGTGTCGAGGTCGGGTCTTCTGCCACAAAGCCCATGCCCTGGCCTGCAAATTGATGGCCATAGCGGCCGCGCCACTCGAAGTAGCGCGAGGCCGAGGCGTCGTAGGCGGCCAGCAGCAGCGGGCTTTCTTTGAGAAGCCCTTTGGCCATCAGGATCTCGGCCATGGTGTGGCCCACCATGTCGCCTTCGGTGATGCGGATGGTCTGCGAGATCAGGCTGGCTTTGGCGTTGGCTTTCAACTCCAGCATGACCTTGCCCAGCTCTTCCGATGAGCCTTGCACGTAGTCGATGCGCGTGGGCACCCAAGCCAAGGGCTTGCCATCCATGTTGGCGGCAAACAGCCAGCCGCGCTGCGCACCCTCGGTGAGGTAAGACACCAGTGCGGGCAGCACCTTCTCCAGGGCGTCGCCTGGCTTGAAGCGGGGCAACTCATGCCGTTGCGCGGCGACGAGGGCCCGCAGTTGCGCTGCACGGCCAGACAGCGCGGCACCTGCGTCCTCATAGAGCTTGGCGAGGAACTCCAGCGCTTCCAGTGGCAGGCTGTGCGAGCGCAGCTCGATTCGGTGGCCGAAGCGCAACTGGTCCTGCAGGCCTTCCAGCTCGGGAAAGTGGGCCATCAGGGCCAGGACGTCTGGCCGATCGAGCTGCAGCTTCATGACGGGCTCTGATCAAACTGGACGGTTTTCGTTGGGATTGCGCACAGGCCCCATCAATTCGAGCCCTTCTGCATACGTGATCATGTCGAAGGTGATGTCGAACTTGGCGGCCGTGTCGGCGATGCGGTCCAGCTTGGCAGCGGTGTCGAGCTTCTTGAGGTCATTGCGCTCCAGGTAGAGCAGGTCGAGCAGTTCGTTGTAGACCGTGGCCTCCTCGATGGGCAGCACGTAGAACATGGCGCCCTTGTAAGGTACCTGGTACTTCTTGCTCAGGTCGATGTTGTTGCAAAACAGGAAGTACTTGCCGCCGGCGCTCAAGGCATCGCCCAGCACCTCGGCCACGTCCTTGAGGTGCTCGAAGGACAGCAGGTAACCGGCGAAAAAGGGAATGGTGGCTTCGCCCGTCTGGGCCACCGTCAGAACCTGGTCGCAGGTCAGCTCGGGCGGGCGGGCTTCGTCAGCCATTTGGGCACTGAACCTCAAGGCCAGCTCGCCGCGAAAGCCAACACGGCCCGGCTTGTGCGTGGCCCCTTTGAACACGGGGTTCTGAAGGTGTCGGCCTTTGTCCAGGCGGCCCAAGGCTGTCTGTGCAATGGGCTGTTGCTCGATGGTCGCGGTCATGGTGTGGTCCTTTTTTGAAAAGAAGAAAACAAGTCGACAAGACCCTTCAATGCAATCGGCATACCAATGAAGCGTGTGCAGGGAAGAGGGCCTGTGTCGCTTGTGTCTTTCACGACGTGGCGCGGTGTTTTGTCAGCTTTCAAACAATGCCGCATGGGCGGCGTTGATGCGTGTCAAAAGGCGCTTTCCCTAGCGTAATCAAGCACTTGCAGGTTTGATGGGGAGATGGCACAGCAGTTGCGATAGAGGCTGGGCGCAGACCATGTCTGGCCAGAGCGTGGCGACAAAGAAGAAGACCGATATCGCACCAAAGGCACATCAGGGTCGCGGCTTCGCAACCTGCTTTTAAACCTCAGCATTTTTATCGGAGAACTGCAATGGCTTCTTTGAGACAGATCGCCTTCTATGGCAAGGGTGGCATCGGCAAATCGACCACCTCGCAAAACACACTGGCCGCTCTGGCCGAAATGGGTCAGAAGATCCTGATCGTCGGCTGCGACCCCAAGGCCGACTCCACCCGCCTGATCCTGCACGCAAAGGCTCAGGACACCATCCTGTCGCTGGCCGCTGAAGCCGGTTCGGTGGAAGACCTCGAGATCGATGATGTGATGAAGGTGGGCTATCGCGACATCCGTTGCGTGGAGTCCGGTGGTCCTGAGCCCGGCGTGGGCTGTGCCGGCCGTGGCGTGATCACCTCGATCAACTTCCTGGAAGAAAACGGTGCCTACGAAGGCGTGGACTATGTGTCCTACGACGTGCTGGGCGACGTGGTGTGCGGTGGCTTTGCCATGCCCATCCGTGAGAATAAAGCCCAGGAAATCTACATCGTGATGTCGGGCGAGATGATGGCCATGTACGCGGCCAACAACATCTCCAAGGGCATTCTGAAGTATGCCAACAGCGGTGGCGTGCGCCTGGGCGGCCTGGTGTGCAACGAGCGCCAGACCGACAAGGAGCTGGAACTGGCTGAATCGCTGGCCAAGAAGCTGGGCTCCAGGCTGATCCACTTCGTGCCCCGCGACAACATCGTGCAACACGCCGAACTGCGCCGCATGACCGTTCTGGAATACGCACCGGATTCCAAGCAGGCCAATGAATACCGCACGCTGGCTACCAAGGTCCATGCCAACGCTGGCAACGGCACGATTCCTTCGCCCATCACCATGGACGAGCTGGAAGACCTGCTGATGGAGCACGGGATCATGAAGCAGATCGACGAAAGCCAAGTCGGCAAGACCGCTGCTGATCTGGCGGCATAAGCCCACCCCCGAGCGCCTGTGGCGCTCCCCCTCAAAGGGGGCGCCGCTGGCGGCCCGGCAAAGCCGGTTCCGCGGCGGCCGCTTGACAAACCCTACACCTCGCCTGAAAGAGGCTGGAGATTCACATGAGCATGACCGTTGAAGAACGCAAGGCCACCAACAAGGCCTTGATTGATGAAGTCCTCAAGGCCTATCCTGAGAAGATGGCCAAGCGCCGCGCCAAGCACCTGGGTACGTTTGAAGAAGGCAAGCCCGACTGCGGCGTGAAGTCGAACATCAAATCGCTGCCTGGCGTGATGACGATCCGCGGTTGTGCCTATGCCGGCTCCAAGGGCGTGGTGTGGGGTCCGATCAAGGACATGATCCACATCTCGCACGGCCCCGTGGGCTGCGGCCAGTACAGCTGGGCGGCTCGCCGCAACTACTACATCGGTGTCACGGGTGTCGACACCTTCGTGACCATGCAGTTCACGTCCGACTTCCAGGAGAAGGACATTGTGTTCGGCGGCGACAAGAAGCTGGAAAAAATCGTCGACGAGATCCAGGAACTGTTTCCGCTGAACAAGGGCATCTCGGTGCAGTCCGAGTGTCCGATCGGCCTGATCGGTGATGACATCGAGGCCGTGTCCAAGAAGAAGTCCAAGGAATACAACCAGCACACCATCGTGCCGGTGCGTTGCGAAGGCTTCCGTGGTGTGTCGCAATCGCTGGGCCACCACATCGCCAACGACGCCATCCGCGACTGGGTGTTCGATGGCAACACCAAGAAGGAACGCGAGTTCGAATCGACCCCGTATGACGTGGCCATCATCGGTGACTACAACATCGGTGGCGATGCCTGGTCCAGCCGCATCCTGCTCGAAGAGATGGGACTGCGTGTGATCGCGCAATG
This sequence comes from Burkholderiales bacterium, assembly GCA_003963115.1. Classification (GTDB taxonomy): domain Bacteria; phylum Pseudomonadota; class Gammaproteobacteria; order Burkholderiales; family Burkholderiaceae_C; genus Aquabacterium. The sequence continues at coordinate 24,629 of RXJQ01000015.1, forward strand.
GTCGGGTGACGGCACGATCGCCGAGCTGGAAAACACGCCCAAGGCCAAGCTGAACGTGCTGCACTGCTACCGCTCGATGAACTACATCAGCCGGCACATGGAAGAGAAGTACGGGGTGCCTTGGGTCGAGTACAACTTCTTCGGCCCCACGATGATTGAGAAGTCCTTGCGCGAAATCGCCGCGCACTTCGACGACACCATCAAGGCCAAGGCCGAAGAAGTGATCGCCAAGTACAAGCCCCTGATGCAGGCGGTGATCGACAAGTACAAGCCTCGTCTGCAAGGCAAGAAGGTCATGCTGTATGTGGGTGGCTTGCGCCCTCGCCACGTGATCGGTGCCTATGAAGACTTGGGCATGGACGTGGTCGGTACCGGCTACGAATTCGGCCACAACGACGACTACCAGCGCACGACCCACTACATCAAGGATTCGACGTTGATCTATGACGACGTGACCGGCTACGAGTTCGAGAAGTTCGTCGAAACGATCAAGCCTGACCTGATCGGCTCGGGCATCAAGGAGAAGTACGTCTTCCAGAAGATGGGCGTGCCTTTCCGCCAGATGCACAGCTGGGACTACTCCGGCCCCTATCACGGCTATGACGGCTTTGCCATCTTCGCCCGTGACATGGACATGGCCATCAGTAGCCCGATCTGGGGTCTGACCAAGGCCCCCTGGAAGAACTGACCACCGACTGATTGCCCAAGGAGCGCACCATGCCTCAAAACGTAGACAAGATCCTTGACCACGAACTGCTCTTCCGCGAGCCGGAATACCAGGAGCTGTTCGCGACCAAGAAGGGTTTCGAGTTCAATCACCCTGACGAGAAGATCAAGCAGATCGTCGAATGGACCAAAACGGAAGACTACAAAGAGAAGAACTTCAAGCGTGATTCCCTGGTGGTCAACCCGGCCAAGGCCTGCCAGCCCCTGGGCGCTGTCTTCGTGGCCAATGGCTTTGCCAAGACCATGTCCTTCGTGCATGGCTCGCAAGGTTGCGTGGCCTACTACCGTTCGCACTTCTCGCGTCATTTCAAGGAGCCGACATCCTGCGTGTCGTCCTCGATGACGGAAGACGCGGCCGTGTTCGGTGGCCTCAACAACATGATCGATGGCCTGGCCAACACCTACAACCTCTACAAGCCCGACATGATCGCCGTATCGACGACGTGCATGGCCGAGGTGATCGGTGATGACCTGAACGCTTTCATCAAGACCTCTAAGGACAAGGGCTCCATCCCGGCCGAGTTCGACGTGCCGTTTGCCCATACGCCGGCTTTCGTGGGCAGCCACGTGACGGGCTATGACAACGCGCTGCTGGGTATCCTGCAGCACTTCTGGGATGGCAAGTCGGGCACGGCACCAGCCCTGACGCGCACGCCCAATGAATCCGTCAACTTCATCGGCGGTTTCGACGGCTTCGTCGTGGGCAACATGAAGGAGATCAAGCGCATCTTCGGCCTGTTCGGTCTGGACTACACCATCATCTGTGATCCGTCGACCGTATGGAACACGCCGACCGATGGCGAGTTCCGCATGTACGACGGTGGTACGACCAAGGACGAAGTCGAGCGTGCCCTGAATGCCAAGGCCACGATCGTCTTCCAGGAGTTCTGCTGCGAACGCACGATCAAGTACATCAAGGACAAGGGCCAGGAGGTCGTGGTGCTCAACAGCCCGATCGGCGTGGCGGGTACCGATGCCTTCTTGATGGCCTTGTCGCGCCTGAGTGGCAAGCCCGTGCCGGCCGAGCTGGAGCGCGAGCGCGGCAACCTGGTCGATGCCATGGCCGACAGCCAGGCCCACTTGCACGGCAAGCGCTATGCCCTGTACGGTGACCCTGACCAGATGCTGGGCCTGACCCAGTTCCTGCTGGAGCTGGGCGCCGAGCCGGCCCACGTGCTGGCGACCAACGGTGATGACCGCTGGGCTGCCAAGGCGCAGGCGCTGTTCGATGCCTCGCCCTATGGCAAGAACTGCAAGGCCTACCCGAAGCGCGACCTGTGGCACATGCGTTCGCTGCTGCACACGGAGCCGGTCGACTTCCTGATCGGCAACACCTACGGCAAGTACCTGGAGCGTGACGTGGGCACCCCGCTGATCCGCATGGTGTTCCCGATCTTCGATCGCCACCACTACCACCGTCTGCCGATCTGGGGTTATGAGGGCGCGCACCGCGTGCTGGTGAACCTGCTCGACGAGTACTTCGAAGCGCTGGACGCCAACACGATCATTCCGGGCAAGACCGACTACTCCTACGACATCATCCGTTGAAGTAGCGGCATCTGCCTGCTGCGCGGGCGGATCTGGCGCGTGCCGTGCTCGCCATACTGGTGTATGGCTGTGCGCGGCCCACGCCACCTCCGTCCGCTCGCGACGGCATCTGCCGCCACTTCACAGGCGTCGGGTACCGTTGGTCATTTGTGGATTTCCTTGCGCGAGGTGTTGCCCATGTCTCAAGCTGTGTATGTCAAGACCACGCAGGATGGCCGTCTGGTTGAAGTGATCGATGGCTGGCTCTGCCTGGCCGGGCACCGCGAGACGGACACCCTGGTGCCTTTGATCGAGCACCCGAACCGCCAGGCCATCTCCAGGGCCGTGCCGGGTGCGACACACATGGCGGGGCGCATTCCCCTTCGCCATGACGAGGCCGCCATTGCACAAGGTGCCATGGACGAGGCCAAGCGTGACTTTTCCGATGACCCTTCCGCCATCTCCGAGCGCTTTCGCAAGGCCGTGTGGGCCAAGGCGGCTGCCGAAGGCGTGGAGTGAACGGCCATGATCTTCGTGGTCGAAGTTCCTCACGATGCGCACCCGCACGCATGGTTTGCCTATGACGGCGAAGACCTGCTGGGCAAGATCGCGGCGGAAGACGCGCTGCAGCCTTGGGAGATCTTCGACCAGACCTCCGCACGGGAGCTGTTTGAGCTGGTGGGCGTGAGGCCCGATGCACCAGATGCCTCGGCGGCGTTCCCCGGCATCAGCCGTCTTGCACAGGAATTCGGCCTGGATGCACCGCTCTACCGTGCGGACCACCTGCTGGAGCGAGGCTGCTATCAACCCGAAGCCGTGTTGCTGGGGGCCGCCTGTGAAGCGGCTCTGCAAAGACGCAAGGTGGCGATGGCGCAAGGTGGCACCTTGCGTGACTACCGCATCTACTGGTCGGAGCCCGAGGCGGTACTGGCCATCGAGGGCCAGGACCCCTTCTTTGCTGAGCAGGGCAACTGGCGGGCGTTGCATGCCTTGAGAGAGCAGCTGCTCGCACTGGACGTGCTGGCAGCTGATTGACACGCACGATGGAAGCAGCCCTGTCGGCCATCGACTTCTTTCGCCAGATGCATGGCCACTACCGCTTGGCCATCGAACGCTTCCAAGGGCGCGCCATGCTGCTGGATGCGCTGCTGCAAGGGGCTTGGCAGCGTTTTGATGAGAACGTGGCCGTGCAATGCGAAGGCCTGCCCGAGCTGGATTGCCACAAGGGCTGCGCCACCTGTTGCACGCTGAGGGTCACGGCCACGGCGCCTGAGGTCTTCATGCTGGCGCGCTTCATCCGCGCGGTCTCACCAGGTCTGGCGCGGCACGGGATCTCTCTGCGTGATCAGGTGGCACAAGCCAATGTGTCCACGTGTGGGCGGGGCGAGTCCGATCGCGTGGTCATTCGCCAGCGTTGCCCTTTTATCGCCCAAGGGGCCTGCGTCATCTACCAGGTCCGGCCTCTCGCCTGCCGTGGCCTGGCCTCCTATGACCGCAAGGCCTGTGCGCAGGCGGCTTCCGGCAAGATCGACCAGATCCCGTATTCAGAGCCGCATATGCGGGTGCGCAGCCTGGTGCAGAACGCGCTGCAATCTGCCTTGCGCGATGGGGGCCTGGCCTGGGCCAGCTACGAGCTCAACCAGTCCCTGCAGATGGCCTTGGACGACACCGGTCTTGAGCAGCGCTGGCTGCAAGGCGAAGACGTCTTGCGCGTGGCCCAGGTCAGCGAGGTCGATGAAGCGGAGATGGCCGCCACGTTCGACAAGCTCAAGCAAGTCGCCTCCTGACGCCATGGGATTGGCACGTTCCTGACAAGTTCTGTCGAGCCACTGTCGGCTTTGTCGTGCGTTCAGCGCCTCGCCAAGGTCTTCCCCAGGCAAAGCTGCTTGGCACCGTTTGTGCAATGAAGCCACCATCCCTTCAAGGAGCCGACCCATGTCCGCATCGCTCAAGCAGAAGATCGCCGAAGTGTTCGACGAGCCCGGTTGCGACAAGAACCAGGGCAAGAGCGAGAAGGAACGCAAGAAGGGCTGCACCAAGCAGTTGTCGCCCGGTGCAGCGGCCGGTGGCTGCGCATTCGACGGTGCCAAGATCGCCCTGCAGCCCATCGTGGACGTGGCCCATCTGGTTCACGGGCCCATTGCCTGCGAAGGCAACAGCTGGGACAACCGCCACAGCTACTCGTCGGGCTCGACGCTCTACCGCACTGGTTTTACGACCGACATCAACGAGCTTGACGTGGTGTACGGTGGCGAGAAGCGCCTGTTCAAGTCCGTCAAGGAAATCATCGAGAAGTACGACCCGCCGGCCGTGTTCGTCTACCAGACCTGCGTGACCGCGCTGATCGGCGATGACATCGAAGCGGTGTGCAAGAAGGCCTCCGAGAAGTTCGGCAAGCCTGTGATCCCCGTCAACTCGCCGGGCTTTGCGGGCCCCAAGAACCTGGGCAACAAGCTTGGCGGCGAGTCCATTCTCGACTATGTGATCGGCAGCGAAGAGCCTGCGCATACGACGCCCTACGACATCAACATCATCGGCGAGTACAACCTGTCTGGCGAACTCTGGCAGATCAAGCCGCTGCTTGATGCCCTGGGCGTGCGCGTCCTGAGTTGCATCTCGGGCGATGGCCGCTACCACGAGGTGGCCAGCAGCCACCGCGCCAAGGTCAACATGATGGTGTGCTCCAAGTCGATGATCAACATCGCCACGCGCATGCAGCAGAAGTGGGGCATCCCCTACTTCGAAGGCTCTTTCTACGGCATAGGCGACATGAGCGACACCCTGCGCCAGATCGCGCGCCTGCTGGTCCAGCAAGGTGCTGGTGCCGACCTGATCGACCGCACCGAGCGCCTGATCGAAGTCGAAGAGGCGCGCGCCTGGAAGCGCCTTGAACACTACAAAGAGCGCCTCAAAGGCAAGCGCGTTCTGCTGATCACGGGCGGCGTGAAGAGCTGGTCGGTGGTCTCGGCCCTGCAGGAGGTGGGCATGGAGATCGTGGGCACCTCGATCAAGAAGTCGACCAAGGAAGACAAGGACAAGATCAAGCAGATCATGGGTGACGACGCCCACATGATCGACGACATGACGCCGCGCGAGATGTACAACATGCTGCGCGATGCCCGAGCCGACATCATGCTCTCGGGTGGCCGCTCGCAGTTCATCGCGCTCAAGGCCCGCATGCCCTGGCTGGACATCAACCAGGAGCGCTACCACCCCTATGCCGGCTATGAAGGCATGGTCGAGCTGGTGGAGGAGATCGACAAGGCCCTCTACAACCCGGTGTGGCAACAGGTCCGCATCCCCGCACCGTGGGATGAGGTCGATGCCGGCATGCTGGCCGTGGAAGCTTGAAGGACGCGACGATGGCCAAGACGGTCGAATCCAAGAAGGCTTGCGCGGTCAACCCGCTGAAGATGAGCCAGCCGCTGGGCGCGAGCTATGCCTTCATGGGCATGGACAGCTGCATGCCGGTGATGCATGGCTCGCAGGGCTGCACCTCGTTTGGCCTGGTGCTGCTGGTGCGGCACTTCAAGGAAGCGATCCCGCTGCAGACCACGGCCATGAACGAGGTGACCACCATCCTGGGTGGCTACGAGAACATCGAGGCCGCACTGCTCAACATCAAGAAGCGGGCGAACCCGCGGATCATTGCCATCTGCTCGACCGGTCTGACCGAGACCAAGGGCGACGATGTGGATGGCTATCTGAATCTGGCCAGGCAGCGCAAGCCCGAGTTGAACGACACGGCCATCGTCTACATCTCCACGCCGGACTATGTCGGGGCCTTTGAGGATGGCTGGCGCCTCGCGGTGGCCGGGATGATCAAGCAGCTGGTGCCCGATACATCGGCATCCCCTCAAGTGGGGCAGGCTGCAGGGCAAGTGAACCTGCTGCCAGGGAGCCATCTCACACCGGGTGACCTTGAAGAGATCAAGTCCATCCTGAGCGACTTTGGCTTGCAGGCGATCACCATGCCTGATGTGTCGGGTTCGCTGGATGGCCATATTCCCCCTGACTGGCGGGGCACGACGCTGGGAGGGGCCCGGCTGGATGAGGTCGCGCGCATGGGCTCGTCGATCGCCACCCTGGCCATCGGCCAGCAGATGCTTGATGCGGCGCAGGCCCTCCAGGACCGCACGGGCGTACCCTTCCATCTGTTCGATCGACTCACGGGCCTGGCCTGCAATGACAGCCTGCTGATGACGCTGTCGCAGCTCAGCGGACAACCGGTGCCGCAGAAGTACCGCCGCCAGCGCAGCCAGTTGCTGGACGCCATGCTGGACGGGCACTTCTACCTGGGCGGCAAGAAGGTGGCCCTGGGCGCCGAGCCGGATCTGCTGTTCGCGGCCGGCTCGTTGCTGCACGAGATGGGCGCGCAGCTGCATACCTGCGTGACCACCACGCACTCGCCCGTGCTCGACAAGTTGCCCGCCGAAACGGCCTTGATCGGCGATCTGGAAGACCTGGAGAAGGGCGCAGCCGAATGCGATCTATTGATGACGCACTCGCATGGCCGCCAGGCTGCCGAGCGGCTCGACAAGCCCTTCTTTCGCATCGGCTTTCCCATCTTCGACCGCATCGGCAACGCACACCGCGTGATGGTGGGCTATCGGGGTACGCGCCAGTTCATCTTCGAAGTGGCCAACCTCATGATGGCGCACATCCCGCATGCCCTGCCAGACACCTGGCCTCTGCCAGAAGCCGCGCAACGCGTGGCCATGCCCGCCTTGCCTGCCGTGGCCGAGCTGCCCTGGCCGGCACCGGCCTCCCGGACTACCCCAACGGACGGAGTCACCCCATGAAAGTTGCTTTCAGCACCCAGGACAAACAGCGCGTGGACGCGCACTTCGGCTGGGCCAAGAACCTGGCCATCTATGACGTGACCCCGCAGGGCTACAGCTTTGTCGAGAACTTCGAGTTCGGCGGCAAGCTCGAAGAAGACGGCGATGAGGACAAGCTCGCGCCCAAGCTCGAAGCCATCAAGGACTGTGCCATCTTGTACGTGGCCGCCATTGGTGGCTCGGCCGCTGCACGCGTCGTGGCTGTGAAGATCCACCCGATCAAGGTGCCACAGCCCGAGCCCATTCTCGACATTCTGGAAAAGCTCCAGGAGGTGCTCAAGGGCACGCCGCCGCCATGGCTGCGCAAGGCCCTTCAAAAGGGTGTCGAGTCCCACTTTGATGAAGACATTGACCAAAACGAAAGCGAGGCCAAACATGGCTGATACCGCCACGGTGGACACACCCACTGAAGAAGAACTCATGGCCACGCCCTTCGTGCGTGAGCTGGTCAAGGTGCTGCGCGCGCAGGACACGCATGGCACCTGGGAAGGCAAGAGCGATCGCAAGTTGCTCGACCCCTTCATCCTGACGGCCGAGCAGCGCCGCGAGGTCCCCATCATCGGTGACCCTGACCCAGAGACGCTCTGGCGTGTCGAGCTGTTCTACAACGCCATCGGCGTGGCCATCGAGCGCGAGACCGGCAACATGGTGACCCCCATGATGAAGATGAGCCATGAGGGCTTTGGCCGCATCGTGCTGATCGCAGGGCGCCTCATCGTGGTCAACAAGCAGCTGCGCGATGTGCACCGCTTTGGCTTTCCCTCCTTGCTGAAGCTGGCAGAAGGCGGTGGCAAGTTCGTGAGCGAAGGCGCCAAGATGATTCAGGACTACCCGCAAGTGGCCAACTACGGCGCTTGACGCCGATGTGCACCGTCTGGAGAGAAACACATGGATGCCGATGAACTGAAGGCCAGGCTCAAGAAGCTCAATGCCCAGGCCACGCAGGCCAAGATGGACCTGCACGATCTGTCTGAAGAGCTGCCCACCAACTGGGAGAAAATCCTGGAGGTGGCGCAGCGTTGTTATGAAACCCATGCGGCATTGTCTGAGGCTCGCAAGGCTGCGGCCGCTGCCAGTGCTTGAGGAGGAGGCCAGCATGAGCAACTTCTCGATCACCATGCCCAGTGGCGAGACCTGGGAGCCCAAGTTCGTTCAGAACATCAATGAAGACACCTGCATCGGATGCGGCCGCTGTTTCAAGGTCTGTCCGCGCGGCGTGCTGGAACTCGTTGGCCTCAATGAAGAGGGCGAACGCGTTGCCATCTCGGATGACGACGATGAAGACGAAGAGTATGAAAAGAAGGTCATGACGATCGCGCATGGCGAGATGTGCATCGGTTGCACGGCCTGCTCGAAGATCTGCCCGAAGAAGTGCTACACGCACGCACCGTCGGCCGTCTGAGCTGAGTCGAGCGAAGCAGGAGGTGGTATACCTCCTGCCTGTTTTTCATTGCATGAACAGGTGTTTCCATGCGCATACCGTTGTATATCACTTCATATGACGAAGGCCGGGCGCCAAAGGCCAAGCGTGCCTCGCATCTGGGGCGTGAGGTGGACTGGTCCGCACGCATACCGGTTTTGTGGCGAGACCTCACCATTGGCCCCTTGTGGGTCGATGTGAACAGGGATTCGGATGCGGAAGCCGAACGCTGGGTTGGCTACGACGAGGATGAGCAGCCCTGCTATTGTCGCTACCGCTTCGAGGTGCCCATCGGTGCGCTCAACAGCAGGGGCAATGACCTCTACCGTGAAGACCTGGCGGCATGGCGCATGCGCGATGGCCGATGGTTGATCCACCGCATCATCCACTGTCAGGCCGATGAGAAGACGGCCTACGCCTTTTATGCATTCAGCGAATGCATGCCACGTTGACGGCGAGCAGTGTGGAAAGCCTGCTGTCTTGATCAGGATCGGCCGATGAGGCAGGGCCCTCGTGCTACGCTGAATGCGATCGACAGAAGGATCCTCCATGATGAACAACACGCCTGAATTTGAGGCGCTCCTCATGGAGCGGTCATTGACGGATGCACAGCTTCAGGCCGCAGCCGAATCTGCCGCGGATTTCCGGATCCTGCCTGATGCAACCGTGATCAAGATCGGTGGTCAGAGCGTCATTGATCGTGGTCGTGCCGCCGTGTATCCGCTGGTGGATGAGATCGTGGCCGCCAGGAAGCAGCACAAGCTCCTGATCGGCACCGGTGCCGGCACCCGAGCCCGGCATCTCTATTCGATTGCGGCTGGGTTGAACCTGCCGGCAGGCGTGCTGTCCCAACTGGGTGCCTCGGTGGCCGACCAGAATGCCGCGATGCTCGGTCAATTGCTGGCCAAGCACGGGGTCTCGGCGGTCGATGGTGCAGGCCTGTCTGCCGTGCCGCTTTACCTGGCCGAGGTCAATGCCGTGGTCTTCAGTGGCATGCCGCCCTACAAGCTGTGGATGCGTCCCGCAGCCAGTGGCGTGATCCCGCCTTATCGCACCGATGCCGGTTGCTTCCTGCTGGCCGAGCAGTTCGGTTGCAAGGCCATGATCTATGTGAAGGACGAAGACGGCCTCTATACCGCCAACCCGAAAACGTCCAAGGGGGCGACCTTCATTCCCAAGATCTCGGTGGATGAGATGAAGGCCAAGGGCTTGCAGGACTCGATCCTGGAGTTCCCGGTGCTCGATCTGCTCAAGGCAGCACGCCATGTGCGGCAAGTGCAGGTCGTCAACGGTCTCGTGCCCGGCAACCTGACCCATGCCCTGGCTGGCGAACACGTCGGCACCATCATCACGGCAAGCTGAAGACACACCATGACTGATACCACCAACGACATCAAACACGTCGATTCACCGCTTGCACGTCAAACCCTGCTCGATGGCCGCCTGACCGAACCGGTGGCCGGCAAGCGTCCCATCCGTCTGCTGCCCTGGCTGCAGGTAGTCAAGATCGGCGGGCGCGCCATCATGGACCGTGGGGCCGAGGCCATCCTCCCCATCGTGGACGAGATCCGTCGTGCGCTGCCCGAGCACCGTCTGCTCATCCTCACAGGAGCCGGCATCCGCGCGCGGCACCTCTACAGCGTTGGCCTGGACCTCGGTCTGCCCGTGGGTTCACTCGCGCCCTTGGCGGCCAGCGAGGCCGGGCAGAACGGCCACATCCTGGCTTCATTGCTGGCGCCGGAAGGGGTCTCCTATGTGGAGCACCCGACCATTGCCAACCAGCTCGCCATTCACTTGTCGGCCGCGCGGGCCGTGGTGGGCAGCGCCTTCCCGCCCTACCACCATCACGAGTTCCCGAATTCGCGCATCCCCACGCACCGCGCTGATACCGGTGCCTTCCTGGTGGCCGATGCGCTGGGCGCCGCTGGCCTGACGATTGTGGAAGACGTCGATGGCGTCTACACCACCGATCCCAAGGGGCCGGATGCAGTGCAGGCCCAGTTTCTGCCTGAGGTGAAGGCGTCGGACCTGATCGCGCACAACAGCACCTTGCCGTTCGACCGTGCACTGGTGGATGTGATGGGCACGGCCCGCCACCTGGAGCACGTGCAGGTCATCAATGGCCTGGTACCGGGTCGGTTGACGGCTGCCTTGCGCAGTGAGCATGTCGGCACCATCGTGCACACGGGCGTCAGACACACTTGAGGGGGGCGACGCGGGTTCTGACTGAATAGGGTTTACCTGGGCGCGCATCGGGTGTGTCCTCATTCGGTCAAACCCTCGTGCGTGCGGGCTCGGCAAATGGCTGGCCGTTTGGGTCAATCGGAAAAGTGATGGATGGGCAGACACTGCATCCCATTCAACACAACGCGACCAAACCGGAGCCCCTATGCGATTCAGTCTGAGCCCCCAACACCTGATGCTTTCGGCCGCGCAGGTCGCCGTCACGGCACTGTTGCTGCCGACCCTGGCCAATGCAGCGACCCCGGACCCGTTCTTCCAGTACAGCGGCAGCACGCCGCTGGCGGACCATGCGCCGGGCACCGTCCTCAACAGCCGCACCATCTCGGTCTACATCGCCAGCATCAAGACCACGATCCAGGCCACCCAATTGGTCTATCGCTCGACCGATGCACAGCAGCGCCCCGCAGCCAATGTGACCACCATCTTCTCGCCTGACTGCAGCAAGGCCAGCTGCGCCAACAAGAACAAGGTGCTCTCCTACCAGTCGTTCTACGACTCGCTGAACCCCGAAGATGCGCCCTCGCGTGCTTACACCGGCGGCGGCCGCCTGCCTGACGCGCTGCCGGCAGTCGAAGCCATGCTGTTCGGCAAGTACGTGAAGCAGGGCTACACCGTGGTCGTGTCAGACACCCAAGGTCAGCGCGCTGACTTTGCAGCCGGTCCTGAGTACGGCTACAACACGCTCGACTCCATCCGCGCTGCGTTCAAGGCCCCGCAGATCGGCCTGGCCCAAGATGCCAAGGTCGTGATGTTGGGTTACTCGGGCGGCGCCATCGGCACCGAGTGGGCGGCCGAGCTGGCACCCAGCTATGCTCCTGATCTCAAGCCCAATCTGATTGGCGCGGCGTTCGGTGGCACCTTGGTGGACCCCGAGCACAACCTGACTTACATCGAAGGTGCAACCCTGTGGGGCGGTGTGATGCCCATGGCGGTCGTCGGGGTGTCGCGCTCCTATGACATCGACATCCAGAAGTACCTGACAGCACGCGGCATCGACGTCTACAACAGGCTCCAGAAGGCCTCGATTGCCTACGTGCTGGGCCAATACACCAAAGTGACCTGGAAGGACCTCGTCAAGCCCGAGTTCCAGGATCGCACCAAGATCAAGGAGTACGTGGACGCGGCCAACAAGGTCATCATGGGCACGGGTGGCACGCCGGAGATCCCGCTGCAGATCGGTCAGGGCACTGGTGGCACCGGGGAACTGACCCAGCCTTCTCCTCTGTGGGGCAAGGGTGATGGCGTGATGCTGGCCGGAGACGTTCGCACCCTTGCACGTCAATACTGCGCCAAGGGTGTGCCCGTGCAGCACAAGGAGTACACCACCAGCCACTTCGTGACCTTGTTGAGCTGGTTGCCTTGGGCCACAGCCTGGGTGGATGACCGCTTTGCCGGTACACCGGCCCCTCAGAACTGCAGCAGCATTGCCGAGGGCAACCCCCTGACGCCGCTGACCTACAACCCCTGAGCGACGGTTTGCGAAGGTCGAGCCCTCAGACGCCTTGCGCGCGGATGAGGGCCTCGATGACTTCGGCGCCGGTGCCGCCTTGCGGATCGAGCTCGTGCACCTTGTTCAGGTAGGCGCGTGCTGATTCCGGATCCTTGCGGCGCAAGCGGATGAAGGCCAGCGCCTTGAGCGTGAAGGCCCAGAAACGCGCTGGGCCCGGCGACATGAAGTCGGCCATGTCAGCCGTGACGATGCGCCAGTCATCGGGCAAGCCGGCCTGCTCGGCGGCCACTTCCAGCCCCTTGAGGGCAGCCAGTTCAGCCTGCTCAAAGTCAGCGTGTCGCGCATGGAACTTGTAGAGCAGGTAGTAGAGCGAAGGGCAGTTGGGCGCGCAGACCTGGGCGGTCCAAAGCAAGGCCAAGGCGCGCTCGGGCGTCTCCGCCGTGCGCGCCTGTTCCACGAGGCTCTTGACCTGTGGCGGCACATCGCCACCGAACAAGTCGGTCGAGGACTCGCCGGTGAGGATGTTCACCATGATGCGGCCGAAGCAGCCAGCCGTGCCACGACTTCGCCACCCATCAGGTGCTTGTCGAAGATCTCGGCCACATCCTCGGGTTTCACGCGGCTGTAGAGCACGCTGTCCGGGAAGACCAGCACGTTGACGCCACCATCGCAGGGGCCCAGACAGCCCGAGTAGGTAATGCCGACCTGCTCATAGGCATTGCGCGTCTGCAACTGCTTCCAGAATTCCTGCAGCACGGCCTGGCTGCCTTGCGCGGCACAGCAGCCACGAGGGTGTCCTGGCGGGCGTTGTTGCGAGCAGACGAAGACACTGCGTTCGGGGCGGGACATGTCGTTTTCCTTTCAGCCGAATTTGAAGAGGATGCCGTGGCCGCCGCGCGGGTACTCCCATTCCACATTCGTGTGCTCGGAGCAAATGATGCGGCAGCTGCCGCACTCCAGGCAGCCGTCCGTGATCAAGGTCACTGCGCCATTGCCTTCGGCCTTGTAGCAGGAGGCCGGGCAGACGAAGGTGCAGGAGCGGTCCTTGCAATCGGTGCGGCAGACCTCGGCGTCTTTGATCTTGATGTGGGGACGGCCCGCGTCGACCTTGTAGCGGTTCTGAAAGAGCTTCTCTTCCACATTGACGTTGATGGGTGTCATGGGCTTTCTCCCGAAGGTGTGAGCTGGCGGAACGGTCAGCGGAAGGCGCGCCACAGCTTGAACGCGTCACCCACCAGGCCTTTGAAGCTGCGGGCGGTCTTGAAGCTGGCGAAGATCTCGCGCTCCTTGGTCTTCTTGTCGATGTTGTCGACCGTGACCATGGTGCGCGCCGCCTTGTTGAGCAGCTCGGGGTAGGTGGTGAAGAACTGCGGGTTGTCGTGGAAGACCTTGGGCATGTCGCGGTACTTCTTGAGGTCCTTCATCACGAAGGATTCGTCCAGTGCCTTCTGATAGGCCTTGAGCGTGGCGGTGGTCATCTCCTTGCCTGCGGCCTTGGCTGCGATCACGGTCTCGGCGGCCAGGCGCCCCGTGGTCATGGCCAGGTTGGAGCCCTCGCGGTGCACGGCATTGACGAAGCCACCCGAGTCGCCCACGATCATCCAGCCGTTGCCATAGACCTTGGGCACGGCGAAGAAGCCCCCTTCGGGGATCAGGTGGGCGCAGTACTCCTTCATCTCACCGCCTTCGATCAGCGGTGCCACCGATGGGTGGCGCTTGAGGTTCTCCAGCAAGGTGTAGGGCGAGGTCTTGTTCTCGTTCTTCTTGAAGTCCGACAACATGCAGCCGATGCCGATGGTGAGCGAGTCCTTGTTGGTGTAGAGAAAGCCCGTGCCCATCATGCCTTCGGTGATCTTGCCGATCATCTCGATGACCACGCCTTCCTCGTCCTTCACGTTGAAGCGCTGCTTGATCAGGTCCTCGGGCATGAAGAGGATTTCCTTGACGGCCAGGGCCACGTTGTCGGCCTTGATCTCGCCATGGAAGCCCGCCTTGCGCGCCAGCGTACTGTTGACGCCGTCAGCCAGGATCACGACATCTGCATAGACATCGCCCGCTTCACGGTCGCAGCGCACGCCCACCACCTTGTCGCCGTCCATGATCAGGTTCTGCACGGTGGTCTCGCAGATCAGCAGGGCGCCGGCCTCGCGCACCTTCGAGCTGAACCACTTGTCGAACTGGGCGCGGATGATGGTGTAGCGGTTGTAGGGCGGCTTGTTGTAGTCCTCACTGCGGAAGTGGCTGCCCACGAAGGACGCATCATCGAGCACCCACATGCGCTGCTCAATGATGTGGCGCTCCAGCGGGGCATCTTCCCGAAAGTCGGGGATGATGCGCTCCAGCGCGTCGGCATACAGGATCGCGCCTTGCACGTTCTTGGAGCCTGGGTACTCGCCGCGCTCGATCTGCAACACCTTCAAGCCCGCCTTGGCCGCCGTGTAGGCCGCGGCATTGCCCGATGGGCCCGCGCCCACGACGATCACATCGAAATCTTTCTTGCTCATATCTCACTCCTAAGGTGCAGATCGGTCATGGGACGGGGTCAGGCCACCTTCTTGATGCGCTGGTCCAGGTGGGCCTGGAAGGCCTGGGTCAAGGCGGGCAGCACCTGCATGGCATTGCCCACGATGCCGTAGTGCGCAAAGTCGAAGATGGGGGCGTTGGGGTCGGTGTTGATGGCCACGATGACGTCGCTGGCCTCCATACCCACGCGGTGCTGGATGGCGCCCGAGATGCCGGCCGCGATGTAGAGCTTGGGCCGCACGGTCTTGCCGGTCTGGCCCACCTGGCGGTCGGCCTCCACCCAGCCCGCCTGCACGCAAGGGCGTGTGGCACCCACTTCGCCACCCAGCACACGCGCCAGGTCGAACACCAGCTTGAAGTTCTCCGGGTTCTTCAGGCCCTTGCCGCCGCTGACGATCACGTTGGCATAGGGCAGGTTGATCTTGTTGGAGTTGGCGTCTGCGATGAAGTCCAGCAGCTTGGTGACGATGCTGGTCTCGATCAGACCCAGCGTGTCTTCGCTGGTGGTGCCCGTGCGGTCGGCCTCGGCGCGCGGCATGGCCATCACGCGGGGGCGCACGGTGGCCATCTGCGGGCGGTAGGCCAGGGTCATGATGGTGCACAGCAGCGAGCCGCCGAAGGTGGGGCGCGTGGCAGCCAGGGCGCGGGTGTTGGGGTCGATGTCCAGCTCGGTGCAGTCGGCGGTCAAGCCGGTGAGCAAGGTAGTGGCCACGGAGCCCGCCAGGTCACGGCCTTGCGATGTGGCCCCCAGTAGCACGATCTCGGGCTTGTACTTGTTGACGAGGTCCGTGAGGCCCTTGGTGAAAGGCTCGTTGCGGTAACCCTTGAGCACCGGGTCGCGCATGATGTAGACGTGGTCGGCGCCGAAGGTAAAGGCCTCCTTGGCAAAGCGGTCCAGATCCTCGTCGGGGCCGCCCAGCACCACGCCGCACAGTTGAGCGCCGAGGCGGTCGGCCAGCTTGCGGCCTTCGCCAAGCAGCTCCCACGAGACGCTGTGCGCATGGCCGCGCTCATGCTCAATGAAGACCCACACGCCCTTGTAGGCCTTGAGTTCGTCAGACAGTTCCAGGTTGCGACCGCGTCCAGCGGGCTTCAGTGCGGGCTTGGCTTCACTCATGATGGGCTCCGTTCGGGGTCAGGCGCTGAACTTCTCGACGAGGTCCTGCTCCAGCGTCGGGTGGACCGTGAAGATGGACTGCAGCAAGGTGAGCGACACATCGCGCAGGCTGGTGGTTTCCAGGTTGAAAATCTGGGCCTTCTCGGAGCGTGGCGTGGGGCCGAACACGCGGCTGACGACGGTGGGCGAGCCCTTGAGACCGATCTTGCTGACGTCCTCGATGCCGGCATCGTCCTTGTTCCACTTGCGCACCTGGTAGGCGGCCGCGTGGATCATCATCGGCAGGCTGGCAAAGCGCATCTCGTTGGTGTTCTCCAGCATGGTGATCAGGCAGGGCAGGGCGGTCTTGAGCACCTGCACGCCACCTTCACCACGGCGCTCGACCGTGATCGTGTTGTTCTCCAGGTCCGTCTCGATGATGCGAGACACATAGGTCAGCAGCTGCAGGCCCATGCGCTTGGCGATGCCCGGGCCCACCTGGGCCGTGTCGCCGTCGATCGTCTGCTTGCCCGTGAAGACCATGTCCACCTTCTGCTCTCTGTTGATCTTGCGGATGGCGGCCGCCAAGGCGTAGGACGTGGCCAGCGTGTCAGCACCAGCAAAAGCACGGTCCGTCACGAGGATGGCGTCATCGGCCCCGAAGCTGATGCACTTGCGCAGCGCCTCCTCGGCCTGCGGCGGGCCCATGCACAGCATCGTGACCTTGCCGCCGAACCTGTCCTTCAGGCGCAAGGCCTCTTCCAGCGAGAACAGGTCATAGGGGTTGACGATGGCCGGCACCCCCTGGCGCATGATGGTGTTGGTGACGGGGTGGACACGGATCTGGGCCGAGTCCGGAACCTGTTTGATGCAGACGACGATGTGCATGGCGATCTCCTGGGCTCAAGCGGCGCGCGGGGCAGCGGGCACCGTGAAGCTCGGCGCCGCGCCACCTTGCGAGGGCAGCGTGGACTTGAGGTTTTGCAGCGTGACGTGCTGATGGCCTTCGGCCTCCTGGAAGACCTTGAAGACCTTCTCCTGTGCCGGTGTGGACTTGACGAAGTCCTCATAGGCCCTGATCAGCAGATTGCGGTAGCACTGGTAGAGCGCCTGCTCGTTGTTCTCCGGCAGATGGGGTTCCTGGCGGATGTACTGGTAGAAGCGCTTGAGGATGTGCAGCCGGCTGACGTTGACGACACGCTTCTCATATGCCACGCCGAAGAAGTCGAGGAAGTCTTCCGCCGCGGAGAGCTGACGGAGTTTGGCGGCGAATGAGTCACTCATGATCAGGCTCCTGTATTGAGTCTCGAGGAAGACGCGCTGAAAGTGGGTTGTGTGCAGGTGTCGTCGCAGGTCCGACAGGCCGATTCGATGGACTCGTCGGCAACGGCCATGCCCTTGATGAGCTTGAGTTCGTGCTCCAGCTCGCTGATGCGGTCCAGCAGGCAGGCGATGGCCTTGCCCACAGGGTCGGGAATGAGGTGGTGATCCAGGTTGATGGGCATGCCCACCTTGCCGGCGGCGCCCTTGCGTGGGCCATCGCTTTGGCGTACCACCACGCGGCCTGGGATGCCGACCACCGTCGAGGACTCGGGCACGTTGTCGATCACGACTGAGTTGGCGGCCACGCGGGCGCGGTGCCCGATCGTGATGGCCCCCAGGATCTTGGCCCCGGCTCCCACCACCACGCCATCGCCCAATGTGGGATGGCGCTTGCCGGGCCGCCAGGTGGTGCCACCCAGCGTGACACCGTGGTAGAGCGTGACGTCGTCACCAACCTCGGCGGTCTCGCCAATCACGACGCCGGCGCCATGGTCAATGAAGAAACGCCGGCCAATGCGCGCACCCGGGTGGATGTCGACGTTGGTGAGGAAGCGTGCCATGAAGGAGAGCCAGCGCGGCAGATAACGCCAGCCATGCGTCCACAAGGCATGGGCCAGGCGGTGCAATGCCACCGCCTGCACGCCGGGGTAGATGGTCCAGACCTCGAAGCGGTTGCGCGCGGCCGGGTCGCGTGCGAGCACGCAGGCCACGTCTTCCTTGAGACAGGCCCACCACGAGGCTTGGTGAGCTGTTGGGGCGACGGGCTGCTCGAGGGCGGCGATGGCCTGCACGGCGGGGTCTTCGCGCTTCATGATGCATGCCCCTGTGCGGCGGTGGCTTCGAGGAAGAAGCGCTGCAACTCATCGGTGGTGGGCGGCCGCTTGGTGTGCACTGCATGTTGGCGAATGCGCTCTAGCAGCGGCTGAACTTGCGGGTCGATCACCGGCAGGCCCAGGGCCTGGTAGGCCACACGCACAGCGCGCGAGCCGGAATGCTTGCCCAGCACCGTGCGGCGTTCGCGGCCCACCTCGGCCGGATCGAAGCCTTCGTAGTTGCGGGGGTTCTTGAGCAGCCCATCCACATGGATGCCCGACTCATGCGTGAACACGGCCTCGCCCACGATGCTCTTGTTGACGGCCACCGGGCGGCCCGAAGCCTGGGCCACCAACTGCGAGATGGCCACCAGCTCGGTGCTGCGCACGCCGGTATCGACACCATGCAGGTGGCGCAGGCTCATCACCACCTCTTCCAAGGCGGCATTGCCGGCGCGTTCACCCAGGCCATTGACCGTGGTGTTGGCGTGCGTGGCACCGGCGCGCAAGGCCGCCAGCGTGTTGGCCGTGGCCAGGCCCAGGTCGTTATGGGCATGGATCTCGATCTCCATGTCCACGGCGCCACGCAAGCGGCGAATGGCCTCATAGGTCGAGAAGGGGTCGAGCACGCCGAGCGTGTCGGCAAAGCGGATGCGTCGCGCACCCGAGCGCTCGGCCTGGCGTGCCAGCTGATCCAGAAAGGCCGGGTCCGCGCGTGAGGCGTCTTCCATGCCGAGCGACACCTCATGGCCCGCTGCATGCACGGCGCTGACGAAGCGGGCCACCTGCTCCAGCGCCCACTCGCGGCTTTGCTGCAGCTTGTGCTGCAGGTGGATGTCGGATGTCGGGATGGACAGGTGGATGATGTCGACATCGCACTGCATGGCTGCGGCGATGTCGCCCTCACACAGGCGGCCCCAGACCATCAGGCGGCTCCTGAGGCCCAACGCGGCAATGCAGTTGATGGTCTCGATCTCGGCCAGGCCCATGGTGGGGATGCCCACCTCCAGCTCGGGCACACCGGCATCGGAC
This sequence comes from Burkholderiales bacterium, assembly GCA_003963115.1. Lineage (GTDB taxonomy): Bacteria > Pseudomonadota > Gammaproteobacteria > Burkholderiales > Burkholderiaceae_C > Aquabacterium. The sequence continues at coordinate 43,623 of RXJQ01000015.1, forward strand.
AGGGCCTGGGCGATGGCGCACTTCTCGGCCACCGTGAAAGCCACCCCAGCGGTCTGCTCGCCGTCACGCAAGGTCGTGTCGTTGATGATCGCGGTGTGCATGGTGGTGGCGCAAGATGCTGGCTGACACAAGGTCGATGCAGCAGGAACTGCAATCGGTGTGCCAGTGGCTTCAGGCCACTAAGTGCTTGATTTCATTGAAATGTTGTGAGGTGTGGGCTTGTGTGGGGGCGTGTCGGGTTTGCGCCATTTCCCACATCGCTTGGGCTTGTTTGGCTTGCGCGCCGTGCCGGGTGCTGGAGGCCACCTGTTTGGGTCTGATGGCTGCTTGAAACGACCTGCGGCGGTCATTTGCCGGTGCTTGGCAAATGACCGCCTGATATCGATCTTGGTCGATAGGTTTACGCGTTGTGGCGCATGGACTTGCGTTGACGGCGGGCAATGCCACCCAGCAGGCCCAAGCTGACCTGGGCCAAGGCGTAGGAGTCAGGCACCGGCACTGGGGTGATGGCCAAACCACCAATGCGCTCGCCGGCAGCGGCCGTATCCAGTACCGTGAAGGCCGTGTTGGCCGCGGTCGAATTGGCACCAACGGTGATCTAGGCGATCTCGTTGGGGTCGGCACCCAGATCATGGGTCAGCTCATCGCTCACGGTCGAGGTGTTGCCGTAGATGGTTCAGCTGCCATCGGCATTTTGCTGACCGGTGATGTTGCGCAGGCCATCTTGCTGAACCTTCCAGCTCAGGCCGTCTGGCGTGCCGACTTGTCCAACCAGACCTTGCTGGAAGGTTTGGGCCAGCGACCAATTGCCCGAGCCGTCGGCAATCCATTCCTGCAGACCAGAGAAGCTCGTGTTCTTGCCAGCCACGCCCATGCGCACACCGTCGCCTTCATCGGCAACGAACAAGTGCGTGCTGTCGCCAAAGAACAGATCGAGGGGATGGGGCGTAGCCGTCGTCAGCGCGGTTTCTGCCAATTTCTCAGGCAGCTTGTTGAAGCCCGGCAAGATGGTGATCGCAGCATTGGTCAGCGGGCCGCCGGCCAGTGAGCCGGTCGCGCCAACCTGGTTTACCGTGTTGACCCCGTTGCTGCCGCTGCCCTTGGTGACATACAGCGTGTTGTTGAACACGGTCATGCCTCGGAAGTTGTCGTCCTTGCCGGTCTTGTCAGGGGCACAGTTCGAACCTGGATGAGCGGGTTCTGGCAGTTGGGCCAGCGAGAAGCCGCGTTGGTAACCTGTCGAGCTGCCATTGCCTGCGTTGCCCACCATGTCGTACTGGTTGCCGTACTGAACGGCGGCACGGCCGTTGTTACCGCTTTACGAGTTCACATTGGTCACTTGCAATGCGCCCGTGCTCAGATTGACTGAACCGATAGCACGGGAATAGGTGCTCCCCACGGGATTGGTGGAATCGAAAACAGCCGCAGTGTTCGAGTTGGACACGTCCAGTGTGTTCTTTGGGGCCGCGTGACCCATGAAGGAATCAGTCTGACCATTGCTAGAAATGTTCAAGGCCAGTTCGGACTTCGAGGCGAAGCTGGACGTGATCTGGCTGGAGTCAATGGCCGTGCTGCTGACGCGATTGCCAGATGTGGTCACCTGGTCCAGGTAAATGGGGGACCTGACACCGAACGATGCATCGGACAACTCGTTCTTGAACACGTTGGGAAAGCTGCCATCGGAGATGGCCAAGCCGCCACCAGGCAGCGTTTGGCCGACCGTCACAGGAAAGTAGAAGGGCGAAGGGAGATGAACTACTCCAACAATGAATGGCGGCCAGCATCAAACTGGCCTTGGTGATGGGAAACGTTATTCGTCGCGATCGCCCAGCAGGGGCAGCGGACGGGTGCCTTCCAGTCGAACGGCCTGCAACTGCTCAGCGGGCAGGCCCAGCAGCTTGAGGATCGTGGGGGCCACGCTCGTGGTGTCGACAGGCTGCTTGACTTCGGCGGCATGGATGGTGTTGCCAAACACCACCAGGCCCACGTGACGGTCCTCGATGGCATCGCCACCGTGTTCGGCAATCTTGGACAGCTTGCTTCCGCCATAGACGCTGCCCAGCTTGGCAATGCCGATCACGTCGGGAACACGTTCATCGTGGGTGGATACACCGATGAAGTCCGCCGCATCGCGGCCCGCGAAGATCTTTTTCAGGCCGGCGTTGGTGAAAGCCTTGGCCACCTTGTTGCCTGCTGCATCAGAGCCAATACCTGTGCCTGCATAGTGATACAGGAAGTCGGAAGCGAATTGCGTGGCAGCTTCAGAGCGATCGTTCAGCCAAAGCAGGACGCCATCGTCGTCCATGGCATGGGCCACCAGTGGCGTCGAGGCTGCGGTGCCGGTCTTGGTGGCCCAAGCGGCGTTGAGTGCATCGATCATGTCGCCATCGTTGATGATGGTCAGGTCAGCACGCTTCTGAGGAGACTGGCCGTGCTTGGCTGTGACGATGAAGACCGTCTTGTTCAAGTCTGCGGCATTCACCAGCCTACCGATCTGCTGATCGACGAAGGCCAGAGCGCCTTCGAGGACCGGACCAGGCGCGGTTTGGCCAGACGCATCGGTGATGTAGCCTGCCAAGCCATTGGTGACCACGTTACCTGTCTTGCTGTCCACGTAGCTAGACAGATTCAGTTTTTGTGCGGTCGAGACTGCCTGGAAGTTCATGCCGAGCAAAGCCGGCGTGCCAGGCTTGCCGTTGCCTGCATGGTCATGGCCTTGGAGCCAGTTCAGCACGGCCTTGACCTTCAGCCCGTCGTAACGCTGCGTGTCGAGGTTGTTCTTCGTGAAGTCTGGGCCGGCGCCAGCAGGCAGGCTGGGATCCGTGACGGAGCTGTTGATCTCGGGTGTGAACAGATCATCGATGCCGACACCGGATGGGCCATTGAGGATGTCGTAGGCGGCATGCTTGTCGGACCAGGCGGTGTGCATCCCATGCGCATGCAGCACCTCGAAGACTGTGTTGACCTTCAGATACTGATGCGGAAACAGGGGAGAGCAGGTCTTGGGATCGACAGGCAGTTGCGCAGGATCGATCAAGTCCTTGGCCGGGTGGGCGCTCAGTTGAGCGATCAGGTCGAGGTTGTTGTAGAGGCCAGGTATGTTTTGACCCGCATCCAATCGATCGAGGTTCTTGTCGACGTTCTCTGCGTATTGAACTTCTGCGCCAAGATGTGGATGGGCGCAATCGGTCGTCCCTACTGGCAGCAGGCCACGGCTGTAGGCATCGTCATAGTAGACGCCTGTGGTCCGAGGATGGCCACCGGTTGCAAGGCCCACCATGCCAGGGAACGAGTCAGATGGGAATGGCGTGCGTGCATTCTGGAATGCGACCCCTGCGCTGACCATTCGGGCCAAGGTGGATGCAGGGTGATGCTGGACGAACCAGGTCAGATCGTTCTGATGTAAGCCATCCACGGAAATCAACACCACGCTGCTGACAGCGGCTTGCTGCTTGTCGGGTGCACCTTGAGCCACGTTGACTGAAACCAATGCAGCCATAGCTGCCAACGAAAGTAGCGACTTCTTCATGATCCACCTCTGGCGAAAGTAAGCCTGCATGCTCAAGGTGGTGGATGACAACTGGATTGCGTGTCAGGTCATGGGTCGCTGTGCAACGTGTCTGACAAATTTCCTGTTCAAGGAATGAGGGTTATCGCTGATCTGCGAAGCTGCGATGGGCGGAAAGCCGGTCAATGTGACTGGACTGGTGACATTTGAGGGTGCAACTCGAGTGGCACCTTTGGCTTTCGCCATTCTTTCGTCATACACAGATCGACGGTTATTCCTGAGCTGCCAGGCCAGGACAAGGTATGGTCAATAGGGCCTAGTGCATGCGCGGCGAAATGACTTGCTCTTGGCCCGTAGCGGCCCATCGTCGCCTTTCAGTTTCCAGCGCCATTTGATTCAAGCCTGGGGTAAGTGGTCTGTTCGGCTCATTGTCTTTGCCTGGCGACTTCATCGAAAATCAATCAGAGATTCATGGGCGCTTGGAAGTATGAGCACGGGTGTTGTTGATCCATTGGGAAGCACAGTCTATCGGCGTACCCAGAAGGGGCAGATTGTTTGTGCCGCAAGGGCCTCGTCGATGGACGCTCAGTTCCTGAAATGGCTGCGCTTGTTCAACGGTCTGACTCCCACGCAGGTTCTTTTGGAGCTCGTGGCCATACCAGTGGCCGACGCTCAAGCCATCATTGACAAATTGATTTCTCTGCGCCTGATTGAGCTGGTGTCGCCAGCACCTGATCGTCAGCACTTGTATCGATCTTGAACGGCTCGTTGAGCACTGGAACGGGCCAGACCACGTACACGGTCAACTCCAGGAGGAGTCATGGCCGAGATCGACAAGGCGTTCGCGGGTTCGATGCGATGTTCTTCTCCAATCGGGTTGCCGGCCATGCCGAGGCACACCGCGTGCTGAGGCGACGCGGGCCCGGTGGCGGGCAAGATTCAGTCGCACGTGATCGTCACTGCTTGCTCACCCTCGCGCATGAAGCTCAGCAATCGGCCTTTGTAAGGCAGGCCATCGTCTTCCGGCGTATTCAGTGGGGATTCCGACAGCGCAAAGCCTATGGCCGCCATGCGTCGCACAAACGGTGGTCGGTTGCCGCGGTCGGGGTCGACGATCAAGACTTCGGCCCTGGGCAGGGCATGGCGCTCGATGAAGCTGGCCAGGTGTCCGCAGTCGTCTCGTTCGTACAGCACGTCGCTGCCCATGATGAGATCAAAGCGGCCTCGCACAACAGGATGCCGGTCGTGAACCGCCTTGCACAGGCCGGTGGACCAGTCTCCGTGGCGGTAGGTCAGTGGGGGCAGGTCGTTGAGCTTGAGGTTGTCCATCAGAAAGCTCAAAGCCAAGGGGTGTGCGTCGGAGGCGGTGATGTCGGCACCCCGGCGGTGGCATACCAGGCTGGCCAGTGCCAGACCGCAGCCTACTTCCAGAATGCGCTCACCTGCCACCATGCGGCGGCTGGCCATGTGCGCGGCCAGTTGCCTGGCCGAGGGCCACAGCACGCCGAACAAGGACCAGTTCGCCGATGAAAATCCAGCAGCGGCAGCCTCACCATCCGGGTCGGCGTATTGCTGCTTGTCGATCAGGGAGCGAATTTGCAGTTCGTCTGCACCTCTGACGGCCACGCATTCCTGTTTGGTTTCGTAGCCACGTTGAGGGGCAGGCACAGCAACTTCCTGTGGGATTCAGTAGCGACGACCGCCGCCACCGCCACCGCCGCCGCCGAAGCCACCGCGGTTGCCACCACCGCCAAAGCCGCCGGGGCGCTCTTCGCGAGGGCGGGCTTCGTTAACGACCATGGCGCGGCCGTCAAAAGACTGGCCGTTCATGCCACGGATCGCGGTTTGTGCGTCGTCGCGCGAGCCCATTTCCACAAAGGCAAAGCCCTTGGAGCGACCGGTGTCGCGGTCCATCATCACCTTGGCGGAGACGACATCGCCGAAGCGGGCAAAGTGTTGTTGGAGGTCGTCGTCGCGCATCGAATAAGGCAGATTGCCGACGTAAAGCTTGTTGTCCATGGTGGACCCTTTCAGTACATGCCGCGGTGAGTCGAAAGCCTGCCGCGGCGACAGGCGGTATGTCATCAGCGGCGACGGTAGGGCGCAGCGGACGAGCCACCGGAGCGGGGCTCCAGATGGCGGAAGGTGATGCGGCCCTTGCTCAGGTCATAGGGCGACAACTCGAGCGAGACCTTGTCCCCCGCGAGGATGCGGATGTGGTGCTTGCGCATCTTGCCGCCGGTGTAGGCGATCAGCTTGTGCCCGTTTTCCAGGGTGATGCGGAAGCGCGAGTCGGGCAGCACTTCGTCTACCTGTCCACGCATTTCGATGAGCTCTTCTTTTGCCATGTGATTGGATGTGCCATGCATGAGCCCAAGCCCGCTGCATTGGCCAAACAGGCACGCAGACAGGGCTGACAAGCGCAACGCCAGGAGGCGTCACGGTGGCTTTGCAAGGGGTTGAAAGAAAGATCCTTGTCCCGGGTGTGCGCGCACCAGCCAGAGGTGCGTATCGGGAACATGGAGCCAGACGAAGCTTGCCTGGAGAAGGCAGCCCTGGGCAGACATGGGCTCGGGGCTGCTCGAAGTTGCGACGTGAGGTGCGTGCAGAGCGTCAAGTGCTGCAGAGGAAAGCGAAACGGCAACACGTGACGTGACTATATCAGCGAACGGCCCGGCGTGCTGACTTTTTGTGCAGGGCCTCTTTCACCTGCGCCAGATCAAGGCGATGCGGGCTCCAGGGCCTTTAGCCAGGCCTGCACCACCTCACGCGGGACGCCGCGTGTGCGGCAATGCATGGCGTCGGTGCCCAGCCAGGGGAACTCGCGTTTGCTCGGGATGCCCACCACGGTGTAGCCCGGCAGCGCGTCCCGGTAGACCGACAAGGCGCCTTCATCGAAGGCCTCGTGGCCCTTGCCCGCCATGGGCACGTACACACACTTGTTGAGGATGAGGCTGTTGGTGTAGGCCGCCGTGGTGGCAGGGTCATCTGCGCCGGCGATGTACATGTCGGGCACCATGACCCGGAACACCTTGAAGCCATCTTTGGCGAGCGAGGCCGAGATGTGGTCGAAGGCCAGGTTGATCTTGGGGTCCTGCGACTTGGCGATCAGCACCTTGTCATCGGCCAGGAACTTGCCCCAGCAGTCGATGTGGCCGATGTAGGTGCCGGTTGGGTCGCTTAGCACGTGGTACTCGGTGATGCCCATGAAGCGATTGAGCTGGGTCAGGATGTACTGCATGCGCGCATCGAGGTCTTCGGGCGTGGGTTGGGTGTTCTGGCGCTCGTGCGCGACAGGCAGCTCGTTTTGCGTGGCCACCAGGTAGGACGAGGCGATCTTGTTCTGCCCGGTGACCATGTAGTTGCCGCCTACGTCGAGCAGGCCCGAGAAATACCAGTCGTGCACGGCCAGGGGCTTGAGCTTCTTCTTGCTGGGCAGCCACTCGGCCTTGTTCCAGGCGCGAATGGGGCCGTTGAGGAAGTCCGACAGGGCCACGGCGCCATAGTCGTCATTGGGGCGGAAGATGCCCAGGCCCTCATGCGGGTCCACGCCCTCGGCGCCCTCCACCAGGCCCACGCTGCCGCCACCGAGGGTGGTGTAGGTGTGCTTGACGATGGCATAGGAGCCCGTGGCCGTGTTGCGCACCCACCAAGGGCCATAGTCACGGGTCCAGAAGGTGTCGGTGTCCCAGGGGATGAGGTGCAGGTGCGTGGGGTCGTAGTGCAGGCCCAGCTTGTGTGCCTCGGCGCTCAGGCTCGCGTCGATGGTGGCCTTGGCCTCGGCGTCGTCGCACATCACGAAGATGTGCACCGGCTCCTTGCTGTCGTTTTGCTGCATGCGCACGATGAGCTCATCGGGGATGCCAAAGGCCCGCTGGCCATGTGGTGTGCGCTGCGAGTGCCCCGTGGCAGGCGCCAGCACACCGGGGTAGGCGATGAGCACCGCGCCCATGTCGGCGTACTCCGGGATGGCGGTGACGGGCTGGTCGATGTCGAGCCGGTAGACCTTGCTGGTGGGCGGGGGCGTACCCAGCCGGGCCCTGAAGGCGGTCTCCAGCCTTTGGGGTGTGGGGCGGCGAAGGCCTGGCGGTGTGAATCGCGACATGATGCGCTCCTGGTTTGCTTGGTGCTGGGAGGGTAAAGGGTCAGGCCTTCAACGGCTGGGCTGCACGACCGCGAGCTGGGTGTTGACCCGCACGTTCGTGGCATTGAGGCTGGGTTGCTCATAAGGGGTGAACGCGAGGTTCACGCCGGGGCGGAAGATGAGGCAATGCGTGGAGCCACCGAAATGGAACATGCCCAGTTGATCGCCCTTGTTGACGTGCTGGCCGGGCTGCACCGTGATCTCGCAGCTCGACACCTCGGCCATGCCCACCGGCATCACGCACATCAGGCCGATGTCGGGGTTGTCGGCTTCAATGAAGATCAGGGCGCGCGTGGCCACGGCGGTAAGGAACGCCTGCGAGTTGTTGGGCGCGGCGTCATCAGGCCCGGATGGGTTGAAGAAGCCTTGCCAGAGGTTCTCAAGGTAGTAGGAGCCATTGACCACATAGGCTTTTTTGATGGTCCCGCTGACCGGCGCATGCCAGCGGTGGTAGCTCAGCGCACTCAGGAAGGCTTGGTAGACGGTGGCGCCGTTGCCGCCTGCGAACTGGGGTGTGTACGCGTCCCAGTTGAGCATGTTCTCCAGCGAGTAGGCCTGCCCCTTGAGCCAGAACGAGTCCGACAAGGCCACGTTCCGCGTGACGGCCAAGGGTGCCGATTCACAGGCATTGACGATGACGCTGTTGTCGCCCACCGCACTGATGGGCCGCACGCCCGTTTGAAAGGTGCGGGTGAAGAAGTCGTCCCAGGACTGGAAGCCGTAATAGCGATCAGATGGATTGCAGTTGAAGATCTGCGAGAAGGTGGCGTCAGTGGGGATGGGGTTGGGCTGCTGGCCCAGCGCCCCTTGGGCGACGCTCACCATCTCGGCTTGTGCGGTGGCGCTCAGCCAGGCGATGGCATCGCTCGAAGGGTCGTCTTGCACGAGCACATAGCGTGACGCGGGCGTGACCAGAAACTGCGACCAGTAGCCCAGGATTTTCTTGAACTGCTGGTTGACCAGGGCGTTCGAGAACACGTCGTAGCCGAACGAGGTGCCCATAGGCCAGTCGAGCAAGGCATTGATGGGGAAGCCGATCATGCCGGCGGGCTGCTGGTTGGGTGCTGCGCCGGTTTGATAAGCCTCTGGCGCAGTGGCCATGATGGCGTTGAGCAGCGCCAGGAAGTCCTCGAAGTTCACAGGCTCTGGCTGCCAGTCCAGCGGGGTGTCCTGCTTGAGGAAGTGGGCCTCGGCGAACATGCCTTGCACATTGGCATACAGCACGGGGTCGGCATAGACCATCTGCTGCAAGGCCGCGATGGGCTCGATGAGGGGCTGCGGCGAGGCCTTGACCTTCTGCTTGAGCTTCTTGATCCACTGCTCGGTGTGCAAGGGGTCTCGTGGGAGCCAGCCGCCCATGCGGGCGTTGCCTACTCGGAGGTGTGAGGGATGGGTCATGCGCGCTCTCCTGACATGGAGGATGAAGGCAGAGACGCGAGACCGGACTGCAGTACACACGCCCCTGAGACATTGGTACTGCGATTGGCTTTCTTCTTGTGCCGCCCTCTGCATGGCTATCGCCGGGCTGCGTTGGCATTGTAGAAAGCGGTGAGGTGGGCCTGAATCCTGAGAACTAGGGGGCGTTCCTGAAGCCTTATATAAGGCCTCTGAATGGAGGCTGAAGAACTCGTGAAAAGGGGTGGGTGAGCGACGGGGTGGGTGGCGCGCGGAGAGAGCGGTACTCGGGTGGGCGATCTGGGGACTTAGTGCGTAGATCTATCAGCTTTGTGAGTGGGGATGGGATTTTTGAGCGCGAGGGTTGGGGCTGCTGTCGACCCGTTTCTGCCAGTCGAGCCCGAGATAGAAACGGCCGGTTTGGAGGAGGTCTCAGACATTGGGACCGCTCGCCTGACATTGAAGATGAGTACACACTGGCGCATGAAGAACGCTTCAAAAAGGATGCGCGATGATGAAACCGCTGCCACTGTGCAAGGCTTTCACCTTGCTGGAACCTGGTCCGGTCGTGCTGGTGAGCACCTGCGGCGCGCAGGGCTTCAACGTCATGACCATCTCGTGGACCATGGTCATGGACTTCACGCCAAGGTTCGCTCTGACCACAGGCCCATGGAACCATTCATATGCGGCGCTCAAGAAATCGAAGGAATGCGTGATCGCCATCCCAACGGTTGACTTGATCGATCAGGTCGTGGGAATCGGCACGTGCTCGGGTGCGGATACGGACAAGTTCGAGAAATTCGGCTTGACCCCTCTGGAGGGGCGGGTCGTCAAGGCGCCTTTGATCAAGGAGTGCCTGGCCAATATCGAATGCCGTGTCGTCGACATCGTGAGCAAGCACAACATCGTCGTGCTCGAAGGCGTGGCGGCCTGCCTGGACCGCACCCGCCGGGAAAGGAAAATGCTCCATGCCGTCGGTGATGGCGCCTTCATCGTGGACGGTGAACGGATCGATCGCAGACGGATGATGCGCAGCAAGCTGCCGCCCGGTGTGTAGAGCCCTTGGCTAACTGACGGTCTCCACATGGTCCAGCACGGTCTGGTTGCGGCCTGCTGATTTCGCGCGGTACAGCGCTCGGTCTGCGCGTTCGATGACACGGTCCATGGGTTCGCCTTGCCGATACCGAGCCAGCCCAGCCGAGAAGGTCACCTTGAGCGGCTGGCCGTTCGGTGTCGGCACGGCCACGGCGTCCATGTCGGACCGAACCCGCTCGATCACCGACCTGGCCAGCGCAACGTCGGTGTCCATCATCATCACGAGAAACTCCTCGCCACCCCAGCGGCTGATCACGTCGGTTTCCCGCAGCGCGGACCTGGCGGTCGAGGCAAAGACGCGCAGGACCTCGTCACCCATGTTGTGGCCATACACGTCGTTGACCTTCTTGAAGAAGTCGATGTCGATCATGCACACGCAGAAGCCCTGGTCGGTGCGCGAAGCCATCTTTTCCTGGCGATCCAGCACGTTGTGCATCTCACGGCGGTTGAGCAGGCCGGTGAGCACGTCGATGGTGGCCAGTGTTTCGATGCGCTGCAGCGCGGCCTTCAGTTCTTCCTTGCGCTCGCGCAGGCGGGCGCGGATGAGGGCCAGTTGATATGCCAGCGCGTAGACGGTGGGCAGCACCATCATGAGCAGTGCCACATGAAACCATTGCTGGGTCGTGATGATGGCAGCCGGTGCCGTGCGGGCCACGAGGAAGAAGGAGGTCGACATGACGGCCATGGCCCAGACGCAGCAGCGCCCCAACTGCCTGGGTGTGGTCGAGAACATGCCGAACATCAGCACGACGATGAGCAGCACGAGCGGGATGGACTTGCCTAATGGGGTCACCAGCCAATAGCCGACCCCGATGAACACGATCGCGGCATTGATCTGGTATTCGGTCAGGGAGGGGTCGGCAAAGCGATGGTTCAGGCCGCTGCGCAGCAGGACAAAGAAGGTCAGCTCGACCAGAAAGCCGCAGAGCGCGAGGGCGTGTACGCCCGAGGGGTGAGGGCTGATGCCGATGAAGACGGCGAACTCCAGCGCCAACAAGGCCGCCAGGCAGTTGCCCGCACCAATGAGAAAGCGGATGGTGTAGCTGCGTTGCTGGCGCTCGGTGGGCAGCAGTCGGTTCAGGTCTGCACGAGGGCGCATACCAGCCGCCGCCTGTGGGCCATGGCTCGTGTGTGAGAAATCACCGCTTCTTGTCTTGTCGATGTGGACCATGCGGGCCAGGGGGCGTGCACCATGAACGAATGCCGTCAGCATGACACTCGGTTGGACGCCGCCTCTCTAGGGTCATCCGCAAAGAGCGCGTACTTTTGCGCGCTTAGTCGACCGATTCGTCGTCCAGCACGGCCATGATCCGTGCTTCGGTGCCATCGCCGGGAATGCTGCGGATGTCGGCCTGCCCTCCGATGAAGGACAGCCGCTCGCGCACGCTCATGAGCCCCATGCCCCGTTGGTGGGACGCCGAGACCATGGCGGGGTCGAATCCCACCCCGGCATCGGACACCGTGACACAGACCTGCCGGCCCTCACGCCAGATCCGGACGGTGGCGCTGTCGGCGCGCGCATGCTTGGCGGCATTGATCAGCAACTCGCGGGCGGCTCGGTAGAGGATGGCGCGGGCGGTATGGCCCAGTGGTTTGGCTTGGCCATCGTCGACCACGGTGACTTTCAGGCCGAAGGTCTTCTGGATGTCCTGCCCGAGCCATTCCAGCGCGGGGCTCAGACCCAGCTCATACAGCATGGCTGGCGCCAGTTGGGAGGCCAATGAGCGGGTGGCGGCATTGGCCTGCTCGATGAGGGTGTCCACGGCACGGGCGAGGCCGCTGATCTCCGTTTGCGGATGGCTGCACAGCGCGGCCAGCCGGATGCGCGCGGCAGCCAGCGTCTGGCCCAGATCGTCATGGAGGTCCCGGGCAATCTGGCGGCGTTCGCGTTCTTCCACGGCTTCCAGATCCGCACCAAGCTGGCGCAGTTGCCGCGTGCGCTCGTTCACAACGCTTTCAAGTTGCTTGGCCAGACTTTGGCGGACTTCCAGCTCGCGCCGGTGGGCGCTGATGTCTCTTACGAAGCTGACCCAGCGCCCATCGGGCAGCATCCGGGTCTTGACCTCCACAGGCAGCTCGATGCCGTCCTTTCGATGCAGCTGCCACTCGGCCACATGCACCTCAGCCGGACTGCCCATCAGGCTCTTTCTGATGGCAAGCATGCGTTCGTGCTGCGAAGGCGCAACGAGGTCGAAGCTGGTGCGTCCCAGCAGGGCCTCACGGGGCTCGCCCATCAGGGCACAGCCTGCATCGTTGATCTGGATGTAGTGCCCGTCCGGGCTGGCGATGAAAATGCCGTCGAAGGCCTGCTCGAAGAGTTCCCGCAGCTGCTCTTCGCTTTGACGCAGCGCCCGCATGGTGGTCCAGGCCGATACCTGATTGTCGATGCGCGCCAGCAGCTCTTCCGATGCGAAGGGCTTGATGAGGAAGTCCTGCGCGCCTTCGCGCAGCATGCGCAGACGCTGCTCGTCATCGGCCTTGGCGCTCAGGACCACGATGGGCACATCGGCCAGATGGGCATGCTGGCGGATCGCCGCGATCATCTGGTCGCCCCTCATCTCCGGCATCATGATGTCGGTGACGATGAGGTCGGGCGCGAGGTCGAGCGCCTGTTGCAGGCCATCGAGGCCGTTGCAGGCAGTTCGCACGGCGTAGCCCTGGCCGGCCAGGCTGTTGACGATGAAATCGCGCATGTCGGCGTTGTCTTCGACCACCAGGATGGATGGTCCTGGTCCGCCTGGCAGGGGCTGCTCGCGGGCGGGTGGCGCGGGCTGGAGCATGTCGACGACTGCCTGGACTTCTTCAGCCTGCATGGCGGTGGCCTGGGGCTGACTGTCATCTCTGACGAGGGTGCCTGCCGGTGCCTTGATGGGCAACCGCAACGTGAACAGCGCGCCGCCCTCGGGGGCCTCGCCGATATGGATGTCGCCGCCATGCAGGCAGACGAGGTCGCGGGCGATGGCCAGACCCAATCCGGTACCGCCGGCGCGTCGCTGTGCATCGCCGTCCAGTTGGCGGAAGGCCTCGAACACATGGCCGCGCTGCGCAGGTGGAATGCCGGGGCCGCTGTCGGCGACTTCGATCTGGACCCATTCATCGTGTTGGCGGAGCGTCAGCCTCACGCAGCCCCTGTCGGGGGCGAACTTGAAGGCGTTGGACAGCACGTTGATCAACACGCGCCGCAGCTTGTCCGGGTCGGCCTCGATGGCCAGTGCGGCCGGTGCCTCCACGAGGAAGCCGATGCTGCGGCCTTGCGCCAGCGATTCGAAATGGCTGGCCACGAAGCGGGCCAGGCGGGCCGCGTCGGTGTGGGCATGGCAAAGCGTCATGCGCCGGGCGTCGAGTCGCGCCACTTCCAGCAGATCGTTCACGTGGAGCAGCAGGGTGCGCGCATTGCGTTCGATCACGTCGAGCTGCTTGCGTGACGCGGCGGGCAGTTCATGGTCGGCGAGCAAGGCGCGGACAGGCCCCAGGATCAAGGTCAGGGGCGTGCGCAGCTCATGGCTGACCGTTGCGAAAAACTGGGTCTTGAGCTGGTCCAATTCGCGCGTCTTTTCATACAAGCGCGCGCTTTCGGCATTGGCCTGACGCAGCTGCTCGTTGGCCTCCTGCAATTGCCGCGCGCGCTGAAAGATGTCCAGTTCCATCTGCGCGGTGCGCTCGCGCAATGCCGCGGTGACCCGGCCCTGCTCTGTCTCCATCATCTTGAGGCGCACGTATTCGGTCGCGTCTTCCACGCGGTGAATCAGGTAACGGACTTGGCCCTGTTCGTCGAGCAAAGGGGTGTTGAGCGGGCTCCACCACCTTTCTTCGAACTCGCCCCCTTCGGCGGCGGGCTTGCGCACGTTGTACTTCTGCAAGGCCATGGCGTCCGGCGCACGCTGGCTGAGCGCGCGTTCCAGCGAGGCACTCAGGTTGCGCACGCCATCGGCGGCGGGGTCGTCAGGGTCGTCGGGAAAGACATCGAACAAGGCTCGCCCGATCATGGCCTCGCGGGGAACCATCGTCGCCTGCGCATAGGCATTGCTCACGGCCACGATGGTGAAGCGCGGAGCGTCGGGCAGCAGCACCAGAAACAGGCCCGGCACGGCTTCGAAGAGCATGCGGTAATTGGGCTGGGCATCGGCGACGGACACGGCGCGCACCTCACAGGCTGATCTCGTGCTCGATGCCGTAGCGGATCATGGCCGCCAGGCTGGGCAGTTGCAGTTTGTCCTGGATGCGGCTCTTGTGGGTGCTGACCGTTTTGACGGACATGTGCAGATCGCGGGCGATCTCAGCCGGGGTCTGGCCGGCCACGAAGCGCCGCAGCACCTCCATTTCACGGTCGGACAAGGCGATCGGGCTGGCGTTTTCGATGCTGCTGAGCAATTGCACCACCCGCTCGGCCATGCAGGCCGTCACGTAGGTGCCGCCCTGCATCAGCTTGCAGACGGCGGTCACCAACTCCGATCCGGCGCTGTCTTTCGTGAGGTAGCCGTGCGCGCCGTTGCGGAAGGCCCTCACCACGTATTGGTCCTCCGTGTGCATGCTCAGCACCAGCACTTTCACCTTTGGGAATTCGTGGCGGATGCGGCGGATCAGGTCCAGCCCCGACATGCCCGGCATCGACAGATCCAGGATCGCGACGTCAAACGGCGCCGTCCTCAGGCAGTCGATGGCGTCGAAGCCCGAGCTGGTGACCTTGACCTGCCAGTGGCGGTTGTCGGCCGGTGTTTCAAGGATGAATTTCAGGCCTTCTCGAACGATGGCGTGGTCGTCGACCAGCAGAACGTGAAGGCCGCGCATGTCGGCGTTGCTCATGGTGTCCACAGCTTAGGGATGCACTGAAAAAGGTCCGCTCACTGGCGTATGACTTGCATGCCTGTGCTTCAGCACAGGAGGCCATATGAAGCAGCAAACCCTCGCAAT
>RXJQ01000064.1:0-9202 GCA_003963115.1 Burkholderiales bacterium
CAGTTGTGGATGAAGTTGATCAGGTCGGTGCGGAAGT
The DNA here is from genome assembly GCA_003963115.1 of Burkholderiales bacterium. Lineage (GTDB taxonomy): Bacteria > Pseudomonadota > Gammaproteobacteria > Burkholderiales > Burkholderiaceae_C > Aquabacterium. Next base: position 38 of record RXJQ01000064.1, read on the forward strand.
TGGGATCCTGGAACGTCACCTTGCTGGTGCTCCTGATCAGCCGGTTGCCAAACATCAGGCCATTCTTCTCGTAGGTGAGTTCGCTGGGCAAGGCGCCTGGACCGGGAATGGTCTGGAAGGCGGTTTCGAACAGGCCGGTCAGGGTGTGGCCGATGGTGCTGGTGATGCTGCCGAGCATGACCATGCCGAAAGGCACGTTGGCAACCACCTTGACCGGAGCGCCGCCTGTCTTGTCCACGATGCCCACGGTCGCCCTGGGCAGGATCAGGATGGAGAACACCAGCAGCACTGTGCCCAGCCACTTCCAGCCTTGCAGCTTCTCAGGGGCAAAGGCGTAGGCGATAAGGGCGGCCACGAAGCCGCAGAACGCCACGGCGGCGACGGCCGACATGTAGTCGCCCGAGGCGTGGATGGCCGCTGCTGCATTGAAGACGCCGAACAGGCTGTCCGCGTTCTGGTAGGCGTAGATCTCCCACATGGCATCCCCTGCGCTCGGTGAAAGTCAACGAGCCATGTAAGCAGCCTGCTGCCCGAGCATGTCCATCACGTGCTGCGGCATGCTGGATCGCAATTGCCGCTCCAACTGTTCCAGGTGGCTGGAGACAGCCCGGTAAGAACCGACCTTCTGATACAGGAGGTTCTTCTCTTGAGAGAGTTGCTGCAGCATGACCAGGGCGCGTTGACGAATCTGGACCGCCTGTTCGCGCTGTGTCTTTTGCAGTTGATAGTCCTTGTCGAGCGCAGCCAGGCCGACGCGAAGATTGCGCTCCAGGAACACATAGGCATAGTCCGCTGCAATCACGTCACGGTATTGGGCGATGAGGCTGTCTGCCAGGCCCGATCCTGGGATGGTCGCGCCCACCGACAGCATTTTGTAGACCGGCTCGGTGGTCTGGTTGACGAAACCGACTTCTGCCGAGTTGTTGGGAATTGCGGTCCGGGTGGCGATTTTTTCCGCGATGGAGCGCATCAGTGCCTCGACTTTGGCGGTGAATGGCGTGTGTGTGTAGGTGGTGTTGAGGGTCACGGCATCACAGTTCACGTAGTCATTGCACTTGAGCAGGTGCTGGGTGACGTTCACGCCAGCGCCAGCACTTTGCCCATAGAGCAACTGGCTGATCGAGGTGAGTGTTGCAGCGATGGGTTCCGGGTCGCGGGCGGCTTCTTCCGGGTGGTAGATGACGGTGCCCACCATGCTCATGATCAGTTCACGCTCCTGATCGTCCAGGGAGACCCCGGTGTACTTCAGGGCCTTCCAGGTCAGGTTGCCCACGAAGGGCGCCTTGTTGCGCACATTGGCATCGCCTGAGGTGCGGGCCGAAGCGAGGATGCTGGGCCGGTCGGAAGCGCAACGCCTGCGTGCCGCGTCACGGTCGCTTTCCATGCCCATCTCGATGGCGAGGTCGGCGCAGGTCTCCTGCGAGCTGTACCCCGTGGCCTCGGCCGCCGTGCTGACGATGGCCTTGGCTGTTTCGCAGGAGTTGATGCGGGCGTTGTTGATCCAGGTCTCCAAGCCCTTAGCCCATTTGCTCAAGCCACCCAGGAGCGGTGAGACGGCTTCCAGCGCCAGTTGAAAGGCGATGCCTGGCAGGGCCGCGGTGATGTTCTTGAGCATGTTCTTGAACTCGGTGGCCGAGATATGAGAGAACGAACCGCCGAACACGTCGATGCCGCCACATCCAGCCTTGGCACTTGGGAACTGAATGGCGGCGAGCTGGTACACCTTGTTGGGGGAGCGCATGAACAGACTGCCGCCGGTGTAGGTGTTCATGGTCTGGCCACGGAAAGCACCAGGTGCTGTGTAGTTGCCGATGGCACCCAGGTTGTTGAACATGTTGTTCACTTCGGCATTGAGGTCACCGGCGCGCAGGGACAGCGGCGATGTTGCGAGCAACAGGGCCATCAGGCTGGCAATGGCTGTTCTCCAGATTGGTTTCGTCGGTGTGGGTGTCTGGATCATGGTCTTCTCCTATTGAAGAACGACTTGCCTGTTCACGCCGGGCAGCATGGCCTGGGCAGCCGGTGTGCTCACCGTGGTGATGCGCTCCAGCAGTTCGGATTCGGACAGCACGCCAAAGCCAATGGGTGTGATTTGCCCGGTGTAGGGCTGGGCCAAAAACACCGCTGGCACCTGGGTGACCTTCAGGGTGTTGGCGATGCCGTTGTCGGCTCGGGCATCTGCAAAGCCAGGCATGGGGCCGCCATCCACGCTGATGGCCACCACCTTGATGCCATGGCGCGCCTCGAAAGCCGTCAGCGTGGGGGCGAAGGCGTGGCAGTACGGGCAGTCACTGCGGAAGAAAAAGAACAGGACGTGGTCCTTGCCCAGTGAGGCGATCGATTGGGATCGGCTGATCAACTGATCCCGGTCGAACACCTCCAGCGCCTTGGCGTTGACGGGGCGGCCGTGCACGGTGGGGTCCAGCTCCGGTGTGGCCCAGGCGACGCGCTGGGCGACGTCGGCAAAGTAGGACGCTCGGGCCACAACCTTGGCCTCCAGCTCCATGTAGCGGCGCACATTGGCCTCGGTCGGCCGCATGATCGCGATGTTGCGGTAGGACTCGACCGCCTTTTGCAGCCTCTCGAATTCGACCAGTTCTGGCGCTTTGGCCGGGCGAGTGGCCGGTGTGGGGGGCGCTGCTGAAGTGGGCGGCGTGAGGGCGGGCGTCTTGGGTTGAGACGCAGGGCTGTCAGGTAGCTCGGGTTCTGGATCTTCGTAGAAGTGCCATCCTCGCCATGCATCGGACCAGTAAGGCGCGGCAATGGGCTCGTCCGGTTTTGACGAGGCTTGTGCCTGTGCCTCGGGTGCTGAGTTGATGCATGCGAAAGCGAGGAGGGCGACGCTGGCAAGGCGTCTGAAAAGACCTGAGCGAGAGGAAGGAGATGGGCGAGGCATGTTGATCTCCTCATTGCAGCGACTTGGGCGGCATGCCATCGAGGCAGTAGTTGATCCCGAACTCGATGGATTGTTTACGAGGGGCCTGGGCGCCAGGCAACCAGACACCGTCTTGCCAGAACGTCACCTTCAGGCGGCTGCAACCAGGCTGGCGGTAGCGCTTGTCGGTGGTGACGTCGATCGATATGGGGGTGTTGGCCTTGAAGCGCTGGCTGATGGCGTCGGCAGATTCGCCTGTCAGGGTGCCGTGTGCCTGTCCGTCTGGCGCTTGCAGTGCCATCACCATCAGCACCCTTGCGTCTTTGACGGGCATTCGATCGACGGACGGTTCGGGCGATTTCTCAGGCGTTTGCGTTTGTGCTTGGCAAGTCAATGCAAATGCCATCGTCATCGCCATCGCCGTGATGGCATTGACCTTGATCGGCGTCATGAGGTTCTGTGTCATTGGCAACGCCCCTGTCCGTAGTAGCAGTTGGGCACCTTGGCGCTGTTGCCGCTTTGGATGGCTCCCAGGTTCGGGTTGTTGGGCACGATGGAGGCGTAGAACTCGGTGAGGTCCATCGCCGCGAAGTCCAGGCTTTGCAACTGAGGGATGGTGAAGCCTGAGCAGTCGGGGTTCTGGCCGCTGCCCCAGCCCTTGCCAATCTGCATGCGCCCCTGCTCATTGACGATCCGGGCGAGCTTGCTGTTGAAGCAGCATTTGCCTGTGGTGTGCTCCAGGCAGGACACGCAGGCACCAAGAACGCGAAGACACGATGAGCACCACGAGCCCGTCGCGTGACACAGCCCCGCGCCTTCTCTCATGGCCAGCTTGCCTTCTTCTTCATTGCAAGACATCATGGACATGACGATGTAGATCACCACAGCGATGGCCAGCGACCAGGGATCGAACGCGACCACCATGCTGTCGCCTGCATAGAGCACCGACGATCCGGCGGGCAGGGCGGTGCCGTTGACGGCCACGGTGACGCCGTAGCTCGTGAAGGAGCCGCTGAAGCCGCCGCTGGTGAGCAGTGCGGACATGCCCTGGTAGATGAACTCCCGGTTCTCGGAGTTCATCAGCACGTCGTAGACCAGGCGTGAGCCCACGCCGAAGGTGCTCTGGTTGCTCATCCCAGCCCCGGCGCTGTCCGAGTCGCAACAATCTTTGAACAGACGGTCTCGGCAGTGGCTGCTTTCGCCCTTGAATACCTGCATCAGCTTGGTGTCCAGGTACACACCGGCTTCTCGGGCGGCTTCCAGCATCGACATGGAGCGGGCAAAGTCCGCGTCGTTCGTGTAGCTCGTGTTGAAGCAACTGTCACCCAGGCAAAAGACATTGGATGGGCAGTTGGTGGCTGTCGTGATCGTTTGGGCGGCGGCCGGGCAGGTGTAGCTGTCCTGGTAGATCTCGCACATGCCTGTGGCAGCGTTGGTTTGCTTGCATGTGCTGCTGTCCGGCGTGCAGCCTTGGCTCAGCAAGGGGGCGCATTCGTCTGTGGGGGCGCCGGATGTGCAAGACAGGGTGCGCTCGTAGGACCAGCAAGCGCGGGTGACGGCTCGGCCATCGATCACCTTGGTGGTGGGGCCATCCACGCACCGGTCGGCGGTGGTGACGGTGCAGCGTCCGCCTGCTTCGAGTGGGGCGCTCTTGTCATCCCAGACATCGGTTTCGATGTGGTTCATGGTGGGCTGCTGGAAGGACAAGGGGATGCTCCAGCCAGAAGCGCCGACCAGGCTGGCCGCGCCCGCATCCTGAGCGCAGCGGGTCTCTGTGCGGCTGATCGCGACGGAGGGGCCGCTGTCACAGCCCACGCGGGGGCGTGGCATGGTGAGCGTGAAGCAGCGATCTGCCGGGCCCGCCGATTGGATGCGGCTGGACCAGTAGGCCTGCAACTGGTCGCCGCGCACGGTGCCGGTTGGGCAGGCATAGACCGGCGTGCCGAACTGGAAGTTGTAGTTGCACTGGCCAGATGAGCAGCCGGATCCAGGCATCATGACCACCTTGAAGGGGCGCCAGCAATGGCCACCCCAGTGTGGTGAGAGGTCGGTGACGAATGTAGGTTGGGTGGCTGGCGTGCTGGGCAATTCCAGGTTCTGCCACCCGATGCAGGCCCCATTGCCTCCAGCCGCATAGAAGCGAAATTGCTGCAACTGGTCGGTGCGGATGCGGCACTGGGCCTCGGCCACCATGTAGTCGGCACCGTTGCGATTGGCCTGACCATGCGCAAACCAGTCGCCAGCTGTGCAACTGGGGACGAGTTCGACTTGCACCGCCAGATCCCGCCGGGTGGCGTAGTTGCCCACACCGTTGTAGCGCTGGCACTGTTTGGTGACCGCGCCTGCTGGTGTGGTGACGTCGGCGGTGGCGCAACCGCTGTAATAGGAGGAGAGGCTGCCAAGGGCCAGAGACGGGTTTGCGGCGATGTCCCGCGCGCCCATGACTGCGGGGTCGTAGGGTGAAATGGCTGGACGTGGTGTATTGGCCGAGTTGAGCGCGCCGCGTTGGGCCTGGCACACCGGGTCATCGGGCGTGCTGGTGCAGGCGGTGAGGCGCGCGTTGGCCGGGCCTGACAAGCTGGGTTGGCCGTAGTAGGCTGCCTCAGCGGGCGTGCGGGTGTATCCCGGCACATTGGCCGTTGCGTTAGGGGTGCTGACCGTGCCCCGAATCACCGGGTTGGCCGCTTGACCGGCGGCGGTGCCTTCTTCGTGTGGCCCAGCCAGTGCCATCGTCTGCGCCGTGACGAAGCACCAGAGGGTGAAGCAGGTGACGAGTCGGCGCAGCATGGCGATTCCTAACCCTTGAGCCGTTGGATGAAGGCGCCGGCATCCTTGCTGAAGCGGGGCGTGCGGTGCTGGATGTGCCCCAGGGCGTAGTCCAGGCTCACGTCTCCGGCCAGGCGGACATAGTCATTGGGGGGCGCACAACTGCCTCGGCCACCATCGCCACAGGGCGTGCTGTCAGCGCCCTCACGCACCAGCACAAAACTGGGTACCTGTGTGATGGCGTAGCGCTCGAAGGCTTGCGGATCGATCTGGAAGGCCACCGACTGACCCGCCAACAATGCCTGTGTTCGCGCGACGGTGTCACGCAGGGAGCCATTGAGCAGGCCTCTGATCAGCAGGGATGCCTTGGCACGTGCCGCTTGGCTGACCAGTCTCTTGAGGGTGGCCTCGGGCATCGACAGGCTGATGAACACCATCAGGATCGGGCCACCATTCATGTCCTTGCCCACCCCGGTGCCGGGTGGCTGGGCGGCTTTCATCTGCAGGGCGTAGGCTTTGGACAGCGCTTCGAGGTCCGCAGGCGCTTTGGCTTGGGGCTGTGGCAGCGCATCAATTCGTGGTCCCGCTGTGATGGGCACATGTTCCAAGTCAGCGGCGCTGGGCACGCCGTGCGCTTTCTGCGCCCGCTCGATGTCGTTGTCCGTGATGGTGGGTTGCGCGCGCCTGGCCCGAGCCATGTCTTCTTCGGTGATGACCGGCGTGGGTTGGGCCTGTGCGCTCAGCGCAAGCAGCATGGACAGGCCAAGACCGAAGCCCCAGCGTGAAGGTTGATGGAAGTCAGAAGCCGACACAGCAGTTCCTTTTGCGAAACAACATGAAGGCGAAGTCTTCGCCGCGCACGGGGTATTCCTTGCCAGCCCCCCAGATCACCGTGCTGCGCCCGAAAGGCTGGCAGCACCTGCCTCCGTCCTTTTCGGTGTTGGGGATGGGGTAGGTGAGTTGTGTCTTGTAGGCCGTCTTGTCCATGACGGGCTCGAAGTAGGGGCCACACAGGCCGGGCGTGCCATGCCACCCCCATGCGATCAACTCGCGGTGCATCTTGGCGGTCAGGCGCTGGGCCAGCAGAACGGCTGTGCGAACACCGCCCAGGTGGTAGGGCACCTGGCCATCCAGTGGGTAAATACCGCCCTGGCATCCTGCGCACCAGAACAACTCCTTGATGCCAAAGCCCACTGAGGCGGCGACGCAGTCGGCCGCGCAGGCGGCAATCGCGATGGGATTAGCGAATAACACGGCATCAGGATTGAGGATCAGGGTCAACTCGTCGTCGTTCCACAGCGGATCGACCTCGGTGAGGTAAGCCAGATCGAAGCTGCCCTTTTCCAGGCAAGGAAAGTCGGTCACCACCTCCAGCCAGTAAAGCATCGGGTTCACGTAGAAATGGGCCTGATAGAAGCTGCCGCCATCTCCGTCGCCTTCAGGGCGTGTGAATCGCGCGGCCTCTGGTGCGGGCAAGCCCGGATTCAGGTCGATGCCACCCAGTGAGGTCAGGCAGAAAGGCTTGCGCACGACTTCGACATGGCGAGCCGGTTCCCAAAAGCCGATTGACAGACCAATGACCGGGTTCACGCCGCAACTGCACACTGGGCTGCTCGGGTTGGCAATGTCTTCCTGGCCGCCAAAGTTGGCGATGGGGATGCTGCCCAGGCTGATGGGCAGGATGCAACTCCAGCAGATGTCTGTGATGGGGTTGGGGAACTTGCCGGTGCAGGTGGCGATGCCTGCTGCATGGCTGTGCTGGCTGGTCATGGCCATCAGCCAAATCAGGAGGGTTGCCGCGACGTGATCCCACGATGGACGCAATCTGGCGTTTGGAGTGGTGCGGGTCATGGCGTCACCTCCAACTCATCCACGCGCAGGCGCTTGCCTTCCTGCGAGACCAGGGCGGGCACCTGTTCGATGCCCAGGCGTCGGGTCAGCACACCTTGCTGGTCGTAATAGACCGGTGTGCGCCAGGCTTTCATCAGGTCCAGGTAGGAGCCAGCTGTCAGGATCGCCTTGACTTGGCCCCGGTAGTGCTGGATCAACTCCCGTGCGCGTCTCACCTGCCGTGCATCACGGGCGTCGAAAAACAGCAGGTGTCTGGACAAGGACACCACGTCCAGCGGGTTGTGGCGCGACCCAGCAGCAAACATCAGGTGCCCCTGGGGATCTAGGATGTTGCGATCCAGCGTGAAGCTGGGGTCGAAGTAGAAGGTGCGCGGCTTTTGCGTGGTGCGCAGTCCGGCCACAGGCTGTGGCTGGCGCACGGCCTGAATGCCTCGTTCACGGGCCTGGTCCTGCAGTCGAGCCAGTTCACCACTGGCTTGCTTTTCTCGCAGGCGTTGCGTGATGAAGTCCAGCAGGTTGGCTTCGCTGATCGGGTAGGTCGGACCGATGCTGCCCAGGTCCACCGCCCAAGCGCATGAGCCCACACCTGCACATGCCATGCTCAGCAGGCAGGCCATCAACATTACATGTGGGCTCCTGGGTTTCATGGCTGACCTTGACCTTCGCAACGGATGCGTTGGGAGAGTTGGTTCAGCAGGGCGTCACGCTGCGCCAGTTGGCTGGGGTGGCTGGCGCTGACCATGCCCATGAGGACCGGGTCACCGCTGCCCTGGGCAATCGCCTTGCGCAGCTCCAGTGCGGTGAGGGGCCGCCCGCAGCGTTGCGCGAACGCCCGCAAGTAGGCCTGGGCTCCGTCGCGGGCTGCAGGTGAGATTTGCGCCAGCAGTGCTAGGTAGTCCTCCAGTGTCACGTCGTCTGGCGTGGACGCTGCGGTGCTGGTGCTTTGAGTGACTGGGCTGCTATGGGCGTGCCATCTTTCCGGCTGCTGGGCTGGCTGCTTGGTCGGCTTCTGAGCTTGAACGTGGGCTGCAGATGCCAAGCCAGCGATCCAGATGCACAGGATCAGGCGAGGCGCCGACTGGCGCACGTCATGAGGGCCATTGCGGTGTGGCTGTAAGTGGCTTGGACGAGCTTGCATGTCATGCTCCTCAGAACAGGGGCCGAACGAGCCCGATGACCTGCTCGGCGCGGACCAGACCGCTGCTGCGGTAGCGCGAGTCGAAGCTGTCGGGGCTGCTTCCCTGGACGTAGTAGCTGCCCGGTGGGATCACCGTGGGCAGAATGGGATCGAGTGCACGGTGGTCAAAGGTTTGAGATTTGGCATGCCCAACTGCCTCGCCGTTGATCAACACCCTGCGGTCTTGGACGGTGATGGTGTCACCGGGCAGGCCCCTGACCATCTTGAAGAAGGGCTGGCCGCGCAGGCCCGGGTATTGCTGCTTGGCATCGCCCGCGAAGGCGAACAAGATGTAGTCGCCACGGTGCAAGGTAGGCGGCGCAGCCTGTGTCCCGGTCACGCCAAATGTCGTGAGGTAGGCTACGCGGTAAGGCAGGCTGGGCGTCCAGTTGAAGACAATGGGCAGGCGTGGGGTGGGATCCAGGAACAGCCGGACGTAGGCCAATGCCCAGATGGCGAACACCGGAAGATAGAGGTACCAGCGGCGCCTCATGTG
>RXJQ01000064.1:9252-12520 GCA_003963115.1 Burkholderiales bacterium
GACGATCTGCAAGGTCATGGCATCCCCACTTTCTGGCGCAACTGAGCGGTCAAGTCCACGGTGTGCGGTGTGGGCCCGGCCACAGCGCCTTTGAGCACCACCAAGCATGCGCAGTCGCGGGGCAATTCCTCCAGTGCAATGGGCAGGCGTTGGGCGAAGGTGCGTGCCATCAGCATGGCGTTTTGCCGATCGTCTTCCGAGCCCGCCTTGGTGAGCAGTTGTGTGAACTCGGCTTCCTTTTGCCGGTACACCTCGGCCACATCGACCATGCCGATGCGCAGCGCTGGGCGCACCACCGTGCGGTCATAGAGCAGCAAGGCGGCAGCGACCACGATCAGGGTTAGCAGCAGTTGCACCAGGGCAGGGATGAAATCAGGGGCTTTCATACGGTGTGCCCCCGGCGCCGCAGCAGTTCGGTGATGGCGGCATCGATGCTCAGGCCTTGCGCACGTAGCTCGTCGATGGGCGCGTTGTCCTCCAGCTTGTTGGAAAACAGCAGGTGCGTGGCCGGATCCAGGATGTTGCGCGCCACCCCTTCGCCCACCGGGGAGGAGATGTACAGCTCGGAGTACACGCCCGCCTCGGTCCTCAGTGAGTTCAACAAGCGCTTCTTGGGCTCGTCCATGGTCAGTCGGCCCTTGCGGTCCAGCATCTCGATGGATTCGGGCTTCTGGCGCAGCAGGAACACCCAGTCCGAGCAGTTGAACGCAGCTTCCATCTGGGCCGAGCCATAGAAGTCGTCGGCGCTCTGGGTTGCTGTGCCCAAGGCCCCGCCGTATTTGCGGGCGCGCCGAGCCGCTTCCTCGATCACGGCGGCCTTGACCGGGTCATCGGCCCCGATGTCGCCGAGCTGCTGCTTGAGCTCATCAATGAACAGCACCTTGCGCCGGTTGCGGCTGAGGTACATCTCGCCAGTGATCTGGTGCAGCAGTAGGATGTTGACGACGGCGTGCAGGTCGGGGCGGCGCTTGAGTTCCTCGTTTTCGATGACGATGAAATCGTTGCTGAAATCGACGTTGCTGGGCCCTTCGAAGAAGCGCTCGTACTGGCCGCCTCGGGTGTAGGGGTTGAGCATCACGGCAAGGTCCTTGATGCGCTGGTCGTTGACCAGGCCCAGGGCTTCGATGTTGCCGGTCTTGAAGGCCTCGCGCAGGGCCGTGATGGTCAGGTCGTTGCCGTGCTCGGCGAACAGCTTGAGCACCATGGCCGAAATGGCCTTGTACTGCACCTCTTCCAGCGTGTGCTGCATGGAGCACATCTTGGAGATGGCGGGCACCAGCATGTCGATGTCCTCGTGGATGTCAACGATGTTGGTGAAGGGGTTCAGGCAGATGTCCACATCGGGGCGGAACTCGATGTAGGTGCCCTTGGCCTTGCGGCACAGCTTCTCGAAAGAGCGGCCCAGGTCCAGCATCCAGACCTTGGCGTCGATGGCCCGGTAGGACCAGGCCATCTCGTTCATCAGCACCGACTTGCCCGAGCCTGGCGCGCCAATGATGGCGAAGTTGTAATTGCCCAGGTCGTTGTCGAAGATGTCCAGGGTCATCAACTGCCCACGGCGACCGCCGAACACCAGGGCGGGTGTGCGTGTGCCGCGCCACTCGGCGATCAGGGGTGCAAGGTGGATGGCGTTGGCCATGGTCTTGCGCGATACGCGGCGCATCTTGGCCAGGTCGCCATGGAAGCGCGGCGTCAGGGTCATCGGCAAGCTGGCCAGCAGCGCCTGGCGGTGCATGTACACGTCGGCATTGAGCTGAAAGCCCCGACCACGCCAGATGGCGTTGGCCGCTTCGTGGGCCGCCACCGCCTTGCGCGGTGGCGAGAAGATGGCCAACTGGTGGTACAGGCTGACCAGGCTGCCACCGGTGTCGATGGCCTGGGCGGCGGCGGTCCAGTCCTGCAGCTTCTTGCCCACGTCCGGCATCACGTCGGCCATCTTGCTCTTGGCGTTTTGCGTGGCGCGCACATGGTTGGCGGTGACCGTGGCCTTGGTGGCATTAGGGTCGAGCACATGCACGCCCATGGTCAGCAAGAAGGGCGCGCTGTACTGCAGGGCCGGTTGCATCAGGTCGCCGATCAACGAGCCCATCTGCCACAGGGCGAAGCGCTCAGGGAAGGATTTGATGGAGTAAAAGCGCGCCTCCAGTTCGTCCGATCCGGTCTCCTTCCACAGGCGCAGGCCGCTGGGGGTCGGGTCCTGGATGGTGTCGAAGTCGATGATCTGGTCGCGCAATTCGCGTCCGTCGTCATAGTGCAGGTCAGGAGCGTCGGTCTGCGAGATGCGGTCAGGGTTGGTGAACAGCGCGCACCAGTTGATCAGATCAGCGGCGTCGCAGACACGGTTGGGCAGGGAGGCCGAGCGCAGCGTGGAGGCCATGGACTCGCGCTGGGCCATCACCTCTTCGCGCTTGCTCATGTCCTGGGCGTCACCGGGCAGGGTGACGCTGAGCATCAGGCGGAAGTCCCGGATCGTGTAGTGAAAGCCCGAGGTCAGCGAGGATTGCGCGCCGCGCAGCAGGTGGCCCACGCGTTGGCGGGCCAGGGTGTGGAAGAGGTTGTCGTTGCGGGCAGGTCTCCCCCAGTGTTTGGCCTTGTCAGCCTGGTCTTCGTCTTCCACTCGCAAGTTGGCATAGCGGCGCAACTGGCCGCGCACATGGGGTGAGGCGAACAGGTGGAACTGGATGCCCGAGCCCGTCGGGCAGTTGGCGTACAGCGAGATCAGCACCTCGGCCATGCGTTCATCCGCGCCCGACTGCGGCATGACCTCCAGCATGAAGCCCAGGCCGTCGCGGTTGACGAAGATCTTTTCATCGGCGAGGTAGGCGGAGTAGGGCAGCCACGCAGCGAATTGCTCTGCCGGGGTGTCTGGCGGCGCGCCCAGTCCCATGGCTTCGAACAGGCCAGGGCGTGCGGGCCTGCGCACGGTGCGAGCCGCGTCCATGGAGACGCTGGCTGCTGTCGTGACTGTTGAAGTGGCTGTGGCTGAGGGGGTAGGCATGGCGCAACCTTTGGGGCGGTTCAGTTGCTGGGGGCAAGGTTGTCGGTGGGCGGTAGCAAGGGGCCGATGTCAGGGCTTTCCGAGTTGTCCGGGGTGTACGGCGACAGGCGCTGCTGGCCCGCGGGCCGCACAGGCGAGGTGCTCGGCTCTGGCTTGGCGGGTTTGACAGGGGCGCCCATCGGAGGTCGTATGGGCGCATAGGCGTCACGGATCTGGCGCTGTGCGTGGTCGATCAGCCATTGACCCGCATCGATCTGGACATAGACATAG
>RXJQ01000064.1:12570-14805 GCA_003963115.1 Burkholderiales bacterium
GCGACCCGGGTGCGGGATTGGTGCCTGGCTCGCCATGGGATTTGGCGGCCATGCGGCGCTTGGCCACCTGGGCGGGCAGGTTGTCCTGAACGGCGTTGGCATAGGTGCCCGACACCGAGGTGCAAGTCACCCCGTCCGGGGCTTTGCACGCGTAGTCGGAGCTGCCGCCCAGGCCGGAGAGGTTCATGCAGCCTGACAAGCTCAGCAGCATGCAACCCAGAAGCCATATCGGGCGTACGAGGTGACCGCGGGCGTTCATGGCTGAACCTCCGACGTGGTCGGCTTCAGGCGGGCCTGGATCACCTGGTGATCGACGTAGCCTTCGGTGCGGCTGCCATCTGCCCAGATCAGGGTGGGCGTGGCTTGAACCCCCAGGCGCTGCGCCAAAGCGAGGTTGCGGGCCACGGGGTGATCGCATCGCCCTGGGGCATTGATCACCGAGGTATCGCCCTGCACCATGTAGCGCTGCCAGGCTTGAGCCCGGTCCGGGGCGCACCAGAGGGCGATGGGCTTGGCCTCACCCTGAAAGGGCAGCATGAAGGTGTAGACCGTGACGTTGTCGATCCGGGCCAACTCCGGTTCCAGTTGCTTGCAGTAGCCGCAGCCCGGGTCGCTGAACACGGCGATCTGCCTCTGACCGTTGCCCCGCACGGTCTTGATGGCGTCTGCCAGTGGCAGTTGGTCAAAGGCAATTGGCGCAGATGTCGGTGCTGATGTTGTTGCTGCAGGCGTAGCGGGTGCCATCGCGCCCTGCCTGGCCGCCAGGGCCATTCGTGGCCCGGTGATGTCGGTCATGGTCTGTGTGTCAAAGACATGGCCGAACACGAAGTAGCGTGGCTGGCGGGCCGACACATAGGCCACGTTCCCGTTCATCCAGACTTCGTACAGCCCGCCAATGGGCGAAGGCAGCACCTGGGTGAAGCGCGTGCTGGGGTTGGCCTTCCTGAGTGCGGCCAGGAGGCGAGCCTCTTGCGATGGCGGGGCGCCTGCCCAGGCGATGCCATTGACCAGCATCGTGAAGAGTGCCCAGATCAGCGTCACGGCCTGGAGCCTGCCTCGCTGAGGCGGGCGCATGTCAGTAGTTGTCATCATTGGCGGCTTTCAGGTAGCGGTCTTCGGGGGCGGGCTCAGCCGAGCGCGCCAGCGTGCTGGAGGGGGTGCCGCTGGTACTGGTGTACGTGTTGGCCGACATGGGCACGTCGATGCGCACGCCCTTGGTGATCACCACATCGATCTCGCGGCTGGCATCGATTTCAATCACCGGAAACGTGTTCTCGGCGAGCTTGATGTAGTACTGGGCCAGGCGGTCCAGGGCCTTGCCGACACCGGTGCCGATGCCTGCGCGGTAGGCGTCACTGCCGCTGCCACCGTTGCTGGCGATCGTGCCCAGGGCCGAGGTGCTGTAGGTGGTCGATGAAGTCGCCAGGCCCTGGCCGATGCCACTGACCACGCCTGCCAGCAGTGCATTGGCCAGCATCTGGCCTTGTTTGGTGACCAGTCGCCCGCGCATGCCCACCTTGCCGTCTTCGCCATAGACGCTGCCCTGGATCTTGACTTCCAGCGTGGCGCCGTCCGGGCGGACACAGGACAGGTTCTCGGTGCGCAGATAGGCTCGCTCCGAGCTGATGTCGCCGTAGCCCGCGGCGATCACGAAGCAATCGCGGTATTCCCCCCGAAAACGGTTGGGCAGGACGGAGTTGTCCGAGAGCCGGATCAGGACAGGATGCGGGTTGGACTGGGCCTGTCCGCCTGTGGGGGCATCCAGACCACCAAGCAGGGTGCCGCGCGTGAAGCTGACGGGCAGGAAGGTTGAGACGGTTCGGGTGTCCGCCGTTGACGGTGATCCGGGCGTGGCATTGTTTGTGGTGCTTGCCGTGGCGCCTGTTGCAGTGGCCTTGGCCGTTTCACGGTCCACCAGAGAAACGCGGGTCAACGCCGGGGCATTGGGGGGCATGTCCTGCTGTGTCATGTCTGGATCACCGAGGGGCAAGGTGCCTGCGGGCGATGTACCGGGCGGCAACGGTGGGGGGATGTTGACGCTCTGTCCCGGAAGCTTCGCCTGGGGCGGCGCGGTGGACGCCGGGGCTGGTGGAAGGGGCAGGCTGGATGCCGGCGGCATCGTTGGGGGAGCGGACGTGCTTGGCGCCGCCGCAGTGTTGGGTGCCGAGGGCATGCTGGCAGCCTGGCTGGCCGAGGTGAGTTTTTGCTCCAGTTCGGCAAAGCGCTGCATGGTGC
>RXJQ01000102.1 GCA_003963115.1 Burkholderiales bacterium
AATCAGCGGCAAATGCGCCAAGTGATGAACTTCACTGACCTCGACCACACCGATGTCCGCCAACGCAAAAATGCGGCGGCTTCTTCAGCGTATCCTTAGCCTGATGACAAGCCATGTCAAGGCGTTCCCGATTTGTCTGCGTTTTAATATGCCGCTTTTGGCTCACGCACTGACATGGCAAGACTGATTTGGTCCCGCTGGACCTCACTGGATTTCTGGGTGACCTTTCTGGGCGCGGCCGCCTTGATCGCGGGCGCCTTCTGGGTGGCCAGCCACTTCATCACGCCAGCACCGCCACGCCGCATCACGATGACCGTCGGGCCTGAGGGTGGAGCCTATGAGAGCCTTGCAAAGGACATGCAGGCTGCGCTGGCGCAAAGCGGCATCACCCTGGTCTTGCGGACCACGCAGGGCGCCAAGGAAGACCTGCGTCTGCTGAATGACCCGGCATCGGGCGTGATGCTGGCGGTGGTGCAAGGCGGCGTGGCCGCCGAGGCCGATGGCGAGAACCTCATGAGCCTGGCCGCGCTCTATCGCGAACCGGTGTGGGTGTTCTACCGTCAGGGCCTGAAGGTGGACCGGCTCAGCGTCTTGAAAGGTCGTGCCTTGTCGATCGGGCCACATGGCAGCGGTGTGCGGGTCTTGTCAGAGCAACTGCTCAAGGCCAATGGCATCGATGAGGGCAACACGCGTCTGGCCGATTGGTCTTCAACGGACGCCGCGCAAAAGCTGATTGACAAGAAGCTCGATGCCATCATGGTCGTGGGCGCGCCCGAATCCAACCTGGTCAACAAGCTCATGCGCGAGCCGGGCCTGCGCCTGCTGGACTTCGCACAGGCCGAGGCCTACTCGCGGCAGTTCCCGTTTCTGGCCCGCATCGTCCTGCCCATGGGCAGCTTCGATCTGGCCCGCAACATGCCTGACCATGACGTGACCCTCGTCGCCCCCACCGCCAACCTGGTCGTGCGTGATGACATCCACCCGGCCTTGGTCAGCCTCTTGATGGACGTGGCCACGGACCTCAGTTCGGACGCGAGCATGCTTCACCACGAGGGCGAGTTCCCTTCGCCCAAGGGCGTGGACATCCCGCTGAGCGTGGATGCCGAGCGCTACATGAAGAACGGCCCGTCCTTCATGAACCGCTATTTGCCGTTCTGGCTGGCGGTCTGGGCCGACCGCCTGCTGGTGATGCTGATCCCGCTGGTGGCGGTGCTGCTGCCGGTGATGCGCCTGGCGCCCTCTGTGTACGCCTGGCGGATCAAGTCGCGCATCTACAGCTGGTATGGGCGCCTCAAACAGCTGGAGTACGAGCTGGACCTGGAGGGCAGCCAGCTCGACAAGGGCCAGGCGCTGGGCCGGCTCGACGAGATCGAACATGGCGTCAGCCACATCCGCACGCCGCTGGCCTTTTCAGAAAACCTCTACAACCTGCGCGCGCACATCGAGCTGGTGCGGAGCAAGCTCAACAAGCCCGCTCAGTGACATTCAGTGCGCGGCGACCTGCACAGTGGCCGGCTTGCTGTCTTGCTTGAAGGCCACGGTTTCCTCGATCTGGAACTGGCTGCCAAACTCCAGCTCGCCGGCCTTGCGGGCGCGGATGAATTCGGCGCGGACCTTTTCTTGCGTCGAGGCAGACGCGGCACTCTTGGTGTCGGCGGCCTTGGCCAAAGCGTTGTCGGCAGCCAGGGCCGAGGTGGAGAGGGCGGCGCTCAGCAGGGTGGCGGCGGCGATCAGGGTGATGTTCAGGGTGTTCATGACGGGGTCCTTTCGGTGAGCTGATGGGTTCACTGTAGGAGCCGCTGGCAGAAAGAAAAACCATCTGGATGAGAACGGATTGTTCTTGATACGAGAATAATCACCTCACCCGCATTGGACGCACGAGAGGAAGGCTGCCGTGGACCGACTCCAAGCCATGAAAGTGTTCTGTCGTGTGGTGGACCGCCAGGGCTTCGCCGCCGCCGCGCGCGAGCTCGACCTGTCACCCTCCGTGGTCACACGCCTGGTCAACGAGCTGGAGGCCCACCTGGGCGTGCGGCTGATGAACCGCACGACCCGCACCCTGACCCTCACTGCAGCGGGCGAACGCTATGTCGAGCAGGCCCGCGGGCTGCTGCAGGCGCTCGACGACATCGAAAGCGAGGCCGCATCGGCCACCTCCGATTTGTCGGGTCGCTTGCGCGTGCAGGTGCCGCCCGCCTTTGCCACACATCAAGTCGCCAGGGTGCTGCCGGCATTCGTGGCCCGCTACCCGCGCATCTGCATCGAGCTGGTCGCCCCCAATGTGATGGAAGGCATCGATGACAGCTTCGACCTGTGCATCGTGGCCTCCTCGTCTGGCCAGCTGGAAGGCCAGTTCGTGGCCAGGCGCTTGACCTGCTCGCACATCATCGCCTGTGCCACACCCGCCTTCCTGGACCAGCATGGGCGCCCCACTCATCCCAGCGACTATCTGGCGCTCAACCTGGTCCACCCGGCCTATATCCAGGAGATGACCTTCAGGCCCGAGCGCGAGGCCCTGCATGCCAAGCCGCAAGGGCGTGTGACCGTGGTGCCCTCCCAGCAGGCCGTGATGATGACCTCGCACGTCGACACCCTCTATGCCGCGACCCTGGCCGGCCTGGGCGCATCGGGTTTCCCTTCCTATGTGGCGGACGAGGCGCTCAAGGACGGTCGGCTGGAGCGTGTGCTGCCTGGCTGGTCGATGTCGGTGCTGCACCTGTTCGCCACCTACCCCAGCCGGCGCTACATGCCCATGCGCAGCAGGGTCTTTCTGGATTTTCTGGTTGACGTGTTTGGAGGGGAAGAGAGAGATCCCTGGCTGGGCATTTGAGCCGGCTTGGGTCATGATGTCTCAGCAGTGAGGATTAGGGACCCATCACCAGACGGAGCCTTGACTTGGAAGCACCCCTGTACCCACCGAACGAAGCGCGCCGCGTGGCCATGCTGCGGGCACTGGATCTGCTGGACACCCCGAGCGAGCCCGTGTTCGACAGCATCACCCGTCTGGCGTCGCGCCTGATGGGCACCCCCATTGCCCTGATCTCGCTGGTGGATGCCGATCGGCAATGGTTCAAGTCCAAGGTGGGTATGGATGCGACGCAGACACCCCGTGAAGAGGCCTTTTGCGCGCATGCCATCCTGGGCACGCAGGCCTTCGTCGTGCCCGATGCCCATCTGGACGAGCGCTTCGCCGACAACCCCTGCGTCACCGGGCCAGCCGACGTGCGCGCCTATGCCGGCATTCCATTGCTGACCTCCGAAGGCCTGGCCTTGGGCACGCTGTGCGTCATCGACCACCAGCCCCGGTATTTCAGCCAGACCGAGCTCGACAGCCTGTGGGACCTGGCCGAGCTGGCGCGCCATGAGATCTTCAACCGCGAGGTGGCCGCTCGTGCGCGCGTGTTGACGCAGGAGGACGACGACCTCATCGCCGACAGCGACGCCCTGTTCAAGGCCATCGTTGACCAGGCTGCCGTCGGCATCGCCATGGTGGGGCTCGATGGCACCTGGCTGCGCTTCAACAGCAGGCTGTGCGAAATCCTGGGCCGCACGCCCCAGGCCTTGCAAGGCGCGACCTTCCAGGACGTCACCCATCCGCAAGACCTGCGCCTGGACCTCGATCACGTTCAGCGCCTGCTCGACGGCCAGGCCGACCAGTATTCGATGGAGAAGCGCTACGTGAAGCCGGACGGCACCATCGTCTGGGCCCATCTGACCGTGGCCGTGGTGCGCCGAGATGGGCGGCCGCGCTATTTCGTCTCGGTCATCGACGACATCTCTGAACGCAAGCAGGCCGAGGCTGCGCTGGAGGCCTTGCGGCATGGCCTGGAGGAGCGCGTGGCCGAGCGCACCCAGGATCTGCAAGACAGCCGCGACGAACTCGATGCCATCTTGCACAACGCGCTCGATGCTTTCATCTGCATTGATGACGAGGGCTGCATCACACGCTGGAACAAGCAGGCTGAAAGCACCTTTGGCCGGACGCATGACGAGGCGGTGGGCAGCAAGCTCTCCGAGTTGCTCATTCCCTTCACGCACCGACAGGCCCATGAGGCGGGCATGGCGCACATGCTGCGCACCGGTGAAGCCCCCGTCATGGGCCAGCGCCTGGAGTTGCCCGCCATCCACAAGAGCGGTGCGATCATCCCTTGCGAGGTAGCCATCAGCACCTTGCCTCGCCATGGTGGCAGGGGCACCTACTTCGCCTTCCTGCACGACATCTCGATACGCCAGCGTGCCGAGCAGGCCCTGGCTGCGAGCGAGCGGCGCCTGCGCATGATCGCCGACAACCTGCCGGCCCTCATCGCCTATGTGGACACACAGGAGCGCTATCAGTTCTGCAACCGAACCTATGCGACCTGGCTGGGCGTCGACCCGGTCACCGCGATCGACCGGCCCGTGCTGGATGTGTTGGGTGAAGAGCCCTACAAGCAGCGGCGGGATCTGTTGCGGCAGGCCTTGCAGGGCGAGCGCGCCGAGTTCGACATCGAGTCCCGCATGGGATCGCGGGTGCGCCATCTGCACCTGGTCTACCTGCCGGATCTGTCCGATGCGGGCGAGGTCGATGGCGTCTATGTGCTTGGCATCGACGTGACCGATGCCAAGCAGGTGCACAAGCAGTTGATCCAGCTGGTCCGAAGTGACCCGCTCACCGGCCTGCCCAACCGGCGCGCCTTCGAGGACATGTTCGAGCACGCCCTGGCCCGCCAGCGCCGCACGGAAAGGCCACTCGCCCTGGCCTTCCTGGATGTCGATGGCTTCAAGCTGATCAACGACACCTATGGACACGCCATCGGCGACGAGGTGCTCAGGGCCTTTGCCTTGCGCCTGACTTCCTGCGTGCGTGTCACGGACACGGTCGCGCGCCTGGGCGGCGACGAATTCGTGATCATCCTGGAAGGCCTGCAGCAGGCGCATGAGGCCGACATCGTGGCCCGCAAAATCATCCATGCCTTTGCGCTGCCTCTGGATCTGAGTGTCGACATGGTGCTGGATGTGCGCACCAGCGTGGGCGTGGCCTATCAGGCGCGCGGACGCCTGTCTGCGCCGCAGCTGATCGAGGCGGCCGATGTGGCCCTCTACGAAGCCAAGGCGGCGGGGCGCAACACCTTCAGGGTCGTGCAGACCGATCCACCCCCCCAGGCGCGGGTGACGGCATCCCCCATGAGTGGTGCCTAAGTCTAGGGAGGGCTTGAGCGAGCTAGGGATGTTGCCAGGCGGTGGGCTTGTCGATAGTTCGCTTGCCAGTACGCAGACATCAGACCAGGAGCCGCATCATGAACACCCACCGCTTTGAGCAATGGCAGGACAAGGCCTTGCTGCACGGGCAGCACGCGCTGTCCGACGTGCTGCGCGAACTGGTCCACCGCACGGACCCCCCATCCCTCGACCGCATGGACGTTGAAGACGACCGTGCCTTTCTCTCGCCCCAGCTGTTCGCCCACTTCACCTTGACCGGGCATGGCCGCATGCAGGATGCCGTTGCGGGCGAGGCCAGCGATGGCATCGCGCCAGCCATCCCCATCGGGCCGAACTGGTTGTGCCTGGCGCACATCCCGCAGATATTTGCCCGCCTCTTCACGGCAGAGGGCCACGCCGTGCCCCATCTCGTCTCACCCGCATGGGCCAAGCGCCATCAGATGCATGCCTTGCGCGCCTGGCACCTGATCTCGCGCCATTGCAAGCGCCTGGCCAAGCGCCTGCAAGACAGCACGCGGCATGTGTACCTCTTTCACGCCTGCCAGCCCCATTCATTTGCGTCGTTGTCGGCACATGGGGCGATGTTCCTGAACGTGCCGAACGAAGCCGATGAGGTCTTCTTCCTCGAAGACATGGTGCATCAGGGTGCCCACGTGGCTTTCAATGCCATGACGCATGACAAGGCGCGCTACTTCCGTGTCAAGCCGCATTTGCCGATGAGCGAGCTCTTGGGCGACGCCGCGGAGACGCGTTCGGTCTACTCGGTCTTTCATGCGCTCTACACCTATGTGCTCATCGCGGACGTGCTGGGTGCGGTGCTCGAAGCTGGCGTGCTCGATGGGCGCCAGACGCACGAGTTGCGAGGGCGCCTGGCCTACAACCTGCTGAAGTTCCGCATTGACCTGCAGAATCTCAACCAGCCTTCCATCTTTACCGCCAAGGGCCAGCTGCTGTACAGGCGCTTCATGGCCCACTGCCTGCACCATTCCCGTCGCCATGAGCACCTTGTGCAAGGGCTGGATCTGAGCAACCAGCCCTACAACTTCAGCTATGCCCATTTCGTGCAGAGCAATTTGCGCGAGGAGCTGCAATGGAGCGCGGCCTGAGGCCGCTGCTCAGCATGGCCTCAGGCCAGATAGTCGTGGATCACCTCGCCCAGCGGCAGCGTGAGGTCGGCCATGATGTGCACCGTAGAGAGCACCTCCAGCACGGGTAGGTCGGCCACAGGCGCCAGTGCATGGCCGCGCAGGTCGAGCGCGCCAGGGCCTGTCCATGCGCCCTTGACGCGGATGTCCGTCAGGCAATAGCGCACCAGCTCGCACACGCGCGGTGTGCCGTCGACATGCGGCAGGATCTTCAGCAGGTAGTTGGGTGCGCCCAGCGCCGCCTTGATCTTGTCCGCATCCAGCGCCTGGTGCTTGAAGCCCATGGTGCCGGTGGCGACGCGGAAGTCGCTGTAATCGAGCGTGCCCATCAGGGTGTCGGTGTGCACGCGCAACTCCGGTTGGCCGAGCTTCTTGGGGAAGCCCCACAGCTCGCGGCCAGCGGCAATGGGCGGATGGTCATTGAGGTACATGGTCAGCACGAAGCCGCCCGTCTCGTTGCCGAACTTGACCGGGATCACCTGCCCCGATTCGCAGTAGTGCCCGAAGCCCGTGGAGTCGGGCATGTTGATGAACTCGAACTTGACCACGGGCTCGGCCAGCTCCAGTGGCGCGGGGATCAGCTGGCGTAGCTTGTCCGGGTCGGTCCGGTAGGTGATGATCAGGTACTCCCGATCGACGAAGCGATAGGGGCCCGGCGGGAAAGCCGGGTTGTGAAGCGGCATGGCGAATGCCTTGGCTTTGACTTCGTCTTCCCTCATGACTTGTTCCTTTCAGTCCTCTTGTGGCAATTCGTGGATGACCATGCCCACGTGATCGGGCAAGGGTGCCAGCCAGCTCTTGTGGCGCAGGGCCCGCTGGGCATCGTGCTCGCCGGCCAGCCAGCGCGCTTGCAGGCTGGTGCGTGCGAAGTCGATGTCCTTGTTGTGGTCGTCGCTGGGCAGGGCCTTCATGATGAGCCGCACGATGTTGATGGTGCTGCGGCAGCCCAGCTTGCACAGGTGCTGCAGGCTGGGGTCTTGTTTGTCCTTGTCTGGCAGGCGCGATGCGAGGATCTCGATGGCGCGGCGCATGTTCTGCATCGTGCGGTGGTCGTCGAGGTGCTCGCGGGTGCGGCTGGCGTACTGGATGTCCTTTTGCCGTGCCATGGCGTCGCTGATCGACTGGGGCTCGTCTTCGGTGGGGTCCCACAGGTCGACCATGAAGCACAGGGTGTTGCGGCGCTCGGCATCGTCCATCACCACATCGACCGGCGTGTTCGAGTAGATGCCGCCGTCCCAGTAAGCCTTGCCATTGATCACCACGGGTGGAAAGCCAGGGGGCAGGGCGCCGCTGGCCATGATGTGCTGCGGTGTCAGCAGCTCCTTGGCGCTGTCGAAAGACACCAGCTCGCCCGTGCTGACCTCGACGGCACAGACCGTGCAGCGCACGTGTTGCTCGTTGAGGTAATCGAAATCGACCAGGCGCTCCAGCGTGTCCTTCAAGGGTGAGGTGTCGTAGAAGCTGGCCTGTGGGGTGGCCACCGCCTGGTCCAGATTGAAGGTGGCGCCAGGCCGTGGCACGAAGAAGCCGGGAATGCCGCGCGTGAGCGTGTTGATGAAGCTGCCTGCCTTGAACCAGGGTGTGAGCCAGGGAGCAAACGGGCTCAAGGCCGGGTAGCCGATTGAATCACTGCGGGCCACCTGCTCCCAGAAGGTCTGCAAGCGCTCCAGGCGCCGTTCGGGCGGGTTGCCGGCGATCAGGGCGCTGTTGATGGCCCCGATGGACGTGCCCACCACCCAGTGGGGCTGGTAGCCGTGTTCGGCCAGCACCTGGTAGACGCCGCCCTGGTAGGCGCCCAGCGCGCCGCCGCCTTGCAGGACCAGCACGGTCTGGATCGGTTGTTCATGGGGGGTTTGACGCTTGGCTGTTCTGGGCATGTTGGGTCAATCAAAAGAAAACCGACGCTGTATGGCGATGATCCCATCCTAACGAGTTTGCCGGCACTTGCTCTGCGGGCTCGACTTTGGAATGATGCACGGGTGCAGCGAGTCCCATGTCTTCGTCCTGCATGAAACACCATGACTGCGCCATGGCCATCAAGATGCAACACGCATGGGCTTGTGTCTCGGGGGCTTTTGGTGCGAGAAGGAGATCGCCATGCGAGGAGTCTTCACGCGCTTGATGCGTCCTGCCGTTCTGGTGGCCGCGCTGGTGGCCAGTTCTCCCGCTCATGCGGTGACGACGGTGCCCTTGCAGCCCATTGCCGATGCCTTCGCGCGCCTGGGGCGCAGCTGTGGCGGCATCGCGCAGCAGATCTTCGGCGAGGGCTTCGATGCGAGCGGCAATGTGACGGGCTATGTCTTTGCCATCACGCGTTGTGGCGGCTCGGGCCGTGGTGGCGGCTACCACACCACCACCTACTCGACCTGGCTGGCGGTCACCTGGGACCTGGGCGGGCGCGTGATCGATGAAGCGCCCAGTGTGCCCAGCCCCGACCCCAGCATCGCCGGGGCCTATCACTCGGGTGGCCTCGTTGGCGGAACCAACTACCCGAGCTGCAACAACGTCTCGGCCTACGACAACAGCTTCACCTGTTTTTCCCTGCCGGTGACGGACAGCGTGGACGGCTATGCCGTGCAGACCTGGCTGCATGTGGTCAACCAGGCTGCCTGCACGGCCAGCAACACGGCCTACTGCTCCTATAGGGCTTATCTCAGCAGCCCTTGATCATCACTGGCCGTTCTGCTCCCAGTGGCCTTCAGCAAACAGGTCGGCCATCACGTCGGTCGACTTGTCGCAAGCGTGGTTCAGGCAGGGCAGGTTGAAGCCGGCTTCCAGGGTGCGCAGCAGCGAGAAGTGCGTGTAGCGCTTGCCGCTGGTGACCTTGTGGACCCCATAGTTGGTGTCGGCGATCAGCATGACCTGGTTGATGTTGGGCGCGGTGCTGTAGTCGTTCTCGTCCCACACCACGACGATGGCGTTGTGCCCTTGATGCCAGACAGGCGAGTGCTTGATGGCCGACACCAGCTGCTTGACGGCCTGGTCGCCACGGTAGATCAGCGCGGGGTTCAGGCCAGCCTGCGAGCCATCGTCGCTGGGGTCGTAGTTGCAGAAGGCGCCGGCGTTGCCGCGACCATGCTGGTCATTGCACTGGTTGGGCGCGATGAAAGACAGCGAGGGCACATGGCCGGAAGCCAGGTCGGCATACAGGCCTTTGGCGCCATCGAAGCCGACGCTGTTGCGCAGACTGTTGTCGCCGTCCTTGCCTTCCTGCACGTTCTGGAAGTAGACGAAGGGGTTGTGTTTGGCGGCATACAGGGCCACGATGTCCTTTGAGGACAGGGCCGGATTCAGCGTGGGTGTGATCTTGCTGAAGTCGGTGCTGTCGGTGAAGAAGCCATCGCTGTAGTTCACGCGGTCGGCGCCTTGCGCGGGCAGGCTTTCCTGATAGCTCTTCCAGCTCAGGCCGGCGCGGTCCAATTGGTCACCAATGGTGATGCCCAGGGTGTTCTTGGCAGAGGGCACGGAGGCCACGCCATCGATGTTGTTCTCACCGGGTGTGCCTTGCACTTCATTGGTGGTGTCGACGGCCGGCGTGGTGGCGTCGCTGCCCATGCCAGCGATCGGGCAGACCTTGCTGCTGGCCGGGTTGTCGGTGTTGGGGATGCCGGTGATGAGGTTGGGCGTGCAGCTCGTGCTGTGCCAGTCAGGGTAGTTGTCGCTTTGGACGCCGAAGTTGGAGCCACCCACGATCTCCAGGTAATTGGTCAGGCTGGGGTGGCCAATGGCGAAGTAGTTGGTGGCCAGGTTGGCCGACTTGGCGTAGCTGTTGATGAAGGGCGCGTTGGGATTGTTGAGAATCTGGCTGTAGCCGTGGTTCTCCATGACCACCACGAAGACGTGGTCGAGATGCGGCACGCCGTGGGGGACGGGGCCTTCGGCGGCGTGGCCAAGTGTGCACAGGCTGGCGGCCAGGGCTGCTGCTGCTGATGCGCGAACGAAACGTGTTGGGAATGTCATGAAGCGTACCTCCTATGTGTCAACGGCGTCGACGAGATCGACCGTGAGCCGCAATCTAGGAAGTGCTGAAGTCCGACTTGTGACAGCGGGGGATGCAGGCCAAGCGGATTGCAAATCTTTACACAAGCGTCAGGAACCCGCCAGCAACCCGTTAACGAATGCAACTCGGGTCATCGTCGCCACGTTGGCATGCGTTGTATGAACGGACGCGAAGTGTCAGGAGCGGATGATGTTGACGAAGGTATGCGAGATGAGGTGGGTGTGCAGCGTGGCCGGCGCGTGCAGCCTGCTGGCCGGTTTGGCTGGCTGCGTCAACTATGTAGAGCCATTGCCGCCGCCACGTGCGCAAAGGGTGCCTCAGCCGCCTCGTTCACCGGAACCGATGGTCGTTTACCAGGAGACCTACCCCGTTCCCTATCAGGTGCCTGTGCCACAGACGGTCATTGTCCGGGTGGATGAAGAGCCCGCATGGGTGCAGCCCGAACCGGTTGCGTGTCCTTGGGCACCGCCGCCTTTGCTGATCGAGCCGATACCACCTCAACCCTATCCGGAAGCGGTCTGGGTCGGCGGTTACTGGGTGTGGCATGGCAACTGGGTCTGGGCGCGTGGGCGGTGGTCCGTTCCGCCTCGGCCTGAGTACCACTGGGTACACCCGTATTACGAGCACCGCGATGGCATCGTGCTGTTCATCGCCGGATACTGGGGGCAAGCCGAGGTTGCATTCGCCCCGCCGCCCGCATGGCGGCATTACCCGGTTGAACGTCCTGCTCCTGGCGTGATGCCGGGGCCTCGCCCCATCGGTCCCAATGGCGTGTTCATACCGGCGCCCCCCGGGTCACGGCCAGGCCTGATCGTGCCAGCTCCCATTGGCGTGGCACCTGCGGCGGTGATGCATGCACCCCCGGTGGTCAATGTGGGCATGCACATCCATGCAGACGTGGACAACCGCGTCTCGGTGGTCAATCAGATCACGAACATCACGAATGTGACCATCGTGGCACCCTCAGGGGCGACTGCCAACGGTGCCGCATTCAATGCGACGGTACCGGCTCGCGGGCATGCATGGCCAAGCGCCACGGCGTCAACACCCGCACATGGGGTGGTAACGACGCCACCGCCACCGCCACCGCCACCGCCACCGCCACCGCCACCGCCACCGCCACCGCCACCGCCGGCGATGCCACCGCCAACCGCAGCAGCGCCATCTGTCGTTCACCAAGAGGAGCATGCGCGGCCTGTCGAGGAACCCATGGTGATTCGCATTGACGGTGAGCATCGGCATGAGTCACCACCGCCAGTTCCTGCGGTCGTGCGACGCGGCACCGAGCAGGCTGCGCAGCCCGTGGCTGTCGAACCGGTCCATCCGAAGCCCAGGCGTGAGGATGTGCCTCCAGCAGCCAAGGCAGAACACCCCCCCGAGCATGCGGTGGTGCCCGAGATGCACAGAGAGCGAGAAGCGCCTGCGCCTCATCAGGAGGTGGCGCCCCATCCCAAGGGCACAGGCAACGGCCCCAAGGAAGCTCAGGCCGAAACGAAGACCGAAGCGAAGACCGAAGGCAAGGGCAAGGATCAGGCCAAGGAGGGGGATGCCAATCACCATCAGGCCCACCAGGGGGAGCAGGATGTCAGGCATGATCGATGACGGAAATGGGTCGCAAAGGTGGTGGTGAGAGATGTCCTTGTCGTTTTTCAGTGCCTCGGGGAAGTCGTGGCTGGTCCGCGCTGTGTGGATGCTGTTGTTGGTGTTGCTGATCGGTCTGTTGTGGAGGACCGGCGCACAGTGGAACGAGCCACAGGACCACCCACTTGCCAAGCCTTCGCTGTCCCAGGTGTCTTCAGGTGCATCTGCCGCCGGGGCTTTGCCGCCATTGGCCATGGCATCGGCTGTTGCGCAGCCGGTTCATGTCCCGGCCAGCGCGCCCCCACTGGACAACTACCAGACACTGACGCGCAAGCCCGATGCCTTGAGCGAAGAGGAGTGGCAGGCCATGCGTGCGGCCGCAGCACAGAGTCCCAACCCCGGGCATGAACTGGCCCGCATGGCCGACTATGTCGTGTTTCAGAAGCGCTTCATGCAATGGCAAGGGGGCGCGGCCACCATGGATGCCAAGCAGAGAGCCAGCCTGGGCCAGTCTCTGTTGGACGAGATGCCGACGAAGGTGGCGCAGGGGGTGCTGGCGGCACAGCAGGCCATCCAGATCCAAGCGCAGATTGTTCAAGACCTGGAAGCCGATGTCGCCAAACGTCAAAAATGGTTGGATCAGGAGCGCCAACGCCTGCCAGCCCAGCCTGAAATCGCACCGGCTTTCGAGCACTGACGTACCCGATACGTGGCGCATCTCACTCACCTCGGGTAACAGCCATTGTTTCGGGGGGGTGACCGGCAAAACGATACGTTCGGCTCATGGACGAGGCGCCATTTGTCTAGAGGACTTCATTGGCGTTCACTAGCATCCGGCTTCATTCATTCCTGCTTTGCGTGCTGTGGCTGGGCGGCCCATCCAGGTGCAGCAGATCAAAGCGCCTCACCCATAAGGAATCCCCATGAAGTCTCTCCTGAAGGCAAGCGCCTGCGCCTTGGCTGCGGCCTCTTTTTGCTCAGGCAGTCTGGCTGGCATCAATGACGGCAACACGTCGACGCCCATCAAGCATCTGGTGGTCGTGATCGGTGAAAACCACACCTTCGACAGCCTGTTTGCAACCTATCAGCCCAAGGCTGGCCAAACCATCCAGAACCTGCTGTCGCAGGGCATCATCAAGGCCGATGGCTCGGCTGGCGCCAACTACGCTTTGGCGGTGCAGCGCAAGGGCAGCAATCCCAGCAGCAACTACACCATCCAGCCTACCGAAGGCAGCAGCTACTTCTGGCTGCCTCAACCGGTCTGGGAGTTCGGCATTCCCGATCTGCGCTTTCCCTTCTGGTTGGCACCTGGCCCCTTCCAGATCACCAAGTACGTGCCTTATTCTGGCGCCACGTCCATCACGGGCGACCCGGTTCACCGCTTCTTCCAGATGTGGCAGCAAACCGGTGGCACCAATGCCAAGCACGATATGTTCGTGTGGACGGCCACCACGACGGGCCAAGGCGGCGACACCTCTGGCGTGACGCCCAGCAACCCCAAGCAAGGCGGTGAGCTCATGGGTTTCTACAACATGGCCCGGGGTGATGCCGCTTACTTCAAGAGCCTGGCTGACAACTACGCCATCAGCGACAACTACCACCAGGCCGTGATGGGTGGCACGGGCATGAATTTCTTTGCCATCGCCACCGGCGACCTGCCCGTCTACAACGTCAATGGCCAGTTGACCGCACCGCCGGCCAACCAGATCGAAAATCCCAACCCGCGTTCGGGCACGGCGAATTTCTTTCAGCAAGACGGTTACAGCGGTGGATCGTGGGTGAACTGCTCGGATCGCACCCAACCCGGCGTGGCGGCCATTCGTGCCCTGCTGGATGCACAGAACGTGGCGTCCAATTGCGTGGACGGGGCCTACCACCTCGTCAACAATTACAACCCGCCTTACGACGTGGATGGCAACCCTGTGCCGCTTGGCGCGACCCAGTACGTGTACCCACCCCAGACGGTGCCGACCATTGCCGAAGCGCTGGCAGCGAAGGGCGTGAGCTGGAAGTGGTACACGGGGGGGCGTGAAACGGCCGATGCCGCCTTGAAGATCTTTGGCCAGTCCACGGGTGGTACCTTGGGGCAGATCGTCTACAACAACATCGGCGATCCGCTCAATGGTTCCAAGAACGTGGTGGAGAGCCCGCTGCGCCAGAACCTGGTCGGCATGAACACCTTCTACAACGATCTGGCCGCGAATCAATTGCCCGCTGTGTCATATGTGGTGCCTGCCAATCTGGATGCGGGGCATCCCGGCAACTCGGCGCCCGCCTATTACGAGAACTTCGTTGCGCAACTGGTCAAGGACATTCAAGCCAATCCGCAACTGTGGGCTGAAACGGCCATCGTCATCACGACCGACGAAGGTGGTGGATTCTTTGACACCGGTCACATTCAGCAACTGGACTTCTTCGGCGATGGCCCGCGCATTCCGCTGTTCGTGGTCTCGCCCTATGCCAAGAAGGGCTATGTGGACCATGCATACCACGATCACGCGTCCGTCTTGAAGTTCATCGAGCGCAACTGGGGCCTGGCGCCACTGTCTTCTCGCAGCCGTGATCGTCTGCCCAACCCGGTGGCCAGCGTGCAGGATCCTTACCTGCCTGCCAATGCACCGGCCATTGGCGACCTCACCAGCCTGTTCGCCTTCTGACCGGTTCGCTGTGGTCGGTAACCGGGGTCAGTGCAACTGCCCGACCTCGGTTTGCCATGCCTGCTCGAAATGCGCCAGCTCCTTGGCGTCCATGTCCGAGACCAGCCAGTACTGCATGCCGCCTTCAGCCCAGTTCAACAGATTGAAGCCGCGTTGCTGAAGCCGCTTGGCCGGCTGCTGGCCATCCGTGGGTTGCACGAACAGGCTGATCACGTGGTGGTTGTGCATGTAGACCAGTACCGCCACATTGCGGCCCTCAAGCTGCTCGATGCGCGCACCTTGCAGCGGGAAGCCTTGATCAGCCAGATTGAGCACCGTGGGCGCGAAATCCAGCTTGCCCTGGAACCAGGGCTTGACCGTGTGACGGTCCGTCGAGGCGACCTGTATCAGCGCACCTGTCTGCAAGGCGCGCACATGGTCGGCCACCAGCTCGGCGCTCAAGGGCTTGTCGAGGTTCTGTATCCATCGGCTTGTCGAGGGCATCAAGCCGGCCGTCAAGGCCACCCCCAGCACGAAGCCGGACAAGGCTGTGCGCCAGCCGAACTCGCGCCAATGCGATGGCTTGAGGGCCGTGGCATGCGAGGCAGGCGAGGCGCCGGTGGGCTGGGCGGCCGAGGCCAGGGTGATGCGCGTCTGGATCGCGGCGCGCAGCCGGCTCTCGGCCTTGTGGTGGGTGGCTTGCTCGCGGATCAGTCTGGAGAGATCGTCGTCGTTCATGGTCGGCCTCACTCGCCCTGTCCCTGGTTCGCCTGGTCCTGCGTGTCCTGTGGCATGAGCGCTGCGCGCAGCTTGTCCCGGGCGCGAGACAGGCGCGACATCACCGTGCCGATGGGGATGGCGGCCACAGAGGCGATCTCCGCGTAGTCCAGCCCTTCGATTTCACGCAGGACGATGACTTCTCGCAGCGGCGGGGACAGCGCGCGGATGGCGGCATCGACGCGGGCCTGTTCATGCTGGCGCGCCACGATGTCGGCCGGGTCGGATGCCGTGAGGCCCTGGGCCATCTGCAGGTTCTCCAGCTCATCCTCATCCAGCCCGGACAGCTCGCTCAAGCCTTGCTTTTCAGTCAGATGGGTGTAGCAGGCATGGCGAACGATGCGCAGAAACCAGGGGCGCGCGCTTTCGCCACGCAAGGTGTTCAGGTGGCGAAAGGCGCGCAAAGCTGCATCCTGCAGGACGTCCTCGGCACCGGCCTCGTCGCGCAGAAGCCAGCGTGCCAGGTTGTAGCCTGCATCCAGGTGCGGCAGCACCAGGGTGTCAAAGGAGCGTGTCGTGCCCACGGCGGTCAGGTGGTGTTCACGCGCTCACAATGAAACGACCGTGCATGTCTTCATGGCCACCACCGCAAAAGTTGTCGCACAGGAAGTCGATGATGCCACTGTGCTGAGGCTGTATCTCGATGCGCGTGATCTGCCCGGGCAGCAGGTCGACGCGCACGCCCAGATCCGGGATGTGCATGCCGTGGATGAAGTCCAGCGACTTGATGGCCAGCACCACGCGCTCGCCGGCTTTCAAGGGGATCTCTTCGGGCGTGAACTTGAAGCGTTGCGCCGTCATGTCGATCTGCCGTAGCGCGGGGCTGTCTTGTGTCTGGGCCTGTGCCTGGGACAGGCCGGCCAGCAGGGGCGCTGCGGTCATGCCGATGGACGTCAGGCCCAGCATGCACTGGAGCGTGGCGCGTCGGGACAAGGGCTTGGCTCGCAGCTTCATGACGAGGCCACCACCGGGAACTCTGTCGCCTTGAAGGTGTGGCTGGCCGCTTCGGCATCCACTTCGCGGAAGCCCAGGCCTTGGTAGGGATGGGCGGCATCCCAGGGCAAGGGGGTGCGCTTGTCTTGCGAGCCGGGCGCTGGCAGCGGGAAGATCAGGGACTTGGCCGAGTGATGCGGGATGTGCGCCGTCATGTGGTGGTGTTCCTGGTGGATGTGGCCATAGAACACCGTCACGTTTTGATAAGGCATCAGGGCCGCCATCACGTCAGCGCCATTGCGCGTGGCCCAGTCCCACTTGGGCACCAGGTCGAACAAGGGGCGGTGCGTCAGCACGACGATGGGTGCCTGCTTGTCCAGCTTGGCCAGATCCGCCTTCAGCCAGGCAAGCTGTTCCTCGTCGACCAGGCCGCCGGGGTCGGAGACGTTGTCCAGTGCGATGAAGTGGATGCCCTTGTGATCGAAGGTGTAGTAGGTGTCGCCGAAGAACTCCTTGTAGGCTGTACCGCGGTCCAGCGAGGCATCGTGCTCACCGGGGATCAGCCGGATGTTGCGCACCTTCAAGTCGCCAATGATGGACTTGAACTCGGTCAGACGGCGCCGGCGCTCGTCGGGGTCGTCGGTGGTGTGGGTCAGGTCGCCCGTGAAGAAGATGAAGTCCGGTTGCTCGGGCAGGGCATTCACCGCGGCCACGGCCTTACGCAAGGTCACCCCGGCATCCGGATTGGCCGGGCCCTTGTAGCCCCAGTGGGTGTCCGACAACTGGACGAAGTAGAACGAGCCCTCGCTGGCGTAGCCGCTCCCGTGGGCGCAGCCGGCCAGACCAGACAGGAAGACGGCCCCGCCACCCAGGGCGCTCAAGGTCAGAAAATCTCGACGTTGCATGGTGTTTCTCCAAGTTCAGCTTGCTCACGGGTATGACTGGGCTGCCTTCGGATTTATTCCATGCCTGACCTCAACTGATGGATTTTCCTTTGAGCCGCTGCGCCACGACCTTGCGCAGATCCAGGCTGGGCATCTGGATGGACTGGCCAGGCTCAGGCAGTTGCAGGCGGGCGTAGCCCGGCTCGCGCCAGACATAGAACTGCCACTGCGGGTCGCTCAGCGGCGTCGGGAAGCGGAAGGTCACGCCCAGCGGCTCGCCCTTGTCGGACACCTCGGTGACGGTCACCAGCACCTCGCCCATGTGCGTGACATCGCCCACTTTGAACGGCTGGGTCAGCACATCGCGGCTGATGGGCTGCACGAAGCTCTTGGAGCTGGCCACCTTGATGGTGTGCTCGTCCAGCACGGTCAGCTGCAGGTCCTGGTTGCCGCCATTGGCCAGGGCCTGCATGGAAGCGGGGTTGGCCTTGCCGAAGTAGCTGCGCACCAGCGGGTAGTAAAACAGCAGGAAGGGCGCGGGCGGGTTGATCAAGATGGCATGGACATTGGGGCGCGCGGCTTCGTCCGGGATGGACAAAGGTTCGCTGATGCTGCTCGATGACACCGTGCGGTCGGTGACGACCGGGCTGATCAGCGTGGTGAGGGGAAAGACCACCAGGTGGATCATGACCAGCAGGGCCACCACGCTTTTGATGCCGAAGGCAGGCCAGCCCTTGTAGCGATGCCGGTTGACGGCGACCTGGTGGAACAGCGCCGCCAGCAAGGCGCTCATGCCGATCTCGGAGTTGAGCAGCAGGCGGTCGGCCGGGTTGATGGCGCACACAGGTACCAGGGCCAGCAAGGCGCCCAATGCATAGAAGCGGACCTGCGGTTTGGCCCACAGCCTGAAGTAGGCCATGAGACCGGCCAGCAGCACGATGACGGTCGCCGCCGCTGCGGCATAGACGGATTCGGCCGCAAGCGTCATGGTCTGCGTGATGCCGGCCCCGATGCCCACCAGCTCGGCCAGCATCAAGGTGGGCAAGCGATGCGCCACGGCATAGGCAAAGCGCGCACTCATGCCGGGCTCGACATAACTGCCTGAGCCGGTGCTGCCAAAGCCCAGCGCCACATGGCCCAGTCGCCAGGCCAGAACGATCAGCACGAAGGGCAGCAAGGCGATGAGGCGATCGCGCCAGCGTTCGCGCTGGTCGAGCACCACCGCGTAGGCGAGCAGGTAAGCCATGGTGGCGATGGCGGCTTCAGCCGACAGCAGACCCAGCGACAAGGCCAGGCCGGCCAGCCAACCGTAGCGCGTGCCTTTACCGGTGCGCCACAGGTGGTAGGCCATGAGGGCCATCACCATGAAGCAGGCGGCGATCAGCTGGTTGCGCGCCGAGATCCACATGATGACAAAGAAGTGCAGGCTGCTGGCTGCGAAGATGAGCGTGGCCAGGCTGCTGCGCGCGGGCCGTTGCCCATCATCAATCAGGCGGTAGAGGCGGCCCACCAGCAGGATCAGGCCGCCATACCACAGCAGGCTGTGCACACGCATCAAGGCGGGCGAATGGGGCCACAGCCGGTAGTCCAGCCAGTGTGTCATCTCGCTTAAGGGGCGCCAGAAGGCCAGGTGCAAGGAGTCCGAGGTGCACCACAGCAGGCGGCCTGAGGCTTTCAGGGACTGCACCAAAGCGGGCGGGCCATCCACCAGGTCAAACAGGCCAAAGGCGGTACCGGCGTGTGGCGCAGGCTGCAAATGGTGGGTCAGGATGGCCCACTGCAGGAAGTCGTCGGTGAAAGGAGGCGTGCCGATGCACAGCGCGTTGAGCAGGACGCCTGCCATGGCCCAGAACCAGATGCTGCGCCGATGCGCCAGAAGCGAACTCAACCTTTCCATGTGACTTCCCTGAAGCTGGCCACGATTGTGTTTAAAACGGCCGGGGAAGTTTAGGGACGCGTCGCGATTCCGTCCGTGACAAGGTGTTTGGAACGCAAATGAGGCAATGAAAGACGCCGCCGGCCCTCGTCTCTGGGCAGACTAGGAGCCCAATCTTTCAGCGCGCTTTCATGCCGGGCATGTCAGGATCAGGATTGCCCCGCCCTTCATGCAGGGGGTTTGTCAGAAGAAGGCCTGGATACCCGTTTGCGCACGCCCCAGGATCAGCGCATGCACATCGTGCGTCCCTTCGTACGTGTTTACAACTTCCAGGTTAACCAGGTGTCGTGCCACGCCGAATTCGTCGCTGATGCCATTGCCGCCCATCATGTCGCGGGCCAGGCGCGCGATGTCCAGTGCCTTGCCGCAGTTGTTGCGCTTCATGATCGAGGTGATCTCGACGGCGGCCTTGCCTTCGTCTTTCAAACGGCCCAGACGCAGGCTGCCTTGCAGGCCCAGGGCGATCTCGGTCTGCATGTCGGCGAGCTTCTTCTGGATGAGCTGGTTGGCGGCCAGCGGGCGGCCGAACTGCTGGCGGTCGAGCACGTATTGGCGGGCGCGGAACCAGCAGTCTTCGGCGGCGCCCATCGCACCCCATGAAATGCCATAGCGCGCCGAATTCAAACAGGTGAAGGGGCCTTTGAGGCCACGCACCTCGGGGAAGGCGTTCTCTTGGGGCACGAAGACATCGTCCATCACGATCTCGCCGGTGATCGACGCGCGCAGGCCCACCTTGCCGTGGATGGCAGGTGCGCTCAGGCCCTTCCAGCCCTTCTCGAGCACGAAGCCACGGATGTGGTCCTTGTCATCTTCCTTGAGCTTGGCCCAGACCACGAAGACATCGGCAATCGGCGAGTTGCTGATCCACATCTTGCTGCCGCGCAGGGTGTAGCCGCCATCAACCTTGGTGGCCCGCGTGAGCATGCCGGCCGGGTCGGAGCCATGGTTGGGCTCGGTCAGGCCGAAGCAGCCGATGAATTCGCCCGATGCCAGCTTGGGCAGGTACTTGCGCTTGGTGGCTTCGTTGCCGAACTCGTTGATCGGCACCATGACCAGCGAGGACTGCACGCTCATCATCGAGCGGTAGCCCGAGTCCACGCGCTCGACCTCGCGGGCGATCAGGCCGTAGCTCACGTAGTTCAGGCCGGCACCGCCATATTCAGTGGGGATGGTGGCACCCAGCAGGCCCAGCTCGCCCATTTCTCGGAAGATGGCCGGGTCGGTCTGCTCCTGGCGAAAGGCCTCGGTCACGCGAGGCAGGAGCTTGTCCTGGGCATAGCTGCGCGCGGCGTCCTTGATCATGCGTTCCTCCTGCGTGAGCTGGTCGTCCAGCAGCAAGGGGTCGGCCCAGTTAAAGGTGGCTTGGGTGGTGCTCATCTCATGTGTCCTGTCTGTCAATGTGGCGCGGATGCGTGCTGGGCGCGTTCCTTGTCCTGCAATGCTCGCCACTGGATCTTGCCTGTTCCTGAACGTGGCAGCGCATCGGTGAACTCAATGATGCGCGGGCTCTTGTAGGCGGCCATCTGACCGCGCGCCCAGTCGGCGATGTCCTGCTCGGTGACTTGGCCGCGCAGCCCAGGCTTGAGCACGACCACGGCCTTGACCGTCTCGCCGCGCTTGGGGTCGGGCGAGGCGATCACGCAGACCTCCTGGATCGCGGGGTGGTGGTACATCAGGGCCTCGACCTCGGCGGGCCAGACCTTGAAGCCCGAGGCGTTGATCATGCGCTTGAGGCGGTCGACCATGAAGAAGTAGCCGTGCTCGTCCACACGGGCCAGATCGCCCGTGCGCAAAAAGCGCTTGCCGTCGATCTCGATGAAGGACTCGGCATCGGCTTGCGGGTTGCGCCAGTAGCCCAGCATCACCTGAGGGCCATGGACGATGACCTCGCCCACCTCATTGCGTGGCAGTTCCTGGAAGGTGGTGGGGTCGACCACGCGGGCGTCCACGTCGAAAATGGGGATGCCCAGGCATTGACGCATGGGGCGTCGCACCGGGTTGATGTGGGTGGCCGCCATGGTCTCCGACAGGCCATAGCCTTCGATGTAATCCAGGCCAGTCAAGGTCTTGAGTTTGGTCGCGATGGCCTCAGGCATGGCCGCACCGCCGCCGCCGATGCTGGTCAGGCTGCTGAGATCGAACGATTCGATGTCGGGGTGGCTGAGCATGTCGACCACCATGGGCGAGATCATCTGCGTGCCGGTGACCTTGTAGCGCGCGATGCATTGCAGGGCCACGTCGCGGTCCCAGCGCGGCAGCAGCACGGCTGTCGAACCCAGGTAGAGCGAGCCATTCATGGCGTTTTGCATGCCCGTCACATGAAAGAAGGGCAGCACCGCCAGTTGCACCGAATCGGGCGAGCTGCCCAGCCAGATGCCGCGTGCCACGGTGTTGTACATCACGCTGCGGTGTGTGTGCATGCAGCCCTTGGGGTGGCTGGTGGTGCCCGAGGTGTAGGGCAGGACGGCCAGGTCATCAGGGCCGCCGGTCATCGGCGTGGGGCGGTGGTGCGCGGCCAAGGCGTCCGGCCAGGCCACGGTGCCTGGGTCGTCCAGCGACTTGCGCGGCGCGCGGATGAAGTCGGGCACGTGCAGGTCGGTGGGGGCTTCCAGGTAGTCGCTGTAGATGGCGACGATGGCGTGCTGCAGGCCTTCACCCGTTTGCCTGCCTTCGCGCAACAAAGTGCGCACCTGGGTATAGAGCTCTTGCGAGACGAAGACCACCGAGGCCTGTGCGTCGCTCACATAGTGGCGCAGCTCCTCGCTCAGGTTCATCGGGTTGACCGGCACCACCACCGCATCGGCGCGCAGGATGGCGTAGTAGGCCAGCGCGAACTGCGGGCTGTTCTGCATGTAGAGCAGCACGCGGTCGCCCTTCTTCACGCCGCAGGCCTGCTGGAGGTAGCCGGCCAAGCGCTCGCTCTCGTCCTTGAAGCGGGCAAAGCTGATCGGCGTGTCGTAGAAGATCAGGTAGGGCTTGTCGGGGAAGCTGCGCGCCGAGACCTCCACGTTGTGATAGAGGTGGGTCTCGGGCAGCGAGAGGTGGTGCGGCAGGCCCGGTGGCCAATGGGCAAGGTGACGGTCAGACATGGAGTGGCGGCATCATTGCGCTTGTTGATGACCGAGTTCGATGAAGCGGGCAAGGTGGTGGTCTTCGTCACCAAGCTGGTGGTCGATCATGACCAGGCGTTTGGCGTAGTGGGCCAGGGGCAGCTCCCAGGTCATGCCGATGCCGCCATGCAGCTGGATGCATTCCTCAGCCACGAGCGTGCCGATGCGGCCGATGCTGTACTTGGCGGCAGACAGGGCCTTCTCGCGTGCCAGGCGGTCTGTGCCGTCCAGTGCCGCTGCGGCGTTGATCACGGCCGAGCGTGCCTGTTCGATCTCCAGCAGCAGGTCGGCCATGCGGTGCTGCAGGGCCTGGAAGCTGCCGATGGGCACGCCGAACTGCTTACGCGTTTGTAGGTACTCGATGGTGGCGTGCTTGGCCACCTCCATGGCACCCAGCGATTCGGCGCACAGGGCCAGCAAGCCGCGGCCAATGGCGTGTTCGAGGGTGCTCAGGCCCTGGTCCTTTTCGCCCAGCAGCGCGTCGACGGGTAGCTTGACCTCCTGGAGCACGACCTCGGCCGCGCGGCCCCCATCGATGGTGGCATAGCCGCGCGTGCTCAAACCCGGCGTATCGGCCGAGACCACGAACAGCGAGATGCCGTGTTCGTCGGCTTCGCGGCCCGATGTGCGCGCCGAGACAATCAGCACCTGCGCCTGGTCGCCCACCGGCACCACGGCCTTGTGGCCATTGAGCACCCAGCCATCACCGGTGCGCGTGGCCAGCGTGCGCACATGCGACAGCTCGTAGTGCGACTCGGGCTCGTCGTGCGCCAGCGCGGCCACCACGGCGCCGTCTATGAGGTCGGCCAGCATGGCTTGCTGTGCTTCATTGCCCGCATGTGTCAGCGCGCTGCCGGCCAGGATGGCCGAGGGCAGGAAGGGCTCGACCACCAGGCCGCGCCCCAGCGCCTCGAAGACCACGGCGATGTCGAAGCCCGCTCCGCCATAGCCACCATGCGCCTCGTCGAACAAGGCCCCGATCACGCCCAACTCGGCGAACTGTGCCCAGCGCTGCGTGCTGAAGCCCTTGGGCGATTGCGTGATCGCCATGCGGGTCTCGAAGTTGTATTGCTCGGCCACATAGCGGTTGAGCGAGTCCGCCAGCATGCGGCGGTCTTCAGTGTGTTCAAAGTTCATGTCACAGCCCCAGGATCATCTTGGAGATGATGTTCTTCTGGATCTCGTTGGATCCGCCAAAGATCGACAGCTTGCGGTTGTTGAAGTACTGGGCCGCCGCCGATGCTGCTTCAGGCTGGCCAAGTGGCGCATCCTGGTAGCCCTCCTGCATGGCTGCTTCGATGAAGGGCAGGGCATAGGGCCCCATGGCGCGGCGCATCAGGTCATTGAGTTCCTGGCGGATCACCGTGCCCTTGATCTTGAGCATGGAGCTTTCTGCGCCCGGTGCGCCGCCACCGGCCACAGCCGCGATCACGCGCAGGTTGGTGGTCTTCATGTTCTCCAGGTCGATCTCGACCTTGGCCAGGCGGGCGGCGAACAGCGGGTCATAGGCCAGGGGCTGGCCGTTCTTCTTCACACGCGAGGCGACCAGCTTGAGGCGCTCCAGCGCCGCCACCGAGAAGCCAACGCCCGCGATGTTGGTGCGCTCGTAGGTCAGCAGGAACTTGGCACAGGTCCAGCCTTTGTTCTCCTCGCCCACCAGGTTTTCGGCGGGCACCTTCACGTCGGTGAAGAAGACCTCGTTGACTTCGTGCTCGCCATCCAGCGTGATGATGGGCCGCACCTCCACGCCGGGCGACTTCATGTCGATCAGCAGGAAGCTGATGCCCTCCTGCTTCTTGGCTTCACGGTTGGTGCGCACCAGGCAGAAGATCATGTTGGCGTGGTGGCCCAGGGTGGTCCAGGTCTTCTGGCCGTTGACGATGTAGTGCTCGCCGGTCTCGTCACGTTGTCGTATGGCCGAGGTCTTGACCGAGGCCAGGTCCGAGCCCGAGCCGGGTTCGGAATAGCCCTGGCACCACCAGTCTGCACCATTGAGGATGCGAGGCAGCCAGTACCGCTTCTGCGCCTCATTGCCATACTTGATCAAGACCGGGCCCAGCATGTTGACGCCAAAGGGCACGGTGCGTGGGCAGTAGGCCAGGGCGCACTCGTTGTCGAAGATGAACTTCTGCACGGCAGTCCATCCAGGGCCGCCATAGGCCTGTGGCCAGTGGTTGGCCAGCCAGCCCTTGTCATGCAGGATGGCGTGCCAGGCCTCGTGATCGGCCTTGCTCAGGTGG
This sequence comes from Burkholderiales bacterium, assembly GCA_003963115.1. Classification (GTDB taxonomy): domain Bacteria; phylum Pseudomonadota; class Gammaproteobacteria; order Burkholderiales; family Burkholderiaceae_C; genus Aquabacterium. The sequence goes on from RXJQ01000102.1 coordinate 24,442, forward strand.
ATGCCCTTGCGCACCTTGTCCTTGAGGTTGGCGGGTACCTTGTCCTGCAGAAAGGCTTGCACCTCGTCGCGGAAGGCCTGTTCTTCGGGCGTGAAATTCAGATCCATGGTGGTGACCTCTCGCGATCAGTAGATTTCGAACAGACCGGCCGCGCCCATGCCGCCAGCCACGCACATGGTCACGACCGCGTATCTCATGCGCTGGTGGGCCTTGCGACGCCTGCCTTCCAGCAACACGTGGCCGACAAGGCGTGCGCCGGTCATGCCAAAGGGGTGGCCGATGGAGACCGCGCCACCGTTGACATTGAGCCGCTCATCAGGAATGCCCAGCCGCTGCTGGCAGTAGATTGACTGTGACGCGAAGGCCTCGTTGAGTTCCCACAGGTCGATGTCATCGACCTTCAGGCCATGGCGAGCCAGCAGCTTGGGCACGGCAAACACAGGCCCGATGCCCATTTCATCTGGCTCGCAGCCATGCACCGCCAGACCGCGGAAGGCGCCCAGCGGTTGAAGCCCCAGGCGTTCGGCCTCCTTGGCCTCCATCAGCACGCAGGCCGAGGCACCGTCCGACAACTGCGAGGCATTGCCAGCGGTGATGAACTCATCGGGGCCACGCACTGGCGCCAGCTTGGCGAGCGATTCATAAGTGGTGCCTGGGCGGTTGCAGGTGTCGTGGTCGATGGTGATGGTCTGCTTCGTGACCTCCTTGGTGTCCTTGTTCGTCACGGCCATCGTTGTGGTTACCGACACGATCTCGTCCTTGTAGCGTCCTGCTTCTTGTGCCTCGGCCGTCTTGCGCTGGCTCTCGACCGAGAAGCGGTCTTGCGCTTCGCGGCTGATGCCATAGCGGCGCGCGACGATGTCTGCCGTCTCGATCATCGTCATGTACAGCGCCGGCTTGTGCTCGACGATCCAGGGGTCCATGCCAGAGTCGCCATCTTCACGGGTTCGGATGCCGGAGATGCTTTCCACACCGCCGGCGATCATGGCCGGCGCGCCTTCCAGCACGATGCGCCCGGCGGCCATGGCCACGGCTTGCAGGCCCGATGCACAGAAGCGGTTGACGGTGGTGCCGGCGATGCTGATGGGCAGGCCGCTGCGGATGATGCTCTGGCGGGCCAGGTTACGGCCCGTGGTGCCTTCAGGGTAGCCGCAGCCCAGGATGGCGTCTTCGATGAGGCCCGGGTCGATGCCGGCGCGCTCCACAGCCGCCTTCACGGCGAAAGAGGCCAGGGTCGGGCCTGGCGTGATGTTGAACTCGCCACGATGGGATTTGGTCAGCGGCGTGCGGGCAGTGGACACGATGACGGCTTCGCGCATGGTCATGGTTGGCTTCCTTTGTTGAGGCTGTCGAAGTCGCGGCCTTCGTCGACGAGTTTGACCAGCAGCGCGGCGGGTTGCCAGAACAGCGGGTCCTCTTTGGCAAACGACTGGATGTCGGCCAGGATCTGGGGCAGGCCGACCATGTCGGCCCACTTCATGGGGCCACCTCGCCAACGCGGAAAGCCATAGCCGTGAACCAGCGTCACGTCCACATCCAGCGGGCGCAGGGCAATGCCTTCTTCGACCACCTTGGCACCTTCATTGACCATGGCTGCGAGATAGCGGCGCTGCAGTTCTTCGCGTGTGAAGGACTTGGGTGCGTTGATGCCGGCCTTGATGCGTTCTTCGCTGATGATGGCTTCGACCTCTGGGTCGGGCTGGCCGGTGCGGGCGCCGTCGGGGTAGAGGTACCAGCCGCGGCCTGTCTTCTGGCCGAACCAGCCGTGTTCGCACAGCTTGTCCGAGATGTGCACGTAGCGGGCCCGCAGGTCACGCGTGGCCGCGCGGCGCTTGCGCGTGGCCCAGCCGATGTCGCCACCGGCCAGATCGCTCACCTCATAAGGCCCCATGGGGAAGCCGAACTCACGGGCCATGCGGTCGATCTCATAGGGCGAGGCGCCATCTTCCATCATGTAATCTGCGGCGGTGCGGTAGACGGCCAGGATGCGGTTGCCGATGAAACCGTCGCACACGCCCGCGCGCACCGGCACCTTCTTGAGCAGGCGTGCCAGCTCAAAGCCCGTGGCCACCACATCGGCGCTGACCTTGGCGGGTACCACGATCTCCAGCAGCTTCATGATGTTGGCCGGCGAGAAGAAGTGCAAGCCGATCACGTCCTGCGGCCGGAAGATGGCCTGGGCGACCTCGTTGATGTCCAGGTAGGAGGTGTTGGTGGCCAGCACGGCGCCGGGTTTGCAGACCTTGTCGAGTTCGGTGAACACCGCATGCTTGACGCCCATGTCTTCGAACACGGCCTCGACCACCAGATCGGCCTGGGCCAGGGCTCGGTAGTCGGTGGCGCCCGTGAAGCGTTCCATGACAAGCGCTTTGTCTTGGGCACCCATGCGGCCCTTGGCGATCAAACCGTTGTAGACCTTCTCGACACGGCCGATGCCCAGTGCCAGGGCCTTGCCGTCGCGCTCGACCATGGTCACGCGCAGGCCCGCATCCAGCATGGCCACGGCGATGCCCGCGCCCATGGTGCCGCCACCCACCACGCCCACTTCTTCAATGGGGCGTGGCTTGGCCGACTTCGTTTCAGGCGCCTTGAGCACCTCGCGCTCGGCAAAGAACGCGTGGATGAGGCCGGCACGTTGCGGGCTGGCCAGGCATTGCTCGAACAGGGTGCGCTCGGTGTGCAGGCCTTCATCGAAGGCCTGATCGAGCGCGGCTTGCACGCAGTCCACGATCTTGGCGGGCGAGAACAGGCCGCGCTTCTTTTGCACCTCGGCGCGTGCCGTGTTGATGGCGCCTTGCTGCGCTTCCCGGTTGGCCATGGCCGAGGTCTGATCGCGTGTGCGGCGCACCACGCCGCCTTCGCTCAGCACGTGGCGCACATAGGCCAGGCCTTCGGCCAGCGCGTCGTCGCTGGTGGCCACATGGTCGATCAGGCCCATGCGCAAGGCTTCCTGTGCGCCCACGTGGCGGCCACTGAGCATGAGGTCCAGGGCGGCCTGTGCGCCGATCAGGCGAGGGGCGCGTTGCGTGCCACCGGCACCAGGCAGCAAACCCAGTTGCACCTCGGGCAGGCCCAGCTTGGCCGAAGCCGTGGCCACGCGGTAATGGGCCGACATGGCCACCTCCAGGCCACCGCCCAGCGCCGGGCCATGGATCGCCGCCACCACCGGCTTGTCGCATGCTTCGATCTGCTGGCAGACCTCGGGCAGCGAAGGCGATTGAGGCGGCAACCCGAACTCGCGGATGTCCGCGCCGGCGATGAAGGCCCTGCCCTTGCCCACGATCAATACCGCATGCACGGCCTCGTCGGCCTGGGCGAGTGCGATGGCTTGTTCAAGGCCGCGTCGCACGGCCACGCCCAGCGCATTGACGGGTGGGTTGTCGATGGTGACCACCGCAATGTGGTCCTGGACCTTCAAGCCGACGGGAGAGGAAGTGGTCTCGGTGCTCATGTCTCGGCGCTTTCTTGATCTGGCTTTTTCACACGGCGGACCCAAGGCCCATGGTGAAGCGGCCATTGTTCGAAAACAAGTGCGTCTTGACAATCCCTGCTGCTGTTGACAGACTGTCAAATCAATTTTGACAATAAAGCATGGACTTGTCTTCTTTGACCCTGCTGGTCGAAATCCTGGACGCCGGCAACCTCAGCGAAGCCGCGCGGCGCCTGAAGATGAGCCGCGCCAATGTCAGCTACCACCTCGGTGCCTTCGAGCGCAGCGTGGGCCAGCAGCTGGTGCGGCGTACCACGCGGCGCATCGAGCCCACCGAGATCGGGCTGCAGCTCTACGAACACGGCCGCAAGATCCGCAATGAATTGGACGCGGCGCGCGAGTCCGTGGCCACGCTGGGGCAGAGCCTGCAGGGGCGCGTGCGCCTGAGCGTGCCCAGTGGCTACGGGCAACTGGTGATGTCGCCCTGGTTGATCGATTTCAAGCGTGCCTACCCCGGTATCGTGCTGGACGTGGCGTTCGAGAACCGCGTGGTCGATCTGCTGCGCGACGAGGTCGACATCGCCGTGCGCGTGATGTCGGACCCACCCGACAACCTGGTGGCGCGCGACATGGGCCCTGTGCATTACGTGGCCTGCGCGGCCAAGGCCTATGCCAAGGCGCATCGCCTGCCGCAAGCGCTGGAAGACCTCGACAAGCTGCCCCTGATCACCTCGGGCGTGGTGGGGCGTCAGTTGCGCCTGTCGGCCTATCTGTATGGCGAGCGCCACGAGGTGCCTTTGTCGCCTTCATTGATGTCGGAGAACTTCGCCTTCCTGCGTGAGGCCATCCTGGCCGGGCTGGGCGTGGGTCTGGTGCCCGACTATGTGGTGCATGACGAGGTGGCCGCCGGCCGCGTGCTGACCTCGCTGGACGACTGGAAGCTCAGCCTCTTTGGCACGCAGATGTACATGCTCTACATGCCCAATCGGCATCACACGCGGGCGGCGTCGACCTTCATCGAGTTCATGCTGGAGAGAGCACGCGCAGCAAGTACTGGTTGATGTCCCGCACCTCTTCCAGGCACAGGCTGTGGTCCATGTCGTACGCGTGCCATTCGACTGCGTAGCCCATCTCCAGGAGCTGCTCGCGCGAGCGCAGGCCACGGCTCATCTGCACGACGTCGTCATCGCGGCCATGGGCCATGAAGATGGGGGTGGCCTGGTTGGCTGCGTCTTGTTCGGCTTGTGTGAACTGCGGCAGGGGCAGGTAGCCGGACAAGGCCACGATGCCCGCCAGCTTGTGCGCAAAGCGCAAGCCCGTCATCAAGGCCATGGCGCTGCCTTGCGAAAAGCCCATGAGCACGATGTGTTCGGCGGCGATGCCACGCTGCGTCTCGCGCTCGAGCAGCGCATTGATGGCCAGATGCGAGCGCCGCAGGCTGGCCTCGTCTTCGCGGCGGGCCGGGTCGTTGGTGGGCAGGATGTCGTACCAGGCCCGCATCTGGTAGCCGCCATTGATGCTCACGGGCATCACCGGGGCGCTGGGCAGCACATAGCGCACGGGGCCGACGCTGGCCAGGTCCAGCTCGCGGCAGACGGGCACGAAATCGCTGCCGTCGGCGCCCAGGCCGTGCAGGATGATGATGCTGGCCCGTGGCTTGGGCGCGGTCTCGATGTCGATGGTGGTGAGCTGCATGGCGGCCTACAATGGGCCTCATCAGCATGGCCCTCAATCAGCCGCAGCGTACAACATCTCGCCGGCCTGGATCGGGTCACCCGTGCGATCGAACGTGGTCATCCAGGTCTGGTAGCCCTTGAGTTCGCCGCTCTTCCAGGGGTGAAAGCCCGGTTTGAAATAGGCCAGGTAGTGCCCCATGATGGGCATGTACAGGCCGCCGGGCGCGTACAGCCACAGCACGCCTTTGCTCATCATCTTGACGCGTTGCCACAGGCTGAAGCCATCGGCCTTGAGCATGTAGGCGGCCACGCCCAGCGCGTAGAGATTGAAGCCCAGCGTGACCGACAGCAGGGCCATCGCGCGGCGCGCATAGCCCACCTTGGCCACCTTCTGCATCACGTCGAAGGCCACGGACTTGTGCTCGACCTCCTCGATGGCATGCCAGGCGTACATGGCGCGCACGCGCTTGTCGGCGGGGCCCATCACCTTCTTGTTGGTGAAGAGGCAGTGGGCCATGATGGCCGTCATGTGCTCGGTGGCGGCGGTCTCTGCAAGCGATTGCGCCTTGGGTGCGTACTTCTGTGCGATGTTGACGAAGAGGTGGCGCAATATGCCTTCGAGCTTATCCACATTGATGCCCTGGGCACGCAAGCGCTTGTTGTACTGCGTGTGCACCATGCCGTGCTGGCCTTCCTGGCGCATGAAATCCTGGATCTCCTGCAACAGCTGCAGGTCGGTGACCTGATCGCGGTAGGCGCGCACGCTGGAGATGAAGAAGCGCTCCCCTTCCGGGAACAGCGTGGACATGGCGTCGAAGTAGCGCGTCTTGAACGGATCGCCACCAAACCAGTGACGGGGTATGTCTCCTGCCAAGTCGAAATCGAGCTTCTCCCGGGGGATGATATGGTGCGGGGGCTTCATGGTCGCGGCTTTCATTGATGAACGGTGTTTCAAACACTGTAGTCAGCCGCCTTGATGGGGTTTCTGGGGTAACTCCCCGAAAAACAAGGCGATCCCCGTGATCGCCCGTGACCTTTCGCGCCATTTCAAACGATCAGGGTCGAATCTGCGAGCCCTTCAGGCCAGCCATTCGATGCCGGGCAGGCGGGCACATTCCTGTCTCATGATCTCGGCGATGTCCTGCATATAGGGCCTGGCAGACAAACCTTTGGGGCAGATGGCATGCAGCTCGCCCCACAGGCCTTTGGGGCCGATGGGCAGGGCCTTGACGTAGTCGTGTTCCAGGTAACTTTGCAGACCCCAACTGGGCAGGGCCGCGATGCCACGCCGGCTAGCCACCAGCTGAACGATGGCCACGGTCAGCTCGGCCGTGCGTCTGGGCAGCTCGACCCTGGCTGGCTGCAAGACCTCGCGGATGAGGTCGATGCGCTGCTCGGGCACAGGGTAGGTGATCAAGGTCTCGCCGACCATGTCGCGCGCGGTGAGAAAGCGCTTGTGGCGCAGCGGGTGGTCATTGGCCAGCACGGCCAGGATCTCGAAGCCAAACAGCGGCTGCACATCCCACGGACGCTGCGCCTTGGGGCGTGAGCCGATGACCAGATCGGCACGGCCTTCCTTGAGCAGGGCGAGCGGGTCGGCATGAAAGCCCGCCACCAGGTCGACCTCGATCTCCGGCCAGCGCTGGCGGAAGGCGTGCATCACCGGCATCAGCCAGTCGAAGCAGGTGTGGCATTCCAGCACGATGCGCAACTCACCCTGGGGCTCGCCTTTCATGCGCTGCAGATCGCGCTCGGCCGTGCCGATGTCGCCAAGCACCACGCGGGCCAGTGCCAACAGGCGATCGCCGGCCGGCGTGAAGCGCAGACCCTGGCGGGTGCGTTCGAACAGCGGCATGCCGTAGAGCGTTTCAATCGCGCGGATCTGATGCGACAAAGCCGACTGGGTCAGGTGGACCCGGTCGGCTGCGGTGGCCAGCTTGCCGGAATCGGCAATGGCCACAAGGGAGCGAAGGTGGCGTATTTCAATCATGAGCGACCTGATGGCAAGTCGCTCATTGTATGAATTCAGTTCATGGCTTGGTGTAGAGCGACTGGTTGTAGGCCTTTTCCAGCACGCCCTGGGCGCCACCACCACCGGTGATGTTGGAGTTGATGAAGAGCACGCCGAGCACGCGGGGGCCGGTCACCGGGCCGAACATGGCCACCGAGGTGGTGATGTTGTCGCACACGTTGTTGCCATTGCAGTTGGCACCCCAGCCGCCGTTCTTCTCCAGCTCACCGTTGTTGTCCACGTCCCAGCCCAGGCCGCGCTGGCGCATCGTTTCAAACAGGTCCTTGCCGCCGGAAGCCTTCAGGATCTTGCCGTCCTTGGCATTGAGGCTGAGCATCACGTGGGCCATGTCTTCCACCGACAGGTACCAGCCGGCCGCACCGCAGATCAGCGAGACGTCACCGAAGTCGGTGCCATTGGCGTTGCTGGCCGGCGTCTTGTAGGCGAAGGCGTAGTTGGTGGCGTTGACGGGCGGCTTGCAGGTCACGCCGTTCTGACCCACGAGGTTGAACACGTTTTGTTGGACCAGTTGGGTGTACTGGTTGGCCAGCGTCGTGGGGCGGGTGGCTTGGTTGGGGTCTTCGGCAAAGCCGGCGACCTTGGGCAGCAGCACACGCATGATGGCGAAGTTGTAGTTGCTGTAGCACCAGCCCTGGTTGTTCACATTGACCGGGTTGGCAGGGTTGACCACGCCGGAGCCTTGGCAAGCGGTGTTGGCATTGGCATTGGTGCTTTGCGTGAAGAAGGACTTGAGCTGCGCGTAGTCCATGGACACGTTGCCGTAGTCCTTGATGCCGCTGCGCTGGCCGAGCAACTGCGCGAACGTGATGTTCTTGATGTAGTTGCTCTTCATGCTCCAGTCGGCCGGCAGGTAGGCCGCGATGGGGGTGTCGATGCTCACGCCCTTGGCGTCCAGGATGCGCATGGCGGCGACCGTGGTCACCAGCTTGCTGACGCTGGCCACCGTGATCTTGGTGTTGGACTTGAAGGCGGTTTCCGGTGCGTCGGCGGCGATGCGGGCATCACCATGGTGGCCGAACTTGGGGTACTGACCGACGAAGAAGGCGTAGCCCGTCACATTGCCATCGAGTTGGGCGCGGATGTTCTTCTCGATGTCGCAGGTCCTCACGCACTGGTTGCCGTTGCAGATGGGCACGCTGGGCGGCACCTTGGCGTAGTCGCTCCAGCCTTCCTGGACCAGCAGGTTCTCCAGGTGCGAGCCGAATGGCGTCTGGGCCTGCGGGCCGCGCCAGTCCAGCACGCTGCTCAGTTGCGGGCCGCACACGGCGCGGTATTGCGCGTTCCACTGGCTGTACTGCTGCTCTTCGGGCATCTGCGAGGTGGCGGGTGGCAGCACGGCATCCAGGTGCACGCTCACCGTGGTCGAAGCCCCGGGTTGCAAGCTGGGGATGCTCACGCCCGAGGTGTTCTGGCGCATCAGCACATTGGCGTCCTTCACGGCCAGCCAGGCCGGGTCGGTCACGGCGGCGCTCTTGTTGGTCACGCGCAGGGTGATGTCGGCGCCAGCGTAGTGCAGCTGGGTGAGTGGCACCACGCCGATCTTCTCGTCATAGTTGATGATCTCGACCTTGGGGAAGTTGGCGTTCGGGCCGAAGACGATGGGCGGCGTGGGCGTGTTGGGCGCTTCCGTGATGACGACATTGGGCGAGGCGACGCCCATGGCCTGCATCACGCCGTTGTGGGGCTGGATGCTGATGTTGAACTTCTGGGCGGCGCTCACCGAGGCGGGCAGGAAAGCGTTTTGCGGGATGGTGAAGCGCAGGAAGTGGCCCACGGCCGGTGCCGGCGTGGCTTCGCCGCTGGCGACGACCTGGCCGTTGGCGTTGCTCACCTTCCAGGTGCCACCGGCAGCGCCAGCCTGGTCTGTGGTCCATTGCATGGTGAAGGCCGTGGGCGCGGTCACGGTGACGACGGTGTCCAGGGTCTGGAACTCGCCGCTGCCTTGCACCACTTGCAGGGTGGCGGCCGCCATGGCGCTCAGGGGCAGGAAGGTGGCGGTAAAGCCGGCGGCGAAGCTTGCCAGGGTGATGGCGCTGCGGCCGATGCGTTGGCGGGTTGCGGTTTTCACTTTCACGGGATCTCTCCAAAAAACGAATCAAAAGAAAAGGCTGTTTGGGGGCTCGGTGCAGCGCGGTGGGTGGTGTGTTGGTGGCGTGCTGTCTGTGCGCCAAACCGTGCTGAACCGTGCTGACAGGTCGCCATTGAATTCGTTTGAGCCCAGGCCGGCTTCCCCCCTCGGAGGGTTTTCACCTTCGAGAGGGGCCGTGTCGGAAAGCCCGTTTGCTTTGCGTGTGCCGCCCCTTTTTCACGGTGGCGGGGCCTGCTTTTTGGGGATGGGCGTCGTGCGTTTGGTACACTCACGCCTGTCATTCGGGAGTAGCTGCACCTCGCTTGGAGGTGGCCCGCGTCAACACAATTGGCCCCACAGGGCCATGGCGCTGGCGGTTACGGCCCTGGGTTGCTTGCCCGCGCAAGCCCCGGCCTTTCTTGGCAAGACGTCTGACCATGCGCTGCTTCACGGCTGGTGGGCGGCATGTGGTCATGCGTGTGCACCAGCCAAGGATGTTTGATGGAATCCCTTTTTGTATCGACCGGTGTGGTCGCCCTGGCCGAGATTGGCGACAAGACCCAGTTGCTGGCCTTCATCCTGGCCGCGCGTTTCAAAAAACCCGTGCCCATCGTGCTGGGCATCCTGACAGCCACGTTGGTCAACCACGGTCTGGCCGGTGCATTGGGCGCCTGGATCACCTCGGTGGTGAGCCCCGAGCTGATGCGCTGGGTGCTGGGCCTGAGCTTCATCGGCATGGCCATCTGGACGCTGATCCCAGACGAGATCGAAGAGGATGAAACCCAGGTTGCCCACAAGCTGGGCGTGTTCGGTGCCACGCTGGTGACTTTCTTTTTGGCTGAAATGGGCGACAAGACGCAGCTGGCCACGGTGGCGCTGGCTGCCCACTACGCCCAACCGCTGTGGGTGGTGGCCGGCACGACCCTGGGCATGCTGATTGCCGATGTGCCGGCGGTGTTTGTGGGCAACCGCTTTGCCGAGAAAATCCCGATGAAGCTGGTGCATGGCATCGCTGCGGCGATCTTTGCCGTGATGGGTTTGCTGACCCTGTTCAAGGTGGACAAGCTGCTGGGTTGAGCCGGTTTGTTGGATGCGTAGGAAGAGAAGGAGCGTTGCATGGGCACGAGAGAAACAGACCTGACCCAGTGGATTCACGAGCACATCTTCGATGCGGGCAGCCAGAAGGCCGAGGCCCGCACACGGCTGGTGATGTGGATCACGCTGGCGATGATGGTGATGGAGATCGCCGCCGGCTGGTGGTACAACTCGATGGCCTTGCTGGCCGATGGCTGGCACATGAGCTCGCATGCAGTGGCCATTGGCCTGAGCGCCTTTGCCTATGCCTCGGCTCGGCGCTATGCGCGTGACCCGCGCTTTGCCTTTGGCACCTGGAAGATCGAGGTGCTGGCGGGGTTCGCGAGTGCGGTGTTCCTGGTGGGCGTGGCGGCGGTGATGGTCTTTGGCTCAGTGGAGCGCCTGGTGACGCCCGAGCCCATTCATTACCGCGAGGCCTTGGTGGTGGCCGTTGTCGGCTTGGTGGTCAACCTGGTGTGCGCGCTCATTCTGGGCGGGGCGCACGACCATGGTCACCATCATCACGGCCATGATCATGACCATCACCACACGCATGGCCATGACGAGCACGCGCATCAGCACGACCTGAATCTCAAGTCAGCCTACGTGCATGTGCTGGCCGATGCTGCCACCTCGGTGCTGGCGATCCTCGCGCTGATCGGCGGCTGGCTGTATGGCTGGTCCTGGCTGGACCCGGTCATGGGCCTGGTGGGCGCGGTCATGGTGGGCATCTGGGCCAAGGGCCTGGTCATCGAGACGGGCAAAGTCCTGCTGGACCGCGAGATGGACCACCCGGTGGTGGAAGAGATCCGCGAGGTGATCCAGGCCCTGGATGCGCACGAAGACAGCCACCTGACCGACCTGCACGTGTGGCGCGTGGGCAAGCAGTCCTATTCATGCGCCATGACGGTGGTGACGCGCGACAAGGATCTCACGCCGGCCCTGATCCGCGAAGCCTTGAAGGTACACGAGGAGATCGTGCACGCCACGATCGAGGTGCACCACCGCTGAGGCGGTGCCGTCGCCGTGCCGTCTCAGCGGCCGCTCAATGCCGGCCCGAGCGGCGGCTGCGCGGATTGAGCTTGTCCAGCTCGGCCAGTTGCTGCTTGAGCAGGATCAGCAGGGTGCGGGCGTCGTCCACGGCGATGGAGATGTTGCTGGTCAGCCCTTGCTCGTCTTTGGCGGCGCGCGGCTGCACCAGGACTTCGACGCCCAGCTCGATCAGGCCCTTGAAGTGGCTGGCGGATTTCAGGCGCTGGATTTCGATGTCGTAGGTTTTCATGTTCGAGTCGGTCTGGTGAATTCAGGCCGCATTGTCCGGCAACTTCAGCTTCGGGCGACTCGAACAAGCCCGCTGGCCCGCCACGAAGAAGCTCAGGCGGCCGCATCCAGCACCATGCGGCCGGCCTCCAGCACGTCACCCGTGCGGTTGAAGGTGTCGAGCCAGACGCGGTAGCTGCGGGTCACGTCTTCCTGCCAGGGGTGGAAGCCGGGCTTGTAGTAGCTGGCGTAGACCCGCACGGACGACGAGAAGAGCCCACCTGGCCCGTACAGCCACCACATGCCCTTGGTGAACAGGCCGATGCGCTTGAACAGCGAGAAGCCATCGGCCTTGAGCAGCTTGTTGGTGATGTAGAGGATGCTCAGCACGAAGGTGAAGGTCAGCTCCATC
>RXJQ01000057.1 GCA_003963115.1 Burkholderiales bacterium
TAGCGGCTCAGGCAGGTCCGCAAAGGGCGCGCCGTTGCGCAGCGCGCCTGGCTTGCGCTCGATCAGCGGCACATAGTGCTGCCAGTCATAGCGGGTCTGGTCGCGATCACTCAGGCGCTCGTGCGTGGCCACAACCGCATCGCCTGCCACCACCACGATATGCGCCGGGTACAGGCGCGTGCTGACCATCTGCCCCGCCCATTCGCAGGGCACCGAGTAGCGGTTGCGCGCCACCGTCACCAGGCAGGTGCTGCTGACCTTCGCCGGGTTCTCGACGTAGCCATCAAAGGCCACCGGCATGGGCATCAGGTGGCTTTGCTCCAGCTCCAGCATCTCGGCGATGCTGAACGCCTTGTGCTGCGGGTGGCGCAGCTCTTGCCACAGGGCCCGACAGCGCTCGCCCAACCACGCGTTGAGCTCGGCAAAGCTGCCAAAGCGCCGCTGCCCCGCTTCCACCCAGATGCGACGGCGGCTGTCTTGCACGTCCTTCTCAACAAGCCCCTTCTCCCAGCCGCTGGCCCTGTTGCAAAAGTCAGGGTCGAACAGGTAGTGCGCGCACATCGCCGCAAAGCGCGCGTTGACCACCCGGCCTTTGCCCTTCTTGACCTTGTCCACCGCCGTCTTCATGTTGTCGTAAATGCCCCGGCGCGCCACACCGCCCAGCGCTGCAAAGCTGCGTGTGTGCGCATCGAACAGCATCTCGTGCCCCTGGCTGGGGTAGGCCACCAGCCAGAAGGCCCCGCTGGCGCACAGCTTCATGTGCGAGACCTGCAGCCGGTAGTACACCCCGCCCACCAGCAAGCCGTCTTCGCTCCAGTCGAACTGGAAGGCCTCGCCCTGCTCGAACGTCAGCGGAACAAACGCATTGGTGGCCGCCCCCTGGCCTTCGCCCTGGCGCCACTTGCGGATGAAGTCCGTCACCCGTGTGTAGCCGCCTTCATACCCCGCCGCCTTGATCTGCGCAAACAAGGCCTTGGCCGTGCGACGCTCCTTCTTGGGCCGCTTGGCATCGGCACTCAATGCTTGCTTGAGCTCCCCCTCATACGCCGACAGCTTGGTGGCTTTGGCCGCCTCCCGGCGGTACTTGGGCTCGACTGGCTGGGCCTCCTCCAGCCACTTGGCCACCGTGTTCCTCGACAGCCCCGTCTCCCTCGCAATCTCCCGCTGAGTCTTCTTGTCCCGGCGGTGCATCCGCCTTATCTTGCCGATCATGTCCATGGTGATCACCTTCTTCATGCCCTTGCTGCAAAAAACAGCAGGGTAGGTAAAACACCTGGCTCAATTTTGGGTCGGCATCACCGCAAAAAGTGGCTCAGTTTTCGGTCGGCGTCAACAATGAACTATCGAATGTTCATGAAGGAGCGCCACCATGGTCAAAGCAACCATCACCGTTCAAGGTGGGGCATCAGGGCTGCCGACCCTGCTCGGGCAAGGCCCCGCCCGAATTCCCACGGGCGGCAAGATCCGAGCAGGCATCAAGGTGCTCACCCGCAAAGCGGCAGAGCAGCCCCAGGCTCAACGCCTCTATGACGAGGGCGTTGAGGCAGGGCAGTCCTTCGATCAGATCGAGCGCGCCATCGTGGGTGCGCTACCGCAACTCAAGTCACCGCTGATCCCGCGCAACGTGCCCTGGTTCACCGTGCGGGCGCAAGATTTCCCCAATCCCGAGACGTCGAAGCAGATCCTGGAGGCCTATGGCGAGGATCGTGGTGACGGCCTGCACCTCTATCGCTTTCCCATTGTCTTTCCGGCTGATCAATGGCAAACCGTGATGCCGCACGAACTCGCGGCCTGGGGGGCGCAGGACAAGCGCTACTGGTCGCAGTATTCGGCTGATGGCCGGGTGCGGCACTGCATGTGCCACGCGCCAGTGCCCATGGACAACACCGGGCGGCGCGCCATCCGCATCTTCGGTGGGCGAAAGACGGTGCTGCGTGAAGACAACGGCGGCATCTGCGAGCCCGAGTCCTGCGCCGACTACCAGCAGCGGCGCTGCAATCTGACCGGGCGGTTCCTGTTCTTCATCCCAGGCATCCGCTCCATCAGTGCGTTCGAGTTGCCTACCAACAGCTTCTATGCCATGAACGCGGCCATCCAGAAGTTCGAAACCATCGGCTTTCTGCGAGGCGGCCGCATCTCTGGTTTTCTGGACCGTCAACGCACCCCGTTCTACCTGACCAAGCGTTTGATGGAGGTCGCTCACATTGACGAGACGGGCCTGCCCACACGCGTGCCGCAATGGATCATCGAACTGGAAGCGCCCGTGGATGTGACCTCCTTGCTGCGCGACAGGGAGGACGAAGACACGGCCATCGTTCAAGCTCAACTGGCCACCCAGGTCCTGGATGGCGCAGCAACGTGGGAGAGCGCTGGGGCTGATGTGGATGCCGTTGTGGCGTCGGTGATCGCCGATGCACCCAAGGACATCCCAGTCCATGACGGGGATCTCACCTTGGAACACCTCCTGGCGCGTGCCCAAGCCTATGGCATTGCTGCGGAGCAATACCAGGCCTACGCTGACCGACGGTGGGGCCGAGGGTGGCGGCTCAACCCGCATGGTCGCCGCCGTGCCTGGGATGAGCTGGACCGCTATCGCAACGACCCGCAGGGCTACCTCGACAAGATCGAGAGCGAACTGCACCGCGCGTCATGAGTGTCATGAAGGAGAAGCAACATGGTTCGAATCGCTCATTTTTCTGACCTTCACTACGGCCCCAAGAACCTGACCGAGGCCGACCGCTGTTTCGGGGTGGCCATCGACATGGCCATGGCCGCAGGTGTACAGGCTGCGGTGCTGTCTGGGGATTCAACCGATCACGCACTGGACTTGCATTCGCCCGCTGCCGAACGTCTGGTGGCGCAGGTGCGTCGCCTGGCAGACCATTGTCCGGTGCTGATGCTGCAGGGCACGTACTCGCACGAGCCGCCGGGCACCTTGTCCATCTTCAAATCCTTGGGAGGACGTTATCCCGTCCATGTGGCCGACCGGATCGGTCAGGTGGCGCTTATGCCGAATGGCTGTTGGCAGGTTTCAGAAGGCTGGCGTTTCGATGTGCTGCCAACTGGGCTCATGGCGCTGTTCAGTTGCGTGCCCACGGTCAACAAGGCTGCTGTGGCGGCCACGGTGGGGGCGGGGGCTGCTGCCGATGCCGTGGGCGAGCACCTGGCTGTCCTGCTGGCCGGGTTTGCCGATAGCCACCGACGCGCACAGGCCTTGGCTGTGCCGTCCATCGGCGTATCGCATGGCACCGTCTTTGGTTGCCTGAGCGAGCACGGCGTGCCCATGGCCGGATTCGACCACGAGTTCACCACGGGCGCATTGTTCGCTGCTGAGGCCCAGGCTTTCATGCTGGGGCACATCCACCGGCATCAGGCGTGGGACTGTGAGGGCAGGCAAGGTCAGCAACGTATCGCCTATGCGGGCTCCATCGGGCGCTTCCACTATGGGGAGGATGGCGACAAAGGCTGGCTGCTGTGGGAGGTGGATGCCTCGTCAGCGGTCTGCACCCTGCAGCCGACACCGGCTCGGCGGACGATGGACATCGTGTTTGATGGCAAGCCTGACCTCGACACTTTGCGGGATGCAGTGGCGAAGCAGGACGTTGCGGGGGCGTTCGTGCGTGTCCGATGGACCGTGGCTGACGAAGATCGGCACGAGGTCAATCGCGATGCCATTCAGCAGGCGCTTGGGGCGGCTGCCGAGGTCAAGCTGGAAGGGCGCATCGTGCCGGTGGTGCGGACCAGGGCTGCAGGCATTTCGCAGTTGACCAGCTTGGAGCAGAAGGTGACGGCGTGGGCGCAGGTCACGGGTGTGACGGCTGCGCCGATGTTGGCTTGTCTGGCGGACCTCGCAGGCGAACAGCCCAGCGCGATTGCGGATCGGGTGCTGAGCGCCATGAGCAGTGAGCCATGCGCGGAAAAGTGCGAAGACTCGGCGTGCGTGGCGGGCTGATTGCATGCCTGGCTCATGCCTCAGACGCTAGATGCCGGACCAAAGACATGTGCTGATGTTTGGTCCATGCACACCAAATCTGGCCAGAAGCGCAGATTTTGATGGGGCCTCGTTTTCATCGCGGCAGACTACCAGCCATTGGGCTGCCGCGATGGCTGGCGCGGCGACAAGTGCTTCGAAGTAAGGTGCATCCACGGCTGACAGTGAGTGCCCAAGCACACAGACCGTGGCAACATCAAGCTGCTCTGTCCAGAAGGATTGATGCTCCTGGATGAGGCGTGAAGAGGGCTTGAACGTCTTGGAAAAATAGCCATCCAAGATGTCATGCGCTTCCATCAACCGGACGTCCAGGTCTTCGATGTCATGGCGGTCGTTGAGCGACGGGCGCGTTGAAGGATTCCAGGCGTGCCCCAAGACAAGGGCACTGTCCGGGCGGTCGGCACTGCCGTGAATGTGCAGAACATGGTCACCAGGGACACCATACAACCGCTGCAGCGTCGGTGTGTAGTTGAAGCTCAGAAAGCGCGATGTGGGGTCCAGGGTAGACAGGCGCCGCTGCGCCGTCGCGCGGGAGGGGATCGGGAGTTGGTGTACCCATGCCGAAAACTGCTGCCTGAGCCCCTTTGACAAGCTCTGCACCACACGATCAACTTCGTACTGAAAATCGTGATGGCCCGCATCGCTCCAATCATCGGCTCCGTAAGACGGCATGAACTGGCTCAAGTCGTCGATGATGCTGTCGATGTCAAGATCGGCCAGCGCCAGCTCAAGATCGCTCCAGTCGTCCCCTGCGGGCAAATAGTCATCAACGGTTTGAAGCAATTGCCTGTCGTGTTGACGAACATATGCCTTGAAGTCGGCATATTTGGATGGGATGCCATGCCAGAGATCAAACCCGTTGCCGATGATGTAGAGCTTGCGATTACCCATGCGATTGGTACCTCTTGATATTGAACAACTGCGCGATCAAGTGCCTGGTTCTTGGTTGCTAAGTGGTCGAGGTCGGCTGCATGTTCAACCTGGTGTGCTCAAATTCACCGTAGTGGTCGCGAACCAGAGTGCTCAGTTCTACCCGTCCTTCAGGAGAGAACCACAGCAACCCACGGTCATACAAGGCGTGCAGGTCGCGGCGCATCAGCAGGCCGTCGTTGGCGGTGTTGTGACCCTGGCGCCAATCGCGGCCAGTGAGGTGGGCGGCTTCAAGGGCCTCCGGGATTGCGCATCCGCTGATCGCGCAGCGGCCACCGCACGCGCGAAACACGGCTTCTCTGAACGCCGCTTGTTGTGGGCGAACTTCGACTTGGGCGAAGCGCTGAACGCGTTGCTCAAAATCGTTCCCATCTGCTGATGCCACCGTTGAAGGTTCTGCCAGCGCCTGCCCCGGCGTCACGTCAGGCCCCCAATGGGCATAGCATCGCTCTCGCTCGATGATGTCGTCGTCAACACCAAACTCCGCTTGCAGGCCTTCTGAGCAGCGCCGACTGTCCTTGTCCACGATCAGCGCAGTGATGATGGGCTCGCCTGCCCCCTGGCAATCGTGGCCCAGGCGACTCATGGCGTTGCGCAAGGGGTAGAACGTCAAGCCAAAGCGGTTCATGACGTCGGAGTAGGTGACCGTGCCACGTGTTTGGCAGATGTCGATCAGCCATGCACGGATCGCCGGGATTTTTTGCTGGTAGCTGTCCGTTGACAGACCTGAGAGGATGCCCTCATCAACCGGAAATGGACCGTCTCCAGCCATGGTGCGATGGGTCAGGGCATGTTGCGCCAACTGGGCTAAGGGCACGGGTTCGATCAAAACGGCTGCGATGCTACCGTCAGGTTTCAACTCCAGTTGTTTGATGGCAAAGACGGCGTCGTCGCGGTATTCCTTGATTTCGCGGGGACGGGCATCCTTGTCCTTCACCGTGGCGATGACGGTGTATCCGGCCAAGCCGCCTTCCCACAATTCCTTGAGCTGCACGATGCGTTCATCCAGGCCGAAAGAATCGGACAACTGGTGTGCTGAGGTTTCCCTCAGGACGGTCACCTTTCGTTCCTTGCCCGAATATTCGTCCGCCCAGGTTCTCAGCAGCAGCACCTCTCCCGTGCGGGCACCCCATGACCACCGGACGTTTCGCAAGGGAAATCCCAAGTCTGCGAAGAATTGACTGATTGCCTTAGCCATGCGTCCTCTGCTTTTCGCTCTAGCGAGTTTCCATGGGTGTATTTTGCCGGGCTTCAATCAAGGACACAGAGCTATCGGCCTTCGGATGGCGTGGCGCTTTTTACGTACAGGAGAGTGCAGGTCGAAGAATGAGGATGTCAAGTGGCCTGTTGTTACTGGGCTCACTTTGCGTGCATGAAGGTCTTGACTGCGGATATCAGCAGTATCACCCCCAGGCCAAAAGTCAGTGCTCCCGTTGGCACCAGGCCTAGCATGAGGCCGCCCGTCGCTGCACCAAGGATTGAGCCCATCGACATCCAACGCAGAAGTGATCCTTCTGCTCGCAGCACTTTGAACGAATCGGACTGTCGGTAGCGTGCAAAACCCACCACCATGGTTGGCAGGCTCACGCACAAAGACAGGCTCCCGGCCAGTTTGACGTCCAAGCCATAGAGCAGCACGATGGTGGGAGTCAACAGTTCCCCGCCTGCCACACCGAGCAGCGCAGCCACGATGCCAATGAGCAAACCTGCTGCCACACCGGCAGCAAATTGAGATGCCGTGTTCGCAAACAAGGCACCGTCCGCGTGCAATCCCCAGGTGCTCTCGACCAGCATCACCATGGCCAGGCCAGCCAGCAGGATCATGATGATTCGATCAAGCCACGCCCGAGACATAGTGATGGCATGGCCAGCAGCCCACCAAGCACCGATCAAAGAGCCTGTCAGCAAGTTGATGACGACGCCTTGGTGGTCAACCAGCGAGTCGAGCGATATCGACTTGAGCCTGAACAGCAAGGCCACGCTCACAACCACCAAGCTCATGGCCTTGTTGAGGATCACGGCTTCCAAGGTGCCGAGTTTGAACAAACCGACAAGCACGGGTAGCCGAAACTCCGCGCCCCCAAGTCCGATCAAGCCACCAAGGCAACCAATCAATGAGCCGACTGTGAAACTTTGAATTTTCCTGTTGATCAGAGGCATGCCGTTTTCGTTCAGGTGGGACGTATTCGCAGATTGTTTGGTTCTCGACAAATTGTCGTCGAACCGCGCTATTGCCATGATTGAAGCATGTGCTGTGCCGGGCCTATTGATTTGCGAAGGTGCTCGCCCGCATTGGGGTTGACGCCGCGCAGTTCCGTCGGAAACTGGTTTCAGCAATCCGCTGGAGCAAACCATGCAACCACTCAAACTCACCCTCAAGGGCTTTCGGGGCATCCGTGATGGCCTGGGGCAGGACGTGTTGACGCTGGATTTCGAGCGCTTGGCCGATGGTGCTGAACTCGTCGCCATTGCCGGTGCCAACGGGCGGGGCAAGACCACGTTGATGGACAACATGCACCCCTATCTGGTGATGCCATCACGTGCGGCCCTGAGCGGCCCCGGCGGCTTTTCCTACTACGATCATGTCTGTCTGCCGGAAAACGACAAGGATCTGACCTGGTCACATGAGGGCCGGTGCTATCGATCCCAAGTGGTGATCCAGCTCAATGGACGCCGAAAGACCGAGGCCTATTTGCATGCGCTCACTGATGCGGGCCAGTGGCGCCCCGTCTGTCTCGACGATGGTCTGGTGTCCGACGGCAAGGTCGAGACCTACGCCCGCTGTGTGGAAGCGATTTGTGGCAGCGCTGATACCTTCTTCACCTCGGCGTTCTCGGCACAGGGCAAGCGCCAGCTCAGCACCTATCGCAATGCCGAGATCAAGAGCTTGCTATCCGACTTGCTCGGCCAGGAAGAAATCCGTGCCCTGGGGCAAAAAGCCAATGACACCGCCAAACTGATCAAGGCCGGGCTGTCTGCGATCAGGCATGAGTTGGCTGGGCTGGAGGCAGAGCAGGCTCGCCTGGACGTCGGGCTGCATCGCTTGCAAGGCGCATCTGATCGTGTCGCGCAGGCCTTGCTTGAGCGACAACAAGCGCAGCAGGCGCTGGATGGACATTGGGTTTGCCATGCCCGCTTGCAGGCCGAACGGGATCAGTCTCAGAGCACCGAGGCGCGTCGTGCACAGCTGCTTGAGGAGCGCAAGGCGCTGATCGCTGCAGGCACGCAAGCCATTGAGGGACTCAAGGCTCAAGAGCACGATGCCTTGCAGGGCCTGGAGCGCTTGGCGCAACGCATCACCAGTCGGCGAGCGCAAGCGCAGTCTCGGCAGAGCGCGCTCATGCAATCACGTCGCCAGTGCCTGAACTTGCTCGAAGAAGCTGGCGCTGTCCAGCGTGCGGCACATCGCTTGCCTCTGGCCGAACTGGTGCTGAGTGCCAGGCAACAGGGGATCGTTGTGTGCCGACAGCAGGTTCAGGCGATGAGGGATGCACAGGCCACGGAACGGCTGCTGGTGCAGAAGCTCGCCAGCATCGATTTGGATGCGGGCAGGGCGGCCCTGAAGGCGCAGGAGTTGGCGCACCGATTTGGTCTGGTCGGTGAGGTACCTTGTGCGGGCACCGATCTGCAAGGGCAATGCAAGCTGCTGGGGGATGCGCATGAAGCCCAGACCCTGATGCCCAGCGCGCAAGGCCAGATCAGCCGCCTGGCGCAGGACAAAGCCCTGGCCGAACAGGAGCTGTCCCTTATCCGCCATCGGTATGAAGAGCTGGCCCAGGCGCCTCAAGCGCTGGCGCGGACCGAGCGCTTGGCCGACATGGCTCGAACACGGGTGTCCCGCTTGTCGCTGCTGGCGGCCAGGGCGGGCCAGATCACTCAAGCCCGCGCCAACTTGCAGTCCATTGAGCTTGAACTGTCCTCATTGGCGGCAGAGCTTGGCCGGGCCGAAGGCAACGAGACGACCGAAGAGCAGGCCGAGCGCCAACAGATCGAGGCCACACGCCAGCGCATCGCGCAGGCCCTGGTGCAACAGGCGCAGCACTTCCGGGAGGCGCTCAATCGCCTGGATGCGGTGCTTCACGGTTTGCCAACGCCCTTTGACCATCAGTTGCTGGCCGCTGCCGCCCAGGCTGAGGCCCAAGCGCGCCTGGCTTTGTCCACCGCAGAACAAGCCCACCTGGCCGCCGAGCGCGATGCCCAGTCCAGGATTGAATTGACGGCTCAGGCTCGGGCCCTGGCTGATCGGCGTGTGCAGGTGCAGTCCCGCATGGCCCGAGCGGAGGACAGCTTGGGAAGTTGGAACCTGTTTGCCCGGTGCATGAGCAACGATGGCCTGATCGCCCTGGCCATTGACGACGCAGGCCCGGCTTTGTCTGGCTTGGCCAATGACTTGCTGCTGGCCTGTTATGGCCCTCGCTTCACCGTGTCCATCCTCACGCTGGTGGAGACAGGCAAGGGCGAACAACGAGAGGGCTTTGACATCGTCGTGCATGACGGCGAGTCGGGGGACAGCAAGAGCCTGGGCCTGATGAGCGGAGGGGAGCGCGTGTGGGTCAACGAGTGCCTGACGCGGGCGGTGGCGCTGTACCTGGCACAGCATGCAGGTCGGCGCTACGACGCCTTGTTTTCTGACGAAGCCGATGGGGCACTGGACCCGGAGCGCAAACGTATGTTCATGGCCATGAAGCGCGAGGTGTTGCGCGTGGGCGGCTACCAGCGGGAGTTTTTTGTGTCGCAAACGCCGGAGTTGACCGCCATGGCCGACGCCGTGATCGACCTGGATGCGATGCGCGATCACGGAATGACAGAGGATGGCCCAAAAAAGTGGGCGTCGGCCTGATGGCGCGACGCCCGGGCTGGGGATCAAAGGGGATCGGTGTCTTCGAATATGGGCAGGCCGTCCACGATGGCCGCATCGCTGTCGAACTTGAGCCAGACGATGCCAGCCAACCTGGCCGCTTCGAAGATCATGGCCATGTCGCTCTCAGCGGGAACCGTGTAGGGCGGGGCCCCCACGTAGACGAAACCGCCATAGTCGTTCGGGTACACATTGACCGACAAATCGTCATTGGCCAGCTTCTGACGTGTGGTGGCCGTCAGGTGGCTGATCGACAAGGCGGCCAGAGGCTCAACCAGTTCCAACAACCTGGTTACGATGGTCTTATCCAAGGCGTACTCCTTCTTGGCAAGAATGAGGCTGTGCCATGCGGGGTAGGGTCGCGGGCCTGTTCACAGCAAACCCTGTTCCGCAAAAGACAGGACGCGGTCACCTCCCACGATGAAGTGATCGAGCACGCGCACGTCCACCATCATCAAAGAGGATTTCAGCGTCTGGGTCAAGAGCTCGTCTGCACTGCTTGGCGACAATTGACCGCTCGGG
>RXJQ01000039.1 GCA_003963115.1 Burkholderiales bacterium
GCCATTGCGAGGGTTTGCTGCTTCATATGGCCTCCTGTGCTGAAGCACAGGCATGCAAGTCGTACGCCAGTCAGCGGACCTTTTTCAGTGCATCCCTAGCGCCTCTAAGCCGTGGTTCTGGAAGAGAGTGGCTTGATCAGAGCAGGGCAAGGTCGAGCAGCGACGCCCGATCGTTTCTCATGCCTCAGCAGGTGTGATCAGAAGCTGCATGCCCGCATTTTCGACACTTCATGGTGGGAACGGGTGCAGTCTCCTCGTAGCCTGAGCAATTGCACAAGTTACAGCAACTGGTAGGTGGAGGTGGTGGGGGAGGAGGCGGTGGCGGAGCCGGTGTCTGACCGCCATTGCCATTGGGATTGTCAGGATCATCAGGGTTGTCAGGACCGTTTTGGTCTGCTTGCATTGGAGCCTCCTTCTCAATGCGGTTGATCAAGCACGTTGACCATATGTATCTGCTGACGGTGTGCCTTGGCCATCCCTAACAAAAAAGCGCCGGGCATGATCCCGCCAGCGTTGGATCCTCAGGGATGACTCACTGTTGGGCAGAGATAAGCCTTGCCCGTGAGCGTGGTGCTCTCATAGTCCACATTGGGTTTGTCCCAGACCACGTGGGTGGCGCCCATGGCGTCGGCGTGTTTGAGCAGGTTTTGCTTGATGTTGTCGGTGCCCTTGAGGGCGAAGAAGCCGGTCAGGCCGGAACTGCCGCTGAGGTTGTCGAGGAATTTGCAGGCGCTGACCATGTCGGCGTTGCCCTCGATCACGTGGCCGGTGTAGCGCGTCTGGTGTGGAATGCTGTTGCAGGCACTGAGCAGGAGCGCGGTCGTCAAGGCGATGCAGCTGGGGATGGCCAAGCGTTTCATGTCGTCTTCCTGTCGCGTGGTTTGTGTGAGGTTGGGCGAATCAATGTAGCCTAATCCAGGGGCGTGGATGGCGCGCTGGCTTGCCTTGGGTCAAGAAAAAGGCTTGCATGCAAAAGGCCCGCACTTGGCGGGCCTGCTGCGATGGTGTGCGGCGTGAAAGCTCAGTGCACGACCAATTTGTTGAGGTCGACCAGGTCGTCTGCCTTGAGCGAGCCGGCGGCCTGCTTGAGCTTGATCAAGCCAACGATGACGTCGTAGCGGGCCTTGTAAAGGTCTTTCTGGGTGGAGCTCAGGGCGGTCTGGGCGTCCAGCACGTCCTTGTTGATGCGCACGCCGACGCGGTAGCCCAGTTGCGTGGCTTCCAGCGCCAGCTTGGCCGAAGCTTCGGCGGCTTCATAGGCCTTGACCTGGGCCAGGCCCGACTGGACGCCGGCAAAGGCCTGGCGGGTGGCCAGGGCCACGCTGCGCTTGGCATTGTCGACATCGCGCTCGGCTTTTTCTGACAGGGCCAGCACTTCCTTGATGCGGTTCTGGATCGAGCCGCCGGCGTAGATGGGCATGTTCAGCTCCAGACCCAGGGAGGCGTTGGTGCCGGAGGAAGTCGTGGCCTGGAAAGAGCTGGAGTCGATCTTGGTGCGAGACAGGTTGGCCACGGCATCCAGCGTAGGCCAGTTGCCGGCCTTGGCTTTGTCGATTTCCAGCTTGGCCACGTTGAGGCCAACTTCTGCTTTGCGCACCGTGGGGGCGCTGGTGGTCTGGGCCACCCAGTCGTCCATCTGGCCGGGGGCCAGCGCATCAAGGTTGATGGGGGCTTGAAGTGGGCTGGGGACCACATCGGCGCGCCCTACCAGTTGGTCCAGGGCGATGCGCTTGACGCGCAGGTCATTGGTGGCAGCGATTTCCTGGGCCGAGGCCAGGTCGAAACGGGCCTGGGCTTCACGGGTATCGGTGATGGTGGCGTTGCCCACCTCGAAGTTGCGCTTGGCGGAGGCCAGTTGCTCGGCCAGGGCCTTCTTGTTGGCCTCGGTGGTGGTGAGCACATCTTGCGCGGCCAGCACGTCGAAATAGGCCTGCGTCAGGCGGGCCATCAGGTCGTTCTCGGCGATGGCCAGATCGGACTTGGCAGCGATCAAGGACTGTTCAGCCTGGTCCACCTTGGCCGCGTCTGCGCGGTTGATGAGGGGCATCTTGGCGGCCAGTCCGCCAGTCTTGGTTGTTGAGTTGGAATTCAGGCTGCTGCCACTGCCGCCGTATAGCGATGCCTGCAGAGGTGGCAGGGCGCCAAGATCGGTGCTCGAGTCAAAGTGGCTGCGCGTCACCGAGGCTTTCAGGCCCAGCGAAGGGCGCAGCAAGGCGTAGGCCTGTTCCACCTGGTACTGCACGGAATCGGCCTGGGCCTTGGCAGACAGGTAGGCCGCGTCGTAGCTGCGGGCGGCCTGGTAGAGGTCCACGAGGCTTTCTGCGCGTACCGGTGCCCAAGCCAGGCTCAGGATGGCCACGGTGGTGGTCAACGCGAGCAGGCCCTTGAATGGGGCTTGAGCGCGTTGGCCAGGGTTGGTGGCGGCCGGTTTAGCGGACTTGGGCATCATGGATTCCTCAGGATGGGTGTCGATTCGGTATCGATCGGATCAGAACTGGAAGCGGCTGGGCTCTGCGAAGCCGGGCAGGCGCGGGGCCAGGGTGTCGAACAGAGCCTGGCTGCTGAACTGCTTGTCGCTCACGCGGGTGTGGAGCGTGGCCTGCATGACGGGCTCCTGGCCGGTGATGGCCAGCAGGCGGCCGCCGATCTTGAGCTGATCGAGCAGGGCCTGCGGTACCTGGGCCACGGAGCCGGTCAGCAAGATGGCGTCATAAGGGGCTTGGCTCGGCAGGCCGGTGCTGCCGTCACCCTGCACGATCTCGGCGTTGTTGACGGCGGCGTTGCGCAGGTTGGTGCGAGCCTGGGCAGCCAGTTGGGGGTCGGCCTCCAGGCCGATGACGCGTTGGGCCTTGTGGGCCAGCAGGGCGGCCACATAGCCGGTGGCGGCCCCGACGAGCAGGACGGTGTCGCGCTTGCTGAGGTTCAGGTCTTGGACCATGCGGGCTTCGACGCGCGGGGCCAGCAGGGCGCGGCCCTGGCCCAGGGGGATCTCCAGGTCCATGAAGGCCTGGGCCTTGTGCTCGGCCGGGATGAAATCTTCACGGCGAACGGCAGACAGCAGGGCCAGCACCGAGGTGTCCAGGACATCCCAGGGGCGGATCTGTTGCTCGATCATGTTGAAGCGGGCTTGTTCGACGTTCATGCTGGGCATCCTACGGGAGACGGTAAGTGGAAGTAATCCGGATAAAGCATAGATTTTAAGAAGACCTGGTGCTTTCGACGGCGCCACGCAACGCTTCTGGTGATTTCAGACGTTTTTTCAGCCACTGGCTCAGGTCATCCAGGAAGGTGTAGATCACTGGGACCACGACCAGCGTCAACAGGGAAGACGCGATCACCCCCCCGATCACGGCCTGGCCCATGGGGGCGCGCTGCTCCGAGCCTTCGGTGAGCGCAAAGGCCAGGGGCACCATGCCAAAGACCATGGCCAGTGTGGTCATGAGGATGGGGCGCAGGCGGACCCGGGCAGCCAGCAGCAGGGCTTCACGGCGGGGCAGGGGCTCGGTGTCGTGGCTGTCGCCACTGTGGCCCAGGCGGGCGCGGTTGGCGAAGTCCACCAGCAAGATGGCGTTCTTGGTGACCAGGCCCATGAGCATGATGATGCCGATCACCGAGAACATATTGAGTGTGGAGCCGAAGACCAGCAGGGTCACGACGACGCCGATCAGCGTGAGGGGCAGTGAGCTCATCAGCGCAATGGGCTGCAGGAAGCTGCGGAATTGCGAGGCCAGGATCATGTAGATGAAGATGATGGCCAGGCCGAGTGCCGAAGCGGCGTAGGCGAAAGCCTCTTTCATGTCCTTCGTGGAGCCGCCGAAGCGCCAGTGGTAGTTGGCGGGCCAGGGGGTCTTGTCGAGGATGGCCTTGATGTCGGCGGAGACCTCGCCCATGGAGCGGCCCGTGACGTTGGCGGTGATCTCCACTTCGCGGTTGAGGTCACGGCGGTTGATCTGCGTGGGCCCCAAGCCTTCGATGATGTCGGCCGCCTGACGCAGCTTGACCATGCGCGGGCGGCCTTGTGCATCGGTGCCGGCCACCAAGGGCAGGTTGCGCAGGTCTTCGGCGGTGCGGCGGTCTTCGGGGCGCAGCGAGACGCGGATGTCGTAGTTCTGCTCGTCGGGTGCGAGCCAGCTGCCCACGGTCTTGCCTTCAACCAGCACGGACAGGGCATTGCTGATGGTGTCGACGTTGAGGCCGAGGTCGGCGGCGGCATCACGGCGCACGCGGATGTCCAGCGTGGGCTTGTTGGGCTTGAGGCTGCTGTCCAGGTCGACCAGGCCAGGTACCTTGCTGAGCTTGGCCAGCGTCTCTTGCGACAGCTTGCCCAGTTCTTTGAGGCTGGTGCCCTGGATGGACAGCTGGATGGGCTTTTGACCGCCGACCGCATCGAGCAGGCCCACGTGGGTCACGGTGATGTCGGGCAGTCCGCTCAAGGCCTGGCGCAAGGGGGCGGACAGCTGGTCCACACTGCGTTGGCGCAGATGGCGGTCTTTGAGTCGGATGTAGATGCTGACCTGGTTGCGGCCTTGCGCGAAGCCCGTGTTGATGGTCGAGAGCGTGTAGCTGACTTCGGGCATGGCGCGGATGAGGGCCTCGACCTCATGCGTGCGCTTTTCCGTGGCTTCCAGTGAGGTGCCGGCCGGGGTGTAGAAGTTGACGAAGGTCTCGGAGTAATCGGCCTTGGGGACGAACTCGGTGCCCATCAGTGGCATCAAGGCCAGGCTGCCCACCAGGCTGGCGCCGGCCACGAGCAGCGTCCACCATGGGTGGTCCAGCGCCCAAGCCAGCAGGTGCTGGTAGGCCTCGCCCAATGAGTCAGCCCAATGTTCTACTGCGGCGGTCAGGCGGCCGATGCTGCGGTCGTACCACGAGCTGGCCGTGCGCGCGGCGCCATGCTGCTGGATGGACGGGTCGTGCCAGATGCTGGAGAGCATGGGGTCGAGCGTGAAGCTCACGAACATCGAGATCAGCACGGCGGCCACGATGGTGATGCCGAACTCGTGGAAGAACTTGCCGATGATGCCGCCCATGAAGCCGATCGGCAAGAACACGGCGACGATGGACAAGGTGGTGGCCAGCACGGCCAGGCCGATCTCCTGCGTGCCGTCCAGCGAGGCGCTCAAGGCCGATTTGCCCATCTGCACATGCCGCACGATGTTCTCGCGGACCACGATGGCATCGTCGATCAGCAGGCCCACACACAGGCTCAGTGCCATCAGCGTGATCATGTTGACCGAGAAGCCGAAGGCATACATGAAGAGGAAGGTGCCGATGATGGAGATCGGCAGCGTGAGGCCCGTGATGACGGTGGAGCGCCAGGAGTTGAGGAAGAGGAAGACGATGGCCACAGTCAGCATCGCGCCTTCAATCAGGGTCTCGCGCACAGTGGACACGCTCACGGCAATGGGCCGGCTGTTGTCGCGGATGACGTCGATCTTCATGTCCGGCGGCAGCTCGGTTTGAACTTGCGTGATCACGTCCCGCAGGCCTTGCACGACCTCCAGCGTGTTCTCGCCCTGGGCCTTGAGCACTTCCAGCGCCAGGGTGCGCTTGCCGTTGAACAGGGCCAGGGTATCGAGCTCCTGCGGGCCATCGACGATGTCGGCGACCTGGCTCAAGCGGATGGGCTGGTTGGCACGTGTGGCCACGATGAGGCGCTCGAAGTCCTTGACGGTTTTCAGGCGAGCATCGATCTGCACGACGCGGTCCTGGTCCTTGGTGCGCACGCTGCCCGCAGGCTGGTCCTGGTTCTCCAGCCGCACGGCATTGGAGACCTGCTCGGCGCGCAAACCCAGGGCCTGCAGCGCATCGGGCTTGAGGTAGACGTTGATCTGGCGCTTGAGCGCCCCCACCAGGTTGACCGAGCCCACGCCACGCACGTTCTCCAGGCGCTTGCGCAGGATCTGGTCGGCATAGGTGGTCAGCGACTGTTCGCTTTGCGAACCCTTGGGCGAGGTCAGGGCCAGCGAGAAGATGGGGCGGTTGGCCGGGTCGAAACGCAGCACCCGCGGCTCCTTGACTTCATCGCGCAGGGTGGGGCGGATGGCCGAGAGCTTCTCGCGCACATCATCGGCAGCGCGACGACCATCGACGTCCAGGTTGAACTGCACGATGACGACCGAGCTGCCTTCATACGAGCGCGAGTACAGCTGGCTGATGCCCGCCACCGTGTTGACGGCCTCTTCGACCTTGCGCGTGACCTCGGACTCGATGATCTCGGGTGAGGCGCCGGGGTAGTCGATCTGGATGGCTAGCGTGGGCAGCTCGATGTCGGGGAACTGATCGACCTTGAGCCGCTGGTAAGAGAAGAGCCCCAGCACGACCAGGGCCATCATGACCATGGTCGCCAGGACCGGGTTGTGGATGGACAAGCGGGTGAACCACATGGTGTTGTGCCGCCTTCAG
Source organism: Burkholderiales bacterium (assembly GCA_003963115.1). GTDB lineage: Bacteria > Pseudomonadota > Gammaproteobacteria > Burkholderiales > Burkholderiaceae_C > Aquabacterium. The sequence goes on from RXJQ01000039.1 coordinate 6,406, forward strand.
CGGGCCGCGGCGCTGCTTTGTTCGAGCTTGACGGCCTGGCCTTCGTGCACCGTGCCAGCGGCATTGCGCAGGACCACATCGCCGGCCTTCACGCCGTCCAGCACCTCTTGCATGGGCTGGCCATCGGGGCTGTTGCCATGGTGTTCGCCCAAGCGCACATCGGCCTTGCGCACCCGGCCTTGCTGGACAACGAGGACCTGGTCACGGCCTGATTCTCGGGTGATGGCGCTTGCTGGGACGGCCAATGCGTCGCGCTGTGCCAGGGTGATCTCGCCTTGGGCAAAGAGGCCTTGGCGCAAGGCAGGGTGGGCCGGCAAGGCCAGGTAGACCATGACCGAGCGCGTGTCGGCCGTGGCGCTGGGGTTGATGCGCGCGATGCGGGCCTTGATCGCTTGCGTCAGGCCATCCACGTGCAAGACGGCTGGGCTGCCCACACGCACCTGTGTCACGTCTTGGGGCGTGAGCGGCGCCTGCAACTCCAGGCTGCTCAGGTCCACCACCTCGACGATGCGGCCGTCCACGCCCACGCGCTCGCCTTGCTGCACGAAGCGCTGCGAGATCTGCCCCGAAATCGGCGAGCGGACGATGCTGTCCTTCAAGGCCTTCTGGGCCAGATCGACAGCAGACTGCGCGGCCTCGTAAGTGGCCTTGGTCGATGCTGCGTTCGACAAGGACGTGTCCAGCGCGTTGCGCGAGATGAAGCCTTGCTTGACCAGGGCTTGATTGTTGTCCAGGTTCTGCTGTGCGATCTGCCATTGGGCCTTGGCCGATTCGGCCTGCTGCCTGGCCTGCTGCAAGCGCGTATCGAACTCCTGCGGGTCCAGCTTGCCGATGACCTGGTCGGCCTTGACCTGATCGCCTTCGCGCACCGTGAAGCTCAGCAGCTCGGCGGCGACCTTGGCCTTGACGATGGCCGACCGTTGCGCGGTGAGGCTGCCTGACACGCCGATGGTGTGCGTCAGCGAGGTGGGCTGGACCGTCAGCACATCCTGTGCGCGCAAGCTCATCTCGGGTGCCTGAGCCGAGGCCGTGCTCTGGGCCAGTTCGTTTTGCTGCGCCTTCTTGTGCACGATGGCCCGGCCGATGCCGCCGCCCAGCACCAGCAGGCCGGCGGCCAGGGCGATCCATTTGGTCTTGTTGCTCATGTCTCGTTTTGTGGGGGCGCGGCGGGGCGCACTTCCAGCCCTCGCAACAGCAGCTCGATCTGGGTCGTCATGAAGCGCTCCGGATCGAGCGGGACCGGGTTGGCGGTGCACACGGCCGTGCACTGGCGATAGAGAATCAGGAACTGCACCGGTGCGATCAGCGCATGCACAACCGAGGTCACGTCCATCGCGCGGAACTCGCCGCGGTCGATGCCACGCTGCACGGCACGCGCCAGCAGGGCGTGGCTGGGCGCGACCACCTCGTCCACATAGAACTGGGCCAGCTCGGGAAAGTGCCGCGCCTCGGCCATGATCAGCACCAGCAGCCCAGAGGCCTTGGACGAGCCCACGCGCGACCACCATGTGTGCGCGAGCTGGTTCAGCGCTTCGGAGGTGCTGCCCTGGAACTGGTCCAGCAGCTCTTCGCCCTCGACGATCACCTGGGTGAGGTAGGCCCGCACCACGGCCTTGAAGAGTTCGTCCTTGCTAGGGTAGTACAGATACAAAGTGCCTTTGGAGACCCCGGCCAGCTTGGCCACCTCTTCGGCGCGCGTGGCGGCCAGGCCCTTTTCCACGAACAAGGTCAGAGCCGCTTCCAGCAGTTCATGCGGGCGAGCGGCCTTGCGGCGCTGGCGCACGCCGGGCAGCTTGGGCGCGATGGCGGCGACCGCCGCGGCGATGGGGCAGGCGATCTCCGGCGCCTCTGGCGAAGCGGGCGCAGGCATGGCAGGTGCGGATGACGGCGTGCGGCTCAAGGCGGTTCTCAGCGCGGGACTCGGGGCGGGTGATGTCAAGTAACTGACTTGTGGGTCAGTAATGTAGCCGCGCGTGCCGGTGTCGGTCAAACGACCCATCGAGCCCGATGAGCCCGCCGTGCTTGGCTATCATGACCGGCGGGCAAGCGCCTGTCCCTTATCTCTCTGACAAGTCTGGAAGCGTCAGTTCATGGAAAGACCCCAAGCGCAAGAGCGGGCTGCCTATGCCCACTTCAGCACCATCACCACCCGCTGGATGGACAACGACATCTACGGGCACGTCAACAACGTCACCTACTACAGTTACTTCGACACGGCGGTGAACCGCTACCTGATCGAGGCGGGCGTGCTGGACATCCACCAGGGCGAGGTGATCGGCCTGGTCATCGAGACGCATTGCAACTACTTCGCACCGCTGGAGTTCCCGCGTAATGTGGACGCCGGCATCCGCGTGGGCCACATCGGCAAGAGCAGCGTGCGCTACGAGATCGGCCTGTTCGACCAGGGGGCGCCGATGTCGGCGGCAGTGGGTCACTTCGTGCACGTGTATGTGGACCGCGCGACCCGCCGCCCCGTGCCGCTGCCTGAAGCTTTCGTCAAGGCCTTGCAGGCGCTGCAATTGCCGGCCGAAGGCTGATCGCGGCGAAAGTGCTCAATTGCGCAAAAGCGCCACAAAATCCCGCAACGGGCTGCGAAGCACCAGGCTGGGGATGGCCCTGGGACGGATCCACCCGAATGCGCTAGACAATGCGCTGTTGCCGGATCGAACGCTCATCTGGTCCCCAGCGTTTCCCGGATGGAGCCAGGACAGGCGCTCAATCACGGGGAATCTAGGGATAACCCTTTAGGGTAGACCATGTGATTTTCGGTCTGCGGCGACTATGATCCGCGCGCTGATCTGAATCGGCATGTTTCCCGTTTGGCCTGTCCGGTCATCCGCGTTGTCTCTCTTTTCGGAGGTAGTCCCTATGAGCCTGATGGGCCAAATGATGCACATGCCCTTGATGATCTCGTCGCTGCTCAAGCACGCGGCGCGTCACAACGGCGACGTCGAGATCGTGTCCAAGCGTGTGGAAGGCGATATGCACCGCACCAACTGGACCGAGGTCGAGTTGCGTTCACGCAAGCTGGCCCAGGCCCTGGACCGACTGGGATTGCAAGCCGGCGACCGCGTGGCCACGCTGGCCTGGAACGGCTACCGCCACATGGAGATCTACTACGCGGTGTCGGGCTCACAGCGCGTGTGCCACACCGTCAACCCGCGCCTGTTCCCGCAGCAAGTGGCCTGGATCGCCAACGACGCGCAAGACAAGGCCATCTTCGTTGACCTGAACATCTTCCCCTTGGTCGAGAAGCTCGCGCCCATGCTGCCCACGGTCAAGCACGTGGTGCTCATGTGCGCCCGCGAAAGCATGCCGCGCGAATGCACCTTGCCCAATCTGCTGTGCTACGAAGACCTGATCGCCGCAGAAGACGGCAACTATGACTGGCCTTCTTTCGACGAGAACACGGCCGCCAGCATCTGCTACACCTCGGGCACGACCGGCAACCCCAAGGGCGCCGTGTATTCGCACCGCTCGACCGTGCTGCATGCGTTTGCGGCCGCGCTGCCGGATGCCATGAGCCTCAAGGCCACCGACACCGTGCTGCCCGTGGTGCCGATGTTCCACGTCAACGCCTGGGGCCTGCCTTACACAGCAGCCATGGTGGGTTGCAAGCTGGTGTTCCCTGGCCACCACCTGGATGGCGCCTCGCTCTACAACCTCTTCGAAGAAGAGAAGGTGACGATGAGCGCGGGCGTGCCCACGATCTGGCTGGGCCTGCTCAACCATGTCAAGTCCAATAACCTGAAGTTCAGCACCTTCAAGAGCACCATCATTGGCGGCGCGGCCTGCCCGCCCGCGATGATCCGCACGTTCGAGAACGACTATGGCGTCGAGGTGATCCACGCCTGGGGCATGACCGAGCTGTCGCCGCTGGGTACGCTGGGCCGCTTGAAGGCCAAGCATGCCGACTGGTCACTTGAAGACAAGCAAAAGCTGCTGGAAAAGCAGGGCAAGTCGGTCTATGGCATCGACATGCGCATCGTGGACGGTGACGGCAAGGTGCTGCCTTGGGATGGCAAGGCCGCCGGTGACCTGGAAGTGCGCGGGCACTGGGTGATCAGCAGCTACTTCAATGTCGAGAAGTCGCCCCTGCATGACGGCTGGTTCCCCACGGGCGACGTGGCCACCATTGACCCTGACGGCTACATGCAGATCACCGACCGCAGCAAGGACGTGATCAAGTCAGGTGGCGAGTGGATCAGCTCCATCGACCTGGAGAACGTGCTGATGGCTCACCCGGCCGTGCACGAGGCGGCGGCCATCGCCTGCCATCACCCCAAGTGGGACGAGCGCCCGCTGATGGTGGTGGTCAAGAAGCCTGGTGCCGAGGTGAGCAAGGAAGAGCTGATCGCGTTCTACAAGGGCAAGATCCCGAACTGGCAGACGCCTGACGACGTGGTCTTCGTGGAAGAGATCCCGCACACGGCCACGGGCAAGATCTCCAAACTCCAACTGCGCGAAAAATTCAAGGACCACAAACTGCCTACGGCTTGATCGTTGTTTGAAGCGCACAAGAAAGGCGTCCCGTTTGGGGCGCCTTTTTTGATGCACGAATGACCTCATCCGTGTCTGCGGGTCATCCCTGAGCAGGGCCCTCAAGTCGGGGGGGTAAATTGGCCCCGCTGAGTTTCAACACGACACGGAGAATGAGATGCGCTTACAAGCCCCACACGTTCGTACGCTGAGCTTTCTGGTCGCTGCAAGCCTGTCTGCAGGCGCGGCACTGGCGCAAAAGGGAGAGACCGTCAAGATTGCCTGGATCGACCCGCTGTCGGGCCTCATGGCCAGCGTCGGCCAGAACCAGATCAAGAGCTTCCAGTTCGTGGCCGAGAAGCTCAACGGCGCGAACAACCCGGCTGGTGTCAAGTTCGAATTCGTCACCATCGACAACAAACTCAGTCCCGCAGAATCTCTCAACGCCCTGAAGTCGGCCGCCGACCAGGGCATCCGTTATGTGGTGCAGGGCCTCGGTTCAGGCTCTGCGCTGGCGCTGGTGGACGGCGTCAACAAGTACAACGAGCGCAACCCTGGTAAAGAAATCGTCTACCTGAACTACGCTGCGGTCGACCCCGACCTGACCAACAGCAAGTGCAGTTACTGGCACTACCGGCTGGACGCCGACACCTCGATGAAGATGGAGGCGCTGACCTCCTTCATCAAGGACCAGAAGGACGTGCACAAGGTCTATCTGATCAACCAGAACTATGCACATGGTCAGCAGGTATCGAAGTTTGCCAAGTCCATGCTGGCCCGCAAGCGCGCCGACATCCAGATCGTGGGTGACGATCTGCACCCGCTCGCCCAGGTGCGTGACTTCGCGCCCTATGTGGCCAAGATCAAGGCATCGGGCGCTGATACCGTGATCACCGGCAACTGGGGCTCGGACCTGGCTTTGCTTGTCAAGGCCGCCAATGAGGCAGGTCTCAACGTCAACTTCTATACCTACTATGCGAACTTCGGCGGCACGCCAACCGCGCTGGGCAAGGCAGCCAGCGGACGCGTCTACCAGGTGGGCTATGGCCACTACAACATGGGTGGCCTCTACGGCGGTCTGGCCAGTGAGTTCAAGAAGCGCTTCAATGATGACTTCTACAACGGCGCGTCCTACCACGCGCTGATGATGCTGTCCGAGGCCATGGCCAAGGCCAAGTCGACGGATCCGCTCAAGGTGGCGGCTGCCATGGAGGGCCTGAAGTTCAAGAGCTTCAATGGAGAGGTCGAAATGCGCAAGACCGACCACCAGTTGCAGCAGCCGCTCTTCATCGCCAAGTGGGCGCCGGTGGATGCCAAAGACAGCTACGACGTCGAGAAGACCGGCATGACCTTTGTGCCCGTCAAATCCTTTGACTCCTATGTGTCCAGTACGCCGACGTCCTGTCAGATGAAACGTCCATCCTGATCGACCTGACGGACGCACTGGGGCTAGCGCCGGATGGAAACCTTCGTCGTCTTCTTCCTCAACGGCCTCAGCTATGGGCTGCTGCTGTTCATGCTGAGTTCAGGCCTGACGCTGATCTTCAGCATGATGGGAGTATTGAACTTCGCGCATGCGAGCTTCTACATGCTGGGTGCGTACTTCGCGTACACGCTCACAGGCCTCGTGGGTTTCTTCCCGGCCTTGTTTCTGGCCCCCTTGCTGGTTGGCTTGCTGGGTGCGGCCTTCGAGCGCTACAGCCTGCGCAAGGTGCATGTCTACGGGCATGTGCCTGAGTTGCTGGTGACCTTTGGCTTGTCTTACGTGGTGTTCGAATGCGTGCGCCTGATCTGGGGGCCGGCCAATGTGGACTACCGCATCCCCGAGGTGCTGGACGGCCCGCTGTTCACCATCGCCAATGTGAAGGCCGACGGCCTGCGCTTCCTGGCCGGGGCGGGCGATCCGGCCTTGTGCGGGCCGGCGGCGGGCAATTCCTGCACGCAGTTCCCGATATACCGGGGCTTCATGGCGCTGGTGGCGCTCTTCATGCTGGGCGCGCTGTGGCTGCTGCTCACGCGCACCCGCATCGGCTTGATCATCCAGGCGGCCTTGACCCACCCGGACATGGCGCAAGCCCTGGGTCACAACGTGCCGCGTGTGATGATGGGCGTGTTCGGCGGTGGCTGTGCCCTGGCGGGACTGGCTGGTGTGATCGGGGGCAATGCCTTCGTGACGGAGCCGAACATGGCGGCGTCAGTGGGCGCCATCATCTTCGTGGTGGTGGTCGTGGGCGGCATGGGCTCGCTGGCGGGGGCCTTTCTGGCCTCGTTGCTGATCGGCCTGCTTCAGACCTTTGCGGTGTTGGCTGATGTCTCGGTTGCGACGCTCATGCAAGGCCATGGCTACATCGTGAACGACGCGCATTGGTCTTACCCGCTGCTGAAAGTCACCGTCTCGCAGATGGCCCCGATCCTGCCTTATCTGTTCCTGGTGCTGATCCTCATCTTCAGGCCCAAGGGCTTGCTGGGCACGCGCGAGGAGTGAGCCGCACATGACCCGCGACGTCTACCAATTTAGACCGCTGAACCTGGGCCGATGGCTCTTGTGGTCTGCTTTCGCGTTCGTGCTGCTGATGGCACCGCATGTGTTCACCAGCAGCCTGTCGCTGACCATGCTCTCGCAGATGGGCACGGCCATCATCGTCTGCCTGTCTTACAACATGCTGCTGGGGCAGGGCGGCATGCTCAGCTTCGGGCACGCGGTGTATTCAGGGTTGGGCGCGTTCGCAGCCATCCACACGCTCAACAAAGTGGGCGCGGGCGAATGGGCTGTGCCGGTGAGCCTGATCCCGATCATCGGTGGGCTGGCCGGCTTGCTGGTGGCTTCATTGCTGGGCGCGGTGACCACGAAGAAGTCGGGCAACACCTTTGCCATGATCACGCTGGGCGTGGGCGAGTTGGTGTGGAACATGTCGCTGATGCTGCCGGAGTTTTTTGGCGGTGAAGGTGGCATCTCCAGCAACCGCGTGGTGGGCCATCCCTTCATGGGCATCACCTTCGGGCCGCAGATCCAGGTCTACTACCTGATTGCCGTGTACTGCTTCATCTGCACGGTGCTGATGTTCGCCTTCACGCAGACGCCGCTGGGCCGCATGCTCAACGCCGTGCGCGACAACCCCGAGCGCGTCGAGTTCATCGGCTACGACACCCAGCGTGTGCGCTACTTCGCTTTCATGATCGCGGGTTTCTTTGCCGGTGTGGCGGGTGGCCTGTACGCCATCAACTTCGAGATCGTGACGGCCGAGGTGGTAGGCGCGCAGCGCTCCGGTGCCTACCTGCTGTTCACCTTCCTGGGTGGCTCGCTGTTTTTCTTCGGGCCCATCATCGGGGCGGTGCTGCTGGTGTTGGCCTCGGTGATGTTGTCGGAGCTGACCAAGGCCTGGCTGCTTTACCTGGGGCTCGTCTTTCTGTTCATGGTGATGTTCGCGCCGGGGGGCATCGCCAGCCTGCTGATGATGAATGTGCGCGTGGCGGCACATGGCCTGCTGCGGCGCCTGCTGGCCTCGTATGCGGCGTTGGCCGTGACGGGTGCGGCGGTGGTCGCGGTTTTCGCGGCCATGGTCGAGATGGTCTATCACATCAAGCTCAATGAGGCCCTGGGGCCCATGATGAAGTTCGCGGGCATGGAGCTCAACACGCGCAGTGGCCAGACCTGGGCCGTGGCCGTGGTGGCTTTGCTCGTGGGCGTGGGCTTGTTCGAGCTGGTGCGGCGCCGCTTTGCGCGGCAGTGGCATCAGATCCAGGAAGAGATCGAGGCGCGGCTGGCCCGCGTCCCGGTGGTGTGACGGTGGGGTCTGCGCATGAGCACGCCTGAAACAGCAGGATTGGCGCTGGAGTTGCGTCAGTTGCGCAAGTCCTTTGGCAAGACGGAGATCATCCGCGGCGCCGAGCTGGCCGTGAAAGCTGGCGAGAGGGTGGCCTTGATCGGGCCCAATGGCGCGGGCAAGTCGACGCTGTTCAACCTCATCAGCGGCCGCATGGCACCGAGCAGCGGCGAGGTCCTGCTGCATGGCGAGCCCATTCATGGCTGCACCCCTTATGACATCAACCGACGCGGCCTGGCGCGCAGTTTCCAGGTGTCCAACCTGTTCCCGCGCCTGACGGTGTTCGAGAACATCCGCTGTGGCCTGCTGTGGTCCATGGGCGAGCGCTACAGTTTCTGGCGCTTTCTGTCGCGCATGGACCATGTGAACGCGCGGGCCGAGGAGGTGCTGGACATGATCCGCCTGCGACGCAAGCGCGACGTGCATGTCTCGCAACTGACTTATGCCGAGCAGCGCGCGCTGGAGGTGGGCGTGACCATCGCTGGCGGCGGCAATGTGATCCTGCTGGATGAGCCGACGGCGGGCATGAGCAAGTCCGAGACGGCCAACTTCGTCAAGCTCATCCGCGAGGTCACCGAAGGCAAGACCCTGCTGACCGTGGAGCACGACATGGGCGTGGTGTTCGGTCTGGCCGACCGCATCGCGGTGCTGGTCTACGGCGAGGTGATTGCGTTCGACACACCCGAGAACGTGCGGGCCAATGAGCGTGTCAAGGAAGCCTATCTGGGCTCTGTGCTGGCGCAGGCTCAGGCTGCGGAAGCAGGCGTCTGATGGGAGCACAAGCACCATGCTGAGCATTCAGGATCTGCACGCGTACTACGGCAAGAGCCACATCCTGCATGGGGTAGACCTGGAGGTCAAACCTGGCGAGATCGTGAGCCTGCTGGGGCGCAATGGCTCGGGTCGCTCGACCACCATCAAGACCATCATGGGCCTGGTCGACGGCCATGGCTCGGTCAAGTGGAAGGGCGAGGAGCTGCTGGGGCAGAAGACCTATGACGTGGCGCGCAGAGGCCTGGGCTATGTGCCCGAGAGCCGCGACGTCTTTCCCAAGCTCACCGTGGAGCAGAACCTCAAGCTGGGCATGAAGTCGGACCACAAGAAAAGCCGCTGGAGCCTGGACGACATGTACCAGATGTTCCCGCGCCTCAAGGAGCGCCAGCACACCGAGGCGGGCGTGATGTCAGGCGGCGAGCAGCAGATGCTGACCCTGTGCCGCACGCTCATGGGCGACCCCGACCTGATCATGATCGACGAGCCGACCGAGGGTTTGGCGCCCAAGATCGTCGAGCTGGTGGGCGAGTACCTCAAGGAGCTGCAAAAGCGCGGCCTGGCGGTGCTGCTCGTGGAGCAGAAGCTCACCATCGCGCTGGACATCTCGCAGCGCTGCTACGTGATGGGCCATGGCGAGGTGGTTTTCCATGGCACGCCCGACGAATTGCGCCACGATCAGTACACGCGCAAGGAGTGGCTGGAGGTTTGATGCGCCGTGAATGCACCTCGCAGGTGCATGTGTGGGCCTCTTGAAGAAACTAGAGGGGCGCGGACAGCGTCTTGAGCCCAACCCAGGCTGCGACGATGACGGCATTGATGGGCATGCTCAGCGCACTGGGCACGTACAGAAAGCTCGACAGCAGGGGCGAATTCAGCACCGTTTCGACGAAGGCACCCAGCCCGTAGAACAGCAGGCCCAATACCAGCCAGCGTCGCATATAGGTGGGTAGCCAGCAGGCGCGCTCCTGGTTATGCCGCCAGGCAGCCATGCGCTCGAACTGATTACCGCGCGAAACATCCTTGAACAGCCACTCGAAGAAGAAGTAGCGATACAGAAGTTGGCTGAACGACAGCTTGGACATGATGCACATCCCTCTCGAGCGTATTCCTCCCTATCGACGCTATCGCCGCCAGCTTGAGCATGCATGCACACGAACACAAGGCCTTGACTTGCTTGTGGGCGTTGCGGGCGTTGCACGAGGGCGGGCAGGAAGCCCAGCGTAACGATTGGTACCACTTGCCCGCAAGAGGGGATTTGCGGTCATCATGACCCGGCGTGAACAATTGGCGGGAGTTTTGCATGGTCCGCGAAGCCGGCATGGAGATGCACGAGGCGCGGCGCCGAGCAGGGCGTCTGGCAATGGCATGCCTGTTGGTCGCTGGGGTCTTGCTGGGCTGCGGCGGTGGAGGTGGCCACGCCGATTCGACACAAGCCACGCCCACGGCCTTGTCCCCGAGCCAGCCGGGCGTATTGGCCATCTCGTCCTCCATGCGGCTCGACCCCTTTCCGAGCACGCCTGATCAGTATCTGGCTGTGGCCGAAGAGGCCGTCGACCTGAGCTACAGCGCTGGTGCACGTGGCCAGATGACAACCTACACGTGGAAGAAACTGGAGCCGACGCAAGGCAGCTACGACGCCAAGGAGTGGAATGGCCTGGACTGGTGGATGACCCAGTCGCAAAAGCGCAGTCAAGTCAACTACATCGGCATCCAGCTGATCAACACCACGCAGCGCGAGATGCCCGCCGGCCTGGATGTACTGGCCTTCGATAATGCCCAGGTCAAGGCGCGTTTTCATGCGCTGCTGGACAAGCTGATCGGCCTCTACAAGGGCCGCATCCAGTATTTGTCCATCGGCAACGAGGTCGACGTCTATCTGCGGGCGCAGGCGAAGGCCGGTGACGAGCAGTGGGCTGCCTACCAACGCTTCTATGAAGATGTGGTGGCGTATGTGCACCAGCTGGATCCAGCGATCAAGGTAGGTGTGACGGCTACCTTCGATGGCGCCTTGGGCCCATCACTCACGCAGGTCAAGGCTCTTAACGCGCAGAGCGATGTCCTGATCCTGACCTACTACCCGCTGCAATACGATGCCGTCACTTATGCAGTTTCTGTGCGGGATCCCTCCGTGGTGCCTGGCGACTTCCAGCGCATGCTGGCCTGGGCGGGTGCGCGGCCACTGGTACTGCAGGAGGTGGGCTATCCGGCCTCCAGCGTCAACATCAAGAGTTCGGAGCAGATGCAGGCAGCGTTCGTCCGCCAGGTGTTCGCGGCGTGGTCTCAATCAGCTTCTGCATCCCTGGCGCAGGCAGAGCAGCCCATCCCCTTCCTGAACTTCTTCCTCCTGCACGATTTCTCGGCACGCGATTGCGAGACTTTTACCAGTTACTACGGCGCGGGGAATATTCCAGGCTTCGGCGACTTCCTGTGCAGCCTGGGCCTGCGCAAGACCGATGGCACCCCTCGGGCGGCGTGGTCAACCTTGATCGATGAAGCGAAAAAGGCGAGCCTGCCTTGACACTGCTTGGCGCAGCGGTTGACGTGAACGCTGCCCGCGTCTAGGTATTTTCACCAGGGTGGGGCGCACCTTTGCAGACTCGGTGCCACAATGCTCGTCAATTCATACAATGATTCTTGTCAGAATTGCCATTTGACTCCTTCTTTGACCCCTTGCCTGAGAGATCGCCCATGAGCACCTCCTACCAAGTCACCGATGGCGTGGCCGTCATCACGTTGGAAAACCCCCCGGTCAATGGCCTGGGCCAGAGCACCCGCGCGGGCATCGTGGACGGCATCGCCAAGGCCAATGCCGATGCGGCGGTCAAGGCTGTGGTCATCATCGGTTCCGGCAAGGTGTTTTGCGGCGGGGCGGACATCCGCGAGTTCGGCTCGCCCAAGGCTTTTGCCGAGCCGGACCTGCACGTGACCATTGCCAAGGTCGAGCAGTCGGTCAAGCCCGTCGTGGCGGCCATCCATGGCGTGGCCATGGGCGGGGGGCTGGAGCTGGCGCTGGGCTGCCACTACCGTGTGGTCGTGCCCGGTGCGCAGATCGCGTTGCCCGAGGTGAACATCGGCATCGTGCCGGGCGCGGGCGGCACCCAGCGCCTGCCACGCGTGCTGGGTGTGGAAACCGCCTTGCAGATGATCACCACCGGTGCTTCGGTGCCCAGCGAGAAGCTGGCCAAGGCGCCTGGCCAGAAGCTGTTCGACAAGCTGGTGGATGGCGAGTTGCTGCCTGCGGCCATCGCTTTCGCCAAGGATGTGGCCGAGTTGCGCCCACTGCCCTCCGTGCGCCAATTGAGCGTGGCCGCGCCTCTTGACACCGAGGCTTTCAACAAAGCCCGTGCCGACCTGGCCAAGACCCGCAAGAACCTCGAAGCCCCGCAACGCTGCGTCGACTGCGTGGAAGCGGCCACCAAGCTGGATCTGGACGCCGGCATCGCCTTTGAGCGCGATGTGTTTGGCAAGCTGGTGACCAGCGACCAGGCCCGTGCACTTCGCCATGCCTTCTTCGGCGAGCGTGCGGCCAGCAAGATCCCCGATGTGCCTGACAGCACGCCCCTGCGTGACATCAAGAAGGTCGCCGTGATCGGTGCCGGCACCATGGGCGGCGGCATCACCATGTGCTTCCTCAATGCCGGCATCCCCGTGTCGTTGCTGGAGATGAAGCAAGAGGCCCTCGACCGTGGCGTGGGCATCATCCGCAAGAACTACGAAGCCCAGGTCAGCAAGGGCAAGCTGGCGCAGGACAAGTACGAGCAGCGCATGAGCCTGCTCGCCACCACGCTGAGCTATGAGGACATCGCCCAGGCCGACATGGTCATCGAGGCGGTGTTCGAGGACATGGGCGTGAAGTCGCAGGTCTTCGCCAAGCTCGACAGCATCATGAAGCAAGGCGCCATCCTGGCGTCCAATACTTCGACGCTGGATGTGGACAAGATCGCCGAGGTGACCAAGCGCCCAGGGGATGTCGTGGGCCTGCATTTCTTCAGCCCGGCCAATGTGATGCGCCTGCTGGAAGTGGTGCGCTCCAAGCACACGGCCAAGGACGTGATGGCCACCGTGATGGCCGTGGCCAAGAAGATCAAGAAGGTGGCCGTGGTGTCGGGCGTGTGCGATGGCTTCATCGGCAACCGCATGTTCGAGCAGTACGTCCGCCAAGGCTTCTTCCTGGTCGAAGAAGGCGCGACCGTGCAGCAGGTCGACAAGGCTGCCGAGGCCTTCGGTTGGGCCATGGGCCCCTTCCGTGTGGGTGACCTGGCCGGCAATGACATCGGCTTTGCCATCCGCAAGCGCCGCAAGATGGAACGGCCCGATGTGATCTACAGCCCTGTTGGCGATGCCATCTGCGAACTCGGCCGCTTTGGTCAGAAGACAGGCAAGGGCTGGTATGACTACGAGCCGGGCAAGCGCGAGCCGATTCCTTCGGCCGAGGTGCAAGCCTGCATCGACAAGGTGCGTCTTGAGAAGGGCATCACGCCGCGCGCCATCAGCGATGAAGAGATCGTGCAGCGCCTGACGCTGGCCATGGTCAACGAGGGCGCATTGATTCTCGAAGAGGGCATCGCCTCCAAGGCTTCCGACATCGACATGGTCTACCTGACGGGCTATGGCTTCCCGGTCTACCGTGGCGGCCCCATGCTGTATGCCGACATGATCGGCCTGCCCAAGGTGGTCGAGCTGATGAAGGGCTTTGCAGCCAACCCCCATGGTGATCCGGCTTTCTGGACGCCCGCTCCCTTGCTGACCAAGCTGGCTGCGGAGGGCGGCAGCTTCACGGGTGGCAAGGCCTGAACGGCCTGCTGACAAAGCCCAGCCCGCACATCGGTCGCCGATTGCCACGTCAACGCAGAGACAAGCTCAAATGATCTGAGCTCAGCACACGAGGTCTGCATGGCGAATGCCGTGTGGACCTTTTTTACGCGAGTCAAGCCCATGTCCTACATCGAAACCCGTCAGGTCGGCCACATCCTGGAAATCAAGGTGAACCGGCCGGAGAAGCACAACGCGTTGTCGCCAGAGATGTACCGAGACATCGCCCGAGCCTATGGAGAGCTGCACCGCAATCCCGATCTGCGTGTGGCCCTGTTCCATGCCGAAGGCAAGCACTTCACTTCGGGTGTGGAGCTGGACAAGTGGGCGCCCATCTTTGGCAACGGCAAGGGCTTTGAGATCGGTGAGGGCGAGATCGACCCCTTCGGTCTGCAAAGCGAGCGCCACGCCAAGCCGGTTGTGATGGCCGTGCAAGGCAACTGCTTCACCTGGGGTGTCGAGATGATGCTCAATACCGAGGTGCGTGTGGCGGCCGAAGACACACGCTTTGCCATGCTGGAAGTCAAGCGCGGCATCTTCCCTTGCGGCGGAGCCACGCTGCGCCTGCCGCAGCAGATGGGCTGGGCCAATGCGCAGCGCTATCTGCTGACGGGCGACTACTGGTATGCGCCCGAGTCGCTCCGTCTGGGCCTGGTGCAGGAGGTGGTGCCGGTCGGCCAACAGCTGGACAAGGCGCGCGAGATCGCCGAGGCCATTGCCAGGGCGGCGCCGCTGGGCGTGCAGAACGTGCTCAAGTCCACCCGCCTGGCCTGGAACGAGGGCGAGGCTGCTGCGGCTGTGCGGCTTTTCCCCGAGCTGCTGCCGGTGATGCAAAGCGAGGATGCCGCCGAAGGCGTGGCCTCCTTCCTGCAGCGCCGCGACGCCGTGTTCAAAGGCCGCTGAGCCCCGGCCGTTTCAAGCACCCGAAGAGACCAAATCGAGACCACCATGACCCACCGCGCCACCGTTGATTTCCTGCTGTATGACTGGCTGAACGCCGAGAGCCTGTGCCAGCGCGAGCGCCATACCGAGCACAACCGCGAGACTTTCACGGCCGTGCTCGACCTCAGCGAAAAGATCGCCCTGGAGCAGTTTGCGCCCATCAACCGCCTGACGGACGTGCACGAGCCCGAATTCGATGGCGTGACCGTGACCTTGCCGCCAGAGACCTCGGTGGCGATGCGTGCCTTCAATGAGTCGGGCCTGATGGCGGCCAGCAAGGATGCCGACGTGGGGGGGATGCAGCTGCCCACCGTGGTCGAGATCGCATCCATGGGCTTTTTCTACAAGGCCAGCGTGTCGCTCGCGGCCTACCCCATGCTCACGCGTGGCAATGCCAACACCATCCTGGCGCACGGCACGCCTTTGCAGATCGAGGTCTTCGCCAAGGGCGGCTTTGAAGGCCGCACCTTCGGCACCATGTGCCTGAGCGAACCGCAAGCGGGCTCCAGCCTGTCGGACATCGCCACGCGCGCCGTGCCCGATGTGAAGGGCGATGGCTCGGGTGTCGACTGGACCGAGGACCCGCTGGGCAAGCGCTATCGCCTCAAGGGCAACAAGATGTGGATCTCGGGTGGCGAGCATGAAATGGGCGACAACATCGTCCACCTGGTGCTGGCCAAGATCCCAGGCCCCGATGGCAAGCCGGTGCCAGGCGTGAAGGGCATCTCGTTGTTCATCGTGCCGCGCAAGCTCGTGAAGGCCGATGGCACGATCACCAGCCAGCGCAATGACGTGGCCCTGGCGGGCCTCAACCACAAGTGCGGCTACCGTGGCACGGTCAACACCTTGCTGAACTTTGGCGAAGGCAAGTTCCCGGTCCATGGTGAAGCCGGTGCCGTGGGCTACCTGATCGGCAAGGAAGGCGAGGGCCTCAAGTGCATGTTCACCTTGATGAACGAAGCCCGCATCAGCGTGGGCCTGGGCGCGACCATGCTGGGCTATGCGGGCTATGAGGCCTCGCTCGAATACGCCAAGCAGCGCCCGCAAGGCCGACTAATGGGCGCAGGCGGCAAGGACCACAGCGCGCCGCAGATCCCCATCATCGAGCACACCGACGTCAAGCGCATGTTGATGATGCAAAAGGCCGTGGCCGAAGGTGGCCTGGCCCTGGGCCTGCTGTGCGCCCAACTCGTGGACGACGAACGCACAGGTACCGACGAGGAGGCTCAGAAGGCTGGCCTGTTGCTGGAGCTGCTCACCCCGATCGCCAAGAGCTGGCCCAGCGAATGGGCACAGGAGGCCAACAGCCTGGCGATCCAGATCTTGGGCGGCTATGGCTACACGCGTGACTTCCCCGTGGAGCAGTACTGGCGCGACAACCGCCTCAACATGATCCACGAAGGCACGCATGGCATCCAGGGGCTGGATCTGCTGGGCCGCAAGGTCGTGATGAACGGCGGCAAGGCCTTGAGCGTGCTGGCCGAACGCATCAGCGACACCATTCAGAAGGCCGGCCATGTCGACGGCCTGGCCGAGCACGCCAATGCCCTGGCGCAGGCCCTGCAGAAGGTGGGCGCGGCCACGAAGGCGGCCTGGTCCACCGGCGTGCCCGAAGAAGCCCTGGCCAATGCCACGCCCTTTTTGCAAGCCTTCGGCCACACGGTGCTGGCCTGGATCTGGCTGGAGCTGGGGCTGGCCGCCAAGGCCGCGCAATCCACAGGTGAGTGGGACAAGAGCCCGCTGGGCCCAGGCTTCCTCAAGGGCAAGCTGGCCGCGTGCGACTACTTCTTCCGATTCGAGCTGCCCAAGATCGACGCCTGGCTGGGCGTGGTCTCGCGCCGCGACCTGACCTGTGCGAAGGCGCAAGCCGACTGGTTCTGATCAATCCATCTACCGAGAAAGACAAAGATCATGCTGCGACACATCGTGATGTGGACCCTCAAGCGCCCCGAAGACGCCGTCAAGGTCAAGGCCCTGCTCGACAGCTGCAAAGGCCTGGTGCCAGGCATGCACGAGTTCGATGTGGGCATCAAGACCGAAGGCCTGGAAGCCAACTGCGATGTGGTGCTGGTGTCCACCTTCGAAAGCCAGGACGCCCTCGCCGCCTACATCCCGCATCCACACCATCAAGGCGTGGTGGCCCAGATCCGCGAAATGGCAGCTACCCGCCATGTGGTCGATTTCAACGTTTGATTCCCATCTTTGATACCGCAGGAGACACACAAGATGAGCGACACCAACAAGAGCCCCCGCAAGGTTCAACAGCTTTTCGACCTGACCGGCAAGACGGCACTGGTGACCGGCGGCTCGCGCGGCCTGGGCCTGCAGATAGCCCATGCGCTGGGTGAGGCCGGTGCCAAGGTGGTAATCAGCTCGCGCAAGGCGGCTGATCTGGAGCAGGCCGTGATGGCCTTGCAGGACGCGGGTATCGATGCACGCTGGGTCGCCGCCGATGCGGGCAAGGCCGAGGACATCCAGCGCCTGGCCAATGAGACCCTCGAGCGCGTGGGCGACGTGGACATCCTCGTCAACAACGCCGGTGCCACCTGGGGCGCGCCGGCGGTGGAGCACCCGCTGGATGCCTGGGACAAGGTCATGAACCTCAATGTGCGCGGCTACTTCCTGCTGTCGCAGGCCATTGCCAAGGCCAGCATGATCCCGCGCAAGCAGGGCCGCATCATCAATGTGGCCTCCATCGCGGGCCTGGGCGGCAACCCGCCTTTCATGCAGACCATTGCCTACAACACGAGCAAGGGTGCGGTCGTGAACTTCACGCGGGCACTGGCTTGCGAGTGGGGACACCTGGGCATCCGCGTCAACGCGATCGCGCCGGGCTTCTTCCCCAGCAAGATGACGGCGGGCCTGATGAGCATCGCCGGCGAGGACAACATCGCCAAGCACGCGCCACTGCTGCGCATTGGTGATGACGAGGACCTCAAGGGTGCCGCGCTGCTGTTCGCGTCGGATGCCGGCAAGCACATCACCGGGCAGATCCTGCCGGTCGATGGTGGCGTCAGCGCGCTGGTTGGTGGATGATGCGGGTTGATTCCACGTCACGAGGCACGCACTGACATGGCCATCCCTTTTGCCGTCCGCATCCCCTTCATCGAGCAGATCGGCTGCGAGTTGCAGCGCTACGAGGACGGCGAGGCCGAGATCACCCTGGACATCCAGGATGACCGGCACACCAACTCGTTCGGTGTCGCCCATGGCGGCCTGATGATGACCTTGCTGGACGTGGCCATGGCCCATGCGGCGCGCAGCCTCAATCTGTCGCTGCCTGATGGCGGGCCGGGCCTCGTCACCCTGGAGATGAAGACCAGCTTCATGCGCCCAGGCGTGGGGCAGATCCGCGCGGTGGGCAACGTGATGCATTCCACCGCTTCTCTGGCCTTCACCGAAGGCAAGGTGCTTGATGCCAAGGGCCGTGTGTGCGCGCATGCCACGGCCACCTTCAAATTCCTGCGCGCCTTGCCCGTATCGGATCGGGAGGTCCGGCCGGCTGCCAAACCGCTGCTGCACGGGCCCGGCTCCGATTGACGCAGAAACAAGCTTTGTCCCCATGCGGCTGAGATGGCCGCCATCACGCTGAAGGAGAAGACATTCCATGAGCACGACCAACCACCAAATCCTGCTGGCATCTCGTCCACAAGGCGAAGCCACGGTCGACAACTTCAAGCTGGTCGAGGCCCCCGTGCCTTCAGCCAAGGAACTCCAGGATGGCCAGGTGCTGGTGCGCCACCACTACCTCTCGCTGGACCCGTATATGCGCGGCCGCATGAACGATAGCAAGAGCTACGCCGAGCCGCAGCCGCTCAACACCGTGATGATCGGCGGCACCGTGGGCGAGGTGGTGCTCAGCAAGCACCCCAAGTTCGCGCCGGGTGACAAGGTCCTGGGCATGGGCGGCTGGCAGGAGTTTTCCGTGGTGGACGCCAGCGTCAAAGGCGCCATGCTGCACAAGGTGGACACGACGCACATCCCGCTGTCGGCCTACCTGGGTTCGGTGGGCATGCCGGGCGTCACAGCCTGGTATGGCCTGATCAAGATCATCCAGCCCAAGGCCGGCGAGACCGTGGTGGTGAGTGCCGCCAGCGGCGCGGTGGGCAGCGTGGTGGGGCAGTTGGCCAAGGCACGCGGATGCCGCGTGGTGGGTGTGGCCGGCGGTGCCGACAAGTGCCGCTACGTGACCGATGAACTGGGCTTCGACGCCTGTATCGACTACAAGGTCCACAGCGACCCCAAGGCTTTTTACAAGGCGCTCAAAGATGCCACGCCCAATGGCATCGACGGCTACTTCGAGAACGTGGGCGGCATGATCCTCGATGCGGTGCTGCTGCGCATGAACGCCTTTGGCCGCATCGCCATGTGCGGGATGATTGCGGGCTATGACGGCCAGCCGCTGCCCATGCAGAACCCGGCACTGATCCTGGTCAACCGCTTGAAGATCGAAGGCTTCATCGTCAGCGAGCATGCTGATGTCTGGCCCGAGGCCACGATGGAGCTGGGCACCATGGTGGCCACCGGCAAGATGAAGTTCCGTGAATCCGTGGCAGAGGGCCTTGCCAGCGCGCCCGAAGCCTTCCTGGGCTTGCTCAAGGGCAAGAACTTCGGCAAGCAGCTGGTCAAGTTGATCTGATTTTTCTTCAGCAGGACAAGAACACCATGTCGAACCTGACATTGCAAGCGGGCCTGACGGCCGTGATCACGGGCGCCGGCAGCGGCTTTGGATTGGAGCTGGCCAGGCTGGCCGCCAAGAAGGGGCTCAAGCTGGTGCTGACCGATGTGCAGCAGGATGCCCTGGATGCAGCCGTGGCCGAGCTGGAAGGCGCGGGCGCCGAGGTGGCGGCCTTGCGCGGCGACGTGTCGCGTGCCGAGGACGTGCAGGCCCTGGCGGACCTGTGCATGGAGCGCTTTGGCGCACCGCACATCGTGGTCAACAACGCCGGTGTGGCCCATGGTGGCCTGATCTGGGAGCACACCCAGCGCGACTGGGAATGGGTGCTGGGCGTCAACCTGTTTGGCGTGATCCATGGGGTGCGCATCTTCACGCCACTGATGCTTGCGGCTGCGCAGAAGGATCCGAAGTGGCAGGGCCACATCGTGAACGTGGCCTCGATGGCCGGCTTGTTGAACTCGCCGAACATGGGCGCCTACAACGTCAGCAAGCACGCGGTGGTGAGCTTGTCGGAGACCTTGTACCAGGATCTGTCCTTGGTGACGGAGCAGGTGCATGCCTCGGTGCTGTGCCCGTACTTCGTGCCAACGGGCATCCACCTGTCGCATCGCAACCGGCCGGCCGAGCTGCGCAGCGAAGGCGAGCCCACGCCCAGCCAGATGATCGCGCAGGCCATGAGCACCAAGGCGGTGACATCCGGCAAGGTGACGGCGGCGGATACCGCAGCACTGGTCTATGACGCGATCGAGTCGGGCAAGTTCTACATCTACACGCACCCACAGGCATTGGGCATGGTGCAGACGCGTCTGGAGGATGTGGTGCAGGGGCGCAATCCGACGGACCCGTTCGCGGGCAAGCCGGAGATCGGGCAGCAGCTGCGTCAGGCTTTGCGTGAGGCGATGGCCAAACAGGGTTGATGGCTGGCGGGCGCGATCAGATCACTTCGCGTCCTGCTCCCGGTGCCGCGCCAGCACCACGCCCCGGGGTGCAAAGCGCTGCACCAGCTGCTCCACGCAGTACACCGAGCGGTGCTGGCCCCCGGTACAGCCAATGGCCACCGTCACATAACTGCGTTGATCGCCTTCCAGCGCAGGTAGCCAGCGCAAGAGGAAGGCCTCGATCTGTGCCAGCAACTCGGCGGACTCAGGCTGGGCGGCCAGATAGTCGATCACCAGCTGGTCTCGCCCCGTCAAGGGCTTGAGTTCCTTGATGTAGAAGGGGTTGGGCAGCATGCGCACATCGAACACGAAGTCCGCATCCAAGGGCACACCCTGCTTGTAGGCAAACGATTCGAACACCAGCGTCAAGCGCGAAGGCGCAGCCTGCACGATGTTGCGAATCCAGGTGCGCAACTGGGCCGGGCGCAGCAGCGAGGTGTCGATCACCGTCGACATCTCGCGCAAGGGGCTCAGCAACTCGCGCTCCAGGTTGATCGCGTCGATCAAGGCCTGCTCGGTGGTGTCAATCGCGCGAGCCAGATCGGTGGCGCGTCGAGGCGCCTCGCTTTGCTCGGGCCGCGGTGCCTTCGTCACCTGCGACAAGGGATGCGGCCGACGCGTCTCCGAAAAGCGCCGAACCAGGGCATCTGTGCTCGCGTCCAGGAATACCGCGCGCACGCTGTGGCCTTCCTTGCGCAGGTCGGTCAGCACGGGCGTCAGGTTGGGCAGGGAATGCGCGCTGCGCACGTCCACCGACACGGCCACGCGCCGCTTCAACTCGGGTGCACGCTGGTTCTCCAGGTCGATCATGCCACGCAGCAACTCGGGCGGCAGGTTGTCGACACAGAAGTAGCCGGCATCTTCGAGCGCATTGAGCGCCACGGACTTGCCCGAGCCTGAAATGCCGGTCAGCAAGACGATGTCCAAGGGCGTCATGCGGCCTCCTTGCGGCGCTTGGCCTTGCTGCCATCGGCTCGAGCCTCTTCATCATGGGCTACAGCGCTTGTCAGCATGGCCTGTGCATGGGCGCGGCTGGTGTCGGTGATGGCGCCGCCCAGCATGCGTGCCACTTCATGCACGCGGGCTTCGCCTTGCACTTCGCGGATGTCGCTGACCGTCTGCCCCTGGCTCAAGGCCTTGGAGACGAGCAGATGCTGGTGCGCACAGGCGGCCACCTGGGCCAGGTGGGTCACTGCCATCACCTGACGTTCGCGCCCCAGACGCTGCATCAGCCGGCCCACCGTGTCGGCGACGGCGCCACCCACACCCGAATCGATTTCGTCGAAGATCAGCGTGCCGACCTGCGCGGCCTCATCGGCGCGCTGCGATGTCGTCACGGCGATGGCCAGCGCCAGGCGAGACAGCTCGCCGCCCGAGGCCACCTTGCCCAATGGCCGCGGCGTGCTGCCCGCATGGCCGGCGACGAGGAACTCGATGTTCTCCAGACCATAAGCCTGTGGCTCATCTTGCTTGACGAGCGCCACTTCAAAGCGGCCACCTGCCATGCCCAGGTCTTGCATGGCCGCCGTCACGGCTTCGGCCATGGCCGGGGCAGCCTGAGCGCGCTGCTTCGACACGGTCTTGGCCACGTCCAGCCAGGCCTTGTGCGCCTGCTGGGCTTCGCGCTCCAGTGCGGCCAGGTCAGTGGCGGCGTCCAGTTCGGTCAGTTCCTGCTTCCAGCTTTGCAGCAGCGCGGGCAGCTCTTGCGGCGGGCGGCGATAGCGACGCGCCAGGCTCATCCAGGCCGACATGCGGTTGTCCAGCTCGGCCAGGCGATCCGGGTCCAGCTCGGTGTGGTGCAGGGCACTGTTCAGGCTGTGGGCCGCGTCCTGCAACTGGGCTTGCGCTTCACGCAGCACCTCCAGGGCATTGGCCAGATGGGGCTCGACGCCAGCCACTTCATCCAAAGCATCAATCGCGCGGCTGGTCAGTGACTCGGCGTTCGTGTCGGCCTCAGACACGGCATCCAGCGCCAGACGGGCCGCGTCCAGAATGGCCTGGCCATGGCTCAGACGCTGGTGCTCGGTGTTGAGCTCGTCCCACTCGTCGGCTTGCGGCTGCAGCTTGTCGAGCTCGCTGATCTGCCACTGCAGGCGCTCGCGTTCGCGCTCCAGGTCGGCTTGCTTGCTGCGTGCTTCGTCCAGTCGGCGCTGGGCTTCGCGGCGAGCTTGCCAGGCCTGTTGCAACGACGACGTGTCGACACCGGCTTGCGCATCGACCAGTGCGCGCACCGCATCGGCCCGCGTCAGGCTTTGCCAGGCGTGCTGGCCGTGGATGTCGACCAGGTGCTCGCCCAGCTCGCGCAGCTGCGATACCGTGGCCGTGCTGCCATTGATCCAGGCGCGGCTCTTGCCCTGGCTGTCCACCACGCGGCGCAGCAGCAGCGGTGCACCGGGCTCCAGGCTGTCAAAGCCGGCTTCTTCCAGCCAAGGCGCGAGCAGGGCTGCCAGCTCGGCAGAAGGCTCGAACTCCGCGCTGATGTCGGCACGAGCGGTGCCTTCACGCACCACGCCCGCATCGCCCCGGCTGCCCAAGGCCAGTTGCAGTGCGTCGATCAGGATGGACTTGCCCGCGCCCGTCTCGCCTGTCAGGGCCGTGAAACCGCCCGAGAGATCCACCTCCAGGCTGGTGACGATGACGAAATCGCGCAGTGTCAGGCGGCGCAGCATCTCAACTGACTCCTTCGTTCCAGCGCAGCTTGCGGCGCAGCGTGGCGTAGTAGTTCCAGCCTTTGGGGTGCAGGAAGCGCACCTTGTGGGCCGAGCGGCGCACCGTCACCCGGTCGCCGTGCAGCAGGCTGGCCAGGCTCTGCATGTCGAAGTTCATGCTGGCATCGCGGGCCGCCACGATCTCGATGGTGATGGTCACGTCGTCCGACACCACCAAAGGCCGGTTGGACAAGGTATGCGAGGCAATCGGCACGATGACCCAGCCACCCAGATTCGGGTGCATGATGGGGCCGCCGGCCGACAGCGCATAAGCCGTTGACCCGGTGGGCGAGGCCACGATCAAGCCGTCGGCACGGTAGTTGGCCACGAACTGCCCGTCGATCTCGGCGCGCAACTCCACCATGCTGGCCGTGGCACCGCGGCTCACCACCACCTCGTTGATCGCATGGCCTTCGTAGATGGTGTCGAAGCCGCCGCCGCGCATGGGGCGTGCCACGGCGCCCTCCAGCATGGCGCGCTTTTCTTCCTCATACTCGCCCGAGAGCATCAGGGGCAGGGCGGAGGCCATGTCCTTGAGCTGCAGGTCGGTGATGAAACCCAGGCGGCCCTGGTTGATTCCGATCAGCGGGATGTTGAACGGCGCTAGTTCGCGGGCAATGGCGAGCATCGTGCCGTCGCCGCCGAGCACCACGGCCACATCGCACTGCTGGCCGATTTCGCGCACGGACAGCGAGGGGTAATCTGTCATGCCCGTGTTAGAAGCGGTTTCGCTTTCCAGCGACACGTCCAGGCCCGCGCGAGCCAGCAGGTGGGCCACGTCTTCCAGCACCGGGCGGATGCCCCGGGCCTGGTATTTGCCTATGAGGGCAGCGTGACGGAAACGGCAGGGCAGACTCGGCATGCGAAGAATTACACCACACGGGGGTCTCAAAACAAGCCGGGCACCCACTGTGGGGCTGTCATGGTTGCAAGCAGAAACTAAAATGCCAAAGTCATGCTGGATGATCGAGCCAAGATTCTGTTGAAAGCGTTGGTCGAGCGGTACATCGCCGAGGGCCAGCCTGTCGGTTCCCGTACCCTGTCGCGGGCATCGGGCCTGGACCTTTCCGCTGCCACCATCCGAAATGTGATGGCCGATCTGGAAGAGCTCGGCCTCATCGTCAGCCCGCACACCTCGGCCGGCCGGGTGCCCACGCCCCGGGGCTATCGCCTCTTCGTTGACACCATGCTCACGGCCCGGCACCTGAGCCTGGACGAACTCGGTGCCGAAACCCGCGACCAGCTCCAGCCGGACCAGCCGCAGCGCGTGATCGCCAGCGCCGCCCAGATGCTCTCCAGCCTGTCTCAGTTTGTCGGCGTGGTCACGGCGCCGCGCAAGGCCTCGATGTTCCAGCACATCGAATTCCTGCGTCTGGGCGACAAGCGCGTGCTGGTCATCCTGGTCGCGCCCGATGGCGACGTACAAAACCGTGTCATCTTCACGCCCCAGGACTACACCCAGTCCCAACTGATCGAGGCCAGCAACATCCTCAATGCGCATTACTCCGGCTTGAGCATCGAGGAAATGCGTGAGCGTCTCAAGCGCGAGGTCGATCAACTGCGCAGCGAGATCGCTGTCCTGATGCAGGCTGCGGTGCAGGCCGGCGGCGAGGTCATGGCCGAGAACACCGATCAACTGGTGGTGTCCGGCGAGCGCAATCTGCTGACCGTGCAAGATTTTTCCAATGACCTGGGCTCTTTGCGGCGCATGTTCGACCTGTTCGAGCAAAAGACCCAGCTCATGCGCCTGCTCGACGGCTCCAGCCGGGCCGAGGGTGTGCAGATCTACATCGGCGGCGAAAGCCAGGTTGTGCCCTTCGAGGAGCTGTCCATCGTGTCGGCCCCTTACGAGATCAACGGCCAGGTCGTTGGCACGCTGGGTGTGATCGGCCCCACGCGCATGGCCTACGACCGCATGATCGAGATCGTCGACATCACCTCGCGGCTGGTGTCCAACGTGCTGAGCCAGAAGTAAAGGCCCGCTTCCTGTTTTGCGAGCGGGTTGGCTTCACCTTTATCTATAAGAAAAACTATGCTTAACTAGCAAAAAATGCAATTTGATTTATGGATTGTGCCTCTCTACGCTCCCCACCCAGAGCCTTCAACAGCATACCTGGAGCAAGAGACATGAGGAACAGACCATCACCGATGCGACGCAGCCTGAGGCGCATGGCCGCTCTTCTATTGGGCATCTTTGGCACCCTGGCCGCCCTGAGCAGCCTGACAGCTTGCATGGGCACGATACACCGGCCCGAGGTCGAGCGGGCCACCGCGGCCCGCCTGGCCGACACGGGTGGCTCGCTGCCCGAGGCGCACCCACCGCAAGGCCTGGGCTTTACCGTCCTGCAGACGGCCCGATCCAACGGAGCGCAGGAGGCCATGATCGTCAGCAGCGGCAACTGGTTCAAACACCGCCGCCCGGCGCAGGCCGCCGTGCTGGTTCGGCACCCACGGGGCCTTTTTCTGTTCGACACCGGCCTGGGTCGCCACGTGGATGAGCAGTTCGCGGTCAACACCTGGCTGGATCGCCAGTTCTTCGGCTATGGCGAGGTGAACCCTGCCGCAGACCAGTTGAGCAAGGCGGGCTGGCAACCCGAGCGCATTCAGATGATCGTGCCCTCGCACATGCACTGGGACCACGTCAGCGGCCTGGCCGACTTTCCGCAAGCCACCGTATGGGTGACACGCGAAGAGCGCGAACATGCCGAGCATGGGCACGCACCGGGTTTCCTGCACAGCCAGTTCGACGGCGTGCAGCACTGGCACGAGCTGCAGTTCACGCAAGGTCCTTATATGGGCTTTGCGCGCAGCCTCGACATGTTCGGTGATGGCGCGGTGGTGTTCGTGCCGCTCAGCGGCCACACCGCAGGCCAGGTCGGCATGTTCCTGACCCTGCCATCGGGCAAGCGCTACTTCTTCACGGGGGACGTGACCTGGACCATCGAAGGCCTGCGCGACAAGGCCGACCGCTCCTGGTTGCTGCGCCAGATCCTTCACATCGACCAGGACGAGGCTGCCAACCAGGCCTGCATCGTCCAGATCCACCAGATCATGCAGCGCTTCCCCCAACTGACCGTGGTACCGGCCCACGACGAAAACGTGCTGCAGGGTCTGCCGCATTTCCCCTCCTTCCAGGAGTAAGCCCACTTGAACCTGCGCAACCTTCGCTATTTCTGTGCGGCATATGAGGCTGGCTCCACCGTGGCGGCTGCCCGCCAATGCCATGTCACCCAGCCCGTGATCTCGAACGCCATCGCGCAACTGGAAGAAGAGCTGGGCACGCGGCTGTTCACGCGCCAGCAGCGCGGGTTGGTGCCCACGGCGGTGGCGGTGCGCCTGTTCAGGCTGGGTGGCAAGCTGCTGGCCGATGCGCAGGCCATCGTGGAGACTTTTCAGGACACGGCCTCGCACCCGCGGCTGAGCCTGCGCATCCACCCCACGGTGAGCGTGGCCCATGTGCAAAAGCTGCTGCGCCATCTGAGGCGTGCTGTGCCTCATCTCGAGTTGTCGGTGCTGGACGACCCGCAAGCCGCGGACGCCGAATTGACCTCGCAAGGCTGCGCCGGGCAGGGTCAGGCCTTTCTGCCTCTATGGGAAGAGCAATACGCCTTGCTCGTGCCGCAGGAGCACCCGCTCGCCGTGAAGGAGGACATCAGCGCGCGCGACCTGCATGGCGTGGCCTTCGTGGAGCGCACCCAGTGCGAAATGGCCAGCTACTGGCACGCCGGCTTGAGCCAGTTCCAGATCGTGCCCGATGTGCGCGCCCGCGTGGACAGCCAGGAATGGGCGCTGGGCCTGGTGGCCGCCGGCGTGGGCGTGACCATGGCGCCCTTGCACCCGATGGACTGCCTGGAGGGTATTGCGGTGCGGCATGACCTGCGCGAGTTGCAGGATGTGCGCCGCGTGGTGGGGCTGGCCTACAAACCCCATATCCCCGAGGACAGCACCTTGGCGCAGGTGTTGCGCGCCTGTGAGCCTTGGGCCAAGGCGGCGGCCTTGGCCGAGTGAGCCACGCAGGTGGCCCTACAATGGCAGGCTTACCTTGTTGCCAGGGGGCCGTTAGCTCAGTTGGTTAGAGCAGAGGACTCATAATCCTTTGGTCGTTGGTTCAAGTCCAACACGGCCTACCAATAAATCAAGGGGTTAGCTCATGTGGGCTGGCCCCTTTCTCATTGACCGTAGCCAAAACGTAGCTACCGAGAGCATCGAGCCGACCAGCGGCGCTTTGCAAGGCCTCGGGCGCGACGTGCGCGTAATCCATCGTGAGCGGGGGGTGTCCAAAAACGGCCTTTTGGCCGGAGACTGTGCTCGCCGGTCTGGGGCATATTCTTTGCATGACATCGTCTTGACGCAGTGTTCTGTTATCAATTGCCAAGCATTCTATTAACTCGGAATTCGCTGATATGAAGCTGTATCTGACGCTGCTTGCTAGCGCCGTACTCATTTGCGTTACGCCTAGCGGCTGCTGGGCATCGGGGAGTGGATCGGTCACTGCCGAGCGAGGTTTTTCCGTGACGCCTCAAGCCTTTGATCAGCAAGACCGCGCATGCAGGAATAGAGCATTTCAATCTAAGAAGGCTCAGCAGACTCCAACCTACGTGATGTGCATGCAGCAGTTCGGGAACGTTGTACGAGGTGCTGATGGGCGGATTATTCCTCGCATGCAAACCAATGCAATGGGCAGCAATGCGCTGCCGTCTGGTAGCGATGCTGAGCAAATCGAGGCCGCATTGAACGCGCAGGCCCAGGCCAATTTACAAAAGGCAGCTCAAACCACAACGACGGCAGTACAAGCCCAAACGGTGACTGCGACTGTTGCCGCCGCCGCATCTATTGCCAGCGCATCGGAAGCGGCCAAGGAAGAGTCTTCGGTTGTGAGCAAAGCCAGAAAGGCGGCAGAAAGCGGTGACCCCCAGGCTCAGAACTACCTAGGATACCTTTATGACTCAGGCAAGGATGGCCTTCAGATCGATCATGCTCAAGCGGTGAGCTGGTATAGAAAGGCAGCGGAGAACGGCAATGCCGCTGGCCAGTTCAATCTGGCGCGTGCCTACCAACTGGGTGGCAATGGCTTAGACAAGGATGAGGTGCAAGCAGCCAGTTGGTATAAAAAAGCTGCGGAGAACGGGCATGCTGGTGCTCAGGCTCAACTTGGTCTCATGTACAAATCGGGTCGTGGGGGCATACCCAAGGATGACAGTCAGGCTGTCCGCTTGTGCCGCAAGTCAGCAGATAGCGATGACGCTACGGGCCAAAGCTGCTTGGCTACCATGTACGAATCTGGCCGTGGTGGCTTGCCAAAGGATAGCGTCCAGGCTGCACGTTGGTACCGAAAGGCATCAGACCATGGTTATGCATGGGCTCAAGCTAGGTTAGGGTACATGTATGAGACAGGTGATGGCGGCTTACCCAAGGACGCCGTTCAGGCAATGAATTGGTACCGAAAGTCTGCGGAAGGCGGCGATGCCACTGGGCAGATCAATCTCGGGCTCATGTATGAATCAGGCCGGGGTGGCTTACCCCAGGATGACGTACAAGCTGTGAGCTGGTACAGAAAGGCTGCGGAGAGTGGTGATGACGTAGCTCAGGTCAACCTCTCGACCATGTATGAATACGGAAAGGGTGTGCCGAAAGATCCCGTGCAGGCTTTTGCTTGGAGTGAAAAATCTGCGCTTCAAGGCAATGTAAGAGCGGAAGGCAATTTGGCACGCATGTATGCATCGGGCAGTGGTACGACGGCAGACGTGATGCAGGCCATCACATGGGCCAAGAAGGCAGCAGACCAGGGCGATGCAACAGGACAAGCTGTCATGGGTGCAGCGTATGAAGACGGCGTGGATAAGTCTGGTCATGGTTTGCAGAAGGACCTACCTGAAGCAATCCGCTGGTATCGTAAGGCTGCTAATCAAGGATCGGAGTTCGCGAAACAGAGGCTTGTCGCGCTGAACCAATCTGACGGCACAACACAAAGTCGCGTATCAACAGGCCCTGTCAGTTTGCCTGGCAAAGGTGGCGTGCCCGACGACAAGCTGCTGACCGCGCTATTCAGGGCTTCGATGAGCCGCCAGAAGGAGGCTACCTATAACCAGACGATGGCGGGCCTCATGAAATTCAATGTGCGGGCTACTGGTTTTGTCAGCAAACTGTTTGATGCAGTTTCCGCAAATATCGCATTGAGGTTGCCCTTGATTGCCGGAGTTCTTAACTCATCGATTACGCGGCCTTCTTGTGCTGTGCCGCGTGCCAGCGTTGCTCGTACTGCATCGG